>CBIHOT010000023.1:0-79085 GCA_966211495.1 uncultured Roseateles sp. | reverse complement strand
CCCGCGCGCCTCCGGCGCTGTCACGCCTCAAACAGGCCCCCAACCCCCTCCCTCCGCGCTCCCCCCCAACACCCCCAAACCAACACCAACGAAGCGCCCCAAATCAAATCGGTGCCCAAGGCGACACGAACCACCTCGACAACCACCCCGGCGTATTCGCATCCGCCAACGCCCCTCTCCCGCTGTAGAGGATCCTCGCATTCGCCACCCGCTGGGACGACACCCGGTTGTCGCTGTCCACGTCCGCGGGTCTCACGTATCCCGCCACCCGCACCAGCTCTTCCCCTTGGTTCAGCGTCAGGCTTTTTTCCCCCGCCACCCGCAGCAACCCGTTCCCCATCACTTCCTGCACCACCACGGTAATGGCTCCTTGCAGGGTGTTGTGCTGCGAGCTGGCCGCGCTGCCATTGAATGAACGTTCGGCTCCCAGCCCATACGCCCGTGTCTTGCCATTCAGATCGAGGTTGAGGCCGGCGTTGCTGTCCTTCCCCATCTGGGTATCGGCCTTCTTCGACGCCTGCGTTGCTTCTTCCAGCACCACGGTCAGCACATCCCCCGACCGGAAGGCCCGCGTGTCAGCAATCAGGCTGGCACTCCGCCCCGCGACAAACACTCCGCCCCCCGCCGGCCGCGGCGTCGCCGCGATCGGCAACGGCACCGGCCCGGGATCGTTGCTGGGCCACTGCGGCGGCGCCATCGCGCTGCAGGCCGACAACAGCACCAGCACCGCGCCAGCGGCCCCCTTCAGCAGTGTGCGAGCGGCTGCCATGATCAGCGCGCCGCCTGCGCCAGCACCTGAAGCATGTTGTCCGCGGCGGACAGCACCTTCGTGTTCATCTCATAGGTGCGCTGAGCGGCGATCATGTCCACCATCTCTTCCACCACCTGCACATTCGAGCCTTCCAGCGACCCCTGCTTCAGCGTGCCCAGACCGTTTTCCCCCGGCACCCCTTCGGCCGGCGTCCCGCTGGCCACCGACTCCTGGAACAGGTTGTCGCCCAGCGCCATCAGTCCGGCCGGATTCAGGAAATTCGTCAACCGCAGCTGACCCAGTTCCGTCGGCGTCGCACTGCCCGCCACCCGTGCCGTCACCACACCGTTCTCGCCAATGGTGATGGCCGTTGCATTCGCCGGCACCGTGATCTCCGGTTGAATCCGCAGCCCATGCGCATTCACCAGCCGCCCATCCGCATTGATTTGCAACTGCCCGGCCCGCGTGTAGGCTGCCCGGCCATCCGGCCCTTCCACCTGCAGGAAACCATTGCCGACAATCGCCACATCCAGGCTTTGCCCGGTGGACTGCAGGCTGCCATTGGTGAACACCTTCTGCGTGCCCACCAATCGCGTGCCATTGCCCAGCTGCACGCCGGTCGGCGCGGCCGTGCCGTCCGCCGCCTGCGCGCCCGGCTGACGCTCCACCTGATAGAACAGGTCTTCAAACATCACCCGGTCGCGCTTGAAGCCCACCGTGTTCACGTTCGCGAGGTTGTTGGCAATGGCCTGCAGCTTGGCATCCTGGGCCTGCACGCCGGTCTTGCTGATCCACATGGCTGGGTTCATGAAGCACTCCTTTGCTTGATCTGGGTCGTCATTCGCGCATCAGACGGTCGCCGGCATCGGCCATTCCGTCGGTCGCTTTGTAGAGCCGCATCTGCAGCTCGAAATCCCGCGCGAGATTCATCGTGGCCACCATCTCTTCCACAGCGGACACATTGCTCGATTCGACCTTGCCCGCGGCCACCTTGACCGACGGGTCGCTGTCCGGCGCCTGGCCATTGCGCGTCACCAGCAGACCGGCCTCGTTCTTGGTCAGCGTCGCGAAGTCCGGCTTGACCAGCTTGAGCTTGTCCACCGGCTGCATTTCGGTCGCACCGCCGCTGAGGATGGAGATCGTGCCGTCCGACAGCACCTCCAGCCGGTCATGCGGCGGCAGCACGATCGGGCCGCCCTCCCCCAGTACCGCATGCCGGCCCAGCATCAGCCGGCCTTCGGCGTCCAGGGTGAAGGTGCCTGCCCGGGTGTAGGCCTCACGGCCGTCCGGCCCGTCCTGCGCCACTGCAAACAGACCGTCGCCCTGCAGCGCCAGATCGAGTTCGCGACCGGTCTCCCGCTGGCTGCCCGCCCGGGCGCTGATCACGTCCGACCGTTCCTGCGCCAGATGGCGGGCGTCGTAGCCGTAGCCTTTCACCTGCGCCGCGCTGGCCTGCTCCAGGTTGGCCCGAAAGCCGGCCGTCTCCAGGTTGGCCAGGTTGTTGGCATGGACCGACTGCGCGCGCTGGATGCGCTCCGCGCCGCTCATCACCGTGTAGATCAGGGCATCCATGGCGGGTCCTTAGACGGCCTGCATCAGGGCCTGCATCACATCGTTCTCGGTGGAGATCACCTTGGTGTTGGCCTGATAGTTGCGCTGCGCGCTCATCAGGTTGACCAGTTCCCCGGTGATGTCCACATTCGACTGCTCCAGCGAGCCGGCGGCCAGCTTGCCTGCCGTGCCTGCGCCCGGACGCGAATACAGCGCCACACCGCTGGCCTGGCTGGACGACCAGCTGGTGTCGCTCAGGGGCGTGAGGCCGCTTTCGTTGGCAAAGGTCGCCACCGCCAGCGTGCCCACCGTCTGCTTCTCGCCATTGCTGTAGGTGGCCACCAGCGAGCCGTCTTCGCTGATGCTGGTGCCGGTGAGCGTGCCGGCCGCGTAGCCGTCGGTGGCGTTGGTCAGCGTCGTCGTGTCCCCGGCGAATTGCGTCGTACCGGTGTAGTCGATGGCCAGGGCCATCGCGGCGGCGCCGTTGGTGGGCGTGGCATTGAGCGTCACCGCCGGCACGGCCGTCAGCTGACCCTGCGCATTGAAGCTGAGGGTGGCACCCACACCCGCTGGCGCGGCGCCGTCGAAGCTGTAATAGGCATCCGCCGTGCCGGTGCCGGTCTTCACGAAGTACTGCGTCACGCTGTGCTTGGTGCCCAGCGAGTCATACACCACCGAGGTCACCGAGCTGTTGTAGGTGAGCGGATCGTCCTTGTTGAAGGGCGCGGCGGTGGGCACCGTCCAGTCGGCGCTCAGGTTGCCGTTGAAGTTGAGCTTCTGGCTGGCCTGCGCCGGGATCTGTCCGGTGGCCACCTTCAGATCACCAAAGGCGCCAAGGCCGGCGCCGTCCACCGGCTTGCCGTTGGCATCCAGCACCGCGGCGTAACCTTGGGCCTTGCGGCCCATGCTGTCGATGACGAAGCCGTTCTTGTCGACGCTGAAGATGCCCACGCGGGTGAACACCGTCTGGCCGGCATCGTCCTTCACCGGGAAGAAGCCCCGGCCCTGGATCATGGCGTCCATGCCGCGACCGGTGTTGAACAGGCCGCCGCCGATGTCGATGCTCTGCGACTGCGAGCTGGCTTCCACGCCATTGGCATGGCTGTCGGCATACATCGCCGAGAAATTGGTGCGGCTCGACTTGAAGCCGTAGGTGCCGGAGTTGGCGATGTTGTTGCTGATGGTCTCCAGGCTGGCATTGACGGCGTTGATGCCGGAGCGTGCGATTTCGAAACTCATGAGGGCCTCCGTGGGACGGTTGAGCGGACGATGGGTGGACTTCAGTGGACTGAGGAACGATGCAGCGGACTGCTGGGCGTGAGGACGGCCGGACCCGGCTCAGTTGCCCGAGCGGCCCTTGAACTGGGTGATGGCCTGACTGGTGACTTCCCCCACCCCGGCCAGTTGCAGCATGACGTTGCCGTCGGCGGACAGCCGCACGCCGTCCAGGCGTGCCAGCGTCTCCATCGTCACGCTCTGCTTGTTCTGGGTTTCCACGCTGACGGTGTAGGTGCCGTTGCCCAGGCCGAGCTTGGCAGGGTCCAGGGTGTAGGCCTGCTCACCGCGGCTCATCGACCCCAGCTCCACCCGCTGCGCGCGGCCATCGCTGCCGGTGATCACCAGCGTATTGGCGGGACTGGACGAATCGAGGGTGAAGCGCAGGTCCACCGGCTGACCCGACAGCGACACCGACGACACCGCTGCCTGCAGCGTCGAGCCGACCTGCGCGCCCAGCGTCATCAGCTGCAGGCTGGCCAGCATGCTGGTGTTGGTCTGGCCCTGCGAGGTCAACTGCTGCATCGACTCGACCTGGCTCAGCTGCGTCAGCTGGCTGACGAACTGCGACGGATCCTGCGGCGCCAGCGGATCCTGATTCTTGATCTGGGCCACCAGCAGCGTGGTGAACAGCGTGCTCAGCTCGCCATTGCCGGCGATGCCGGCGCCGCTGGTGGTGTTGCTGCTGGAAGAGGTGTTGGTGACGGCGGTGCTCATGGGGGGCTCCGTGACAGAGAGGGGTTTCAGCTTTCGCCCAGGCGCAGCAGGGACTGCTGCATGGACTTCACCCGGGACAGCACTTCGACATTGGTCTCGAAGGCACGGGAGGCCGACAACATGTCGGTCATCTCCGCCACCGGATTCACATTCGGATAGAAGACCTCGCCGTTTTCGTTGGCCAGCGGGTTCTCCGGTTCATAGGCCTTGCGCAGCGGCTCCTGGCTTTCCACCACGTCCAGCACCTGCACCCGTGCGCCGGCCAGTTGCTGCTCGCCCAGGCCCTCGCGGGCGGCCAGTGCGGCAAACACCGGCTTGCGGGCGTGATAGGTGCTGGTCTCGCTGCCGGCGGCGGACTGTGCATTGGCCAGATTGCTGGCAATGGTGTTGAGCCGCACCGTCTGGGCGGACATCGCCGAACCGGCGATCTGGCTGATCTGTTTGAAAGACATGGCTGACTCCCTTATTGACCGTCAATCGCCTTGGCCAGACCCTTGAGCTTCATGTTCACGAAGGTCAGGCTGGTCTGGAAGTCCAGGGCGTTCTGCGCGAAGGACGCCTGCTCCACGCCCAGCTCGACGGTGTTGCCGTCCTGCGAGGGGTGGTAGGGGACGCGGTACAGCAAGTCCTGCCCGCTGGTGTCCAGCGGCAGTTCCTGGGCGAATCCGTCACCGGCCCCGAGAGCGGAGGTGAGCGAGGCGGCAAAATCAATGTCCCGCGCCTGATACCCTGGCGTGCTGACGTTGGCGATATTGGAGGCCAGCACCTTCGTCCGCTCCGCGCGCAGGCGCAGCGCGTCGTCGTGCACACCGGCCGCCTTGCTGAAATCGATGCTCATGCGAGTTCCCCTTCTTTTCGTTGGCCTGCTGGCCTCAATGACCACTGCCCTGGCGGCCCTGCCGGCAGCCACCATCGACATGGACACCCAGGTGATGGAGACCGCCCGCCGCGCCCTGCTGGACCAGGCCGATCAGGCCGGGTTGCTGGCGGCGGACGTGCAGCTGACCCAGCCCGCGCCGCGTGCCCGTCCGGCCTGCCCGGCGGGATGGGACATCGCGATGCAGGACAGCCGCAGCCTGAGCCGCATCCGTCTGGTGGCCCGCTGCGTGGATGACAACGCCCGTGTGCCGCCGCAGGACTTCCTGCTGCGCGCCACCCTCAGCGCCGAGGTGCTGGTGGTGGTCCAGGCGGTGAACGCTGGCCAGGCCGTGAGCGAGGACGCGGTGCAGTTGCAGCGTCGGGACATCAGCCAGACGCTGGATGCGATCTCGACGCTGGACACGGGTCTGGCGGCCCGCACCAGCCTGCGTCCCGGTCAGGTGCTGCAAAAGCGCCTGCTGGTCGCGGCCGTGCTGGTGCGACGGGGCGATGCGGTCCGCATCCTGGCCAACCGCGATGGCGTGCGGGTCGAGGCCCAGGGCGAGGCCTTGGACAGCGGTGCCCGCCAGGGCGTGATCCGGGTGCGCAACCTGACCAGTGGCCGCATCATCCAGGCGCGGGTGCTGGAGGCGGGGCTGGTCGAGCCCGCTGAACTGCGCTGAGGCTGCGGCGTGGACGCTCATGGCGTGCTCCCCTGGATGCGAGCGGCCACGCGCGCCAGCTTGTCCGCATAAGCCGGATCGGTGGCGTAGCCGCCGCGTTGCAGGGCCTGCCCGTAGGCGCGTGCATCCGCGCCGGTCCCCAGGGCCGCCTGATACCGCGAGCTGCCCTGCAGCAGGCTGGCCAGATCGTCGAAGGATTGAGCCGGCGACGCATAGGCGCGGAAGCTGGCATCACGGGCGACGGCCTGACCGTTCTCCACCTCGGTGGTGGCCGCCACGGTCACTTCGCCGGACCAGGTTCCACCGGCCTTGATGCCAAAGAAGTTGTGGCTGCTGCTGCCGTCCGCACGACGGATCGGCGCGCGGCCCCAGCCGGTCTCCAGCGCGGCCTGCGCCGTCAGCACTTCCGGGGCGACGCCCAGGCGGCTGGCCGCCTCGCGGGCCAGCGGCAGCACGTCATTCACAAAGGCCTGCTGCTGGGCCGGGCTGGCCGAGGGCGCCGTGGCCCCGGTCCCTGCGGCATTCAGGCCGCGCAGCGCGGACGACGCCACCGTGTCTTCCAGCAGTGCCGAACCGGTCCCCCAGGCGGCGGTGCTGCCCGCCGACGCGCCGGCCGCCATCTGCTGACGACGCCAGGCGCCTTCCGGCGACAGGCTGACTTGGCTGTCACTGCCTTGCTCGATGTAGCGGGTCACCTCGCGCTGGAGCTGCTGATAGAGCGCGCCAAACTTCGGCGTGTCGGCTCCCACGCCAGCGGCGGAGCGGACGCCGCCGGCAAGGCCCACCGCGCCAGCGGACGCGATGCCGCCGCGTGCAGACGCCTGCGCCGACGACGCCGGCAACGACAAAAATTCTCCGAACGACCGGTCAGCGCTGCGCATAGACATGCTCCTCGCGTCCCATCAGCTGCTGCATCAGGGCCTGCTGCTCGCTGATCAACTGGCAGTTGCGCAGGTTCAGCGTCTTGCAGGCGGTCAGGGCC
Organism: uncultured Roseateles sp.; assembly: GCA_966211495.1. Classification (GTDB taxonomy): domain Bacteria; phylum Pseudomonadota; class Gammaproteobacteria; order Burkholderiales; family Burkholderiaceae_C; genus Roseateles. Next base: position 72,268 of record CBIHOT010000023.1, on the reverse strand, counting down.
TGCTCCAGCGCGCGCCATTGCACGGCAATCGGTTGGGCGGTGCTGGCCGGCAGGCGCTGCAGCAGGTGTCGCACCGAAGGCTCCACCGCACTGCCGAGCAGGGCCACCAGCAGCTCACGACGACGAGCGCGCTGCACATCCAGCGCCGCCACCTGGGTCAGGATCTGCGCCGAGAGCTCGCTCATCTGATCCGCGTCATGCTTGAGCGCCGCATTGAACTGCTGCTCCAGCAAGCCGCGCAGACCGTCATAGGCCGCCAGATCCTGGCGCAAGCCATCGGTCAACTGGCGCAGCATCGTCGCGGCCGGGCTGTCCGGGCCGGGGCGCACCGGCGAGGCCATCACTGCGCTCATGCCCGGCCTCCATGGAATCGCTGGATCAACTGGGCCAGACGGTTGGCATCGAACTTGATCTCACCGTTGGCCAGCGCATTGCGCAAGGCCGCCACCTTGACCTCGTCCACTTCCGGCATGGCCGCCAGGTCCGCCTGCGCGGGCTTGAGCGCATCCGATTCCAGGGCGGCGGCCTGCAGCGCCGGGCTCGTCGTCGATGCGGCCGATGCGGCCGACACTGGCGCGTCAGCCGCCACGCCACCCGCGCCCGACACCAGATTCAGGGGGCCATTGCTTGTGACTCTCATGCGATCACCTTTGGATTTGGTTTTCATGGCTGCGCCTCACCGCACCCCGGGGGTGTGAGAGAAACCGCGCACCTGCTCGGACGGATCGGCGGCCGTGCGGCCCCAATCTCCCGGGCCGTACATGCCGGCGATGGCGCGCGACTGGGCGCTGGTCAGCAGCATCAGTTCGATGCGGCGGTTCACCGCCGCCTTCGGTTGGGCTGGGTCCAGCGGTGCCGCATCGGCCATGCCGCTGACCTGCAGCACCGAGGCTTCGGGCATGCCGCCCACCAGCAGCTCATGACGGGCGGCCATGGCGCGGTGGCTGGACAGCGCCCAGTTGGTGAAGGCCCCGGGGGCCTTGTCCTGATAGGCGGTCGCGTCGGTGTGTCCGACGATCAGCACCTGATTGCGCACTTCCGCCAGCAGCGGTCCGAGCTTGCGCAGCAGGGCCCGCAAGGGTTGTGCCGGCAGTGCGCTGCCGCGTTCGAACATGCCGCTCGATTCGGTGTCATGCAATTGCAGACGCAGCCCCTGCGCCGTCACGGCGGTGCGCAGATGGCCTTCCAGCCCTTCTTCCGCCGCCAGACCGGCAATGCGCCGCGCCAGCGCCTGCAACTGCTCCGGCGATTCCAGGCTGGGTTTGCCCGCGCGCGGATCGGCCGGCCCGCGGGTCGGGTCCCCCGGGTTGGGATCTTCGCTGCGCGACGGCACCGGATTGCGTTCGATCATGCTGCCGCGCGAACCCGCGGCCAGGGAGTTGGTCAGCCCCTGACCATCCTCGATCAGGTTGGCGCCAGCGTTCTGCAGCACCACCTGCATGCGCTCCGAATTGCGTGAGGCCAGCAGCCACAGCACCAGGAACAGGCACAGCAGGGCCAGGCAAAAGTCGGCAAACGCGACCTTCCAGGCGCCACCGTGACCTTCGTCCTCGTGCTTGCGCGAGACCCGCTTGACGACCGTCTGATGGTCGCCCCGGCCCGGTTTGAGGCTGACGACTTCAGGCTGCACGGCGCTCCCCTTCCGCACGGTCGCTGGCGCGGCGGCGCGGTGCGCTGTCGTCCGACTTGCCGCTCAGCGCGTCGATCCAGCCTTCCAGCTGCGCAAAGGTCGGCTTGATGTTGAGCTGCACCAGACGGCGGCCCGCATCGATCGCCAGCAGCGGCGGCTTGCCCGCCACATGGGTGACCAGCACCACCTTGACCGATTCCAGCGAGGCCAGCTCTTCATGCACCAGCTGCTTCATCATGTTGGAGATCGGATCCAGCACCCCGTAGCAAAAGAAGATGCCGATGAAGGTGCCGACCATCGCCGCCGCCACCATCACCGCGATCTCGCCGGTGCTGGCGCCTTCGGCCACGTTGTTCATTGCCATCACGATGCCCAGCACGGCGGCCAGAATGCCGAAGCCCGGCATTGCTTCGGCGATCTTGTGCAGCGAGCGCGACGGCTGGGTCAGCTCTTCCTGGATGGCATCCAGTTCCTGCTCCAGCACGCCTTCGAGCTCATGGGCGCTGATCTTGCCCATCGCCATCAGGCGGAAGTTGTCCACGATGAAGTGCAGCAGCTTGGGCTCATTCAGGATCAGCGGGTAGCGCTGGAACAGTGCGCTCTCGTGTGGGGCCTCCACATGGGCATCCAGCGCCTTGAGACCGCCGGATGCGGCCTGCAGCAGCTCATACATCAGCAGCAGCAACTGGCGCTGGAATTCCTGGCCATGGTGGTCGCGCTTGACCAGCTTCTTGAGCTGCAACAGCATCTCCGACAGCACATGGCGCGGATTGCCCAGCACGATGGCGCCGACGGCGGCACCCACGATGATCAGCAGCTCCACCGGCTGCCAGATGACCTTGAAGCTGCCGCCATGCAGCATGAAGCCGCCGAAGACGCAGCCCAGAACAATGAGGATTCCGACAAAGGGTTGCACGATCAGCCTCGCTGGAGATGGGCGCGCATCTTGGCGAGCGCACCCTTGTTGATCTGGGACACACGGGCCTCGGTGAGATCGAGCACGGCGGCGATCTCCTTGAGGCTGGCATCGAATTCGTAATAGAGCTGGATGACCTTCTGCTCCCGCTCATTCAGCGCGGACAGCGCCTGCGCGATGGAGCGCGTCACCATCAGCTGCGCTTCGGGGCTGCGCTGCTCGCTGGGCAGCTGGGCCAGGTCTTCCACCAGCTCGTCGAAGCTGGCGAGTTCTTCGGCCACCTCCGCCTGCAGGAAGTCCTGGTAGGCCTGCGGGCTGAGCTTGAGGTGCTGCAGGATCTCCGCCTCGGTCGGCTCACGGCCCAGTGCCCGGGTGAGCGCCCGCAGCGCGTCGCGCTGCTTGTGGCTGTCCTGCCGGACGGTGCGGGGACGCCAGTCCTGACGGCGCAGCTCATCCAGAATGGCGCCGCGCACCCGCAGCGCCGCAAAGCTGCCAAAGCCCGCATCGGGCGTGCCATAGCGGCGCAGCGCCTCCAGCAGGCCCATCAGGCCGATCTGCTCCATGTCCTCGCGGTCCATCACCGCGCTGGCCTGCGCCGAGAGCTGCCGCACCACGCGCTTGACCAGCGGCGCGTACTCGCGCAGCGCGCGCTGCTCGAGGTCGGCACTCAGGCCCGCGTGAGCGACGGCTCCCCATTCGGCGTAGGCGTGTTGCATGGTGGTGCCGCCTTATTCGATGATCAGCTTGCCGATCAGGGCTTCAGCGAACGGCGGTTCGCGATGCTCGGCGGCGTAATTGGCCTGGTAGGCCTTGTTCAGCAGCAGCGCGAAGTCCTCGACGCTCATCGCGGTGGCGCTCTCCACCGTGTGGACCGACAGGGCCTTCACCGCCACGGTGCGCAGCAGCGGCAGGTGTTCCTTGGTGCGCTTCTCCTGCTCGGGCAGCGTCTTGAAGACGATGTCCACCGCCATGTAGTGCGACACCGCCGAGCCGTTGGGCCCGCGCAGCATCACCAGCACCTTGTCCAGCGTCACGTACTTGTAGTCCGGCGCGGGCTTGACCTCTTCCTTGGGCGCTTCGGCCTTGGCGTCGCCGGCGGGTGCGGCGCGATGCGATTGCATCCACCACACGGCCGCGCCGGCACCGCTCGCGGCCAGCAGGGCCACGCCCGCGATCACCGCAATGAGCTTGGCTTTTGTCTTCATTCCGTGGTGCTCCCCATCGCTTCACCCAGGCCTGCCAGGCTGGCGAAAACCCCGGCAGGGGCCAGTGCGTCCTCGGTCAGGGCACGACCGGGCTGACGCTGCGCATCACGCTGGCCGCCCTGGCCGCCCTGCCCCTGGGCATGCCCGCCTGTGGCGCCGTCGCGGCCGCGGCCGTCGGCGGATGTCTGGGCGCCGCTGGCCACCTGCACCGAGACGTCGCCGCTGTGGCGCTGCACCAGGTCGTGACGCAGCGGCTCGGCAATCTGGCGCAGTTGCTGGCGCACCTCGTCATGGGTGGCGCTCAGTTGCACCTGCAGGGCACCGCCCTGCTGGCGGATGTCGATCTCGATGCGGCCCAGTTGCGGCGGCATCAGGTGCAGGCGTGCCTGCTCGCTGCGTTGCACCGCCTGCAATTGCAGCCGGTCGCCCAGCGCCTGCATCAGACTGTTCTGCCAGTCCTGGCGCTGATCGGGCATCGCCAGCATGTGGTCGGTGACCGGCCTTGCCGTGGTGGGTGACAGCGCGGTGCCGGAAGCGTCGATCAGCGCGGCAGTCCAGCGTTGCAAGCCGACCCAGGCCGACGGATCGGCAGTGGCGGCGCTGCTGGCCGGCGCCGACGCATCGGCGCCGACGTCCTTGGCGGACTGGGCCTTGACGCTCAGCAGTTGCGCGGCATCGGGCGCCACCGCACCAGAAAGCGCCGGGGCCGTGGCGGCTGCGTCCGTTTGGAACGCAGTGGCACCTGCATCACCCGTCGATGCATCACCCGCCGGCAGCAGGGCTGCGGCGGTCATCAATGCGGGAACGGGAGGCATCACCGTCGGCAGGACGGTCGGCAGCAGCCAAGGGGCCACCAGGCCGCCGTCCGCGGTGCCGTCCGTCTGCGTCGCTTGATCGTCGTGGCGGCCTACCGGCGCGCTGTCTGCCATCAAGGCGGCGGCCGCCGGATCTTGCGAGGGCAGTGCTGCCTGTGCAGCCAGCTCGGCGAGATCCGTCATCGCAGCCCGCTGGCCCTCGAGAACTGCACTCGTCGCCGGATCCATCGCGCCCTGGGCAGGACCGTTAACAGCGGCGTTCGATGCCTGTGCCGGAGTCGCACTCGGGGCAGCCGAAGCGGCCTGCCGGGTGTCGCCCGCGTCCACACCGCGACCGCTCGTGTCGCTGTCCTGCGTGCGATCCGTCGACTTCACGGCCTTGCCGTCGCGCTCGATGGTCGAAGACCGGCGCTGGGCGGCCATCGCCTCCGAGAAACCGCGGCGTGCATCGCCGTCCCGGTCTGCGGCCTTGGCCGCCTCCGAGGCCTGCGCCCGGTCACTGGCCTGTGCGGCGCGGGTCACACGGCCGTCGCGGGCCGCCGTGCCCAGCGCCAGATCGGCGTTGATGAAAGGGGTCATCGTGCTCATGCCTTGGTCTCCATGCCCCAGTCCTGGCTCTCCGCATAGGCGGACCAGCCGCCCCGCTGTTGCTGCATCTGCGCCAGCGTCTGGCGCACATGTTCGAGTTCATGGGCGCAGTCGCTGCGCACTTGCTGGTGCACCGCCTGCAGGTGCTGCAGCGCCCGACGCTCGGTCAGGTCCAGCCGCTGCCCGTCCAGCCGTCCCAGAAACTGCGCCAGCTCCGCATCGATGCTGGCCAGCGCCGCCCAGTGGCCAGCCGCCGCGGCTTCCCGCAGGCGCTCGGCCAGGGACACCAGGCGCCCGGTCACCGGCACGGCCTGTGTGGTGGGGACGGGAATGGGAATGGGCATGGCCGGTGTCCTCATGCGTGCCGGGCCATCACGCCCTGCCACCCGCCACGGATCTGGCCCAGCAGCCGCTGGACCTCATCCACCACCGCCGGATTCATCTCCACGCCCGCCCGATAGAGGCGGTCGGCGCAGTAGTCGTAAAGGCGGGCCAGGTTGTGCACCACCTCACAACCGGCCTCAAGGTCCAGCGCGCTGGACAGGCCGTTGATGATGCTGACGCACTTGTCCAGGCTGGCGGCCTTCAGCTCGAAGCGTCGGGCTTCGATGTGGGCGCGGGCGCGGGCGAGTTCATCCAGCAGGCCGTCCATCAGCACCAGCACCAGCTGGAGCGGGGAGGCTTGGGCAGTCTGAGCATGCAGGTGAACAGCCTGATAGCTCTGGTAGGCGTCGTAGCTCATGAGGCGGAAGCGCTGATGGAATCGAAAAGGCTGCCGGTGCCCGAGAGTTGCGACTGCAGGTTCTGCAATGCCGTGAACTGCTGGAGGTACCGGTTGTAGGCCTGGGTGTATTGGCTGTCGAGCCGCGTCTGGCGGTCGGTCAGGCTCTTTTGCTGGGCGGTGACGGTGGCCTGGCGGGACTTGATCTGGCCGGTGCCGCTGTCGGTCCACACATCCACCGCCTTGTCGAAGGCGCCGAGCAGGCCGGACGGCGCGGACAGGGCCGCCGAGCCCAGCACGTCGTCCAGGGCGGTGGGTTTGGCGCTCAGGGCCTTGGTCAGCTTGGCGCTGTCCAGGCTCAGTTGCCCATAACGGTCGATGTTGACGCCGAGGGTGCGCAGGTTGGAGCCGCCGTAATCGGCGCGCAGCAGCCCGGAGAGACGATCCCGCAGGGCGCGCACACCGGCATCGGAAGCAAACGCCCCGGTGGTGGTGGTGCCGCTGCCGACCGCGGTCAGGTCACCCAGGGTCTTGGACAGGGTGTTGTACGCATCGATAAACGTCTGCAGCTTGCCGGCGGTGGCGCTGTCATCGCGCGACACGGTGAGCGTGCTCGGGGCATCGCCGCTGGCTTGCGCCTTCTTGAGCGTCACGGTGACACCTTCGATGGCGGTCAGCGTGTTGGTGGACTGCTGCAGCCGCACGCCACTGCCTTGCGCTCCCAGCCAGACCACTGCGTCCTGGGCGCCGACGAGATCCTTCCGCTTGGTGGTGTCGTCCAGGGCGGTCTTGAGCGGACCACTCAGGCCGGTCGTGTCCAGCGTGATCTTGCCGCCGGCACCGCTGACGCCGGAGGTCAGCAGCAACTGCGTCGCGCCGCCGACGGTCACCACCATCGCGGTGGCCTGGCCGTTGGCGGCGGTGTTGATGGCCCGGGCGATCTCGGATTGCGACAGCGTGCCGTCCCCATCCGAATCGGCGCTGGCCAGATCCACATTGAAGCCGCTGCCATTGGCCAGTTGCACCGACATGCTGCCCGGTCCGGCCGGAACGGCCGGCAGGTCCTGGAAGGCGACCTGATGGGTGGTGGCCAGTTGCTCGACGAACAGCGGCGTGCTGGTCGCCTGCGCCTTGCCGGTGGCGGTGGCGCTGAGCACCGAGGCGTCGCTGGCGGTGGCGCTGTATTGCGTCAGCGTCTTGCCGGTGCTGGACGACAGCCCGGACAGCGCCGTGTTGAACGCCGTCAGCGCGCTCTGCAGCTTGGTCAGGCCCGTGGTCGTCGCCTGTGCCGCCTTGGACTGCGCGGTGATCAGGCTCTGGGCCGACTGGGTGTATGCGGTGGCCAGGTTGGTGGCCATGGTGGTGGGGTCGAAGCTGGTCGTCATGTCAGGCACCTCCAAGGGGGTCGATGGGACTTCCCTGGTGCAAGGCGACCGGCGGGGGCAAAGTCTTAAACATTCGACCCCCACGGGCTGGGGCCGAAGCCGGTGGGACCGAAGGCGCTGAGGCCGCCGAAGCTGGTGCTGGCGCCGGCCTGAGCGGCCTGGCTGGCCACTTCGTCGTCGCGTTTTTGCTCCCGGCGCTGGGCATCCACCTGCGCGCGGGCGTCCGCCAGACTCAGCAACTGCTTCAGCGAAGCCTGACGGCGGGCCGATTCCAGCGCCTGCGCCTGGGCCTGGGCCAGCTCGGCCTGCCGGCGCACCAGTTCCTGGCGCTGCTGATCCGCCCAGGCCAGCATCGCCTGCTTGTAGACGGCGCTGTTCTGGGCGAGCCCTGGCAACTGGCTGCCCGCCAGGCTGGCATGGGCCCCGAGCGACTCAAGCCGCTGGACGGTGCCCTGCACCCGCTGGCACAGCTGCTGCTGCGCCACGAGCTGCGCCTGCTGGCGGTCCAGCTGAAGCTGCTGCAGCTCCAGCAGTCGGCCCAGCTGGCGTTGAGTGGTGGTGGGCGTGCCGCTCATGCCAGCAACTCCTGAAGACGGGCGACGGTCTGCTCCAGCGGCGCGCCTTCATGCGTGCCCTGGTGCAGGAAGGCTTCAATGCGCGGCCACAGGGTGACCGCACGGTCGGTGCCGGGGTCGGCGCCCGGCACATAAGCGCCCAGCGGCATCAGCTCGCGCACCTGCTCAAAGCGCGCCATCAGCTGCTTGACCACCCGAGCGGCTTCCTGCTGCGGACGACCGGCCACCAGCGACATGCAGCGGCTGATCGACTGCGCCACATCGATGGCGGGGTAATGGCCGCGCTCGGCCAGTGCGCGGGACAGCACGATGTGGCCGTCCAGAATGGCGCGGGCGGTGTCCACCACCGGATCCTGCTGGTCGTCGCCTTCGGCGAGGACGGTGTAGATGGCGCTCATGCTGCCGCTGCCTTCCCCATTGCCGGCGCTCTCCACCAGTTCCGGCAGCAGGCTGAAGACGGACGGCGGATAGCCGCGTGTGGCCGGCGGCTCGCCCAGCGCCAGCGCCACTTCCCGTCGGGCCATGGCATAGCGGGTCAGCGAGTCGATCAGCAGCAGCACATGCTGGCCCTGATCGCGATAGTGGGCGGCGATGCTGTGGCACAGCTCGGTGGCTCGCAGGCGCATCAGCGGGGATTCATCCGCGGGCGCCACAACGACCACCGCACGGGCCAGGCCAGCCTCGCCCAGCGACAGTTCGATAAATTCGCGGACTTCCCGCCCGCGTTCACCGATCAGCCCCACCACCACCACATCGGCAACGGTGTTGCGGGTGATCAGGCCCAGCAGCACGCTCTTGCCGACGCCGGAGCCGGCCATCAGCCCCACCCGTTGGCCACGGCCGAGGGTGAGCAGACCGTTGATGGCGCGCACGCCCACGTCCAGCGGCTCGTCCACCGGACGCTTGCGCAGCGGGTTGACCTTGGGCGGTGTGGTGTTGAGCGGCAGATCGCCTCCCAGACGGCCCAGGCCATCGATCGGCTCTCCCAGCCCATTGACGATGCGCCCCAGCCACTGCGGGCCGATCATCAGATTCGTGCGCTCGGTCACCGGCAGCACACGGGCGCCGGCGGCCAGGCCGTCCGGCTTCTTGAACGGCATCAGATAGGCGGTCTGGTCGCGAAAGCCCACCACCTGGGCGGCCAGCCAGTCGCGCAGCGGCGTCTCGGCGCCATCGGCACGGCCATCGCCAGCGGTCTCGATCAGGCAGCGCTGGCCGGTGCGAAGCGTGCAGCCGGTGGCTTCCAGCAGCAGGCCGGACGCGCCAATCAGGCGGCCGGTGGGCGTGGCCACCGGCACATCCCCGAGTTCGACGCGGCGCAGGGCATGGCTGATCATGACCGGTCCTCCAGCGGCAGCGAGGACCGATCGGCGTCGCCAGCGTCCAGCGTGTCGGAAGCGTCGTCGCCCGACTCCACCCCTTCAGGCATCAACTGGCCGCGCACCTGCGTCATCACGGCAGTGAGCCGCTGGCGGCAGCCGGCATCGGCTTCCCGGCCACCGGCCACCACGCGGCATTCGCCGGGTTCCAGCGCGGTGTCGGCATGCAGGGTCCATCCCTGCAGACGCTCCGGCGCCAGTTCCAGCAAGCGATCGCGGTCTTCCGGATTGAGGAACACCACCACACCTTCGCGGGTGGGCGACATGGCCGAGAGGGTCTCGTCCACCAACGCCAGCAACTGGGCCGGGCGCAGCGTCAGCTCGGCGCGGATCACCTGCCGAGACACCCGCTCCACCAGTTCGACCACCTCCCGGCGCACCGCCGATTGATAGTCCTTCTGCAATTGGCACAGATGCGTCAGCAGCGTGTCGACCGCTGCCAAGGGGCTGGCCAGCAGCGCCTTGGCATCTTCCCGGCCAGCGGCCAGTCCCTTGGCATGACCCGCCATCTCGGCGCTGGAACGTGCCTGCTCCTGCCCGCTCTGCAACCCGCTGGCATACGCTTCTTCATAGCCCCGGGCCAGGCCTTCCTGGAAGCCCTGGGCCAGACTGGCCTGCAGTTCGGCGCCGCTGAGGCCGGACTGCGCGTCCGAGCCCCGCGAGCCGATCTGGGCCAGCGGCGGAAAGCGGTGCGGGCGCAGCGTCTTCATTCGACGACCGCCTCCGCGAACAGTTGAACCTGGATCTCGCCCGCATCCACCAGCGCCTTGACCTGCGCCATGATTTCGTTGCGGGCCTGCTCGACGCGGCTCATCGGCATCGGGCCGCCGCGGCGCATCAGGTCCTCGAAGCTCTGGGCCTGACGGCGCGGCATCGCGGCCAGGATGGCATCGCGCACCGCCGGCTCGGCGCCCTTGAGGGCCACGGCCCACAGCTCCAGCGGCACTTCCTCGATGAGGCGGGTGAGCGTGGCTTCGCTCTGGCGGGACAGCATGAAGAATTCGTACATGCTGGTCTCGATCTCGCTGACCACGACCGGGTCATGCGCCCGCAGCAGCTCGACCATCTGCTGGCGCTGCTCAGGCATGCGGTTCAGGATCTCGGCGACCTGCTTCACCCCTTCGACGGTGGCGCCCTGCTGGCCCAGGCCGGCGAGGCAACGCTCCACGAGTTCTTCCAGTTCAGCCAGCAGGTCGGCATCCACTTCCGACAGGCGGGCCATCTGCAGCAGCACCCGGTCGCGGCTGGCGCTGGTGCTCTCCGGCAGGGCCGCGACGACTTCACTGGCCAGGCCACTGGGCAGGAAAGCGAGGAACACCGCCTGCATGCGCTGATGCTCCTGGCTGATCTGCTCGGCCAGCCACTTCGGCGAGGCCCATTGCAGGCGCTGCATCTTCGGACGGATCGCGTCACCGTAGATGCTGTTGAGCACGCTGGACGCAATCTGCTGGCCCAGCGCCAGGTCCAGCGACCGCTTGAGGTAGCTGCGCGACGCGCCATGCACGCCGCTTTGCTCACGGTAGTCGTCAAAGAACTCCTGCAAGGAGGTCTTCACCCAGTCGACCTTGATGCCGGAGAGGCGCGACATGACCTGGGTCACGTCCAGCAGCTCCTCGCGGGAGAGGCAGCGCAGCACGGCCGCCGCCGGCTCTTCGCCCATGCTCAGCAGCACGATGGCGGCGCGTTCGACGGGGCTCAGCGACGCAGCGCTGCCCGGCGGAATGAAATCACTCGCTTCGGCCATTTTTCTTCTGCACCCATTGCTTGACCACTTCCGCCACCCGCTCCGGCTCCTTGGCCGAGAGCACCTTCAGGTGGTCCACCAGCACATCCACCGGAGATCCCGGCGGCGGCAATTCAAAGTTCTCCAGCAGCGGCATCACCGGCGAGCCGCGATGTGCGGTCGGGGTGTGCCCCAGCGCCGGGGCGTCAGTGCCTGCGGCGCCAGCAATGCCGGCCACAGCCGTCGGCGCGCTGCTACCCAGCGGCTCCAGCGGCGTGATGTCCGGGCCCTGGCCGGGCTCGGCGCGGCGATCGTCGGCGCCGGACTTGCGGCGGTCGGCGCGCGCCTTGGCCGGGCTCATGCCCAGCGCGTGCTGGCCCATGCGCAGCAGCGGACGGGCGATCAGCAGGTAGCCCAGCAGCGCAGCCACGGCATAGGCCGCCCAGCCGCCGACATCCACCAGCGTGTCCCGCTGCTGATACCAGGGCTCAACCACCGGCGCGCCGGGGAAAGCGAGGGACGAGACGGTCAGCTTGTCGCCGCGGGTCTTGTCCATGCCGAGGCCGTCATTCAGCAGACGCTCGACCTTGGCCACGTCTTCCGCCGACCAGGTCTTGGCACCGCCCGGTGCCGCCGCCGTATTGAGCAGCACCGCCACACTCAGGCGCTCCAGACGGCCCCGGCTCTTGCGCACCTGGGTGATGCTGCGGTCGTAGGCGAACTGGCGGGTCGATGCGTTCTTGCGGGCGACATTGCTGTTGCCATTGCCGGCGGTGTCGTCCGGACCGACCTGCGAAGCCGATGCGGCCGCAGAGGCGAGCGCAGCGGCGGGACGATTGCTCAGCGAGCCCGGGATGCCCAGGGCGATGCGCTCACGGTCATGCTCTTCGCGGGTGGCCTCGTTGGTCACCTTCGGGGCGTCGCCGTACTGCTCGCGCGTTTCCTGGACACGGTCGTTGTTGACCTCGGCCGTGACGCTCAGCCGATAGTTCTGCTCGCCCAGCACCGGCGCCAGCAGTTCATGCACATTGCGGCGGACCTCGTCCTGCACCCGCTTCTGTGCTTCATTGCCCTGCGCGGTGCCGTCGAAGCCTTCGCTCAGATCCACCCGCGACGACAGCAGGCTGCCTTGCTGGTCGACCAGGCTGACACGCGACGGTTCGAGGTTGGCCACCGAGCCCGCCACCAGATTGATGGCCGCGGCGATCTGCTCATGGCTGAGGGTGCGGCCCGGCTTGAGGGTCACCACCACCGAGGCCGAGCTCTTCTGGCCGTCGTTGAGAACGAAGGAACTGCTGCGGGCGATGGAGAGGTGGACGCGAGCGCTTTCGACCGCATCCAGCGCCATCATGCTCTGCGCCAGCTCGCCTTCGAGGCCGCGGCGGAAACGGATGTCCTGCACGAACTGGCTCACGCCCAGCGGATCGTTGCGGTCCATCAGTTCCAGACCGGCCGGCAGCTTGGCGACCACGCCCTTGGCAGCCAGCAGCATGCGGGCCTTGCCGAGCTGCGAATCCGCCACCAGCACCTGCCCGCTTTCCGGATGCAGGCGATAGGGAATGTGCTCGGCATCCAGCACCGCCAGCACATCGGCGGTCGGCACCCGCTCCTGATGACCGAAAACGGGCTTGTAGCCGGCCTGGTCACGCCAGAGCAACATGAGCACCAGAGCGGTGACGACGGCAGCCAGGGCCAGCAGCGGCAGCGCGCCGCGCAGGCCGGCACCCGCGCCTGCGGCGGCCGCAGGCGCGGCCTTGCTCAGGCCACTCATCAGGCCATCCAGCCGCTGGCGCCAGCCTGGCGCGGCGGTGGTGGGCACGGTTTGCAGTTCGTTCATGGCGGCGGTCCTGCGTTCAGAGCTGCAGCTTGATCAGCTCGTCCACGGCGCCCACTACCTTGTTGCGCACCTGCATGAGCATCGAGAAGGACAGGCTCGCTTCCTGGCTGGCCAGCATGGCGCCGACCAGGTCGTCGCTCTCGCCGCGCTCGACGGCTTCCATCCGCTCGCTGGCGGCCTGGTCCTTGTCGTCCACCCGGCGCAGCAACTGCTCAAAGCCCATGCCATCTGGGTTATGGGATGCACCACCCATGAGCGCCTGCGCATCATTTTGGAGGCGTACGGCGTCCTGGTTCAATAATGAATCCATGGCCGTCTGGGCCAGAGATGACTGAATCGCCGACACGGACATATCAAGCTCCCGGATGAATGCAGGCAGTTTCCATATTCAAGGAACCGCAGATTTTTGGATGAGTTTGACCCTCCGGAATAGCCGGATGATTTTCAAACTGATGGGAATATCGTCTGGATGCAGGCCGCCTCACCCGGCCCGCAGGAATCAAATATGTCTATTCAATGACTCTCGACATATTTGAAACAGAGCTGTCGAAGAATGTGGCGCCGATGATTCTCAGCGGTCTGGCCATGCGGCGGCCGAGCCCGGCCACCGGCGCTCGAACCTATCAACCACCCCTCGCCGCGGCGAACCGCTGTGCTCGGCACACGGCGCGCGATGGCACGCATGTGCATCCGCCCGGCCGGGGGAGCCGTTGAAAAAGACAGGGAAGTAGTTGTCTGCTGCATGGCTTGACCATCCTGTGTCACATCAAGTGTCAAGACGGGCTCACCGTGGCGAACGCCAAAAGCAGGTCACAACAGGCCTCGGGTGGAGGCCTGGCAGGCATGTGCCTTGGAAGCACGCGTCACGTGCCTCGCAGACTCAGGTCTGGCAACCCCGCTATCGTGACCTGCCATCCCAGGCTGGGATGACCGGCGGTAGACCGGAGGCTTTGCGACCCCGGCTTTCGCTCGGGTGTGCCCTGATGTGACGGACTGTAGTGGCTGCATCCGTACGCAACAAGGACTTCTTGTGCGGCGCCGCAAAGCAGTATTTGTGAACGTGAAGAAGTTCACATGTGGCAACCGAGCAGCGACACGATATTCAGTCGAATCGCGCAAATCGGCGGCCGGATTGATAAATATGAAAACGCTAACACTCTGCGCTTGCCGTGGGTAGGCGACCGTGGAATAGGCTGACTTAAATTTGGAATACCCGCCATCAGGCGAAAAAGCGCCAGGTGTTTGCAGAAGGATGATGAATTTTTAACGGCGCCTGGATTTGCGAATATCCTTGGCGCCTGCAAAACCGGACCTCGATTCCTAGAATGAAGAGGTTATGGCTTCAAGCCTTTATTGATTCACCTCGGATCGCCCATGACCAGCCCTGCCCTCTCTCCCCGGCCTGCCGCGCTTGATACGCGCAGCCTTGGCCGTCCGGTGCATCTGCTGCCGCGCGTGGCCGTCCGCCTCCGCGAAACGCTGCACCGTCAGCTGTGCCTGCCCTGGAACCGGCGCTATCACGCGCACTACGATCTGCGCGAAGTCAGCCTGCAGCCGCTGGACCGCGCCGCCCGCGAAGCCGAGGCGCTGATGGATCCGGACGCCGGCCGCTGGCTGCATGCGGTGGGCCCGAGCGGCCTGGTGGCCTGCCGCATCGACCGGGCCCTGGTCAACGGATTGATGGCCCGTCGGCTGGGACTGGCCGGCGGCCAGACGGAGCTGCCGGCGGCGGAGCTGAGCAGCCTGCCGATGACCGCCACCGAAGAGCGCCTGCTGCAGGCCCTGGCCCGCCAGGGCTGCCAATTGACGCTGCAGGAACTGGCGAGCGCGGCTTCCAGCGGCATGGATGGCGACGATGCGCCTGCCGCCGAGTTGCCCCCGCTGCAGATCGGCGGCCTGCCCACCAACTGCACCGATGCCTGGGAAGTCACCCTGATGCTGCGGGATGCCGATGCCACCCCGGAGCGGGACATGTCCCTGCGCGTCGTGCTGGACGGCGCCTATCTCACACCGCTGCTGCGCCGTCTGGCGGCCCAGCACCGGGGGGCCGCCCGCTCCGCAGTGGCGGTGCAGCCGCTGTCCCGGCGCCTGACGCTCAAGCTGCAGGCCCGTCTGCTGGAGCAGGAGATGGCCCTGGGCGCCCTGCTGGACCTGACACCGGGCGCGCTGATCCCCATCCATCTGGCCGATGCCACCGTGCTGGTGGAAGGCTCGCCGCTGATGCGCGCCGCCGTGGCCGAGCACCACGGCAAGTTGTGCCTGACCTCTTTTGAAGACCTGGAGTGATTGATGATGAGTGATACCGACCTGATCGCCGGTCTGCTGAATGAGCCGCCCGTGGAAGACGCCCCCGTGCTGGACGCGCGAGCGCCCTCGCGGGACCTGCCGGCCCTGATGCGCAAGATCCCCGTCACGCTGACGCTGGAAGTCGGCGAGGCGCGCCTGTCGCTGCATGACCTGGCCCAACTGCGCAGCGACAGCGTGGTGGAGCTGGACACGCTGGCCGGCGCGCCGCTGATCATCAAGGTCAACGGGACCGCCATCGGCCACGCCGAAGTCGTGGTGAGTGGCGACAGCCATGCGCTGCGGGTGCTGGACATCGACGGGCTGGACCTGTCCTCGCTGGGCTGACATGCGCGCAGCCGCCGCCCGTCAGGTCCGGGCCGTCGCCGGTGCGGGGCTGAGCCTCGTGCTCTGGCTCGCCTGCCATCCCGCCACCGCCGCCACGATCAAGATCGCCGGCGGCAACTCCGCCGGGGGCGGCGGCGAATTCACGCTGAAGACGCAGGTCCTGGTCATCATGACCCTGCTCGGGCTGCTGCCCGTGCTGGTGCTGATGATGACCTGCTTCACCCGCTTCGTGATCGTGCTGTCGCTGCTGCGCCAGGCGCTGGGGCTGCAGCAGGGCCTGCCCAACCGGCTGGTGACCGGCGTGGCGCTGATCCTCACCATTCTGGTGATGCGGCCGATCGGCGTGCAGGTCTATGACGAAGCGCTGAAGCCCTACGACGACGAAAAGATCACCCTGAGTCAGGCCCTGCGGGTGGCCGAGGCGCCGATCTCCCGCTTCATGCTGGCCCAGACCAGCAAGAGCGCGCTGGCGCAGATTGCGCAGCTTTCCGGAGAGACCGCAGTCACCCGTCCGGAAGACCACAGCTTTCCGGTCAAGCTCGCCGCCTTCACCCTCTCGGAGCTGAAGACCGCGTTCCAGATCGGCTGCATGCTGTTCATTCCCTTCCTGGTCATCGACCTGGTGGTCTCGTCGGTGCTGATGGCGATGGGCATGATGATGCTGTCGCCGCTGGTGATTTCACTGCCGCTGAAGCTGCTGCTGTTCGTGCTGGTGGATGGCTGGACCCTGACGGTCAACACGCTGGTGACCAGCGTGCGGGGCGTGGGCGGCTGAGGCCCCAAGGAGCGGATGATGACGCCTGACATGGCCATCGACCTGATCGGTGAAAGCCTCAACCTCACGCTGGTGCTGACGCTGGTGCTCATCGTGCCGGGCCTGCTGACGGGCCTGGTGGTGGCGCTGTTCCAGGCCGCCACCCAGATCAACGAACAGACCCTGGCCTTCCTGCCGCGCCTGCTGGTGACGCTCCTGGTAGTCGGCGTGACCGGCCGCTGGATGGTGGGCCTGCTGATGGACTTCTGCGTGTCCGTGTTCGAGCGGGCCGCCCAGTGGGTGGCCTGACGCCTGACGGAGCCCATGGCCGTGGAGATCGATTTCGGACACCTCATCGCCTGGCTTTCCGCCGTGTGGTGGCCGTTCTGCCGCACCATGGCGCTGCTCAGCGCGGTGCCCACGCTGGGCGATGCCGGTATTCCGGTGTCGGTGCGGGCGCTGCTGTCGCTGGTGCTGGCGGTTGTGCTGCTGCCAGTGTCCCAATCCACCGCGGTGGCGGTGTCGGCCTTTTCGCTGCAGGGCATCGTGGTCGCGGCCGAACAGGCCCTGCTCGGCCTGGCGCTGGGACTCACCTTCCATCTGGCGATGGCGGTCATCGGGGTGCTGGGCTTTTTGCTGTCGTCGCAGCTCGGCCTGGCGATGGCGGTGCTGAATGACCCGATCAACGGCAGCTCGTCGGACGTGGTGAGCGCGCTGCTCAATGTGCTGTGCGTGCTGGCCTTCTTCGCCATGGACGGTCATCTGCTGTTCACCGGGGTGCTGGGCGCCAGCTTCAGCGCCTGGCCGGTGGGCGCCGGGCTGTCGATGCTGACGCTGCAGAACCTCGTCTACAACCTGGCCTGGGTGTTCTCCGCCGCGCTGCTGCTGGCGCTGCCGGTGGTGGCGGCGACGCTGGTGGTGCAGATCGGCATGGGTTTCCTCAACCGGGTCGCGCCGGCGCTCAACCTCTTCTCGCTGGGCTACTCGCTGGTCACACTGTTCGGACTGTTCATGCTGACCCAGATGCTGGCCTCGGTGCCGGCCCACTATCTGCGCATGACGCAGCACCTGCTGCAACTGATCGAGCAGGGCATGCGCGCGCCGGGAGTCGCCCATGGCTGACCATGGCAGCGATGACAAGACCGAAAAGCCCTCGGAGCAGAAGCTCCGCAAGGCCCGCGAGCAGGGCCAGGTGGCCCGCAGCAAGGACCTGGGCGCGGCTGTGGGCCTGCTCCTGGGCCTCAAGCTGCTGGTGTGGCTAGCGCCGACCTATCTGGAGAACTTCGGCCGGCTGTTCCGGCTGACGCTGGCCCCGCTGGACAGTGAATCCGGCCTTGCTGCGCTGGACACCCGCTGGGGCGACACCGCCCATGAAGCGCTCTGGCTGATGGGCTCAATGGTGCTACCCCTGCTGGCGCTGCCGGCCGCCATCATCGTGGCCACACAGCTCGGCGGGGGGCTCTCATTCGCGACGCAATTGTGGGCGCCGGAGTGGTCGCGGATGAATCCGATGTCCAACATCGGCCGCCTGTTCAGCACCAAGCACTACAGCGACCTGGGCGCCACCCTGCTGAAGACGGCCGGGGTGCTCGGTGTGCTGATCTGGATGGTCACCCGCATGGCGCCGGACTATGTGCGGCTGCAGGCCCTGCCGCTGCCGCAGGCGCTGCTGCAGGCGGCCAACCTCACCATGGATGCGCTGCTCACGCTGGCGGTGGTGCTGGCCTTGTACGCGCTGGTGGATGTGCCGCTGCAGCGCTTCTTCTTCCTGCGCGGACAGCGCATGACCAAGCAGGAAGTGAAGGACGAATACAAGCAGAACGAAGGCCGCCCCGAGGTCCGGCAACGCATCCGTCAACTGCAGCAGCAACTGTCCCGACGCAGCATCCGCAAGGCGGTGCCGGAAGCGGATGTGGTAATCGTCAACCCGCAGCACTATGCGGTGGCCCTGCGCTACGACAGCAGCCAGGCCGAAGCGCCTTACGTAGTGGCCAAAGGCGTGGATGAGATGGCGCTCTACATCCGGCAATTGGCGCGGGACTTCCAGGTCCAGCAGCTGGAGCTGCCGCCGCTGGCCCGGGCCCTCTACAACACCTCGCAGGTCCAGCAGCAGATTCCGGCGGCGCTGTATCAGGCGGTGGCCCAGGTGCTGAGCTATGTGATGCAGCTCAAGGCCTTCCGCGCCGGCCAGCGCAAGACGGAGCCGCGACTGGCGGCTGACGACCTGCCGGTGCCTGTCCACCTCTCTGATCCGCCAGAGTCGCCTTCCGATCCAGATCCGCGCCCATACGAGGACCGCCGATGACCCCCTCCCCCACCTTCAGCCAACGCCTGCGCGACCTCCGGGTCGCCGCGCCGCTGTTCCTGCTGGCCATCCTGGCGATGGTCATGCTGCCCCTGCCGCCGGTGCTGCTGGACGTCCTGTTCACCTTCAACATCGTGCTGGCGCTGGTGGTGATCCTGGTCAGCGTCAACAGCAAGCGGCCGCTGGACTTCTCCATCTTCCCCAGCGTGATCCTCGCCACCACGCTGATGCGGCTGTCGCTGAACGTCGCTTCCACCCGGGTGGTGCTGCTGCATGGCCATGAAGGCACCCACGCCGCCGGCAAGGTGATCGAGTCCTTCGGCAATGTGGTGATCGGCGGCAACTTCATCGTCGGTCTGGTGGTGTTCGTCATCCTGATGGTGGTGAACTTCATCGTGGTGACCAAGGGAGCGGAGCGCATCTCCGAGGTCTCCGCCCGCTTCACCCTGGACGCCCTGCCCGGCAAGCAGATGGCGATTGACGCCGACCTGAATGCCGGTCTGATCAACCAGGAGCAGGCGCAGAAGCGGCGCAAGGAAGTGGGCACCGAAGCGGACTTCTACGGCGCCATGGACGGTGCCAGCAAGTTCGTGCGTGGCGATGCGATCGCCTCCATCCTGATCCTGCTGATCAACATGGTGGGCGGGGTGGCCATCGGCGCCTTCATGCATGGCCTGAGCCTGGGCGAAGCCGTGCGCCAGTACGGCCTGCTGACCATCGGCGACGGTCTGGTGGCGCAGATCCCGGCCCTGCTGCTGTCGGCGGCTGCCGCCATCATCGTCACCCGGGTCAGCGATTCGGGCCAGCTGGAGACGCAGGTCAGCGAACAGATGCTGGCCTCGCCGCAGGTGCTCTACAGCGCCGCCGGCGTGATGATGGTGCTGGCGCTGATCCCGGGCATGCCCTGGTTGGCCTTCAGTGCCTTCGCGGTGGCGCTGGGCTATGCCGCCTGGCGAATGTCCCGCGCGCCGCGCGAGAAGGTGCAGCCCCCGACGCCGGTGGCCGCGTCCCTGGTGGCCGGCACACCGCCGGAGATCGACTGGCAGGCGCTGCCGGTGGTGGAAGCGGTGTCGGTGAGCCTGGGCTACAAGCTGGTGGGCCTGATCGATCCGGCGCAGGGCGCCCCGCTGCAGACCCGGGTGCGAGGCATGCGCCAGTCGCTCAGCGAGACCCTCGGCGTGCTGCTGCCGACGCTGCAGGTGCGCGACGACCTCTCCCTCAAGCCCAGCCAATATGCCATCTCGCTCAGCGGCGCCGTGGTGGCGCAGGCGGAGCTGTATGCGGACCGGCTGATGGCGATCGCCTCCGGCCAGATCTACGGCGATGTGGACGGCATCCCCGGCTTCGATCCGGCCTATGGCATGCCGGTCACCTGGATCACGCCGGACGACAAGGCCCATGCGCTGGGTCTGGGTTATCAGGTGGTGGATGTGCCCAGCGTGGTGGCCACCCACGTCTCAAAGGTGATCCGCGAGCAACTGCCCGAGCTGCTCCGCTTTGACGACATGGCGGCGCTGATGGAGCGGCTCAATGCGATCGCGCCCAAGCTCGGTGCAGCGCTGGACAAAGCCTACACCCATGCCCAATTGCTGAAGGTGATGCGGCTGCTGCTGACCGAAGGCGTGTCGGTGAAGGACATCCAGACGATTGCGTCCACGCTGGTGGAGAACGCCGAGGCGACCAAGGACCCGATCCTGCTGGCCGCCGAAGTGCGCTGTGCCCTCAAGCGGCAGATCGTGTCGCAGTTGCAGGGGCCCCAGCAGGCGCTGTCCGCGCTGAAGGTGTTCAACCTGGGCAGCGAGCTGGAGAACCATCTGCTGAATGCGCTCAACCAGGCGCGGGCCGGTGGCGCGAAGGTGCAGCTGGACAGCTTCCCGGTGGATCCGCAGTTGCTGTCGCAGCTGCAGCAGCACATGCCGGGTGCCCGGGACCAGATGAAGGCCCAGGGCAATGCGCCCGCGCTGCTGGTGATGCCGCAGGTGCGGCCGCTGCTGGCGCGGTATGCGCGGCTGTTTGCCCCCGGCCTGTCCGTGCTCTCCTACAACGAGGTGCCGGACCAGAAAGAGATTGCGGTGGTGGGCACGCTGGGCTGAGATCGGCGGCCCATCACCCCATCAGGGGCGCGCGTCGCTGGCGGCGGCGGCGCGCGTCGGCTGGCCGGCCTGCGCGCGGTCGAACTCCTGCGCCACGAGCTGATCGAAGATCGAATGCTCATCGCCCCAGCACAGGTCCTGCCCGGGCGCGCCGTTCCATGAGAATCCGCCGAACAGCATCATGCCGCCGCCCGCCGTGCGCGGGTCCAGCACCCGCACGGCGTAATCCGCAAGGCCCGCCCAGTGGGCGCGCTGCACGGCATCCGGCGCCTTGGCGGCAGCGGCCTGCATCTGCTGGCGCAGCACCTTCATCTCCTCGCGCATCAGCAGCTTGCTGTCGTCCACCGCGGCGCCCGGCGCATTGACCCGCTCCGCCAGCAGCTCCAGATAGCCGCGCTGCAGGTTGCGGCGGACGGGGGTCACCCGGGTGTTGCTGGCCAGTTCGGTGAAGATGCCCTGCCGCAGGTCGTGCAGCATCGTGTCCACGCCGTAGGCCCTGTCGCCGAGCAGGGCCGTCTGGTCCTGCATGCGACGGGTGCGGCTCGGATCCAGCAGGTAGCGCAGCAGCGAGCGCTGGTAGACCTGCAGCATCATGTTGGGCTCCCAGGTGCGCAGCCGCTCGGTCACCGTCGGCTCCAGCAACCACTGCGGCGTAGCGAGCAATTGCTCATTGAGCAGCTTCACCGCCCGGGCCTGCTGGGCGCGGGGCACCGCTTCGGCCACGGCGCCGGGCTGGTCGTTATGCTTGTTTTGCAGGCGGTAGCCGCCCACCAGGCCGATCACATGGCTGATCTCGCGCCCCCACTGGCCGGCCAGCGTGCGGTAGAGCTGTTCCAGCGTGCGGTCTTCCTGGCCGTCGCGACCGGTCATCGCGGGCAGCTGGCGCACGATGCGCTTGAGGTTCTGGATGCCCCAGGTGGTGGCGGTGATCGGGTCGGCATCCCCGATCGCTTCGACGTTCTCGCCGGCATCACCGCCATCGGCCTTGGGCGCCGAGAAGCGCAGCCAGGGTTTGCTGTCCTGCTCACGGGCCCAGGCGTTCAACGTGGGGACTTCGTCGTCCGGCGTCCTGGCCGAAGGAATCGGCGTGTAGCCCCAGCGGGTGGCAAAGACGTCATAGGGGCCGATCCCGGGGATCAGCAGCGCGGGATCGACCTTGTCCTCCGGCTGCACCAGGTAGTTGAAGCGCGCATAGTCCATCAGCGAAGGCACATGGCCCATGGTGCGCAGCCACTGCGGGTCCCGCAGCTTCTCCACCGGATAGAGGGAGCTCGACTTCATGTTGTGCGGGAAGCCCAATGCATGGCCCACTTCGTGGCTCACGACAAAGGTCACCAGCTCGCCCATCAGGTCGTCGGGCAGCGGCAGTTGACGGGCGCGCGGGTCGGCGGCACCGGCCTGGGTGACGTACCAGTCCCGCTGCAGTTGCAGGATGTTGTGGAACATCACGACATTGGCATTGAGGATCTCTCCGCTGCGCGGGTCGCTCAGATGCGGGCCGTAGGCGTTCGGCACCGGCGACGGCACCCAGCGGATGATGCTGTAGCGCACATCTTCGGCGTCGAACTCCGGGTCTTCCTCCTTGGTGGGGAAGCTGCGCGCCTGCACGGCATTCTTGAAGCCGGCGGCTTCAAACGCCTTGTTCCAGGCTTCCACGCCCTTCTTCACATAGGGCACCAGCGCTTCAGGCGTGGCGCTGTCGATGTACCAGACGATCGGCTTGACCGGCTCACTCACGGCAGCGTCGGGGTCCTTCTTTTCCAGGCGCCAACGGGTGATCATGCGGTCCCGCTTGAGGTCCTGGCCGCTGGCACCGAAGTCGACACGGGAGACGCTGAAAAAGCCCACCCGGTCGTCCATGAAGCGCGGTTGCATCGGCTTTTCCGGCAGCTTCACGATGTTGTAGGCGATGTTCACGCTGCCTGCGCGCGAAGGCGACGAAGGCGGCATGACCGGCAGGCCGGGGATGATCACCGGCATCGCGCCGATCTGGTAGGTCTGCACCGCGTCCACACGGACGCTGCCGGGGAAAGCCTTGGTCTGATCGATGTAGCTGCGGCTGGCATCCGGACCGCTGCCCCGCAGCATGGTGCGGGCGCTGAAGTCGCCGACCTCGCTGAGGAACAGGCGGCTGACCTCGATGACGGGGGCGCCGTCCTTGCCGAGCGCTTCCACCGGGAAGCTGGCGAGGATGGGATCGCGCTGCGAGCGTTGCACCGCGTCGGCATTGGGCTTGGACGGGTCGGTGACGTAAGCCTGCGAGATCTGCTGCAGGTAGATGCGGTTGTTCTTCAGGACGAAGCGGATCACATCCTCGTTCAGCGCGCGGCCGACGTGCTCAACGCCGGCGGGAACCTGGGTGGCATTGGCCACCATCAGGAGCGGCTGGTCGAGCAGGGCCTTGGGAATCTCGAAGTAGAGCCGGGTCTTGACTGTGTGGACCTTGAACAGGCCCTCCTGCGTCTTGGCGTCGCCGGTGATGACCTTGTCGTAGGGCTTGGGTTCGGACGGGTCCGGCATGGTGGGGCCGCTGGCGGCCGTGCCGGGTGCGCCGGGCGTCGTGACCAAGGGCACGCGGGACAGCGGCACCACGCCGCGGGGGGCCGAAGCGGGGGTGGCGGCGGTGGGGGCCGACGCGGCGGCTGAAGGGCTGCCCGCGCCTTTGGGGCCGCCAGGTCCGGTGCTGGCACAGGCGCTCAGCAGCGCCACCGACACCATGGTGAGTCCGAACTGTCGTTTCATCGATCCCTCAGGGAAACCTGCTGTTGGCGGATGCTAGCGCGTTGGGAGGGGCCGAGACGCCGAGGAGGGCGAAATCCGACGGGGCATCTTCAGGTAGGCTGCGCGGTGGGCTGTCGCACGACAGTGGCGCAGCCCGGTTCAATCACCTGAAGGCGAACAGCCGCATCTTGTCATGGCCGACAACCGCATCACATTCTTTGGCAACCCGTGGCCTGAAGGTCACCCCATCAAAACCTTTGAGTGGCTGGTCAGCGAGCGGAACGGACAGGTCTGGTTTGACTTCCACCTTGAGACGCAAAACTACGATTCGGAACGGTTCATCGGGGACGACGACGTTGAGGCGCAGTCCGACTGGGAGGCCCCGATCGTCTGGAAAAACTATAACTCCTGCATTTTGTCAACGAACGATTGGCATGACGGCGGCTTTGCGGTGGGCAGGGTGGGCGAGGTCACGCTCGAATCGCTCGACGGCCTCGAAGTGTCGGTCGACAGTCCCCCGCCGGACGACCGGCAAGACAACGCCTTCCATGTCTATTTGCTGGGCCATGATGCGGCGGCGCATCATCGGATCAAGTTCGCTCGAGTTCCCGGCACTGACAGGTTCCACATTCACTGGACCGGCATGCTGGCGAGGGCGTATGTCGGAGACTACGAATACAAGCACGCATTCGAAGCCGAACTGTTTGACGTGCAGGCGCCACGGCTGCCGGGCGTTTGACTCGTTCGCCAGCGGGGTCGTGATCTGATTGCTGGCGGGCGACCGGGAATGCGCAGCGCTCGGAGCCACTTGACCCACGCTTCACCAGCGCGCTGGACGCCCATTCTGCAGTTCTCAACGGCCTACAGCCTGGTCACCCGATCCGCTAGAGGAATCTCATCAATGCGTCGTTTTTTACCCCTCCGCTCACCGAACGGAAAAGAAACTTCATATATGCTCCGCCCCGCTTTTCAACCCACCACGCGGGAGGCGTGTCATGCAAATCAAGAAGATTCTTACCCTGTTGGCCTGTGCGGCCGTGGTCGCTTTGACCGGTTGCGCATCCCTGCCCTCACCTGAAAAGATGAAGGAAGAAACGGCCTCGTTCCAACTGCCAAAGATGCCCGATGACGGCAAAGCGCTGGTGTATGTCGTGCGTCCGTCGAGCATGGGCGCCTTCATCCGCTTCAACGTCTTTGTGGACGACCAGGAAGCCCCGTCCGAAATGGGTTACACCCGCGGTAGCCAATACGTGTACTTCCACGTCGCCCCAGGCGACCACAAGATCTACTCCAAGGCCGAAAACTGGGCCGAAGCGCAGATCTCCGTCAAGGCTGGCGACATCGTTTTCATCGAGCAGGACCCTGCCATGGGCGTGATCATGGCGCGCAACAGCATCGCACGGATCGACGAACTGCCGGGCAAGTACCACGTCAAGACGCTGAGCGTGGGCACCATCCTGAAGACTGACAAGTAATCAGTCCGCCAACGACAACCCGGGCGGACGACCGTGAAGGATCACAGTCGCCCGCCCGGTAGGCCTCATCGAGGAGCCATCAGGACTTCGTGATCCGGAACCAGTTCAAGTTGTACCCGCCATTGCGCACTGCAATGCCGAACTTGCGCTGCCCCGCCGGCAACTGCACCGTGTGCTTCACCGTCACCCAGTTCTGCCAGCCGCCGGTCGCGGGAATGTTGACCGAGCCATACACCACACTGCCACCGGCTTCTTCCAATTGCAGATTGCCGCCGCCATTCAGGCTGGCCACGCGGTATTCAATCGTGTAGGTCCCGCCCGTGGCAATGTTGACGGTGGGATATGAGAGCCAATCGCCCGCATCCAGATAGCCGACATTCAGTCCACCGCCGGAATCGGTCGTGGCTTCCGTCTGCACACCCTTCATCGCATCGAAGTTCTCGGCCTGAATGGTGATGCCGCTGTCCACCGGATCACCGACACGGCTGATGTCCACCCAGTTCAGATTGAAGCCGCCGCTCTTGGCCAGCAGCCCCAGCGTCTGTTGCCCAGCCGGCAACGTCACCGTCTGCGAGACCGTCGTCCAGCCCTGCCATCCACCGGTGGACGGCACATTGACGGTGCCGTACACCGCGCCGCCGCCGCCCTTCTCCATCTGAATCACACCGCCCCCGGACGCACTGGCCACACGGTACTTGACCACGTAGCTGCCAGCCGCCGGCACGTTGACGTCATAGGTCATCCAGTCGCCGCTGTCGATGTAGCCGACATTGCTGCCGCCATTGGCGTCCGAGGTGGCTTCCACCTGCACACCGGACATCTGGCAGAACGCCTCCGCCTGGATCTGCGCCGGAATCGACACACGGGTGCAACCCGGCGTCGGAGCCGGGCCACCCGGCCAGCCGCCGATGATCTGCTTGGTCAGTGCGCCCGATGCGGTCAATTGCCCGGCAGACCAACCGCCCTGGCTGCTGGCGCCCGGCACGAGCGCCGACGCCCCTTCGGACTTGTCATTCAGTGCCCAATTGGCATTGCTGATGCCCTTGGCCTTCATGAAGTCCACCCAGGCCCAGGTTTCGCTGGTGGCCACACCGCCGTCACCACTGGCGCCCACCGAGCCCCATTCGGTCACGAACAGCGCAATGCCATTGTTCAGCGCGGTCTGCGCCTTGTCGCGCAGCCACTGGCCATGACTGCCCGCATAGAAGTGCAGCGTGTAGGCGATGTTGGCGCCGCTGATCGGATCACGCGAGGCCGCATCCACATCCTGCGACCAGTTGGGCGTGCCCACAATGATCAGGTTGTCCGGGTCGATGGCGCGAATGGCGCCGATCACGGCCTGGGCATACGGCTTGATCGTGCCGCTCCAGGAGATGTTCAGCGGCTCGTTGTAGACCTCATAGATGACATGATTGTTCTTGCCATAGGTGCGGGCCATTTCCTCGAAGAAGGCCACGGCCTGCGACCGATAGTCCTCGGCATGATGGCTGTGCCAGTCGATGATGACGTACATGTCGTTGGCAATCGCCGCATCGACCACCGCCTTGACGCGCGCCTTGTTGCCCGCAGGATCCTGCAGATAACCGCCGCCTTCATCCACCCCCATGGCCACTCGAATGACGCGCGACTTCCAGTCATTCTTCAGCCAGCTCACCACATTGCCGTTGTAGTACTTCTCGCCGCCCCAGCCGGTGTTGCTCCAGAACAGGCTGTTGCCGGCAAAGCTGGCCGGCTGACCGCCCGCCAGGATCTTGTTGCCGCTGACGGACAGCGGCGCCACATCGGCCAGTGCGACGGCGGAATGGCCGATCAGCAAGGCGGCCAGCAGCGCATGACGCGCCGTGCAAAGAGACTTCAGCTTCATGAGAGGCCTTTCTTGAACAGAGGGTTGGAAGCGGACGATCGCCCCTCCCAGGGCTTCGCAACGCCGGGCCAGTGTTTCACCGAGGGCTGTTAACGGGGGTCGATAAACCCGCAACAGTTCGCAACTTCCCGCAATGAAGCATTCGATGAAGTCAGGGTTGTCCATTGGCAGCGATTGGCATGGAATGCGGCTTCGCATAATCCATTCATGAATGCTCCGTCCATTGGCCCCGGTCGTACGCTGTTACGCCCACCTGATTTCGGGGACACGCACGCCTCCGGTGTCGCGCGGCGCGTCGGGCATCCGAGCCCGCACATCGCACCGGCGATACCGCGCGCACACGTTCAGCAATGCAGCCGACGCAGAATTTCCCGGTGGCCTGCTCGCCACTGCTCCAGGTGACCCACTGATGTCTTCCCTGCCCTCGTCCCCACAGACCGCTCCGGCGGACGCCACACCCACCCAGGTGGAGCCCGAGTTCTCGCTCCGCAAGATTGCGATCCCGGCCTTCGGTCCGTCGCTGCTGTTTGGCCTGGGCGAAGGCGCCATCCTGCCGATCGTGCCGCTGATGGCACGCGACCTGGGCGCGTCGGTGTCGATGGCTGCATTCATCGTGACGCTCATCAGCCTGGGCTCGCTCCTCAACAACGTGCCGGCCTCGCTCATCACCATGCGGTGGGGCGAACGCGGCGCCATCATTGCCGCCGGCCTGTGGAGTGCGCTGGGCATGTGCCTGTCGGTCTTCACCCATCAGCTGGTGTTCTTTGCGGCTGGCTGCTTCATGGTGGGCATGTCCCAGGCGGTCTACAACCTGGCGCGCCAGAGCTATCTCACCGAGGCCGTGCCGCCGCTCTACCGCGCCCGGGCGCTGTCGACGCTCGGCGGCGTGATGCGCATCGGCATGTTCATCGGCCCGTTCCTGGCGGCGGGCGCCATCCATCTGTTTGGCGTCTCCGCCGCGTTTGCCGTGGGCATCGCGGGTGTGCTGGGCGCAGCAGCGATCGGCGCCCGCCTGCCCGATCTGGCCACTCCCACCCTGCCGCCAGGCCAGACCGCGCCCGGGCCGGTCAGCTTCGGCAGCATCCTGCGTGATCATCGCGGCGTGTTCCTCACTCTCGGTCTGGGCATCCTGCTGGTCAGCGCGGTGCGCTCGTCCCGTCAGGCAGTGATTCCGCTGTGGGCCGATCATCTGGCGCTGGCGCCGGCCGCCGCTTCGCTCATCTACGGGCTGTCCGGCGGCGTGGAGATGCTGCTGTTCTATCCCGCGGGCCGGGTGATGGACCTGAAGGGCCGGCGCTGGGTCGCCGTGCCGTCGATGGTCACCATCGGCGTGGCAATGCTGCTGATGCCCTGGACCACCGGCATGACCTCCCTGCTGATCGCCGCGATGGCCGTGGGCATCGGCAATGGCATCGGGTCCGGCTTGATCATGACGCTGGGCGCCGACCATGCGCCGCGCTTCGGTCGGGCTTATTTTCTGGGGGTGTGGCGATTCCTGTCGGACGTGGGGGGCACCAGCGGACCGGCCTTGCTTTCCGCCCTGATCGCCACCGTCTCACTCTCCGGCGGCATTGCGGTCACCGGCCTGCTGGCGCTGCTCGCAGCGCTGCTGCTGGGCCTGTGGATCCCTCCGCGGACACCACCCCGATCCTGAACACCGTCTCGCAGGGCACGAGCAAAAAAAGGGCGCCAGTGAGGCGCCCTTGCTCCATCAACCGTAGACCGAGACTTCCGGCCGACGCGCCAGCACCGCAATCGGCGGCGCCCAGCGCTCACCGCGCGGCTTCTTGCTGGTGACCAGCGTGATCTCGGACGGCTCGAACACCTCCACGTTGTGGGTGATCGGCGTCGTCAGCAGGTACTGCGCCCGGGTGCTCTTCAGGAAGTGGCCGACCAGCTGGATGTTGCGCACGTCCAGGTGGGCAAAGGGCTCGTCGATGAACACGAAGCCGCCCGGCGAGTCGTCGTCCTTCATCAGCCCGACCAGCAGGATCAGGCTCTTGAGCACCTGCTGACCGCCCGACGCCTCGCCGTCGTTCAGCCCCACTTCGCCCTTGCCGTCAAAGTTGAACTTCACATGCAGACCGGCCTGGGCGAGCACCATGTCGTCGTTGTCCAGGTGCGGCAGTTCCGCCTGGGCATGCACCCCCGCGAGTTCCCCCAGCTCCTGCACATTCTTCTTGTAGCGGCGCACGGTGGCGCGCAGCACGTCGATGTAGCGCTCGCGGGCATTGAAGGCGGCAATGCGCGCCATCTCGTTGCTGGCGCGGCGGTCGTCCAGCTGCGTGGTCTGCTCCAGCACGGCCACCTGCATGCGGGCATGCCGGTCCTGTACCTGCGGGTCGGTTTCCCAGACGCCGGTGTCCAGTTCCTGCTGCACATGGCGAGCCGCGATCTCGGCCTGCTTGGCATTCTCGAATTCATCGCGCAGGGACGCCAGCCGAGCCGGATGAGTCCAGCCAGACGGGAAACGGGCCCGGGCTTCGCGGGACAGACGGGCTTGCGCCATCAGGTCGTCACGGCGGGAACCCCAGTCGCGTTCGGCGCGGGAGACATTGTCCTCACTGGCCTTCAGCGAGGCCTGGGCCGCTTCGTAGTCCCGCTCGCTGCGGGTGCCCTGGGCGACCACACGGTCATGCTCCTGGTCCAGAGAGGCCATGCGGGTCGAGGCCTCGATGCGCGACTGCCGCAGACCCGGCAGACGGGCCCGCGCCTGGGCAAACTCCTCCGACCGCTCCACCAGCTCCAGCGCGGCCTTGTGGCCCTGCGCCGCACGCTGCGCGTCCTTGAGCTGGCGTTCGATGTCGACCTGCTCCTTGGCGATCCGAGACAGCTCCAGGTCGTAGCGGGCCAGTTCCTTTTCCAGCGAGGCCCGGCGGGCATCGAGGGCGGAGACGCCAAACTGGAACTCACGCGGTTCAACCCACAGACTGCGGCCCCCGCGACCATCTCGGTAGTAGGCATCCGGAGTGATCCATTCGCCGCCAGCGCGAGCGCCGTCTTCGGTATCCGCCACGCAGCGGATGGACGCCAATTGCCGCAGCAGCCAGCCCGGCGCCTTGGCATTGAATTTCAGCACCGACAGCAGGCTGCCCTTCGGACTGACGGCAGGCGCCTGTTCACCATCGGCCACCACATAGTGCCGGTAGCGTTCACGGGAGGCGAGACGGTAGGCCTGCGATTCATCGCTGCTGTGGGCCAGCACCACCACCCAGCGCGACGGCCGCAGGAACCCCTCGGCAGCGGCGCGCCACTGGTCGTCCGAGATGTCGATGCAGTCGGCCAGCACATGGTGGGCAATCCCCGCCTCGTCCAGCGCCTTGCGAAAGCGCGTGACTTCCTGTGGCGGCGGCGGCAGGCGCTGACCGGTGAGTTCGTCCATCGCCGCCTGCGCCTTGCGCAGCTGGTCGTTGTGACGCGTGAAGCTTTCGCGCAGCTGATGCTGGCGGGTGCCCAGTTCTTCCAGACGGGTGGTCAGAGCGGCGCCATCAGTCTCGACCGCCGCCAGCGCCTTCAGGTCTTCCTCGCGCTTGACGAGCTGCTCCATCGGCCGCTCGCCGTCCCGCGCCGCTTCAAAGGCCTGGCGGGCTTCCTTGCGCTGCGTTTCCAGCTCGCTCAGCCGCAGGCGTGCCGCCTCCTGCGCCTGGAACAGCGACATCAGGTGGGCGCGTTTTTCGCTCATGCCGCGGGCATCGGACCGGGCGAAGAGGCGCTGACGATGCAGTTCGCGCAGTTGCTGCGCAGTGCGCTGGCGCTGCTCGCTCCATTGCAGCACCGGCACCACCTCGGTGGCCAGACGCTCGCGTTCCTTCAGCCGCAGCTGGTACTGCTGATAGCTGTTGACCCGATTGGACAGATCCGAGAGCTGCGCCTGCGCATGCGAGAGTTCATGCGCGGCCTGCTCCACTTCCTTGAGCAGTTGCTGCTGGTGGTTGCGGGCCAGTTCATACCGGTCCAGCACCTCCTGGTCGCCGAACACTTCAAACACCAGACGCAGCAATTCCTTTGGGGACAGCTCGCACAGGCGGTCGGTCTGGCCCTGCTCCAGCGCCAGCACACGGCCGATGGCGCGCGTCAGGCCGGCGGCCTCCAGGCGCTTTTTCCAGGCTTCAATGCCCAACCAGTCCTTGTCGGGCTTCTGGTCCAGCGCTTCGATTTCATTGACGCCGTCGGCCACGATGTAGCGGCGCACCCAATCGCCGCCCTGGCGGGAAATGCGGCAGGCCAACGTCACCTGGTCGGCATACAGCAGCGAGCTGGCAAAGGGCCGGCTGCTGTTCTGGCGCCCACGCGGGCGGTTGTCCACCAGCGCCCGCAGCCAGGCGGTCTCCGCATTGGCATGGCGCGCATAGGTCTTGTAGGTGCGGCCGCCGGAGCATTCCAGTCCGAGCAGGGTGCGCATCGCATCCAGCAAGGTGGTCTTGCCCGAGCCGTTCGGGCCGGCAATGGTGATGATGTTGCCGTCCAGCGGCATCGAAACGCGGCGGCAATAGTCCCAGTGCAGCAGTTCCAGGGATTGGAGATGAAACATCAGGAATCGCTCAGGTCAGATTCTTCGTTGTGGCGGGCGGCCAGGATGGCATTGAGCATCGGGCCGGCGTCGCCGTCGGTGGAGCGGGCCAGCACATCGGCCAGCGCGCCGTCGAGGATGCGGGGCGCGAGGGTGTCGTAGTCCAGCAGCAGGTCCAGCAGCGGGCCCTCGGCGATGTCTTCCGACTTGCGGGTGATGAAGCCCTGCCGCTCCAGCAGCTTGAGGTTGGCGTCCAGCCGCATCTTCTTGCCGAGCTGGTTGCCGAAGTCGGCCAACAGGCTGCGGTAGGACAGCGTCGGTGCGCTGCTGGCGGCGCTGGGCACCGGCTTGTCGGTGGCGAACATCTCGCCCTGCCCTTCAGCCGCCTCTTCGGCGCGGGCCAGCTGGCGCTGACGCTTGGGCAGCACGATCAGCGCCCACAGCACCACCAGCAAGGCCACGCCGTCCCGCGGCAGGTCGAGGTTGTTGTTGGAGGCCAGTCCGGTTTCACCGAACACCGCCACTTCGGCGGGACGCAGCATGGCCACGCTGATGTGGTCGGCGTAGACGTTGTCCACGATGCGCATGCCGACCGCCGCGAGGCGCTCGTTGACGGCACGCCAGAGTTCCTGGTCGATCAGGGCCCGGCGCACCAGCGGCTGGTTGCGGGGCAGCCAGCGTCGGGCCAGCAGTTGGGCCGCCAGTTGGGCGGCGTCGTCGAGGGATGAGCTCATGGCTGGGAGGACGGGGATGGCGAGGATGGCGGGGAAGAAAGTCCGGAGACGGCGGAATCGGGGCGGTCAACGGGATCGGAGGCGCTGACCACGTCGCGTGTGTCGGCCTCGGACGGCGATATCGGGGTAGCGATGGACGTGTCGGTGGACGTGTCGGTGGGCGTGTCCACAGGGCGGTCGGGGGCGGCATCCACCGCCAGCGCTGCACCGACGGCTGTTGCATCGGCCGCTGGCTCAGCCGCCTTCTTGCGACGACCCCGCTTCACCGGCTCCGCAGGGGCCGGCGGCGGTGCGAAAGGCGAGCCCTCAGGCTCACGCGGCGGTTCGACGTCGGCGCCGTGCAGCACGCCTTCACTCATCCAGCGGACGAATTCGTCTTCGACCGGTCCTTGCTGGGCCGACCAGCGCACCCGCCACGGCTGGCGAGCCATGTCACCGGTCGCACCGGCCAGATGCTGCGCCTGCGGATCGCCCAGCAGGGGCAGCAACTGCGCCCGGTAGGCCGCACGGGCATAACTGCCGCCGAGGATGGCGGGCCGCAGGTCGTTCATCGCAACGCCCGCCTGACTCCAGGTGCCCAGCAGCGTCTGCAACTCACCCATGTCGGGCGGCAGGCTCATCACCGCCAGCTTGCCTTCCGGCGCCTGCATCACATCCGGCAGCGGCTCGGCCGCCGGAGGCTTGGGACGGTCACGCTCGAATTCCGCTTCGCAGGTGTCCAGCAACTCATGCTGGGCCACGAAGACCGGATGCACCGGCCGCGACAGCGCGCCCAGTGCGAGGTTCTCCAGGAACGGCACGTCCTGCAGCCAGCGACGCACATCGGTCGTGGTGATGCCGGTCGAGCCCAGCGTCACCCGCTGACGATCGGCCTGCTGCAGGGCGCGGTTGAACTGGCTGGCCATGGCCAGCAGACGCGCCTGGGCCAGGCCCAGTTCACGCGCCAGGCGTTCCAGCCGGGCATTGCCTTCGGTCTGCGCCTGCGAAATGATGGCGGACAGCGCCTCGCTGGCCTTCTCGACCAGCGTCAGCGCCCGCTCGAAACGCATCCGCGCGCGGCGCAGATGGAATTCGGAGCCGGAGGCAATGGCGTCGGCGAACTCGTTGTAGAGCCGTGAGAGCTGGGCCAGCAGATGCTGCAATTGCGCCGGCTCCAGCGTGCCCAGCTGCTGCGCACCGGCCACATTGGCCAGCAGGCCGACGAGGTCGCCGTCGGAATCCTGTGCCTGCGTGAGTGGGGACACCAGCGCCATCAGCTGCTGCGCCAGCGGCGTCACACCGTAATGCTGGTTGGAGCCGTCCCAGGCGAGCAACTGCGCATCGCGCAGGCGTTTGAGGACGAGGTCCAGGGCCTCGTCGCGCAGGACGTGGAAATGCCGGTTGAGGTCGTCGCGGGTCAGGCGCGAATGCGGCAGGGTCATCAGCTCGATGAACACCCACACCCGCAGGCGCACCAGCGTGGACGGGCCGTGGAACAGCGCGCGGTGCGCCGCCAGCAAGGCCTCGTTTCGCTCCAGCTGCCACCACAGGAGGGATTCCTGCGGCAGTTGCCCCTCGCGGAAATAGTCTTCGAAGGAAGGTTCGGGGAAATCGTCGCGCAGCGGATCGTCCACCACGCTTCCCGGGATCGCAGTCATCCAGTGATTATCCCAGCCTCTGCGACCGGGTTGGACCGACCCGATGGGGGTGAACCCGGAATCAGGCGGCCACCAGCGGGCGACGCATCAGGCGGGCATCCGGCCCGAAACTCTGCAGCTTGTCGCGCAGTCCGTCCGCCAGCGGCGCCGGGGTCTCGGTGAAGCCCAGACGTTCCCAGTAGGCGCCCGACTCCTGCACGGCGACCAGCGCCACCGACAGCAGGCCCATGTCCCGGGCGCGGCGCAGCACCTGCTCGACCAGCTTGTGACCGAGCCGCTGCGCACGGCCTTGCGGCGACACCGCCAGGTCATGCAGGTACAAGGTGCGCGGTGCACGGGCGGGCGCCCATTCGGGTGCATCCAGGGCCGGCAGTTGGTCGTCGTCCACCGGCAGGCTGACGACATAACCCACCGGCTGGTCGCCCATCACCGCCAGAAACGAGCAGTGCAGGCCGCGCGTGGCGCGCAGCTTGGCCTCGAAGGCATCGGCACTTTCATGGAACTGCGGCGCATAGCACTGGGCCTGCAAGGCCAGCACGGCCGGCACATCCGCCGTATCGATCACTTTCAACTGCAACATGGGCTCAGACCACCGCCACGCCGGACGACCTCAGCAGGGACGTCAGCAGCGGCGTGAAAACAAGAACGAACAAAAGGATGTTGAGCGCGGTGCTCAACCAGAAGAGGCGCCGGAAGCTGGGCTTGGCGCTTTTGTGTCTGAGCAAGTGTTGCGCCAACAGGGCGCCCGGCCAACCGCACAGCACGGCCAATCCGTGCAAAGTGCTCTCCTTCACCCGCCATTGGCCGAGCCGGGCGGCTCGTTTGTCCAGGGCATACACGATGAAGGTGGCCAGACTCATGGCCATGTAGCCGCCCCACAGGGCGTGAGGCAGTGGCCAGGCCAGGTGCGTCAGCAGCACCAGACTGGCGAAGAGCGGAATGAGCCAGAGCTCCGCATTGCTCGCGGTACCGGAAGCACGGTGGGTGCCGGCACCCGAGCCGGAACCGGGCTGAGCGCGTTTTGAGGCACCTTTTGAAGCGCCTGTGGGGCGACCCGCAGGGCCGCTGGAAGCGCCGCTGGCAGAGGCGCCAGCGGGGCGCCGTCCCGACGCCGCTGGCGGGGGCCCGGCGGGCGCAGGCCGGGGCTCGAGACTGCGCACCTCAATGGCACGCGATTTCCCTTGCCCGTCCAGCCCAACCTCGTAGCTGACCCGCTCGCCCACAAAGGGGCGACGGGGGCGCAGACCAAAAGCGCGGGCATGGACAAAGATCTTCGACCCACCGGCCGAAGGCGCAATGAAGCCGTAGCCTTTGGCGTCATCCCACTGGATGACCTTGCCTTCCACCCGCATGCGTCCGCTCCGCGCCGTCCGTCTCCTTCAGTCCTTCAACGAAGGATCAGAAGCCCTTGCGAGGACCGGTGCGACGGCCCTGGAAGCCACCGCGGTCCTGACGGTCGTCACCACCGCGGCCGCGCGGGGCGCCCGGCTTGGCGCCGAAACGCGGCGCGCCTTCGGGACGGCCTTCAAAGCGGGCGCGGTCGTCGAAGCGGTTGTCGCCACCACGGAAGGCCGGACGCTCCTGACGATCGCCACGCGGTTCAAAACCACGCGAATCGCCACCGCGGGCGGGACGGCCCTGGAAGCCGGCGCCATCACGGCGGTCACCGCCACGGGCCGGGCCCTGGCCGTCACGCTGGAACGGAGGACGCTGGTCACCGAAACGCGGTGCGTCCGGACGACGGTCGCCACGCGGCTCGAAACGGCCTTCCGGACGGGCATCCGGACGACCTTCGAAACGCGGAGGACGGTTCTCGAAACGGCCACCCTGGTCGCCACCACGCGGCTCGAAACGCGGACCGCGGTTGTCGAAGCGCGGGTCACCGCCGCGGCCTTCCGGACGGCCTTCACCGCGGTTGTCGAAACGCGCGCCGCCGCCATGGCCATAACCACGACCCTGGCCCCCGAAGCCGCCACGGTTGCCGCCGCGGTTGCCGCCGCGGAAATCACCGCGATGGTCGCCCCCACGGGAAGCGAAGATGCGCGGCTCTTCATTGCGCGGCTCCAGGCCTTCGATGCGCTTGACCGGGATCTGCTGGGTGGTGAACTGCTGGATGCGCTTGATCATCGACACGTCCTGGCGCTCGGCCAGCGTCACGGCGATGCCGGAGCGACCGGCGCGGCCGGTACGGCCGATACGGTGCACGTAGTCCTCCGCCTTCATCGGCAGACCGAAGTTGATCACGTGGGAGATGGTGGGCACGTCGATGCCGCGGGCGGCCACGTCGGTGGCGACCAGCACGCGCAGGTCACGACGGCGCAGCATCATCAGCGTGCGGTTGCGCTTGCCTTGCGGCATGCCACCGTGCAGGGCGGCCACGCGGTGGCCGATCTCGGCCAGCTGTTCCGCCAGCCATTCGGTGTCCTGCTGGGTGCTGGTGAACACCACGGCCTGGTCCACATCACGCTCACCCAGGATGTGCTCCAGCAGCTTGCGCTTGTGCTGGCCGTTGTCGGCCCAGTGCAGACGCTGCTCGATGTTCTCGTGGGTTTCGGTGTGGCCGCTGACGTCGATGCGTTGCGGGTCCTTCATCAGGGCCTCGGCCAGGCGGCCGGTGTGGCCGGCGAAGGTGGCCGAATACATCAGGGTCTGACGTTCCTTCGGCAGTTGCTGGGCCACGAACTCGATGTCTTCGATGAAGCCCATGTCCAGCATGCGGTCGGCTTCGTCCAGGACGAACATGGTGACGTTGTCCAGCTTGCAGCGACCGCTGTTGATGTGGTCGAGCAGACGGCCGGGGGTGGCGATCAGGATGTCCAGCGGGCCGCTGAGCATGCGCAGCTGCAGGGCGTAGGGCATGCCGCCCAGCACCGTGGCCACACGCAGGCCCTGGATATGACGGCCATAGGTCATGGCCGACTTGGACACCTGCATGGCCAGTTCACGGGTGGGGGCCAGCACCAGCACGCGCGGGCCCTGCACCTTCACCTTGGGGCCCGAAGCGCGGGCAGCGCGGGCTTCCAGCACCTGCTGCAGCGCCGGCAGGATGAACGAAGCGGTCTTGCCGGAGCCGGTGCGCGAGGACACCATCAGGTCGGCGCCATTGAGGGCCGGCGGGATGGCTTGCGCCTGCACATCGGTGGCGTTTTCGTAGCCGGAGTCCTTCACGGCGCGCAACAGCGCTTCGTGCAGACCCAGGCTGGCGAAGGCCACGCCCGAGGGGGTGGCGACAGACGCCTCAACGGTCTCGACGTCGTCCTGGCCGTCCAGGGTGGCGATGTCGGCATCGATCTGGTCGTCGGCCAGGTCAGCGTTGTGTTGGGCGTTCAGTTCGTGGTTCACAGTCATCTCAAGTCCAAAGGAGCGCCCGGCTGTCGGTGCGGCAAAGCAATGCCCACGGATGGCCCGGTCGCTGTCCGCCCGCGGAACTCGATGGCCGCGGCGGAGGGTAATGTCGCTGGGAGAAAGCTCGCGTCGATCACCTGGGCTTCGCATGGGAATGCGCAAGGAGCCGGTGAGGCGCCGGGGAACAGTCATAGCGACGGCATCGCCGCCGACCGAACCCGAGGGCTTGCAGTGCGCGCGGGAGCGTGAGGGCCTGTCAAAGGCTTCGACGCTGCCGACTCGATGCGGACTGCAAAGTGGTCAGAGGAGACGAACGATTCATCGGGTGGCTGCCATCAAAGGCACAGCCCGGCCGACGAAGACCGTGAGTATAACCAGACTTTCGGGGTTTCCCCTTAGCCCCTCCCCCGTGTGCGGGGATCGGGGCGTTGAAAGTGGCTTACTGCACGGTCTGGCGCCTCACACGCCGTCCAGCAGGGCCGGCAGCACGGTCATCAGCGCTTCGATGTCCGACGCCTCCAGCCAGGCCGGCGGCGCATCCAGCCAGTGCGGGAAGGCCAGACCCTTGGCATGCGCCTGACGCAGTCCCGCATCCAGCGAGCCGCTGATCAGCAGCAGCGCGGCGGGAATGCCGCAGCAGTCGTCGCCGCAGGCCTGCATCACCCGCTCGTCCAGCGTGCTGGCCTGCCAGGGCAGGTCGGCGTGAATGATCGCGACACGATCCTGCGCCAGCAGTCCGTGCGGCACAGCGGCCAGCGCATCGTCGCTGGCCAGCAGCACACCGGCCGGCGCTTCGCGCCAGGCCTTCAGCGTGGCCGCTCTCACCTCGGCGCTGTCGCCTGCCCGCAGGCGCTGCGGCGGCAGCCGGCGCAGTTGCGGCGACTGGGCGAGGCTGTCCAGCAGGGTGTCGGAACGGCTGCAGACCAGCAGACGGCTGGCCGCGGGCGTCGGCGATTCCACCCAGTCGCGCCGCACCGCCAGCACCGCTTCAGCCTTGGCCGCCAGCGCCTGACGGGACGACGGCGGCAGCAGCGCCAGCGCTTCCATCAACTGCTGCTGTTCAGCACTGCTGAGGAAGGGACGCGCCGTCCAGCGCTCCACCGTCTGGCGCAGTTGCTTGAGCGGCCCTTGTGGCAGGCTGCTGCCGGCTGCGTCCAGCCACATCGGCGTCTGCAGGCAGGCTGGCAGGCGCTCCAGCAGTTCCCGCTTGCGGCGAGACAGCAGCACCGATTCCAGGGCCTCGCGCATCGCCTTCTTGCCGGCGCCCGGCGGCAGCGCCGTCAGGCGGGCGAAGGGGCCGCGACGGGCACTGTCCAGCCAGTCCACCCAGCGGGCCAGCGCCGGGTGCGCCAGCGGTTCCTGATGCGCAATCAGCAGCAGGTGGGCGCCGGTGCGGGTGTCCAGCGCGCGCAGGGACTCGAGCGCGGCATCGTCCAGCGTTTCGATGCCATCGACGATCAGCAGGGCTGGCGCATGCTTGGCGGTCGGCGCTTCCGCCACGATCACGGACGAGCCGCCCTGCCCCAGCCAGCGGGAGAGGTCACGCTGCCACGCAGCATGCAGAGCGGCCGGGGCGATCACCAGCGCCGGGGTGGCGCCGAACAGGTGGTCCCACAAACGGATCGCGGCGATGGCAGCGCCGCGTTGGCCCAGGCCCAGATCATCGGCCACCAGGGCGCGACCGGCGCAGACGGCAAAGAGTGCGGCTTCCCATTGATGCGGAGCGAGGGTGTCGGACAGCAAGGCTTCCACCGCGGCGCCATCGGCCAGCACCTTTTCCAGGCGCTCAACGCGGGCCTGCGCATCCCGGCCCCAGGCCAGTTGCGGCCACACCGGGGCATCGACGCGCAGCGGTACCCCTGCCGCACGGGCCTGGGCGACGACGGATTGCAGCCAGGTCTGCGACTGCTCGGCATCGCGGCGCTGACGGTCGTCCAGACCGGGCTGATCGCGCAGGGCCGCCGGTACGTCGCGCCCGGCGATCCACTGCAGGCGACGTTCGGCGCCCGGCACCAGCCAGACTTCCGCTTCTCGCGCGGACCAGCCGGCGTACACCGCGTCGTATTGATCGTCGGTGAGCAGGTCCATCAGGTGCTCGCCGTGGTCGCAGTCGCCCTGGGCCAGATAGCCGGCGCAGTCGCAGCGCCACAGGCCGCGACCCAGCAGGCGCAGCCGGAAGGTGCCGGCGGTGTCGGCGTCGCGCAGTTCGTAGTCGCCGAAGACGGCTTCATCTTCCCGCGGGCCGAGGGTGAAACGCGGCGGCTGCTGCGGCTCGTCGCCGTCCGTGCTGGCCGGTTCGTCCGGTGCGCGATAGGGCTTGCGGCGATGGCGGGACGGACGGGTGTCCTCGATTTCGACGGGGGCCGGAGGCTCGTCAGACAGCGCGTCGGGGTTGGTATCGAAGGTGTCTTCGGTGAAGACTTCATCCGCCGCCTCCGCGTCGGCTGCGACGGCTTCATCGGCTTCATCGGCTTCATCGGCTGCGACGGCATCTTCCGGCTCTGGAGCCGGCACGGCCTTCATGGCGGTGCCGGCATCCCTGCCGCGATTGCGGGAGGGCTTGGGCGGCTCGACGGCCACGTTCAGCGCGGCATCCGCCACGGCTTCGTCATCCTCGTCGGACATCAGCGCCTGGAAGATGTCTTCCACCGCGTCGTCGATGGAGGCGGGCATCAGTGACGCTGGCAGCGTTGTGTCGGCGTCAGTAGAAGCGGTCGGGCTTGCGCCATGCTCAGAGAGCGCGTGGACGTCCGCATCGACGTCTGCGTCTGCGTCTGCATCTGCGTCTGTGCCTGCGCCAGCATTGGCGTTGGCAACGCGTCGCTGGGGCGGCCGCTTGGTGGATCGCTTCGATTTCGACGCTGCGTCCTTTGTTGGCGTTGCAGCGGAAGGTGGCTCCATCGCATCCGAATCAAGAACGGCGTTCGCTTCCGCCATCGCTGCGGTGGCCTTCGCAGCGGGTGTCGCTCGCTCGGACGCTGGCGCAGCCGGAGCAGTGTCCACCTCTGCACTTGCCTTGGTTTTGGTCTTGCTCCTGGTCTTGGTCGTGGCTTTGGCTTTGCCCTTGGGCTCAGCACGCTCGCCAGCATCGGCACCCGCCTGCTCGGCGTCACCCGCCATCGCAGGAGCACGCGCAGCGTCCGCCGCAACTGCATCCGTGTCTGCAATCGCATCCGCATCCGCACTCACGGCGTCTGCAGCGCTCGCAGCGTCAGCCGCACTCGCAGCGGACGCTGCAGCAGCAGCCTTGGTCCGCCGCTTCACAGGGGCCGTCGCCCGCGCAGCAGCGGGCGCCTTCGCAGCCGCTTCCGCAGCAACGGTGGCAACCGGTCCGGCCGCCAACACGTCAGAAGCAGCGTCAGACGACGCCGCAGGCGCAATCGGGAACAGGTCCAGCGAGACATCGCCCACGATGTCGGCAATGGCTTCCGCCGGGGCCATGGCCGCGCGCGGTTTGCGCGCCGGAGCCCGGCGCTTGGGTGGAGTGGTGGTCATGAAAGATCCTGAGGCACAAGCTGGGCATTCCGCCAGCCGCGCACACTGTTGAAGACGGCCAGCGCATGGGCTTGCCGCAAGTCATGGAGCCGGAGCCGGGCTTCGCGGATGCGGCCCTGCTCCAGCAGTTCTTCCCGCAGGACGCCCGGCAGCAGGCCGGCGTCCAGCGGCGGGGTGAGCCAGGGGCCGTTCGGGCCCTCCAGCTGCACCGCCAGATTGGTCAGGCAGCCCTCGGTGAGCTCGCCGTCACGGTTGAACAGCAGCACATCAAAGCAGTCAGCCGGTTTGTGCTGCAGATGCGCCTGGTAGATCGCCCGGCGCGTGGTCTTGTGTTGAAGGAATTCTGCCTCCGGCCCGCGGGTGTCCACCGGCGCGCGCGCCAGGATCACCCTCACCGGCGAGGCGTCGTCCACCAGCGGCTGGATCTGCTGCGTCCATTCGCCGTGACGGCCGACGGTGATCCGCACCCGCCACAGCCCTGTCGCATGCTGCGCGGCAATCGCGGCCAGCCGCTCACGCACCGGGTCCAGCGATGCCTGCAGATTGAAATGTCGCAGCGTGCGGTGCAGTCGCTGCAGATGCCGCGCCTCGCGCACGAAGAGGCCGTTCTCCAGACGCAGCGTTTCCAGCGCCTCGATCGGCGACTGCGCCCGGGACAGGAAGCGCAGCTTGGCGCGCCACTCGTCGATCTCGGCCGGTGCCGACGAGTCGAGCGTGATGGCACTGCCGACGCCGCATTCGGCCGCGCCCTGCGCAGGCAAGGTGACCGTCCGGATGGGCACGTTGAAGGTGGTCACGCCGCCCGGCTGCAGCAGCCCCAGCGCGCCGGTGTACCAGCCGCGGGGGCCGGGTTCCAGTTCTCGAATGATCTGCATCGCCCGTCGCTTGGGCGCACCCGTCACCGAGCCGCAGGGGAACAACGCGGTGAACAAGTCATCCAGCGCCAGGCCGGCACGGCTGACGGCGCTGACGGTGGAGGTCATCTGCCAGACCGTCGGCAGCGCATGCAGCTCAAACAGCCGCGGCACTCGCACCGACCCGGTCACCGCCACTCGCGACAGGTCGTTGCGCAGCAGGTCCACGATCATCAGGTTCTCCGCGCGTTCCTTTTCGCTGGTGCGCAGGTAGGCCTGAGCCGCTTCGTCGGAGGCGCGGTCACGGCCTCGGGGGGCGGTGCCCTTCATTGGCTGGGTGGACAGCAGCCAGGTGTGGGTCGCCGACGGCGTGTCGGGTAGCGGACGCCAGTCGAAAAACAGTTCCGGCGAGACGCTGGCGACGGTGTCACCGTTCTCCAGACGCAGCAGCAGGGCAAAGCCGCCTGGCTGGGCGGCCAGGAGGGAAAAGAAGTAGCCGGTGGGATCGAAGCCGGGCCCCGGCTGCGCCTGCACACGGGTGCAGAGGTTGACCTGATAGCAGTCGCCGGCACGGATGTATTCGCGCACCCGCTCGATCTGATCGGCTTCGGCAGCGTCTGTCTGCACGTCCGCAAACGGTGACAGGTCGTGCTCGGAGAGGTCGGTCACCTCCGGCCAGGGCTGAGGTACATCGTCCCAGATTGCAAACTCCGCCAATGCGGGCAACGTCACCTCTGCGTCGTGTGGCGGGGACGGTCGGGGCGCATGTCCGAGCGCGCCAGGGATCCCGTCGCGGACGGCTTCAGCGTTCACCGGCCCGAGCGCTTCATCCAGCGCCCCTGCCGCTTCATATCGAACTCCACCGAGCACCCACGACCCGGCCCGCGATGCCGCATGGGCTTCGCGCAGTACCGTCCGCAGGGACTCCGCATCGCGCGCGATCAGGCGACGGGCCGGCGGCTGCACAAAGCAGCCCCGCACCCGTTCGCCGTCCTCGCGCGCCAGCGGATGGCGCGGAAAGTCAAAAGCCGCCCACAGCACTGCCGGGCGGCGCGGATCGTCCATAGTGGCCGGACTCAGTCGAGCTTGAGGAACTGCTCGCGGTAGTGGATCAGTTCGTCGATGGATTCATGGATGTCCGCCAGCGCGGTGTGCTTCTGCGCCTTCTTGAAGCCTTCCAGCGCGGCCGGCTTCCAGCGACGGGCCAGCTCCTTCAGCGTGGAGACGTCCAGGTTGCGGTAGTGGAAGAAGTCTTCCAGCTGGGGCATGTAGTTGGCCAGGAAGCGGCGGTCCTGGCAGATGGAGTTGCCGCACATCGGCGACTTGTTGGCCGGCACATAGGCCTTGAGGAACTCGATCACCCGCGTCTGCGCTTCTTCTTCGCTGACCGTCGAAGCCTTGACCCGGTCGATCAGACCGCTCTTGCCGTGGGTGCC
This sequence comes from uncultured Roseateles sp., assembly GCA_966211495.1. GTDB lineage: Bacteria > Pseudomonadota > Gammaproteobacteria > Burkholderiales > Burkholderiaceae_C > Roseateles. The sequence goes on along the minus strand of CBIHOT010000023.1, from coordinate 29,640 downwards.
CTTGTTCCAGGCGTCCATCTTGTCCAGCGTCTCATCGCTCTGATGGATGGCGAACACCGGCCCTTCCACACGAATGGCCAGCGAGGGATCGGTCACCACCACCGCGATCTCGATGATGCGGTCGGTGTTGGGGAAAAGACCGGTCATTTCCAGGTCGATCCAGATCAGGTTCTGGTCGCTCGGGGCCAGGGTGGGTGCGGCGGTGGCGTCGATGCTCATGTGAATCCTTGTGGGGCACCGGCCGGCGCGGCCATTCGGTGCAATCGGCGGCGATTGTCGCAGCCCCGCAGAGCCTTGGGAACGAAGTCCTCACGTCCGGGATGCCTGCGTCCCCAACACCTACACTCCGGGACATGCTTAGTTCCGATTTCGGTGCGGTGCCTGCCGTGTCCCCATTGACCGTGAGCCTGGCCTTTGTGGCTGCCGTGGTCCTGTCCTTCCTGGCCAAGCTCTGGCTGTCCGCCCGCCAGGTGCGCCATGTGGCCCGCCACCGGGACGCCGTCCCCCCCGCCTTCGCCGGGACCGTGCCGCTGCATGCCCACCAGAAGGCGGCGGACTACACCATGGCCCGCAGCCGCGTCGGCACCCTGCACCTGGCCTGGGACACCGCGCTGCTGGTCGGCTGGACGCTGCTGGGCGGCATCGATCTGCTGAACCAGTGGATGCTGTCCTGGGAGCCGGTGATCGGCCCGATGGGCTATCAGCTGGGCCTTTTTGTCGGCTTTGCCCTGCTCTCCGGCCTGCTGGACCTGCCCTGGGAGCTCTACAACACCTTCCGCCTGGAGCAGCGCTTCGGCTTCAACCGCACCACCCTCAAGCTCTTTGTGCTGGACGGCCTCAAGGGCCTGCTGGTGGGCGCCATCGTCGGCCTGCCGATCGCCGCACTGATCCTCTGGCTGATGGGCGCCGCCGGCCAGACCTGGTGGCTGTGGGCCTGGGCCGTGTGGATGGGCTTCAACCTGCTGATGCTGGTGCTCTACCCGACCCTCATCGCCCCGCTGTTCAACAAGTTCGAACCGCTGGCGGACGCCACGCTGCGTGAGCGGGTGGAGGGGCTGATGGCCCGCTGCGGCTTTGCGGCCAAGGGCCTGTTCGTGATGGACGGCAGCCGCCGGTCTGCCCATGGCAATGCCTACTTCACCGGCCTGGGCGCCTCCAAGCGGGTGGTGTTCTTCGACACCCTGCTCTCCCGCCTGAATCCGCCCGAAGTGGAAGCGGTGCTGGCGCATGAGCTGGGGCATTTCAAGCGCCGCCATGTGCTCAAGCGGATGGTGATGATGTTCGCCCTGAGTCTGGCCGGCTTTGCGCTGCTGGGCCTGCTGAGCACCCTGCCCCAGTTCTTCCTGGGCCTGGGCGTGCGCCCCAGCATGACGGTCCCCAATGACGCCCTGGCGTTGCTGCTGTTCATGCTGGTGCTGCCGCCCTTCACCTTCTTCCTGACGCCGCTGATGGCGTTCTGGTCCCGCAAGCACGAGTTCGAAGCGGATGCGTATGCCTGCGAGCAGTCCAGCGGCCGCGATCTCAGTGCGGCGCTGCTGAAACTGCATGAGGACAACGCCGGCACGCTCACGCCCGACCCTGTCTTCGCCCGCTTCTACTACTCTCACCCGCCCGCCAGCGAACGTTTGGCCGCGATAGCGACGCTCAGTGGTCTGCCCACCGCCGCCGTGGGCCGCCTCGACGGTGGTGCCGCATGAAGCCCGGCCAGATCGGTCTGGTGGTGCGCGGTCACGGCCGGCACTATGTGGTGGAAGACGACCACGGCGAGCGGATCCACTGCCTGACCCGCGGCAAGAAAAGCGACTGCGTGGTCGGCGACCGCGTCCGCTGGCAGCGCACCAGCGACCATGAAGGTGTCATCGACAAGCTGGAGCCCCGTCGCAACCTGCTGTTCCGGCAGGACGAGTGGAAGACCAAGAGCTTTGCCGCCAACCTGGACCGGCTGCTGGTGCTGGTCGCCGCCGAGCCCCAGTTCTCCGAGTCGCAGTTGACCCGCGCATTGATCGCCGCGGACAGCGCCGGCATCACCACCGACATCCTGCTCAACAAGACCGATCTGCCTCAGGCTGAAGCCGCCCGGCAGCGACTCGCGCCCTACAAGGCGATGGGTCAACGGGTGCTGGAGCTGAGCCTCAAGGGGCGTCCGGACGAAGCGCGCGACACCCTGATGCCGCTGCTGGAGAACCAGGCCACCCTGGTACTGGGCCCCAGTGGCACCGGCAAGAGCACGCTGATCAATCTGCTGGTGCCCGACGCAGGCGCGCAGGTGGGCGAGATTTCACAGGCACTCAATTCCGGCCGCCACACCACCACCACCACGCAGTGGTACTGGCTGGACGATCGCCGTGAGACGGCGCTGCTGGATTCCCCGGGCTTTCAGGAATTCGGACTGCGCCAGATTCCGGCGCCGGAGCTGGCCAGTCACATGGCCGATTTCAAGCCGTATCTGGGCGAGTGCCGCTTCCACAACTGCAGCCATCGGCATGAGCCGGGCTGCGCGGTGCTGGTGGCGGTGGAGGCGGGCAAGATCAGCCCGTCGCGATATCGCATCTACGACGAGCTCTGGGAGGAGCTGAGCAGACCGCCGCACTATTGACGGTTCAGCGCTCCAGACGTGGCTGCTGATGCGACCCTTCGCGAAATCCCTCGCGGTCGCCCTCGCGAAGCACTTCGCGAACTTCCACGTCCACCACATCGCCCTGAGGGGCACCAAAGCCGCCAGCGCTGCCGGGCATCCCGCCCATTGATCCCGCCGAGCGGCGGAAGGCCTGCGCCCGAAAATCCTGGGCCGTGCGGAACACTCCCACGGTGGGCCGCTGCAGCCGCCGACCGCGGATGAGGCTCCACACCAGCAGCACGCCAAACACGCACAGCCCCACCATCAACAGGGCCAGGAACAGCACCAGGAACAGGGCGCCGCGCAGGATGCGGGCCGCCAACGTCAGCAAGTCAGAGATCGTGTTCATCAGTTCAGAGAGTCAACCGCGTCCAATATAGGGCATCTTGGTGGCCATCACCGTCAGGAAAGGCACGTTGGCTGACAGCGGTAATTCCGCCATGTACAGCAGCGCGCTGGCCGCATGGTCCACATCCATCACCGGCTCGGGCACCACCGCACCATGGGCCTGCTTCAGCCCCTGCGAGAAGCTGGCGGTCAGGTCGGTCTGGGCGTTGCCGATATCGAGCTGGCCGGCGGCGATGTCATAGGGCCGGCCATCCAGTGCCAGCGTCTTGGTCAGGCCGGTGATCGCATGTTTGGTGCTGGTGTAGGCCACCGAGCCCGGCCGCGGCGCATGGGCGGAGATCGATCCGTTGTTGATGATGCGCCCGCCCTGCGGCGACTGCGCCTTCATCAGGGCGAAGGCCTCGCGGGCGCAGAGGAAGCTGCCGGTCAGGTTCACATCGACCACCTGCCGCCATTGGGCGACGCTGAGCTGGTCGATCTCCATGCCGCGCGCACTCATGCCGGCATTGTTGAACAGCAGATCGAGCCGCCCATACCGCTCCTTCACCGCCCGGAATGCCGCGGCCACCTGATGTTCATCGCTGACATCGGTGGGCAGCACCAGGGCCTGGGCCGGGGCGGCGGCGGCGGTCTGCGCCAGCGCCTCCTCACGACGGCCCAGCAGGGCCACCTGCCAGCCGGCCTGCATCAGCTTCACCGCGGCGGCCCGGCCAATGCCGGAGCCGGCGCCGGTGACCACGGCCACCCGGGAGCGCGGGGTCCCGCCGGGCGCGGCACGGTGCCCGTCCCCGGGCGTCTCGGCGCCGGACGGCGCAGGTTCGGAAATCGGACGATCAGAATCGGTCATGCACCGATGATAGGCCCGCTCGCCCGACCGCCCCGAGGCGGGGTCTTCTCAGGCCGGCAGCAGGCCGCGACCCTTGAGCATCGGCCCCACCTCCGCATCGCGGCCCCGGAAAGCGCGGTAGGTCGCGCCGGGCTCGCGGCTGTTGCCCACCGCCAGGATGTTGTCCAGCAGGGACTTGGCGGTCGCCGCGTCAAACGGATCCCCCGCTTCGACAAACGCCTCGTAGGCATCGCAGTCCAGCACCTCCGCCCACAGGTAGACGTAATACTGCGCCGCATAGAAGCTGCCGGAGAACAGATGCTGGAAGTGGGTCAGCCGGTGGTTCATGCCCACCGCGGCCGGCGCGCCCAAACGCTGCAGCGTGTCGCGCTCGAAGGCCACCAGGTCCGGCACCTCCCCGGCGGGCAAGGCATGCACCGCCTGGTCCACCAGGGCCGACGCGCAGTAGCGCACCGTCTCATACCCCTGGTTGAAGGTGGCGGCCGCCTTGATCTTCTCCAGCAGCGCATCCGGAATTGGTTCGCCAGTGCGGTAATGGCGCGCATGGCGCTTGAGCACGGCTGGCTCGGCCATCCAGTGCTCCATCAGTTGCGACGGCAGCTCGACAAAATCCCGCAGCACCTGTGTGCCGGACAGCCGCTCAAAGTCCACCTGCGACAGCAGCCCATGCAGCCCATGGCCGAATTCATGAAACAGCGTGCGGGTATCGTCGAACGACAGCAGGGTCGGTTCTCCCGGCGCGCCCTTGGCGAAGTTGTTGTTGTTCAGGATGATCGGCAAGGCTTCGATGCCGTTGCGGGCCTGCCAGCGCAGCGCATTCATCCAGGCCCCGCTGCGTTTGGTCGGGCGAGCAAAGTTGTCCTGCACGAACAGACCGCGCAGATGGCCATCGGCCTGACGCACTTCGAAGACCTTCACATCGGGGTGATACCCCGCCACCTGCGGCTGCGCCACGAAGTGCAGGCCGTAGAGACGCTGCGCGCAGTCAAACATCGCCTGCACCATCGCCTCGAGTGGGAAGTACGGCTTCACCTCGGACTCGTCGAGCTGATAGCGCTGCTGGCGCACCTTCTCGGCGTAGTAGCGCCAGTCCCAATCTTCGATCGTCGCCGCATGCCCCAGGCGCCGGCGCTCGGCATCCAGCAGGGCGCGCTCGCGCTCCACCGCAGCCTTGGCGGGCTCCCACACCTGATCGAGCAGCCCCTGCACCGCGGACGGCTGGCCGGCCATGGTGTCGGCCAGCGCGTAATCGGCATAGCTCGCATAGCCGTGCAGCCGGGCCTGGTCCTGACGCAGGCGGAGGATCTCGCGGATGATCTCGCGGTTGTCGCTCTCGCCCGGATGTTCGCCCCGGCTGACCCACGCGCGCCAGGCCTGCTCACGCAGGTCGCGACGTTCACTGAAGGTCAGGAAGGGCACAATCAGCGAGCGGGACAGCGTGATGACATGAGCCTGCGGATCCGTCAGTGCGCGGTCCAGCGCCGCCTGCCGTGCTGCGGCGCGGACGAAGTCCGGCAGGCCGGCCAGTTCGTCGTCGGTGCGCAGTACCAGCTGGTAGCTGCCTTCGTCTGCCAGCACGTTCTGCCCGAAGCGGGTGTGCAGTTCGGCCAGCCTTTCCATCAGGCTGGCATAGCGGCGGCGCGCTTCACCCTGCATCCGCGCCCCCGCGCGGACGAAGTCCAGATGGATGCGCTCCAGCAGGCGGCGCTGCTGCGGGTCCAGGCCCAGGGTGTCGCGCTGCTCGAAGAGCACTTCGATGCGGGCAAAGAGCGCCGCATTCATGTACACCGCATTGCTGTGCGCCGCCAGCGGCGCCGCCAGACGGCGCTGCGCCGCCTGCAATTCGGGCGAGGTGGCGGAAGCGCTTAAGGTGGAGAACAGATGCTCCAGCGCCACCAGACGACGCCCGCTGCGGTCGAAGGCGGCGACGGTGTTGTCAAAACTCGGCGCTTCGTTCTGCGACGCCATCAGCGCCAGTTCGGCGCGGTGTTCAGCCAGGGCCTGATCAAACGCCGGTTCGAAATGCTCCGCGCGAATGTCGGCAAACGGCGGCAGGCCGTAGGGGCCGTCCCAGGACGCCAGCAGCGGGTTGCTGCCTGTGGACAGGGAAGACGGCGACGAAGCGCGGGTAGCGGTCATTGGCATTCCTCAATCAAGAAGGCGTGGGCGAGCGGATCGCGCACAGCCCGGCTGCGGACCATTGTAGGAATGGCCACCCGCATTGCCAGACGCTCAGGAGGAACTTGTGCGAGGAGAAGGGTCTGGGCGCGAGGCTCGCCCGCCCGATCAGAGCATCAACAGCCCCACGAGCAACGCGCATACCACCAGGAAAGGCAGGCTGATGCGATGGAATTCCCGCAGTCCGTGCGGTTCACGCGCCAGCCGCAGGGCGATCAGGTTGGCCATCGATCCCAGCACGAATCCATAGCCGCCGACATTCACGCCCACGGCCAGCGCGGACAACTGCTGCGTGCCATCCGCCAGCAGGAGCGTGGCCGGCACGTTGCTGATGACCTGGGACGTCAGAATGGCCACGACATAGGTGGGCCATGCCACGTCCTTGGGCAACTGCGCCATCCAGTGGGCGATCCAGGGCAAGGCCACCAGTTGATGGACCACCACGAACATCAGCACGAAGGTGGCCAGCAGCGCCCAGTCCAGCTTCATCAGGACCTGCCGCTGGAACACTGCAAAGGCGACCACGACGATCGCCAGCGCCGGCACCCACACCTTCAGTTCCAGCGATGCGACAAAGCCGACAAACAGCACCGCGGAGAGCAGCAGCAGGCGCGGCTGGGTGGGCGCCTGCGCTTTGGGTGCACTCACCTGGATGCGGGAGGCCGGCATGGTGATCAGGATGGTCACGAACAGCAGCAGCAGCATCACACCCACCGCGGGCGCCATCATGCCCATGAAGCCGCCGAAGGAGGCGCCGGTCTTGTGCCAGAGATACAGGTTCTGCGGATTGCCGATGGGCGTGAGCGAAGAACCGGCGTTGACCGCCAGCGCTTCCAGCGCCACCAGCCGTGCCAGCGGCAATCGCGCCTGAGCGGCGAGTTCGCGCGTCAGCGGCACCAGCAGGAACAGGCTCACATCATTGGTGACCAGGGCCGCCAGCACCGCCGCCACCGCGCACAGCACCAGGGCCAGTTGACGGGCCGTGCCGGTGCGGGCCAGCAGCGCGCGGGCGGTGCCCTGCAGCACGCCGCTGCGCTCGACCCCTTGCGTGATGATCAGCAGGCCCGTCAGCGCGCCCATGGTCTGCCAGTCGATCATGCCCAGCCATTCGCGCGGCGAGACCGGTCGCCACAGCGCAAAACCGATGGCGGCGACAGCCAGTGCCCACAGCAGTTGATTGCCGCCGCCGGGAGCGTCTGCAGAAGCGGCCCCAGGCTGGGCGGGAGGCGGACTGGACGGACGGGGCGACGATGGCAAGGCAGAACTCATGACAGGTTGGGCGACCGCACGGCAGCACCCGGAGTGGACTTCGACAAGCGCGCCTGACCGGTTTCCGGCATGCGCGCGGCAAAAAGCAGCAGAGCCGCGCAGGCGACCAGGGCCAGTACGGCGAATGCCGTGCCAGGCCCGGCGATCTGCGCCAGATGACCGGCCAGCAGGTTGCTGCCCGCAGCCCCCAGACCCACGCAGGTGGCCGCCACGCCCAGCACCAGACTGAAATGTCCAGGGCCGTGAGTGAGGTCACCGATCACCAGGGTCAGCATGATGCCAAAGAGGCAGGCCCCTGCGCCGTCGAGCAGCTGCAGGGTCAGTAGTGCGACCGGGCTTTCCACACGCAAATAGAGCAGGCCGCGCAGGGCCAGAACGGCAAACGCGGCGAGGAAGATCGGGCGGCGGGCGCGTCCCGGTGCCCAGCGGCTCAAGGCCAGCCCCATGGGAATGCTGACCAGCTGCGTGACGATGACGCTGGCGGAGAGCCACCACGCCGCACCGCCATCGCCGCGGCGGCCCAAAGCCTGAGCGACCAGGGTCAGCATGGCGGCATTGGCCAGGTGGAAGAGAAAGGCGCAGGTCAGCAGCACCCGCAGTCCCGGCATCTGCCAGAGCAGGATGGCGACGCGGCGGATGGCGCAGAACGTTCCCGCAAGGGACGAGGGTCGGGCGGGGGGAGGAGCATTCGCCCCTCGCGCCCATCGCACGTCGATGTCCTGTCTGCGGATCATCAGCGCGGCCGCCAAGGTCGGCAGCGCCAGCGCCATGCCGAACAGAAACATGGATCGCGGTCCGTAGCGATGCGCCAGCCACCCGGTGCCCAAGGCCCACATCACCGTGCCGGCGGCGGACAAGGCGCTGTTGCGCCCGACCCGCGCATCCAGTCCGCGGCGGCCCATCAGTCCCAGACTCACCGCCGCCACGGCCGGCGCAATCAGGGCCCCGGCCATGCCGATGATCGACTGCCCCAGCAGGATCACTCCGAATGACGGAAAGTGCGCCATGCCGAACAGGCACAGCGCAATCACCGCCAGCGCGCCCGCAATCCACCGCGGCGCGTAGGCGCTACGGTCGATCAGCGCGCCGGCCGGTGCCTGCGCCGCCAGCCCCGCCAGCGCGGACACCGACAGCACTGTGCCGATGCGCTGCGCTTCCCACCCGAGCGTGCCGGACATGAACACGATCAGAAAGGGCCCGACGCCGCCTTGCACGTCCGGCACGAGGAAGGCCAGCGCATCCAGCGCGCGGCGGCTGCGGCGGGACGGATGCGGCGCGGGCATGCCACCCCTCATGGGCTCGGACATGGCGTCGGTCATGGGATCTCTCATGCGGTCCGTCGTGGGGGCGGTCATGGCCTGGGCCTGGCAACGCTCAGAGCGGACGACGCGGCATCGGGCCCGACTCCAGCGGGCGCAGCTCACCGCTGCCGCCCCCCAGCGCGGTCGCTTCCAGCGCCGTGCCCTGTGCCGTCCGTGCGCCCCAGCCCTGCACCCGAACGGTGGCTCCGGCCTTCAGCTCGGTCGTCATCGCGGCAGCCACATGCGGCGGAAATCGGACCACGGTGCGGTCCGCCAGGATCACGCCGTGCACATCCCCCCGGTCGTTGTAGAGCAGCCGCTCGATCCGTCCGCTGGCGGACAGCTGGCTCAGGCCGCTGTCGGCGCCGCGGGCGCGCGGACCCCGCGGGCCCACGCCGGGTTGCGGCGGCTGGTCGGTCACGCTGCGGCCGTTGGCGGTGAGGGTCTGCATCCGCAGCACCGGCACGCCTGGCGCGCGCCAGCCGCTCACCTGCACCGTGTCGCCGGCCTTGACCGTCTGCGCGACGCTGTCACCCACATGCGGCGGGAATGCGACCTGGGTGCCGTCGTTGAGGAGCAGACCGTCCGCATCACCGTTTGGATTCAGGAGCAACTGGACCACGGTGCCTTGGGCAGTGGTGTCGGCGGTGACTGGCGACATCGGGGTTCCGGGGCCAGCCGGTGCGACTGGCGGCAGCGGCGCGGCTGCACCGTAGGGCACGGGGGCCGGCGGCTGCGGGCGGGCGCCGGGGCCGGTCGGGGATGGCGTCCCGCCAGGGGCGGCCACCTGGGCAAAAGCAGCGGTTGCAGTCATCAGGCCGGCAAAAACGGTCATTCGCAGAGACATGGTGAGCTCCTCGGGTTGAAGGTGCTGTCTCTGTCTCAAGTCCCGTGCCAGGCGAGAAATCCAATGAAATCAATGCATTAGGCGATCCTTCGCTGCGGCCGGCGGCTGATTTGCGGACACCGGGTGTCCCAATTGCAGACACTTCGCCGCCAATGGCCAGGTCAGCGACGACGGCTCCCTATCATCCGTTGCCGGCCCGTTGTCCAGCCACCACCGGCGCTGCCGGCCCTGACGCCAACCCTTGCATCCACCCATCCATTCGCCCGACCCGCTTTCAACCTCCAACCACCCCTTCTCACCGACCTCGGACCCTTCGGATGACGTCCCTTCGCACTCAGCTCACGCTGTTCTGGATCCTGCTGCTCGCTGCCTGCGGCGCGCTGGCGGTGACGATGACCGTGCTCTACCGCTCCAGCGTCGGCGCGCAGGTGGCGGCAAGCCGCACCATCACCGAGACGGCCTGCAGAACGCTGGCCACACGCCAGGCGCGCTCGGTGCAGTCGGACCCCGCCGCGGCCGGGCGCATTGACCTGATGCAGGTCTTGCTCCATCTGGTGCTGGTGGAGACCCCGCAAGTGGAAGGAGGCGTCTGGCGCGTCGGGGACGGCAATCTGGCCTATGCCTATCCGACCTATGAAGGCAGCGGCGAGAAGCGCGACCTGCCGGCGGCCGAGCAACCGCTGATCGAGGAACTGGCGACGCAGGCCGCCCGCGAAGGCGCGCTGCGGACCGACGTGGTGCGGGGCAGTCGCGAGGCGGTGGTGCTCACGGCCTGCCCGCTGATGAGTGCGCAACAGCCCATGGCCGCCTGGACGATGACCCGCGTCAGCGGCAACGCGCTGGCGGCGCAAGGCACGCTGCGCGTCGGGCTGGGCGCCCTGCTGCTGCTGGTGCTGGGTTCGGCCGCCTGGCTGGGCTGGCTGCTGGCGAAGGGGCTTCGCCATGTCAGCGACCTGCAGCGGCAGTTGAGCCAGGCCGACGCCAATGACGCGAATGACGCTCACGACACCAGCGACACCATCGACACGAGCCACACGAACGACGGGGCGCGCACCGGCAGCATGAACCGCCTGCACGCCACGCCCCAGGCCACGATGCCGGCCCTGCGGACCACCGGGGTACAGGAACTGGACCGCATCGTGGACGGATTCAACCGCTTCCGGGACCGGTTCAACGCCGCCCAGGCGCGCATCCGGGAGGCGGACCGCCAGCGCGGCCGGGACCTGCGGCTCGCCACGCTCGGCCGCATGACCGGCGCCATCGCCCATGAAATCCGCAATCCGATTGCGGCGATGCGGCTCAAGGCGGAAAACGCATTGGCCGGCCCTACCGAACGACAGGGTGACGCCCTGCGCAGCATCGTGTCCCAGGTGGACCGGCTCGACAGTCTGGTGAAAAGTCTGCTGGGGCTGGTGCAGCCGTTGCAGTTGCAGGTGCAGGACGTGGCCTTGCGGCCGTGGCTGGAACAGCGGCTGGCGGCGGTGCAGTCGCCCTCCCCCGCCCTGCAACTGCGCCTGGATGTCTCACAGCTCCCGCAGCCTGATGCGGCCTGCGGCACGCCCGCCAACACGTCCCTCCAACCGCAGTCACAGCCGCAGCCCGACCCGCAGTTCGACCCGCTGCATATGGCCCGCGCCATCGACAACCTGCTCGACAACGCGGTGCGCCATGCGCCGCCCGATGGGCAGGTCACGCTGCGGGCGCTGCGAACGGCGCAAGGCGCCCTGCTGCTGCAGGTGGACGACAACGGCGAGGGCGTGCCGTCATCGCTGGTGCCCACGCTGTTCGAGCCCTTCGCCACGGGTCGCGCCGACGGCACCGGCCTGGGCCTGGCGCTGGCCCGAGAGGTGGCCTTTGCGCATGGCGGCGACCTTCGTCATGTATCGCTGGCGCCGACGGAAGCCACACCAGCGGCGGCAGACCTCGGTGCTCCCGGCGCCACGTCTGCAGTCCCCGCTGAATCGGCGACGCCCGCGGCAATCCGCTCCGGCACCCGCTTTGAACTGGAGATCCCATGGCGCGCATCCTGATCGTGGACGATGACGTGGCCTTCCGCGAGGCCCTGGTCGAAACCGTGACCGCTCTGGGCCACGACGCCGAAGAGGTCTCGCGCGGCGCGCAGGCGCTGAGCCTGCTGCGGCAGGAGCCCTTTGACGCGGTGCTGCTGGACCAGCGCATGCCCGGCATGGATGGGCTGGCCGTCTTGAAGGCGCTTCGTGACGCGCAGCCGCAGCAGCGCCAGCCGCCCATCATCATGCTCACCGCCTTCGCGGGCGCGGACAACACCATCGAAGCGATGCGTCTGGGCGCCTTCGACCATCTGGCCAAACCAATCAGCCGCGATGCGGTGCAGGAGGTCCTGCACCGTGCCCTCGGCGCGCCCCGTCCCTCCGACCTGAGCGGGCAGACCGCAGTCCCGAGCGCAGGCCTGGCCGGCTTCGTGGGTGACAGCCCGGCCATGCGCGAGGTGCACAAGCGTATCGGACAGGCTGCCGCCAGCCGGATGCCGGTGCTGGTGCTGGGCGAAACCGGCACCGGCAAGGAAATGGTGGCGCGTGCACTGCACCGGTATTCCGACCGGACCGATCAGCCCTTCATCGCGGTGAACTGTTCAGCGATTCCTTCCGAGTTGCTGGAAAGCGAACTCTTCGGCCATGTCCGTGGTGCCTTCACCGGCGCCACCGGTGACCGCCCCGGCTGCTTCCGCGCCGCGGATGGCGGCGTGCTGCTGCTGGACGAAATCGGCGACATGGTGCTGGACACCCAGGCCAAGATGCTGCGGGTCCTGCAGGAAGGGGAAGTGACGCCGGTCGGCGCCAGCCAGCCGGTGCGGGTGGATGTGCGTGTGGTGGCGGCCACCCACAAGGATCTGCACGCAGCCGTGCGCGCGGGCCAGTTTCGTGAGGACCTGCTGTGGCGCCTGGACGTGCTGTCCATCCAGATGCCGCCACTGCGGGACCGCACGGCGGACATCCTGCCGCTGGCGCGCCACTTTCTGGCTCGTGCGGCTGGCACGCAGGCGGCGAAGCAGCTATCGCAGGCCGCCGAGCAGGCGCTGCTGGCGCATCGGTGGCCGGGAAATGTGCGCGAGCTGCGCAATGTGATGGAGCGCTGTCAGGCGCTGAGTCCGCATCCGGTGATCGGCGCGGAAGACCTGCAGCTGGGCCGATGGGGTGCGGCTTCCGAGGATCCGGGCGGCACCGGTGCGTCCGGCACCCTGCCCGCGTGGCTGGGTGAGGACCTGCCGCAAGCCGTTGCCCGGCTGGAGCAGGCGATGATCCAGCGGGCGCTGGATCAGGCCAGAGGCAACCGCGCCGAGGCGGCACGGTTGCTGGGCATCCACCGCCAGCTGCTCTATCGCAAGCTGGCGGCGTACGGGATGGAATGATCCGTCCCGCAGCGGCCGATTACTTCTTCAGGCCCAGTTCCTTTTTGATGGCCAGTTCGTCGGCTTCATCGTAAGGACGGTTGGCGCAGCGCTTCTTCCAGTCGTCACGCTTGTCCTGCAGGGTTTCCACGGCTTCGTTGAAGTCGTCCTGCGCCTTGGTGTGGGCATCCACGCGGTCGTTGAAGCCCTTGTACTTCTCCACGCGATCGTTGCGCTCCTTGTTGAAGGCGTCGATCTTCGGCTGCAGGGCGTTGGCGCGGTTCTGATATTCCTCCTGCTTGGCCTTGAGCTGGTCCTTCTCCATCTTCGAGGCATTGGCCTGGATGTCGGCGGCGAAGGCGTTCAGGGCTTCGATCTCGGTTTTCAGGTCCTTGCTGCGGGCCTGCATCTCCTGCTCGCCCTTGTCCTGCTCGGCCTTCTGGGCCTTGAGCTCGTCACGCTGGGCCAGCACTTCCTTTTCGCGGGCCTTGAGGCTGGTGTTCTCGTCGATCAGCGCCTTGTCTTCGACCATGCAGCTGCGCAGCTCGTCGCGCGTCATCAGCTTTTGCTTGGGCTTCTCGACCACCGGGTTGGTGACCTTGGCCGTCTTGGCATTCTTGGCGTCCGCCTTCGGAGCAGGCGTCGTGGTCTGGGCGAAAGCCAGGCCGCAGGCCAGGAGAGTGGCCACGGCAGCGGTTGTACGCAGGGTGTGCTTCATGAAGATTTCTTTCGGTCCCGGTCCGGGATGTCTCGTCGGTGAGGCAGGAATGATAATGCGCCGCTTCAGTTTCCCTGTTTCAAGGCCCCCCATGGCGCTCAAGGCCACCATCCACAAAGCCCAGCTTCAGATTTCGGACATGGACCGCCATGTCTACGGCGACCACAACCTGACCGTCGCCCGCCACCCGTCGGAGACGGACGAGCGGATGATGCTGCGCATCCTCGCCTACGCGCTGTACCAGCCGGAGAACGACCTGCGCGGCAAGCTTGAGTTCACCAAGGGCCTGTCCGAGGCGGACGATGCCGACCTCTGGCAGATCGACCTGACCGGCGAGGTGGTGCACTGGGTGGAGCTCGGCCAGCCCGATGAGCGTCGCCTGCGGCAGATCCAGGGCCGCTCGGAGCTGGTGACGGTGATCAGCTACGCCTCCAGCACCGCCGTCTGGTGGGCCGGCATCCAGAACAAGCTGCAGCGCGCCCCCAAGCTGGCGGTGTGGCAGATTCCCGCGGACCAGTCGCAGGCGCTGGCCGCGCTGGCTGAGCGCAGCATGCAGTGGCAGGTGAGCATCCAGGACGGCACCGCTTACGTCACCACCGACAAGGGCGCCGTGGAGATCACGCCGCAACTGTTGAAGGACCGCGAGCACTAAACCAGGGACATGGCGTTCCCGTTCCCCGGGAGCGCAGGTTGCATCCCTGCAGCCGATGCCCTTTCAGCATTCCTTGACGGAGACTCCCGTGACCGATCCCCGCAACGCGACAAGCGATGAATTTCTTTGGCTGGAGGCCCTGGAGGGCGAAGACGGCGAACGCGCGCTGGACTGGGTGAAGGCGCGCAATGCCGAATCCCAGGCCGTGCTGCAGGCGCGTCCGGATTTCGAGCCGATCCGTCAGGAGTTGCTGCAACTGCTGAATGCGCAGGACCGCATTCCCCACGTGGCCCGCCGCGGTGACTGGTTCTACAACCTCTGGCAGGACGACAGTCATCCGCGCGGCCTGTGGCGCCGCTGCCGCATCGAAGACTATGCGCAGCCCGACCCTCCCTGGACCACGGTGCTGGACCTGGACGCGCTCGGCCAGGCCGAGCAGCGCAGTTGGGTGTTCCACGGCGCCAATGCGCTCACGCCGGATTACCGTCGCTGCCTGGTCTCGCTGTCGGACGGCGGCGCGGACGCGGCCGAGATGCGCGAATTCGACCTGGAGACCCTGCGCTTCATCCCGGTGGAAGACGGCGGCTTCTTCGTGCCCGAAGCCAAGAGCGACGTCGAATGGCTGGACGCCGACACGCTGCTGGTCGGCAGCGACTTCGGCCCCGGCTCCCTCACCGATTCCGGCTATCCGCGCCAGGTGCGCCGCTGGGCGCGCGGCACGCCGCTGGACCAGGCCCCCGTGCTCTTCGAGGGCGAGGCGTCTGACGTGTCGGTGGGTGCCAGCGTGGACCGCACACCCGGCTTTGAGCGGGTGTTCTTCAGCCGCTCTCTCGATTTCTACAACGAAGCCCGCTTCCTGTGGCGCGATGGCCAGATGCTGCCGATCGACCTGCCCAGCGACATGAGCGTGCATGCGCACGGCCCCTGGTGGCTGCTGCGCCCGCGTACCGACTGGACGGTGGCGGGCCACACCCATCCGGCCGGCTCCCTGCTGCTGCTCGAGGACGAGGCCTTCTGGCGCGGTGAGCGGCAGCCGCGCATCCTGTTCACACCCACGCCGGGCCGCTCGCTGGACGACTATTCCCTCACCCACCACCATGTCCTGCTGACGATCAGCGAGCATGTGGCCAGCCGGCTGGAGGAATGGGACCTGTCGAGCCGCCCGCCGGTGCTGCGCACCGTCCAGGCCCCTTTCCCCGGCACCCTGAGCGTGCAGACGCTGCATGACCCGGAACTGCCGCAGGACCGCTTTGGCGACGACTACCTGCTGCACTACTGCGACTTCCTCACCCCGGACACGGTCAGTCTCGCCCGTGCCGGCACCGATGCCCGCACACCGCTGAAGCAGCGCGGCGCCCAGTTCGATGCAAAGGGCATGACGGTGCAGCAGTTCTTCGCCCGCAGCGCGGATGGCGAGAATGTCCCCTACTTCGTCATCGGCGGACCGGGCCAGGGCGCGGACACGCCCACCCTGCTCTACGGCTACGGCGGTTTCGAAGTCTCGCTGCAGCCCTGGTACTCCGGCACCAACGGCCGAGCCTGGCTCACCCGCGGCGGGCGTCTGGTGGTGGCCAACATCCGGGGCGGCGGTGAATACGGGCCGCAGTGGCATCAGGCCGCGACCGGCGCCCACAAGCAGCGCAGCTTTGACGACTTCATTGCCGTGGCGGAAGACCTGATCCGCCGCGGACTGACCCGGCCCGAACGGCTGGGCATCATGGGCGGCAGCAATGGCGGCCTGCTGGTGGGCGCCTGCATGGTGCAGCGACCGGAGCTGTTCGGCGCCGTGGTCTGCCAGGTGCCGCTGCTGGACATGCGCCGCTACCACCTGCTGCTGGCGGGCGCCTCCTGGATGGCGGAATACGGCGACCCGGACGACGCCCAGGACTGGGCCGCGCTCAGCGCCTACAGCCCCTACCAGAACCTGCGGCCGGGCGTGACCTATCCGCGGGCGCTGTTCGCCACTTCCACGCGGGACGACCGTGTGCATCCCGGCCATGCGAGGAAAATGGCCGCTCGCCTGCTGTCCCTGGGCCAGGCGTGCTACTACTACGAAAACATCGAAGGCGGGCATGGCGGGGCTGCGGACAACCAGCAGCGGGCGCAGTTGCAGGCTCTCGAGTTCAGCTATCTGTGGCAGCAGCTCGGGGGTGCGTGAACTCTGGCGTGGAGAGGCCCCGTGAACGTTGTCATCCAGCATCATCCGGACCATCGCTGCTTTCTGGCGCATCCGCAGCCTGGCGTGCAATGCCGCCTGGACTACGAGCGCCACGGTGAGCAGCTGATCATCACCCACACCGGCGTGCCGGCGCAGTTGCGCGGCCAGGGCGTGGCGGCGCAACTGGTGGAGACCGCCGCCCGCTGGCTGGCCTCGCAGACGCTGCAGCTGGTGCCCGGCTGCACCTACGTGCGCCACTGGCTGGAGCATCAGCCGCGCTGGCAGCGTCTGACGGCGCCCGCCGCGGCGCAGCGGGTGCTCAACGAATGGTTCGGTGTGCCGGGCAGTCCGGAAGACGGGCAGGTGCAAGCCAAGTGGTTCAAGAAGGATCCGGACTTTGATGCCGCACTGCGGGAGCGCTTCGGCTCGATGGTGGAGGCTGCGCTGGCGGGTGAGCATCAGGCGTGGGACCGCAATCCCTGGGGCGCACTGGCGCGCATCCTGCTGCTGGATCAATTCACCCGCAACATCTTCCGGGACACGCCGCGCGCCTTCGCGGGCGACGAGCTCGCTCTGCAGGCCGCCCTGGCCCTGGAGCCGCAATGGCCTGCGATGCGCCCGCTCGAGCGCTGGTTCGCTCTGATGCCGCTCGAGCATGCGGAATCGCTGGCGATGCAGGAACGCTGCGTCGCCGCCTTTGAAGCGCTGGCGGCGGAAGACGAACGGCTCGTGTCCGCGCTCGACTACGCCCGCAAGCACCGGGAGGTGATTCAGCGCTTCGGGCGCTTCCCGCATCGCAATGCGGTGCTGGGCCGTGTCTGCACGCCGGAGGAAGAAGCCTTCCTCCAGCAGCCCGGCTCTCGCTTCTGAGGGGCTCTCTCTCGGCCCGTGGGCCAGCGGGGCAGGTCGTGAGACGTTGGACGTTAGACGCTAGACGCTAGACGCTAGACGCTAGACGTTATTGCGCCTGCTGCTGCTCCTGCTCCTGCAGCGTCCGCCACATCACCTTGCCCGAGCCTGACTTCGGCAGGGCGTCCACAAAGCTGACCAGCCGCGGCGCCTTGTAGGGCGCCATGTGCTCATGGGCCCAGCTGATGATGTCCTGCTCGGTGGTCTTGCCCTTGGCCTCGGCCCGCAACACCACCACCGCCTTGACCGTCTCGCCGCGATACGCGTCCTTGGACGAGATCACGCAGGCCTCCTGCACCGCCGGATGGCGGTACAGCAGCATCTCCACCTCGGACGGCCAGACCTTGTAGCCGCTGGCATTGATCATCCGCTTGAGGCGGTCGGTGATGAAGAAGTAGCCCTCCTCATCCATCCGGCCCAGGTCGCCGGTGCGGAAGAAGCGTTTGCCGTCCAGGTCCACAAACGCTGCCTCCGTCGCTTCGGGCTGCTGCCAGTAGCCTTTGAAGACCATCGGGCCGTGGCTGATGATCTCTCCGACCTCCCCCACCGGCAGCTCTTCCAGCGTGGTCGGATCGATCACCCGGGAATCGACACCGAAGATCGGAATCCCCAGGCATTGCAGCTTGGCCCGCTCGGGCGGATTGCCGTGTGTCGGGGCGGCGGTTTCAGTCAGGCCGTAGCCTTCGGCGAAGGTCAGGCCGAACTCCTCCTGCAAGCGCTCCGCCACCGCCTTGGGCATCGCCGCGCCACCGCCGCTGAGATAGCGCAGGCTGGTCAGGTTGAAGCTGCGGTAGTTCGGGCTCGCGAAGAGGTCGATGATCATCGTGGGGATGCAGGTCCAGTGCGTCACCCGGTAGCGGGAGATCAGGCTGCCGCACAGCTCGCGATCCCAGCGCGGCATGATCACCAGGGTCATGCCGGCATACACGGGCCCCAGCACCCCGTAGAGCGTGCCGGTGATGTGGAACATCGGCACCACCGCCAGGCCCACCGATTCGGCGCTGCCATAACCCCACAGGCAGCCGCCGCAACTGTTGGACATCAGTGTGGCATTGGTGTGCACGCAGCCCTTGGGCAGGCCGGTCGTGCCGGAGGTGTAGGGCAGCATCGCCAGATCGTCCGGACCAGCGGTGTGCGGGCCGGGCACCCGGCCTTCAGCCAGCGCCTCGGTCCAGTCGGTCGCGCCGGGCGGCAGTGTGTGCCGGGCCATCAGCCAGCCCCACATCGGCTCGGGCACCTGGCAGTCCGCCGCCGGACCGTCGGGCGGCAGGGCCTGCCAGTATTGGGTCACCAGCACCGCAGCCGGCCGCTGCGCCGGTGCGAGTCGCGCCGACGCTGCCGCGACCACGCCGGCCAGTTCCCCACTGCAGATCACCACCTTGGTCTGCGGGTCGGTCAGGTAATGACCGAATTCATCCTCCCGGTTCATCGGGTTGACCGGCACGACCACCGCATCCGCCCGGTTCACCGCATAAAAGCTCACCAGGTACTGCGGGCAGTTCTGCATGAACAGCACCACCCGATCGCCCTTGCCGACGCCCTGCGCCTGCAGCCAGCCGGCCAGCGCCTCGGCCTGGGCGCGCAAGGCGTCAAAGCTGAGGGTCGCCCCCAGGAACACGGTGGCCGGCTTGTCCGGATAACGCGTCGCGGAGACGGCCAGGTTGAACCAGAGCGAGGTCCGGGGAACCGCCAGCTCACGCGGCAGACGGCGCGGCCAGTGGCTGTACTGCACCTGGGCCTGCGCCGGACGAGGGGTGACCAGACGCGTCATCGTGCTTGTCTCCTTTTTGTCTTCGGGCCATCTTCCCGCCAGTGGCGACGGATGTTTGTCCCGACAGCGACAACGGCGCCCGGGCGCATCCACCTGTGGGGCGCAGATCGGTCCACACGCGACATGCGACCGACCGGCTCCGCCGGCCGTTGACTGTGGCGTAAATCCTACTGGACCTGCAAACGGGGGGACCGGTTCCTGGCCTTGAACGGCCATTTGTTTAGCATGCGCACTTTCATCGACGGCGGTGGTCCCGCCTGCCTGGTCATGCGTGTGTTGCGCCATTCAGCGCTCTGGCTCCTGTCGCTGCTTCCTCTGGTCGTGCCGGGCGCCGCGGTGGCGGTGTCGGCAGGGTCCGCGGATGTGGTGGCCCCTGCCCTGCTCACCGGGCCGACCGGACCGGTGGTGCTCAGCATCGGCGGCGCCCTGCGCCTGACCAACAAGGACGGCCAGGCCCACTTCGACATGGCGATGCTCGAGCGCCTGCCGCAGACCAGCTTCCAGACCCAGACGCCCTGGTACAGCCAGCCCCGCAAATTCACCGGCCCCTTGCTGCGCGATGTGCTCGCGGCCGTCGGCGCCAACGGCAGCACCATCGAGGCACGGGCGCTCAACGACTACCGGGTGACGATCCCGGTGGCGGACACGCAGCGGTATGACGTCATCATCGCCCGCCTGATCGACGACAAGCCGATGCCGCTGCGCGACAAGGGCCCGCTCTTCATCGTCTATCCCTTCGACCGCCATTCCGAACTGCGCAGCAGCCTCTACTACGGCCGCTCGGCCTGGCAGCTCCGGCGTCTGGACCTGCGATGACGCTCAGCCCCACCCATCTGGCGGCGCGCCGCCGCTGGCGGCTCATCATGGCCGGCATCGGGCTGGTGCTGATCCTGGCCCTGGCGTCCGCCGCCTGGCTGCAGGCCCGCCAATATCAATTGCTGAACGGCACGCGTCGTTATCAGGATGACTATCTGATCTGGAGTCTGTTCCAGTTCGAGACGGAATATCTGAAGCTGCGGCTGGCGCTGGAACAGGCGGCCGGCCCCAGCCTGGCGGTGGATCCGGACCAGGTGGCGCAGCGCTACGAGATCTTCGTCAGCCGGCTGAGCCTGGTGGAGAGTGAACATGCGGCGCAGGTGCTGTCGCACCATCCCGACTACCAGCGCACCGTGGCGCGCACGCAGGAGTTCGTGCGCTTTGCCGATGCCCTGCCGCTGAATGCCGACTTGATCCGCGCGCATCCCGAGCGCTTGAGCGAAGTCATCGAGCGGATGGACCCGCTGGCCGACCCGATCCGTGAGCTGTCGCTGACCTCCACCCATCACGTGGCCGAGGACGTGACCGAGCGCGACGCCGTGGTGCGCAGCCAGAGCCGCGTCGGCCTGGCGCTCACCGCCCTGCTGACGGCCCTGACGCTGTGTTTTGCCTGGGTGGCGGTGCGGCAGTTCCGCCGGCTGGAGCGCTACGGTGTGAAGCAGCACAACCTCGCGGAGCGGCTGCATGAGGCGCAGCGTGAAGCCGAAGCCGCCAACCGGGCCAAGACTGTTTTTCTGGCCAACATGAGCCACGAGCTGCGCACACCGCTGCAGGGGCTGCTGGGCATGCTGGGCCTGATGAAGGAAGCTCCGCTGACCGCACAGCAGCAGGACCACCTGAAGGCGGCCAATGATTGCGCCCGCCACCTGCTGGCCGTGCTGGCCGACATCCTGGACGTGACCCGCATGGAAGCGGGCGGCCTGGCGCTGTCACCCGAGCCGCTGCAGCTGGTGGCGCTGATGCGGGAGCTGGAAGCGTTGAGCCGTCCGCAGGCCAGTGCCAAGGGCCTGGCCCTGCACATGACCATCGCCGACGATGTGCCCGGCTGGGTGGAAGCCGACCCGACGCGGCTGCGGCAGATCCTGCTGAACCTGCTGAGCAATGCGCTGAAGTTCTGCGACCGTGGCCAGGTGGCCTGCGGCCTGCGCTGCGGCGTGGGGCCGCTGGGGGAAGACCTGCTGATCTTTGATGTCAGCGACACCGGCCCCGGCATGGACGCGGCCACGGTGGCGCGGCTGTTCCAGCGATTCAGCCAGGGCGATGCCAGCACCTCCCGGCGGCATGGCGGCGCGGGATTGGGACTGGAGATTTCCCGTCGGCTGGCGCGTGCCATGGGCGGGGACATCCATGTGCAGACGGCGCCGGGCCAGGGAAGCCATTTCAGCTTGTCCCTGCCCCTGCGGCTGACGCCGCAGGCGGCGCTGGAGGAGTCCGGCACGGGTTCGGCCGTCTTGCATGAGTTGCATGGGACGCTGGTGTCGCGCGAGCTGCGCGATCCGTTGGAGACCTCGGGGGCCCGGGAGGCCCTGAGCCCTCGGGCAGCGCCGGTGACGGGTCTGCAGGTGCTGGTGTCGGAGGACCATCCGACCAACCGTCTGGTGGTGGAAGCCATGCTGATGAAGCTGGGCCACCACCCGACGATGTGCGAGAACGGCCTGCAGGCGCTGCAGCTGATGCGTCAGCAGCGGTTTGATCTGGTGCTGATGGATCTGCACACCCCGCAGATGGATGGCTTTGAAGCCACCCGGGCCATTCGCGAACTGCCGCCGCCCCGCGGCCAGGTGCCGATCATTGCCTTCTCGGCGGATGCCTTTGAGGAATCGCGGCGGCGGGCGGAACAGGCCGGGGTGAGTGTGTTCCTTGCCAAGCCGGTGGAGCTCGACGCGCTGGACGCCTGCCTGCAGCGGGTGGCGCCGCGTCCGGCGCGGCCGGAAGCCGCCTGAGTGCGGGGCCGAGTGCGCGGCTGACTACGGGCCTGCTCGCGAGCCGTTCTCAGATGACGACCGGCTCCGGCTCCAGGCGAATGCCAAATCGCCCGTAGACGCTTTCCTGAATCGCCCGCGCCAGCGTGACCACTTCCGCGCCACGCGCCTCGCCGCGATTGACCAGCACCAGCGCCTGCTTGTCATAAACCGCGGCACCGCCGACGCTCTTGCCCTTCCAGCCGCAAGCGTCGATGAGCCATCCCGCCGCCAGCTTGAAGCTGCCATCGGGCATCGGATAGTGAACGATGTGCGGATCGCGCGCGATGATGTCGCGGCACTGTTCCGCGCTGACCACCGGGTTCTTGAAGAAGCTGCCGGCATTGCCGATGCGGGCCGGATCGGGCAGCTTGGCACGGCGGATCTCGCAGACCCAGTCAAAAATCTGGCGGGCGCTGGGGGCGGTGATGCCGGTCTCGGCCATCTTGCGTTCGAGGTCCAGGTATCCCAGCTGCGGCTGCCAGGGCTTGGGGCAGCGCAGACGCACCTTGGTGATGACACTCTTGCCGGCCAGACCGCCAAAGCCGGTCTGCTTGAAGACGCTGTCCCGGTAGCCGAAGTTGCAGACCGAGGCCGGCAGAGTCACACGGCGGCCGGTGGTCAGGTCCACCACATCCACGTTCTCCAGACGGTCCTTCACCTCGATGCCGTAGGCGCCGATGTTCTGCACCGGTGCCGCCCCGACCGTGCCGGGAATCAGCGCCAGGTTCTCGAGACCGGGCACGCCCTGGTCCAGCGAATAGGCCACGGCCTCATGCCAGGACACACCGGCCCCGGCTTCGATGATCCAGGCGTCGTCCCGCTCCTCGACGCTCAGTCCCTGGATCTCCATCTTGAGCACCACGGCATCGACATCCCGCGTGAGCACGAGGTTCGAGCCGCCGCCCAGCACAAACTTGCTGGCGCGGCCCAGCTCCGGATGGTCCACCACCCGGCGGACATCGAGCTCCTCGCGGATGCGCACCAGACGGCGGGCCACGGCGGGCAGGCCGAAGGTGTTGTAGGGCTTCAGGTTGACGTCGGTCTCGACGAGCAGGCCTTCTCGGCGCTCGGTCGGGGGGGTGGTGGGGGCGGACTGCATGGCAGAATTCTCGCCGATCCTTCACAGACCTCATTCGCAGTACATCCCTATGCCCAGCTTCGACACCGTTCTCGAACCCGACATGGTCAAGGTCCGCAACAGCGTGGACGCCAGCGCCAAGGAAATCACCACCCGGTTCGATTTCAAGGGCACCAGCGCGTCCATCGAGTTCAAGGACAAGGAAAAGGAAATCCACGCGACCGGCGACGCCGAATTCCAGCTCGAGCAGATCGAAGCGGTGCTCTACGGCAAGCTCGCCAAGCAGGGCGTGGTGCTCGGCTTCGTCGACAAGCAGGAAAAGATCGAGAAGCTCGGGGGCGACCGGGTGAAGCAGGTCTACAAGATCAAGTCGGGCCTGGAGTCCGCTGAAGCCAAGAAGGTGGTGGCCGCCATCAAGAACAGCAAGCTCAAGGTGCAGGCCGCCATCGAGGGCGACATGGTCCGCATCACCGGCAAGAGCCTGGACGATCTGCAGGCCGCCCAGACGGTGCTCCGCAAGGATCTGGCGGACCTGCCGCTGACCTTCGACAACTACCGCAAATAAGACCAGCGCCGCATCCGCTCCGGCGGAGATGACGGCGCCCAGCATCAAGCGGCGCTGCGGCCCCGGAGGCTCCACCGGGTGCGCCACCGCGGAGGAGACGGGATGAGTGCAGCACCCACACGGCCCGGCCTCCGGCTGGCCGCCAGCGCAATGACACTGGCCCTGGCCGGCTTGGGCGCCCTGCCCTTCGCGGCGCAGGCCGACAGCGTCAAGGCCTCGCAGTATTACGAGGATGCGCTCAAGCGCTTCGAACGTCAGGATGTGGACGGCGCCATCCTCCAGCTCAAGAATGCGCTGCAGCAGGATGCGCGGCTGTTGTCGGTGCATGTGCTGCTGGGCAAGGCGCTGCTGTCCCGCAGCGAGGCGGCCGCTGCCGAAGTGGAATTCAACGAGGCGCTGCAACTGGGCATCAGCCGGGCGGAGGTCGCGGTGCCGCTGGCCCAGGCGCTGGTGGCCCAGGGCAAGCAGGCGGAGGTGTTCAAGCGTGCGGTGCTGAGTCCGGAAGGGCTGCCCGATGCCACCCGCCAGGCCTTGCTGCTGGTGCGCGCGGGGGCCTCGTCGGACCTGGGTGACGCCGCCCGGGCACAGACCCTGGTGGAAGAAGCGCGGGCCCTGGCGCCCAACCAGCCGGCCTCGTGGATCGCCGAGGTGCCACTGCGGGTGCGTGCCCGCCAGTTCGACAAGGCCGATGCCGCGGCCGACCGCGCCTTGCAACTCGCACCGCGCGATCCCGAAGCGCTCTACCAGAAGGCCACCATCGCCCATGTGCAAGGCCGACTGGACGACGCGCTGCGCTTCTATGAGCAGGTACTGGCCGTCGATGCGCGCCATCTCGAAGCCCAGTTTGCGCGGGTCGGCCTCCTGGTGGATCTGGCGCGGCAGGACGCCGCCACCGCCGCCCTGCAGGCGCTGCTGAAGCAGGCGCCGAATGAACCGCGTGCGCTCTATCTGACCGCTGTGCTGGCGGAGCGACGGGGCGACAACGCTGCGGCCTCTCAAGCCCTGCGGGCGGTGACCACGCAGCTCGATCCGGTGCCGATGGACTACATCCGCTACCGACCGCAGGCGCTGATGCTCAACGGCCTGGCGCACTACGGCCTGGGTGAGCTGCAGAAGGCCAAGCCTTACCTGGAGTCTGCCTTGCGGCAGCAACCGGCCAGTCCGCTGTCCAAGCTGCTGGCTCAGGTCTATGCCGCGGAACCCAATCCAGAACGGGCCTCAGAAGTGCTGGAGGGCTACCTCAAGGCCTTTCCCGGCGACAGCCAGGCGCTGGTGATGATGGCCTCGCTGCAGATGGCCCAAGGCCGGCATGCCCGCGCCACCGCGCTGATGCAGGAAGCCCTGCGCGGCCGCGATGCGCCGGAGTTCCGCACCGCGCTGGGCTTGTCGCTGATCCGCGGCGGCCAGCTCGGCGGTGCCGCGCAGGAGCTGGAAAAGGCCTTCCAGAAGGATCCGACCCAGACCTATGCCGGCCTCTCGCTGGCGACGCTCTATGTGCGCAGCGGCCAGGCCGCCAAGGCCCTGGCGGTCGCGGACCGGCTGGTGCAGCAGCAGCCGCGCAATCCGAGCGTCTGGATGATGCAGGGCGCCGCGCGGCAGGCCGCGAGGGACGTGGCCGGCGCGCGGACGTCCTACCAGCAGGCGCTGCAGATCGACCCCGCTCTGGTCGAGCCCCAACTGGCCCTGGCCCGGCTGGACACCACCAGCCGCAACTTCGACGCGGCCCAGTCCCGCCTGGACGGTCTGCTGCGCACCGACGAGCGCAATGCCGACGCGCTGTTTGAACGCGCCCTGCTGAGCGAAGCGCGCGGCCAGACCGCCGAGGTGGAACGCTGGCTGGCCAAGGCGGCCGATGCCAGCGGCCCCCGGCAGATACGCGCCGATCAGGCGCTGGTGACCTGGCTGCTGAAGCAGGACCAGCCCGGCCCGGCGCTGGAGGCGGCCAAACGACTGCTGGGCAAGGCGCCGGAAGACACCCAGGCCAACATCACCTACGCCCGCGCGCAACTGGCGAACCGGGACGTCAACGGCGCCAAAGCCACGCTCGGTTCAGCCGCGCGCCGCGCCGGCTTCGAGCCGCAGCCCCTGGTGGACATTGCCGCGTTGCAGCTCGCCGCCAAAGACCCGTCCGGTGCCGCCTACACGCTGGACAAGGCGCTGGGCGCCGCGCCGCAGCATGTCCCGGCGCTGGCGCTGTCTGCCACCGTCGCGCTCGCCCAGGGGCAGCCGGCCCAGGCGGAGAAGCAGGCCCGTCAGATCATCGCGCTGCAGCCGGCTCAGGCCACCGGGCATCTGCTGCTGGCCGACGTCTTCCAGGCCCGGCAGCAACCGGCGCAGGCGCTGGAGGCGCTGCGCAAGGCGCATGAGGTCCAACCGAGCAGCGGCACCCTGCTGGCGCTGATGCAGGCGCTGGCGCGGCAGGACGGCGGCAACAAGGCAGCGAGCGATCTGGCGGAGCGCTGGCTGCGCAGCCGCCCGACAGATCTGGCGGCGTGGAAGGCGCTGGGGGACAGCCAGGCGCGGATGGGCAACTTTGCCGCCGCTCGCAAGAGCTACGACAGCGCGCTCAAACTGCGACCGGCGGATGTGGAGACGCTGAACAATCAGGCCAATGTGCTGATCCGCCTGGGCGATGCGGCCGCGGCCGTCCCGCTGGCCGACCAGGCGCTGAGCCTGGCGCCGCGCAATGCTTCCGTGATCGACACGGCGGGCTGGGCCAACCATCTGGCCGGCAAGGCCGACCGTGCCCTGCAATTGCTGCGGGATGCGCGGCTGCGCGATCCAGCCAATCCGGAGGTCCGCTACCACCTGGCGGCGGCGCTGGCCAAGGCGGGCCGGACGGCGGAGGCGCGGGACGAACTGGCGGCGGCCCTGAATAGCCCAGGCTTGGCCAGTGTGAAGGAAGCGCAGGCGCTGTCGCAGACCCTGCGGTGAGGCGCTGCGTACAGTGTCAGGAAAATTGACACTTCCGCGCTCACCGGACACGACTCACTCAAAAAAACGGCGCCAAGTGCTTGTCCCGCAAGCGCTTCGGGCCTTCTGGCCCGGGGTTTGCTTGTTAGAGGATATTCAACGCCAACGGCCCAGAGGCCGGACTGACCTTCGGGGGACTCTTATGCGGTTTGCCACTCAACGACTGATGCTGGGCGCGGCCTTCGCCTTGTCCACCGCCCTGCCCATGGCAGCGCACGCGGACGCCACCTGGACCGCCAGTTCTTGCGTCAGCAACTGTGCCGAGTCCGGCGATCCGGCGCCCAACGTCAGCTACAGCGCCTATTCGGCGGCCATCAACACCTCCAGCGGCGCTTACGTGAGCACCGGCGCTTTTGCGGGCAGCACGCTGGCCTACTACAGCGGCGGCGGCTTCGGCGTGACGGCGCCGTCGGGCGACAGCCAGTCCCCCAACCATGCGCTGGACAACTACGGCTATCAGGACCTGATCCTGCTGAAGTTCGATGATCTGGTGAAGCTGACCCAGGTGAAGATCGGCTGGAGCCAGTACGACAGCGACATCTCGGTGCTGGCCTACACCGGCAACACGTCCGGGGTGAATGTGGCAAACACCATCACCGGCAAGACGGCCAGCACGCTGACCGGCAGCGGCTGGTCGCTGGTGGGCAGCTATGCCGACCTGGTGACGGGCACCAACAAGGCGGTGAATGCGCAGGGCGTGAGTTCCAGCTGGTGGATCATCACCGCCTACAACTCGCAACTGGGCGGCGCGCCGACCGGCGCGGACGGCACCACCTCCGGCCTGACCCGCGGACTGGGCACCAGCTACACCGGTTATGACTTCGTGAAGCTGTATTCGGTCAGCGGCACGGCCACGACGACCCGCCAGAATGTGCCGGAACCGGCGACCTTGGCCCTGTCCGCCATGGCGCTGCTGGGCGTGGCTGGCGTGCGCCGTCAGCGGCGTCAGCGGGCGCTGAGCGAGACCGCGAACGGCTGATCGCCAATCCGGGGGGAGCGCTCCCCCTGCTGCGCATTCAAGGACGCCCCTTGGTTGGAGACTGCTCCACCTTTGGGGCGTTTTTCATGCAGGTTGGGCATGTGCGTCCACTCAGCGGAGACTTCACCATCTGCTGACGACAATGAGCTTCCTTCGCACGAAAAACTCTCGCCCACTCAATGATTTAGCCCCCATGGCATACTCAGGTGAACGAGCAGCATCTGAGTCCGTGAACCTCGTCCATCGCCTCAAACGATCGTTGGCCAACCGCCGCGATGATGTCTTCCTGCGCGCCGAGTTCAGTGCCTTTGGCAGCCCGGCGCAGGTCAGTCGCGCCTTGCTCGCATTGCAAGACGAGGGTGTGCTGATCCGACTTGGTGTGGGCGTCTATGTCAAGGCCAAGCCCAGCGTACTTAACGGCGAGCCGATTCCGATCAAGCCGCTGGAAGTCCTGGCACCAGAAATCCTCGCCAAGTTGGGTATCCAGTCGGGCCCCTCGCGCCAAACCAGCGCCTACAACGACGGCCTCAGCACGCAGGTGCCCGCCGGAATCGTCCTCAACACCGGGAAGCGCCGCATCAGGCGAAAACTGGGCTTTAACGGGAAACAGGTTCAGTACGAGCGCACATGAGGGCGCTCGCCGACGATCGGGCGGAACTGATCGAAGCCGTTGTAGCGGGTTCCGCTCAAAGTGGACTGACCTTGTCTCTCCTGGAGAAAGACGAGCACTTGACAGACGCATTGCGTGCTGTCTTTTCGCTGCAGTTTGAGTGCGTGGAACTCGTCTTCGCGGGCGGCACCAGCTTGTCCAAAGCCCATGGTCTGATTGAACGCATGTCGGAGGATGCGGATCTCAAAATGGTTCTGACGGAGGCCGGTCAGCGTTTGAGCCGCTCCGCACTCAAGCGCTACCTCGCCCAGGAGGTGCGGGGGAAGGTCGGACGGGCCATGTCGGAGATCGGACTGGTGGAGGACACCGAGCGTGGGCGAGTGCTCAATGAATACCGCTACATGCATTCACAGTGGTCCTATCAGCGCCGCTACCCAGCCGGCCCCGGCCTTCGTCCGACGCTTCAACTGGAACTCACATTGCGCAAGCCCCAACTGGTCGTTGTGCCCTGCCGTCTGAGGGCGCTGGTGGACCGACTCACCTCCAGAGAAGGTGTCAGCTGCATCGCACCGACCGTGTCAGTGGCGGAGACACTCGCGGAAAAGGTACTCTCCTTCCTGCGACGATTTGCTCAGCACAGGGCTGGCCGGTTGCAGCGGGACTGGGACACCGCCCTCGTCCGCCACATCTATGACGTTCACTGCATCGTGACGCAGCGGCCGGCGCTCGTCGAGCTCAGCGCGACGGCTTTTGCTGCACTGACGCAAGGTGACGTGGCGGAGTTCGGCCGGCAGCATCCTGAATTTGGAGAAGCACCATTCAGGGTGATGGCCCAGGCGCTCATGCAGATCGGCAACGACCGAAAGACCCGAACTGAATACGCCACCAACCTTCTGCCCCTGGTGTACGGAACGTTCAAGCCTCCCTTTGACGAAGCGTTCCACTCGTTCCAAACCGTCGCCCTGCGCCTGATGAACACCCCGCCGGCCGCTTGAAGCACCAGGGCGGTCGGGCGCCCATCACCCGCAGCCCCCGCAGGGACAAAGGCGGGCCCCGGCACCCGGTAGATAATCAACCTCATGCGCCCCATTGCGTGCCCACAAGGCCCGCCCCGGGCGTCGGTTGGAAACGAGGCGCCCACTCCTGCGTCCCTGATTTCTATACGTGATGGTGCCGTCCGCCGGCCCGGCCCCGCAGCCGCCCTACCCTGGTGGTCATGCAGGCGGCTCGGCCACGGGTTCCGTGAACCCGCCGTGCAACGGTTCTTCAGACGATATTTATTTCAGCGACCCCATGCCCGCATACCGCTCCAAAACCTCCACCGCCGGCCGCAACATGGCAGGTGCCCGCTCCCTGTGGCGCGCCACCGGCATGAAGGACGAAGACTTCTCCAAGCCGATCATCGCCGTGGTGAACTCCTTCACCCAGTTCGTGCCCGGTCACGTCCATCTGAAAGACCTCGGCCAGTTGGTCGCCCGTGAAATCGAAGCCGCGGGCGGCGTCGCCAAGGAATTCAACACCATCGCGGTGGACGACGGCATCGCCATGGGCCATGACGGCATGCTCTACTCCCTGCCCAGCCGCGAAATCATCGCGGACTCGGTGGAGTACATGGTCAATGCGCACTGCGCCGACGCCATGGTCTGCATCTCCAACTGCGACAAGATCACCCC
>CBIHOT010000022.1:0-86494 GCA_966211495.1 uncultured Roseateles sp. | reverse complement strand
CCCGGCATGACGCTGATGAAGATGCCGATGTTCGCCTGGACCTGGCTGATCACCGCCTACCTGCTGATCGCAGTGATGCCGGTGCTGGCCGGCGCGATCACGATGACGCTGACCGACCGCCACTTCGGCACCAGCTTCTTCACCGCGCAGGGCGGCGGCGACCCGGTGATGTACCAGCACATCTTCTGGTTCTTCGGCCACCCCGAGGTCTACATCATGATCCTGCCGGCGTTCGGCATCGTCTCGCAGATCATCCCGGCCTTCGCCCGCAAGCCGCTGTTCGGCTACGCGTCGATGGTGTACGCCACCGCGTCGATCGCGATCCTGTCGTTCATCGTGTGGGCGCACCACATGTTCACCACCGGCATGCCGGTGACCGGCCAGCTGTTCTTCATGTACGCGACCATGCTGATCGCGGTGCCCACCGGCGTGAAGATCTTCAACTGGCTGGCCACGATGTGGCGCGGTTCGATGACCTTCGAAACCCCGATGCTGTGGGCCGTGGGCTTCATCTTCGTGTTCACCATGGGCGGCTTCACCGGCCTGATCTGCGCGGTGGCCCCGATCGACATCCAGATCCAGGACACCTACTACGTGGTGGCCCACTTCCACTACGTGCTGGTGGCTGGCTCCCTGTATGCGCTGTTCGCGGGCGTGTACTACTGGGGCCCGAAGTGGACCGGCGTCATGTATTCGGAGACCCGCGGCAAGATCCACTTCTGGGGCTCGCTGATCTTCTTCAACGTCACCTTCTTCCCGATGCACTTCCTGGGTCTGGCCGGCATGCCCCGTCGGTATGCCGACTACCCGATGCAGTTCGCCGACTTCAACATGCTGGCTTCCATCGGCGCGTTTGGTTTCGGTCTGATGCAGGTCTACTTCTTTGTGTTCGTGGTCATTCCGATGATGCGCGGCAAGGGCGCCAAGGCGCCGCAGAAGCCCTGGGAAGCCGCCGAAGGCCTGGAGTGGGAAGTGCCGTCGCCGGCCCCGTTCCATACCTTCGAGAACCCGCCCAAGCTGGACGTGACGGCCACCCGCGTCGTGGGCTGATGCAGCCATGAGCCCCCGGGACGACCAGAAAAAAAGCAACCTGCGCCTGGCGCTGGTGCTGTTCAGCGTCGCGCTGGTGTTCGGTCTGGGCTTCGTGGCCAAGATCATCTGGCTGGGCCGCTGAGGACGAACATCATGGAGCGCCGACCGCTCGCCGCCTGGCTCCGCAGGGACAACCTGCGGATGACCGGCAAGCTGCTGGTGGTGGTGGTCATGATGGCCGGCTTCGGTTATGCGCTGGTGCCCATCTACCGGGCGGTCTGCACCGCGCTGGGCATCAATGTGCTGGCCCTGGGCGAACGCCAGCATGCGGTGAAGAAGGAAGACCTGCGCAACACGCAGGTCGACTACAGCCGCCGCATCAGCATCGAGTTCGACACCAACGCCCGCGGGCCGTGGGACTTCAAGCCGGCCGTGCGCCACATGGATGTGCATCCCGGCGAGCTGACCACGGTGATGTACACCTTCCAGAATGTGCAGGACCGGGTGATGGCCGCGCAGGCGATTCCCAGCTACGCGCCCAAGCAGGCCACGCCCTACTTCAACAAGCTGGAGTGTTTCTGCTTCAACGAATACACGCTGCAGCCGGGTGAGCAGAAGGTCTGGCCGGTGGTGTTCGTGATCGATCCGAAGATTCCGAAGGACGTGAAGACCATCACCCTGAGCTACACCTTCTTCGAGATCCCGGGCAAAGGCGGCGCGGCGGTGAAGGCGCAGGCCGGGACACCCGGTCAGGCCCAGGTGCAGGTCCCTGTTCAGGTCAGGGCCCCGACGCCCGAGGAGCCGCGCTCGTGACCGCGCAGCGCCCGGGCGAGGACCTGAAGCAGGCCCTGCAACGGTCCGGCTCTTTGGCCGGCACGCTGCGGGCGGTGCTGTGGTCCTTCTTCGGGGTGCGCAAGGGCGCGGACTACGACAAGGATGTGTCGCAGCTCAATCCGCTGCATGTGATCGTGGCCGGTGTGCTGGTCGCGGTGCTGTTCGTGGTGGGATTGCTGCTGCTGGTGAACTGGGTGGTGGGGAGCGGGGTGGCCGGCACATGAGTGCAGGGGCCACGGCGTCCCTCCCCACGGCAAGAGATTGAGAACGCAGTACCGAAATCGACGAGATCGCAAGCATTCGAGGAGAACAAGGTATGTCGGCAACGACTCACGGCAAGACCCCTTATTACTTTGTGCCGGGCCCCTCCCGCCATCCGGCCATGGCGGCCTTTGGCCTGTTCTGGGTGATCCTGGGGGCGGGCCAGTGGATCAACGGCCACGACTGGGGCGCATGGTCGCTGCTGTTCGGGCTGCTGTGGTGGGCCTTCGTGCTGAAGCAATGGTTCGGCGACGCCATTCATGAAAGCGAAGGCGGGCTCTACAGCGACCGCATCGACGCCAGCTATCGCTGGAGCATGGGCTGGTTCATCTTCTCGGAGGTGATGTTCTTCGCGGCCTTCTTCGGGGCGCTGTTCTGGTCTCGGGGCTATACGGTGCCGACGCTGGGCAGCCTGGACAACTCGCTGCTGTGGCCGAACTTCCAGGGCGTGTGGCCGAGTGCATCTCCGGGCGCGACCGGCTCACCCGCCGGCACGGTGGAGCCGTTCTCGGTGATGGGCCCGTGGCCGATTCCGACCATCAATACCGCGCTGCTGCTGACCTCGGGCGTGACGCTGACCATCGCTCACCATGCGCTGATTGCCAGCCACCGGGCGCGCGCCATCGCCTTCATGTGGCTGACGGTGCTGCTGGGCGTCACCTTCCTGGGCTTCCAGGCTTATGAGTATGTGCATGCCTACCATGAGCTGAATCTGAAGCTGACGTCGGGCGTGTATGGCTCGACCTTCTTCATGCTGACGGGCTTCCACGGCTTCCACGTGTTTGTGGGCATGCTGATGCTGCTGTTCATCACGCTGCGGCTGATGAAGGGGCACTTCACGCCGGACCGGCACTTTGGCTTCGAGGGCGCCGCCTGGTACTGGCACTTCGTGGACGTGGTCTGGCTGGGCCTCTACATCATTATTTACTGGTTCTAACCCCCCTGGATTTGCCCCCCCCTACCGCCTGCGGCGGCCCCCCCAGGGGGGCGAGCCGGGCGGCCTGGCGGAGCCAGTTCCTCCGGCTCCGCTGGAGGGAGGCGGCGCTGCGCGCGCCTGGGCACACCGGTGGTGTGCATTGGGAGCGGCTGGTGAGAAGGGTGGGGTGGGATCGCGGTGGGGTGCGGCTGGCACGCCTGCACCCCTGTAGCGTGCTGACGGTCAGCGGATCAGCGGGTCATGGTGATGCCGGTGGGATGGATCCATCCCATCCAGGCGCTGAAGAGGATGAAGAGAAACAGCGCGACGCTGATGCCCACCCGCACCGCCAATGCGTTCGCCATGCTCGCCTTGCCCTTGTTTCGCCGCAGCATCAGGATGCCGGCACTGAAGAGGGCGCCCAAAATGCCGATGAAGGCCAGCGTGACAATGATCTTCATGATGACCCATTATTCCACCCGGTCCCCCCAGACACCCCTCGGGAAAGACCACCCCCGCACGATGGGTCTGCGTGGGTGCATGCTCTTCCGCCATCGCTCTGGCCTGCGCCTGGATCGCGTGTGACCGCTCGGCGCTGGATCGTCACCGTCGCCACCCTGCTGGCCCTGGTCGCCGCGGTCGCCCTCGGCCGCTGGCAGCTGGATCGCGCCTCCCAGAAGATCGCCCTGCAACAGGCGCTGGAGTCGCGCGGGCAACTGCCGCCACTCTCCAATCAGGAACTGCCCCGGGCCGATGAGGACGCCCCCGAAGCGCTGATGTATCGGCGTGCCTCAGTGGTCGGCCAGTGGGATCAGACGCCGGCACATACCGTCTTCCTCGATAACCGTCCGATGGACGGCCGCGCCGGCTTTTTTGTGCTGACGCCGTTTCAGTTGCAGGGGCAGCCCAGTGCCATCCTCGTCCAGCGCGGCTGGGTGCCGCGCGACGCCGCTCAGCGCGACCGCCTGCCCGCGTTGCCGCTGCCGCAGGGCGATGTGCGGATCGAGGGTCAGGTCGTCCGGGCGCCCTCGCGCGCATTCGAACTGGGGACGCCGGTGAGGTCAGGGCCGATCCGGCAGAATGTGGAACTGCCCGCCTTTCAGGACGAGACCGGTGTGCGGCTGCTGCCCGTCGTGCTGCTTCAATCCGCCAGCCCCGATGCCGCAAGCCCCGCCCGCGACGGCCTGCTGCGCCATTGGCCAGCCCCGGCGGTGGACGTGAACAAGCATTACGGTTACGCGTTTCAATGGTTCGCGCTTGGCGCGCTCATCCTGGGTCTTTATGTCTGGTTCCAAGTTCTCGCCCCTCTCCGGAGAGACCGCCGTCGACGCGATTCCCCAGACACCGATGCCGCCTGACGGCCCGGTGACGCTGGCCGTCCACAGCCTGCCGGTCACCTCGGCCGAAGGCTCTCGCCGTCGCCACTGGCAGATGTGGCTGGTGCTGCTGGTCTGCGCCGCCCCGGTGATCGCCTCCTACTTCAGCTTCTATGTGCTGGACCTGCGCGGCGCCGCCTACAGCGACCTCATCACCCCCACGCGCGACCTGCCGCATGACCTGCCCCTGCGCACGCTGGACGGCCAGCCGGTCAGCCCCCAATCGCTGCAAGGCCAGTGGCTGCTGACCTATGTGCCGGACGCGAAGTCGCCCTGCGCCGAGACCTGTGAACGCATGCTGTTCATGCAGCGCCAACTGCGCGAGATGCTGGGCAAGGACCGCGACCGGCTCGACAAGCTGGTGCTGCTGCCCGATGACCTCACCCTGACCCCCGCGCAGCTCGACGCGCTGATCGGCCATGAACCCAAAGTGACCCTGCTGCGCGCACCCGCGGCCGCCCTGCAGGCCTGGCTGATGCCGGCCCCCGGTCATCGCATGGGCGAGCACCTGTTCCTGGTCGATCCCATGGGCCGCTGGATGCTTCGCTCGCCCGCCCAGCCCGATCCCGGCAAGCTCAAGAAGGACCTGGAACGCCTGATGCGGGCCAATGCCGGCTGGGACCGGCCCGGGCGCTGAGCACCGGCCCCTTCGACGGATTCCATTGAGCACACTGAGTAGATCGAGACCCTGGGCATGACCGGATTTGATTTCGCCCCCTTGCTGGAACTGCTGCTGATGGCCGCGCTGCTGGCCGGCGGGCCGCTGCTGTGGTGGTTCCTGCGTCAGCGCAGCGCCACCCCCGGCCAGCGACTGCGTGCGCTGACGGTCATGACGGTGTTCCTCACCTTCGACCTGATCCTCTTCGGCGCCTTCACCCGCCTGACCGACTCGGGCCTGGGCTGCCCCGACTGGCCCGGCTGCTACGGCACCGCCACGCCCCTCGGTGCCAAGGACGAAATCCACGCCGCACAGACGGCCATGCCCACCGGCCCGGTCACCCATGGCAAGGCCTGGGTGGAAATGCTGCACCGCTATCTCGCCAGCGCCGTCGGCTTCCTGATCCTGGTGCTGGCGGTGCTGAGCTGGCGTCAGCATCGGCAGACCTCCATCCGCGCCCCCGAGCCGGCGCTGTCGCCCTGGTGGGCCACCGCGTCGCTGGTGTGGGTGCTGGTGCAGGGCCTCTTCGGCGCCTTGACGGTGACGATGAAGCTGTTCCCCGCCATCGTCACCACCCACCTGATGCTGGCCCTGGGCCTTCTGATGCTGCTGGCCTGGCAATCGGAGGCCTACGCGCCCAAGCCGCTGAAGGCGAGCCGCGGGCTGCGGGTGGGCATGGTGCTGTTCACCGTGCTGGTGCTGATGCAGGTGGCGCTCGGCGGCTGGGTCAGTACCAACTATGCGGTGCTGGCCTGCCAGGAGTTCCCCACCTGTCAGGGACAATGGTGGCCGCCCACTGATTTCGAGCATGGCTTCACGATCTGGCGCGAGCTGGGGCGTGGGGCCCATGGAGACTGGTTACCCTTTGAGGCTTTGACCGCCATTCACATGACCCATCGCGTCGGCGCGCTGGTCGTGGTGGCGGCCTTGCTGGTGCTGGCCGCCGTCCTGTGGCGACAGGGCGCCGAGCACCGCCGCTGGGCCGTGCGCCTGCTGGCGGTCGGTGCCTGGCAGCTGGCCTCCGGCCTGTCCAACGTCGTGCTGGGGTGGCCGCTGGTGGCCGCTCTGGCCCATACCGGCGGCGCTGCGGCGCTGCTGCTGATCTGCTCCCTGGTGCTGGCCCGTCTGAAGGCCGGGCGCCGTGCCGTCTTTCTGGATCCTGTGAGATGACTTCCCTGACTCAGGCCGCCATGCCCTCCCGATGGTGGCAGTTCTACCAACTGACCAAGCCGCGCGTGGTGCAGCTGATCGTGTTCTGCGCGTTCATCGGCATGGCGCTGGCCATTCCCGGTCTGCCGCAGGGCCAGGAATGGGTGCGGCTGGTGGCGGGTGTCGCCGGCATCTGGCTGGTGGCCGGCGCCGCTGCCGCGTTCAACTGCCTCATCGAGCAGCAGATCGACGCCAAGATGAAGCGCACCGCGTGGCGCCCCACCGCGCGCGGAGAGCTGAGCCGTCGTCAGACGCTGCTGTTCTCGGCGGTGCTGTGCGGCATCGGCTCGGCCATTCTCTACATCTGGGTGAACGCGCTGACGATGTGGCTGACCTTCGCCACCTTCGTCGGATATGCCGTCATCTACACGGTGTTGCTCAAGCCGACCACGCCGCAGAACATCGTCATCGGCGGCGCGTCCGGTGCCATGCCGCCGGTGCTTGGTTGGGCGGCGATGCGCGGCGAGCTGGGCCCGGAAGCCTGGCTGATGTGCCTGATCATCTTCCTGTGGACGCCGCCGCACTTCTGGGCGCTGGCGCTGTACCGCAGCGAGGACTACCGCAAGGCCGGCCTGCCGATGCTGCCGGTGACGCATGGCAATGAATTCACGCGGCTGCAGATCCTGCTCTACACCTGGGTGCTGTTCGCCGCGACGCTGCTGCCGTTCCTGACCGGCATGAGCGGCTGGCTCTACCTGGTGGCGGCCACCATCCTCGGGCTGATGTTCTGTCACTACGCCTGGCGGCTGTGGCGCGAGTATTCAGAGGCGCTGGCGCGTCGCACTTTTCTCTTCTCGCTGTTCCATCTGTCCCTGCTGTTCGCCGCGCTGCTGCTCGATCACTATCTCAGTCCGTGGCTGGGCTGATGCGGCCCGTCGCCGAAGTCTCCGTTTAGAGGTCCACACATGATCGTCCGACGTTCCCTGGGTCTGGCCGCGCTGGGCGCCGCCCTGAGTGCCACGCTG
The DNA here is from genome assembly GCA_966211495.1 of uncultured Roseateles sp. Classification (GTDB taxonomy): domain Bacteria; phylum Pseudomonadota; class Gammaproteobacteria; order Burkholderiales; family Burkholderiaceae_C; genus Roseateles. The sequence goes on along the minus strand of CBIHOT010000022.1, from coordinate 79,243 downwards.
CTGCTGACGGGCTGCGACAAGCTGGGCTTCGGCTCGGCCCCCAAAACCAACTTCCAGGGCGTGGACCTGACCGGCGCCAACTACGCCCGCAGCTTCAGCCTGCCGGACATCGACGGCCGCATGCGCACGCTGCAGGACTTCAAGGGCAAGGTGGTGGTGGTGTTCTTCGGCTACACCCAGTGTCCGGACGTCTGCCCGACGACGATGCAGGAACTGGCGCAGGTGAAGAAGGCGCTGGGGCCGGACGGGGACCGGGTGCAGGGCATCTTCATCACGGTGGACCCGCAGCGGGACCGGCCGGACCTGCTCAAGGCCTATCTGGGCAGCTTCGATCCCAGCTTCGTGGCGCTGCGCGGCAGCGAGGAGCAGATCCGCGAGACGGCCAAAGAGTTCAAGGTCTACTACACCCAGAAGCCGGGCAGCACGCCGGACACCTACACGGTGGACCACACCGCGGCGAGCTTCCTGTTTGATCCGGAAGGCCGGGTGCGGGTCTATGCACGGTATGGGGGCGGCACCCAGCCGCTGATGAGCGACATCAAGCTGCTGCTGGCGGGGCAATAAGGGCCTCGGCGATCCAGCGGGGGGCCGAAGCCTGGGTGCGGGCCTGGGTCGTGTTACCACGGCAGGCGGAGCACTTCCTCTGACGAAGCGGCAGGGCGATCAGGCCCGATGCGCCAGCGCGAAGTCCAGCGCCGCACGAACGGCGGCCACCTGCGCCGCTTCGCATTCCGCGGCGTTGGTGCGGGGACTGTCCGGATAGACCTCGGTCGTGGTCGTGAAGCGGGCCCCGGTCACGCTGGCACACAGACCGGCGGTCTTCACCGGGAATTCGATGACCCCGGGCGCACTCAGCGGGAAGCCGATGATGTGGCCCTTGGCATCTGGCGGCGCAATGTGCGTCACCTGCGCCACCGCTTCGATGATGGCGATCTGGAAGTCCAGTCGCGTCGTTTCGCTGTCGCCCACCAGGTAGAAGCCGTCCGGCACGGTTTCGGGCTCCAGCGCCTTGCCGTCCCGCGAGGCCAGCGCCGGGCGGAATTCGGTGATGTCGGTGTCGGTGGTTTCGTGCAGGTCGATGTGCACCAGGAAGCGGCCGAGATGCGGCGTCACCAGCGCAATCAGCGCGGACGATTCTTCCGCTTCGCGACGCGCGCCGAAGTTGCGGTTCGGGTCGATCGCCTGATAGTTCCAGCGGCTGATGCGTTCATAGGCCCAGGGGCTGACGCAGGGCGCCACCAGCACATTCATCTGGCCTGCGTAGGCACTGGCATGTTCCTCCGCGAAGCGCAGGGCACCCATGACACCGCTGGTCTCGTAGCCGTGCACACCGCCGGTGACCAGCGCCACCGGCAGGTCCGGCTGCCAGTCGCGGGTGCGGGCGGCCAACAAGGGGAACTGCTGGTCGCCGTAGGTGATCAGGCCGTAGCGGACGATGTCCAACTGATCGCCCAGGCGCTCTCCCAGACGCTCCATGCGGGCGACCACGTCGTCCTGATAGCTGCGACTGCGCACCTGACGATCGCGCCAGGCCTGCCGCTCCGCATCGCCCCAGGGGACGCCGGGCGTGCCGACGGGATAGAAGTGCGCTGTGCTCATGGGAACTCCGCAGAACTGAAAGTCGAGGGGGATGGGAGCGGCGATTCTCGCTCAGGGTCGGTGCGCTGTCGGGTGCGGGCCCGCGCTTACCCGCTGTCGCGCGCATAGGCGATGCGCGCCGGGATGCGCAGCGACACCTGGGTGCCCGGACGCGCCTCGCCGTTGATCTCCAGACGGGCGCTGACCCGCGCTGCACGTTCCTTCATGCCGAGCAGGCCGAAGTGGTCGTGCATCGCGTCGAATGCCGCGGTCTTCTCGCGCATGCCGATGCCGTTGTCATGCACCTGCACCGTCAGGCAGTGTCGGCCATAGTCGATATGCACCGCCACCTCGGTGGCCTGTGAATGGCGGGCGGCATTGAACAGCGCCTCGCCGGTGATGCACAAGACTTCGTCGAAGACATGCGGACGCAGCCGGCGGCGCGGGCCGGTGCTGGCCACCTCCACCCGCGTGGTGGGCGCGAACGGGTGTTCCGCGATGAGCTGGCGGATCTCCTGCTCCAGATCGCTGCCGCTGGCCCGGCGCAGGCCCTGCAAGCGGTCGCGGCCTTCCACCACCACCGCCTCGGCACGGTCCAGGGCCTGGGCCAGGGACTGCTTCAGCGCAGGCTCCTGCATCCGCCCGAGGGCCGCGTGGAACCGCAGGATCAGGCCCTGCACGCTCTGCAGCAGGGTGTCATGGATCTCACGGGCGATGCGCTCCCGTTCGCGGCTGCGGTCCTCACTGCGTTCGCGAAGGCGTGACAGGATCTGCCGGATGCGCAGCAGATAGAGCCAGTACAGCAGCCCGGCTGCGGTGATCGTCACCACCAGCTTGAAGGCGAGCGACTGGGTGAACGTGGCGGGGACCTCCAGCGTGACGGTGGCGGGCTCAGGACTCCACACGCCGTCGTTGTTGCAGGCCAGCACCTCGAAGCGGTAGCTTCCGGGCCGCAGATCCTGCAGCACCACGCTGCGGTCGGCGCGGGGGTCGCTCCAGCGTGCAGCGTCATCACCCGGCCCCAGCAGCCGATGGCGGAACATGACGCGGCTGGGCACCGGAAAACTCAGTGCCGTGTAGTCGATCCGGACGGTGGTGGTGCCCGCGGGCAAGGTGAGCGCCGTCAGGGTCGGCGCGGGTGCGGCGGCCCAGGACGCTTCCCCCACCCGGACCGAGCGCACCAATACCGGCGGTGGCAGACGATTTGGCGCGAGGGTGGCCGGATCGATGCGCATCACATGGCGGCGCGTCAGGAACCAGACCCGGCCATCTCCGCCCGTCACCACCTGAGCCCCAGGCGCTTTCTGCACAAAGCTGTCGAGGCCGTCCTTGAAGTCGAAGATGCGGACGGGCAGCGCTGCGCCGGGTTGTTTCAGCGCGGCTTGCAGGTCGGCGGTGCGCAGACGGACGATGCCCGCGTCGCCGATGATCCAGGTGTCTCCCGCCGAGGTTTGCGCAAGGCCGTTGATTGAGGCGGCCCAGGGATGGACGGCGCCCGGGAGCGCAACGCGGGCGTCTTCGGCGGAGGGGAGGGCGTTTGAAGCGTCATCGCCGGCCAAGCCCAGTCCGAGGCTGCCGCTGATCAGCCACTGAGTGCTTGTCGGCAACAGACCCTCGATGCCGCCCACCGAAGCGCGGCTCACGGCCAATGCGGCGAAGGGGGTAGCGCCCGCAGGCGGTGGTCCACGAAACACCACGGCCACGCGACCGTCCGGTCCGCGCGCCGCATTGGCAGGGAGCGAGGGCGACGATACCGCTTCCGGCCACCGCTGCCACTGTCCGTTCTGCCACGCATGAAGTCCCTGGTCCAGGCCCGGCATCCAGAGCCGGCCCTGCGCGTCTTCCGCGCAGCCATAGGCAGCGCCGCGGACCGGCTTGGACAGGCGTGTCACACCCGAGGGTTCCACTTTCAGCACCCGGTCGGCCAGGAAGAGCCACACGCCCCGCTCGCCTGCATCGCACAGCGCTTCAGCTGGACTGTCCAGCGCCATCACGCGGCGGGGGCGCGCGCCAGGTGAGATTGCATACAGGCCCCGTGCATCCGCCACATAGACGACACCATCGCGGGTCACGGCCAGTCGGTAGCTGGTCGGCGAATTGGCGGGCAGGTCGGGGTCGGCCACGACACTGGCGGGACGCAGCAGATCCAGGCCCAGTTCCGTGCCGATCCAGAGGTTGCCTTCCCGGTCCTGGAACAGGGCGCGGGTCTGATCGGAGGTGAGCCCGGCGCTGGACTGCCAGGTGGCGACGCGGCGCCCATCGTCACGCTCCGGAGACAGCACCTGCCCGGGGGCCTGGATGCGCAGCACGCCGCTGTTGAAGGTGGTGGTCCAGAGATGGCCCTCGCGGTCGAACAGCACGCGGGACCCGCCGACCGCATTCGGATATCGGAAGGTGGTGTCGGGGCTGGCGGCGGCATGCAGGGCGCGCAGGCCGGTGGCGTCGGACAGCCAGAGTCGGCCCTGGCTGTCTTCGGACAGGCTGGCACGCGGCGACAGGCCCGGTTCCTGCAGCTGAAATTCCGTCTGCCCCGGCGCCCGGAACGCGAGCGCGCCGGACATCACCACCCAGAAGCCGCCGTCCTTCGCGAAGTGCAGTTGCCAGACCGGCCGGGCAGGGAGGCCGGCGTCGGATTCGGGCTCTTCCCAGCGGTCCTCGTGGAAGCGCGCCAGCAACTGCGTGCTGCGGCCGCCGCGGGCCACCCAGATGCTGCCGTCGGGCGCTTCCTTCAGATCGTTGACCTCGCGGGAGGGATGCGGCATGTGAGTGTCCACCAGCCTGCCGTTGTGCAGTCGCGCAACGCCGCGGCTGCGGCCCAGGCCCACCCACAGCTCACCGGAGCGAGTGGCCAGCAGGCTGGAAACCACCAGCCGCTGCCCTTGGTCACCTTCCAGACGGACGGATTCGAACTGCACGCCATCGAAGCGGAACAGCCCTTCGACGCTGCCGATCCACAAATAGCCGTCGCGGGTTTGGGTGATGGCATTGATGCGGCTGGGTGCACCGCGTTCGATCGACCAGGCGTCGTGTTTGAACTCCACCAAGGCGGCGGGGGAGACGGGGGCTGTGGGCAGCAGGACGGTGGTGGCGCTCGTGGCGGTCGTGGCGGCCGGCGAGGGCGGCGCTGCAAGCGCGGCAGAGCAGGCCAGTCCGCCTGCGAGCAGTCCGGCGAGCAGCATCTTCAGCGAAGACGCAAGCACAGACGCAGGCGCCGCTCCCTGCCCGTATCCGGCGCCCGTGGTGGAGCATGCAAGGGAAGAGGTCGAGGGCATCGGCGCGAGGGGCTCGCTCAAAATCGGGCGGGCGGATGATACTCGGGCGGGTGTGGGCGCCAGGTCCGCGCAAATCCGGGAGAGCGTGCCATGAGCAAATATCTGATTTCATTCCCCAGTTGGGCGATGGTCGCGACGGGGGCTGAACTCGAGGCCGCAGGGCGGGACGCCCGGGCAGTCATCGAGGACGCCAAACGGGCTGGCGTTTATGTGTTTGCAGGCGGCCTTGATGAAACGGTGGCGCCGGTATGCGTTTCAGCGAATGGAGAAGTTACCGACGGTGGTTATCCCGACGGGCCGGTGCTCAATGGCGGATTCGCGGTGCTGGAGCTGCCATCACGCGATCAGGCGGTGATGTGGGCCGGCCGGCTGGCGCAGGCGTGTCGCTGCCGGCAGGAACTGCGGGTGTTCATGTTCGATCCGGCGTCTTGAGGATGACGGCGGGGAAGTGCCCGTCACGACAGCGAGGTGCAGAGGGCGCGGAGCCGGTCAGACGTCCAGTTTGAAGCCGAGGTCCAGATCACACGCCGCCTGACCGCCGCGCAAACCGAAGTCTTCCAGCGGGGCTGCCTGCAGCAGGATGTTGACTTCGCGGGCGGGGGTGCCCACCTCAGCAAACCGCTGCACGATGGCCTGGTACAGCGCCCGCTTGGCCGCGAGTGATCGTCCGGGGAACAGATGGACGATGACCAGCAGGTAGTCGTCGGTTTTGCCGCCGGGAATTCGGCAATGTGCAGCGCGATGCTCGACCCACCGGATGTCGTGGTCGTCGTCGGGCACTTGCAGGGCCTCGCGCATGGCGTCGTGAAGCGCGGACATGAGCGCCTGGACCTCGTTGTCCGGCCGTGGGCGATGGGCATGGATGAAGCAGATCGGCATTCGGTCTCCCGCTCGAATGGGGAGACTGTAAACAACAAGGGCTCCCATTGGAGCCCTTGTCATTGGAGGTCAACGGGCGCTGCACTCAGCGCCGCTTCAACCGGAAGCCTCAAGCGACCTCAGCCACTTCCGCCTTGGCCGACTTCTTGGCCACCGGCTTGGCGGCGGGTGCCGTCTCTCCGGCCATCGCCTTGCGCATCTTCTTCATGGCCGCCACTTCGATCTGGCGGATACGCTCAGCCGACACGTTGTATTCCGCCGCCAGCTCATGCAGCGTCATGCCACCGGAGCTGTCGTCGTTCACCTTCAGCCAGCGCTCTTCCACGATGCGACGGCTGCGCGGGTCCAGCACATCCAGTGCCTTTTGCAGACCGTCGCTGGCCAGCGTGTCCCGCGAGCGGGCTTCCAGCACCCGGGTCGGCTCCTGCGATTCATCGGCCAGGTAGGCGATCGGCGCAAAGCTCTCGCCGTCGTCATCACCCTGCGGTTCCAGCGCGATGTCGCCGCCGGACAGACGGGTCTCCATCTCCAGCACTTCCTCGCGCTTGACGTTCAGCTCCTTGGCCACCAGGTCGATCTCACGCTCGGTGAGCGACGAACGCTGCTGATCTTCCGCACCTTCCTTCAGGCTGTGCTTCATCGAGCGCAGATTGAAGAACAGCTTGCGCTGAGCCTTGGTCGTGGCCACCTTCACCAGACGCCAGTTCTTGAGGATGTACTCGTGAATCTCGGCCTTGATCCAGTGCATGGCGTAGCTGACCAGACGAACCCCTTGGTCCGGGTCAAAACGCTTCACCGCTTTCATCAGGCCGACGTTGCCTTCCTGGATCAGGTCACCCTGCGGCAACCCGTATCCCAGGTACTGGCGCGAAATCGACACCACCAGACGCAGGTGGGACAGCACCAGACGACCGGCGGCTTCCACATCGCCCTTGGATTTGAGGCGGTGGGCGTAGTCCTGTTCTTCCTCTGCGGTCAGCATCGGGAGACGGTTGACCGCGGAGATATAAGCATCCAGGTTGCCCAGCGACGGCACCAGGGACCAAGGATTGCTGGTCTTCAATGCAAGGCTGTTGGACATGTCTTGGAATCTCCTGAACCAGTTCAATCACTGGTGTTGCGTTGAATATTAGCACTCATGCGAATCGAGTGCTAAGTACCCAATGGAAGGCCTTTGTGAACTTGTGTAGGGCAGTTCTGAAGGAAAAACAAGCGGCAAATTGATCATTTTCATCAAATGCATCGAATTCGGCGTCGCGTGAGGTCCTTTCAGGGGTCGCTACACGTCCAGCAACGGCTTTCGGGTCTATCCATCCATCATCCAGCAGAAACCGCGCCCGATTGTTGCGCTAGCTTGCACACAGTGTTCAAGCTTGATGCGTTCCCGATGTGGACTCGGCTTCCGACGGCCCCTCTCCGGACGCAATCGACCCGGGCGCCGGCTGCAGTTCGAATCGGAAACTGGAACCCTGGCCCGGCGCGCTGACGACGTCGAGCTGTCCGCCCAGCCGCTCGACCAGCCGCTTGGTGATCACCAGCCCCAGCCCGGTCCCTTCGATCGCGCCGGATTCCCGGCCCAGGCGGTTGAACGGTTGGAACAGCTGCGCCCGCTGGGCCTCGGTCAGGCCCGGGCCGGTATCGGTCACGCTCAGCACCACGCTGCCCAGTGGCGTGCGCTGCGCCCGCAGCCAGACCTGTCCCCCTTCCCGGTTGTATTTGATGGCGTTGCTCACCAGGTTGGTCACGATCTGACGCAGCCGGGTCGCATCCGTCATCACGTCGGGCAGGCCGTCCTCCATCTCCAGATGCACCTCCACCTTGCGGCGCTGCCGTTGCGTCTCCACCATGGCCAGGCTGTCCGAAAGAATCGGCGCCAGCGCCTGCGGGGACAGGTCGACCCGGATGTCGTCCGCCTCCAGGCGCGACATGTCCAGCGCATCGTTGATCATCTCCAGCAGGTGCCAGCCGGACTGCTGGATGTGCTGCACCCAGCCCCGCTGACGCGCGCTGATGGCCGGTTCGCGGTCCGCCTCCAGCAACTGGGAAAAGCCCAGCATGGCATTGAGCGGCGTGCGCAGCTCGTGGCTCATCCGGGACAGAAACTCGTTCTTGGCCCGATGCGCGGCCTCGGCCGTTTGATGCAGACGCTCCAGCTCCTCCAGCCGCAACTGCTCGCCAATGTCTTCCACCACCCCGACCAGCCGGAAGGGCTCGCCTTGCGCATCCCGCAGCATCGACACCCAGACCCGCACGGTGATCAGCCGCCCCTGCTTGCTGATGTAGCGCTTGATGCGGCTGTAGCGCTCCAGTTCGCCGCGAAGCAGGGCGGAGCCGAGGCGGCTGTCTTCAGCGCGGTCGTCGGGATGGGTCAGCTTGAGGATGGAGCGGTGGCGCAGTTCGTCTTCGCTATAGCCCACCAGCTGGCAGAAGTAGGGGTTTACCGTCTGCGGCTTCGCCTGGAGATCGGTGAAGACCACCCCGATCGGTGCATGCTCCACGATGCTGCGGAAACGCTCTTCGCTTTCGCGCAGCCGCTGCGTGCGCTCCTCCACCAGTTCCGCCACACGGGCGGCTCGTCCGGTCACCACGAGCAGGAGCACGCCCAGCAGGCTGGTGCACACCAGACCCGCCAGCGCAAACGCCAGCGCCGCATGGCCGGTCTGCATCGGCAGCCCCTTGGGCGCGTAGACCACCAATTGCCACTGACGGCCGGCAAAGCTCACGGCCTGCTGCCGTGCGGGCACCTCGGCGGGTAGGGTCAGGCAGCGGTCGTCCCCGGCCAGCAGCACCTGGCGGGTCTGCGGCGTGCGGTCCAGCAGGCAGAAGTCCAGATGGGTGGATTGGGGCGGCATCGACTCATACAGCAGGGCCTCCGGCCGCAGGGTGGCGAAGGCCAGACCCCGGAGTGCCGGTTTCGCGTCGCCTTCCTCATAGACCGCCCGATAGATCACAACGCCGACCGCCCGGGCGCCCACGTCCTGCGACAGCGGAAACCCCTCGGAGGCATAGGGCAGCCCGGTGGCGATGGCCAGATCCTGCGCAGCGCGGCCCTGCGGAATGGCCCGCACATTCACGCCCAGGGCATTCTGATTGCGGTTGAAGGGCACGATCAGCCGGATGGCGAGCACGTCGTCCTTTGGATCGACCTGCAGGTCGCCAGGACGTTGACGTTCATGGAGGTGGTAGTTCGGATACCCGTCCAGCCGGGCAGCGCGCTCGAAGCTGTCGCGCTTCGCGGCCGGCACCCGCACCGACCAGCCCAGCGCATACACGCTCTCGCTGCCCAGCAGCCGCTCGGCATGGGCTCGCTCGAAGGCGGCGCGAGTGATCATGGGCGCCACTGTGAGCAGGCTGTGATTGGCCTCCAGCGCGGTCAGCGGGCGCTGCAGCGCATTGCTCAGCACATCCAGGTCGGCCTCCGCTTCCAGATCGAAGGCATGGCGGCGCCGCGCTTCTTCGTTCAGGGCGACGTAATAACTCGCGGCGATCAGCAGTCCGCAGGCCAGCAGCATCGGCAGCGCCACACTGAGCCGGCGTGGCGCCCAGTGGCTGCGCGGCAGTCCGAAGAGACTCAGCGCCAGCGGCGTGACCAGCATCACGCCGATGGCGTCGCCCAGCCACCAGGAGAGCCAGTGCGACATCTCCGCGCCCGCCGGCACCGAGCCCGAGGCCGACAGCACCGTCACCCCCACCGACGGCCCCACGACACAGGCCAGGCCCGCCACCGCGCCATAAAAGCGCAGCACTTCCCGGGGTTCGGTCAGCCGCGGCACCGGTCCGACCCAGCGACGGGCCAGCCACACACCGATCCAGGCCTGCAGCGCGGCCGCCAGCGCGATGAGGACAAAACCGGTCAGGGTACTGGTGCTGCGCATCTCGGGCAGCAGGTTGACGGCCAGCGACCCGAGCACGACGCCGGGCAACACCCGTGCGCCCCAGCGCAGGACGGCCGCGGCGGCCAGCCCTGCGGCGGGATAGACCGGCGCGGCCGCATCCGGCGGCACGATGGACATCATGGCGCCGAAGCCCAGCGCGGCATAGACCGCGGCGATGACCGCGTTCAGTCCAAGCGAGATCAGCCAGCGCCGCATCGGCGTGGCAGAAGGCGTGATCAAGGCCGCTTGGACGGAAGCATCCCGCATGTGCCCAGCCTACCCCCAGATGGGACCGCCGCCCATGCTCAATGTCAGGGGGAGGCCAAAGGAGTTTCCCTAGTGCCGCTGAAACCGGCTTCATTGCTGAGGCGTGCAGCCCTCGCAGCCATGGGGGAGCCGCTCAGGTGTCCGGCTGCAGCGGGGGACGGGGATGACGCGCCGCCCAGACATCCGAGGGGGAAACGATCTGCCGCTCGGCCGGATCCGCCAGGTAGTGAGGCGACATGATCTGCACGCCGTTCTCGTTGAAGACGTCGAGCACGTTGGCATGGAGCGCGCTCATCGCTTCCACCCGACGCTGCGCCGCGGCGAGGGTGCTCTGCGCGCAGAGCCGGTATTCAACATAGAAGTCGGAGAGCGCCGACTGCACCACATACGGCGCCGGCACGTCGGCCACGCCCGGGGTGCGCCGCGCTGCTTCCATCAACAGGGCATGCACCTGTCGCCAGGGCGTGCTGTAGCCGATGGTCACGGCGGTGTGCAGCACGAAGCGGCCGCCCTGTGCCAGCCTTGAGAAATTGCGCACCGGCTGGCTGAAGATGACCGTGTTGGGCAGGCTGACCTCCTCGCCGAGCCCGGTGTGGATGCGAGTGGCAAACAGGCCCAGTTCCACCACCGTGCCTTCGGTCTCGCCGATCTTGACGTACTCCCCCACCCGCAGCGACCGCGAATAGATCATCGAGAAACCCGACATCGCCTGGCCGACCACGCCGGACGCCCCTAGAGACAACATCAGGCCCGCCAGCACACTCACGCCCTTGAAGGCATCGCTCTGGGAGCCCGGCAGATAGGGATACGCCATCGCCAGGGCGAACAGCCAGATCACCCCATTGAACAGCCGGCGAGTGGGGCCGGCGGTGTCGGCGTCCAGCCAGCCGAGCTGAGCCTCGCCATGCGCCACCCGGTCCAGGAACACGGTCGATGCGCGGGTGGCGACGCGGGCCAGCGCGAAGATCAGCACCGCGATGGTGAGTCCGGGCACCGCCTGAGCGAGGGCGCCGAGGAATCGGTCCGCCACGTCCAGCAGCCAGGTGCTGGAACGTTCGCCCCAGGGCCGGGTGTAGGCAAACTGGCGCAGCACGAAGGTCAACCAGACTTCTGCCAGCAGCAGGCCCAGCCCCCAGGTCAGAAGGGCCAGCGCCCAGCGCAGCGCCGTGCGGGTGGGGGTGAGGACCGCCTCCATCAGTCGCTGGTGCTGCGGTCGGCGCTGCAAGGCGGTGAGCAGCAGGCGGCGCAGGCCGCGTCGGCCGCGCAGCAGCAGCCACAGCAGCGCCCAGGCCACGGCGGTGGCGGCCAGCGAGGTGATACCGGCGATGGACAGGCGGCGCGGGTCCCGCATTTCGCGATGCTCCGCGATGGCCAATTCCAGCCGGCGTTGCACGCGGTAGGCTGCTGCCGACAGGGTGCCCGAGCCGGGCAAGGCAGCGACATCGCCTGCCGTCAGAAAGAACACCGGGTGGCCGTCGATGTCGAACCGAACGGCATCCTGCGTCTCTTCGCGCGTCACTTCACCCGGGCCGCCGCTGGCCAGTGCCTCGGCGATCGCCAGCTGGGCCAGCGCGGCGCGGTCGGCGGCTGTGCCGCCCAGCGCATCCGCGCGGAAGGCGACGACCGGTCGCTGGTTGAGAAACGCCTGCACCGCGGGCGTGGGGGCGTGGTCACTGGTGGCTTGCGCGGTGGGTGGCTGCGCCCACGTCGGCAAAGCGATCGCCAGCGCGACCAGGAACGAGCGACGGAGACGGATCAGGCGCACGGAGCGGACTCCTGTTGAACGACCTGCGCACAAGCTTACCGAAGGTCCGCCGCAGGACGCGAGTCTGTCACCTTCGATTTGGTCAAGATGCTGGCCGAGCCGCGCAGGCTTTGGATGAGCAGCTTGGCCAGTTCTGCGGGTTGCGCGGCCAGTTGGTGTCCTTTGCGGGAGATCAGTCCCAGGGTGCGGCTGACCGAAGGACGCACCAGTGGCACTCCCACGATCTCCGCCGGGCTGCTGCCGCTCAGCGCCAGTCCGGGAATGGCGCTCACGCCCAGACCGGCCCGCACCAGGGCCATCGCGCCCTCCACATGATTCGCTTCCACATGGGCGACCGGCCGCGCCTTGGCCTGGGCCATGGCGTTGTCCAGCAGCATGCGGTTGCCGCTGCCGGAGGCGAGCGAGACGAAGCGCTCATCAACCAGCGCTTCCCATCCGACCGCCCGCTGGCCCGCCAGTCGGTGTCCGGCCGGCACGGCCAGCAGGTAGCGCTCCTTCACCACGGCGGAGAAATCGATCGTCGGATCCTGGGCGCCGAGGAAGTTGATGCCGAAGTCGGCGGTGCCGTCTGAGACGGCTTGCAGCACCAGCGGCGCGCTCTGGTCCAGCATGCGGATGCGGGTGTGAGGGTGCAGGGCCGCGAAAGTCGTGAGCACCTTTGGCAGCAGGTGGTTGGCGACCGAAGGGATGCAGGCAATGGTGACCACTCCGGTGCGACGCACCGCCCGTTCGCTGACGTCGGAGATGGCGTTTTCCAGCGAGGCGAGTGCGTCGCTGGCGTGGGCCAGGAAATGCCGGCCGTCTTCGGTGAGGGCCACCCGGCGTGTGGTGCGCTCGAACAGCCGCAGCCCCAGCGCGTCTTCCAGCCGGTCAATGCGGCGGCTCAGGGCAGAGGGTGAGATGAACAGGGCCTCGGACGCCGCCCGGAAATTCAGCCGCTCGGCCACCGCGACAAAGGCGGCCAGTTCGGACACGTCGAAATTGATTCTCATGGTGCACCAATCGTTTTCTTCTTTGCACTTCCGTCAATGTTCCGTCAAAAGGATGATGGGTGCAAAGGACTAGATGCCGGAGACTTTCCCATGAGTGTTTACAGCGCCGCGCCGGGTGGCGCGTCACCTTCAGCAACTGCCGGAGCGCCGCTGCCGCGAAAGGCGGCACTGGGCGCGGTGATCCGCGTCACCAGCGGCAACTTCCTGGAGATGTTCGACTTTTTCCTCTACGGGTTCTACGCGCTCCATATCTCGCAGGCGTTTTTCCCGACGGACAGCGAATACCTCTCGCTGATGCTCACCTTCGTGACCTTCGGCGCCGGCTTCCTGATGCGCCCGCTGGGGGCGGTCCTGCTGGGGGCCTACATCGACAAGATCGGGCGGCGCAAAGGGCTCATCCTCACGCTGGCCATCATGGCCTGCGGCACGGTGCTGATCGCCTTCACCCCGTCGTATGCCTCGATCGGTGTGGTGGCACCGGTGCTGGTGCTGATCGGTCGATTGCTGCAGGGCTTCTCGGCCGGTGTCGAGCTGGGCGGCGTATCGGTCTATCTGGCGGAAATGGCCACCCCGGGCCGCAAAGGCTTCTATGTGAGCTGGCAGTCGGCCAGCCAGCAGGCCGCCATCATGGTGGCGGCGGCGCTGGGGTACGGCATCAGCCATTCGCTATCCGCCGCGCAGATCAGCGAATGGGGCTGGCGCATTCCGTTCCTGATCGGCTCGCTGATCCTGCCGTTCGTGTTCCATATCCGTCGCTCGCTGGCGGAGACCGACGCTTTCCTGGCGCGCAAGCATCATCCGACGCTGCGAGAGATCGTCGCGTCGATGCTGCGCAACTGGGCACTGGTGGGCGCCGGCATGATGCTGGTGGTGATGACGACGGTGTCCTTCTATCTCATCACCGTCTACACGCCGACCTTCGGCAAGTCGGTGCTGCACCTGTCGGCCACCAGTGCGCTGATCGTCACCTTCTGCGTGGGGCTGTCCAACTTCCTCTGGTTGCCGGTGATGGGGGCGGTGTCGGACCGCACCGGCCGCTGGCCGCTGCTGCTGACCTTCAGCCTGCTGACGGTGTTGACGGCGTATCCCGCCATGTCGTGGCTCACCAGCGCGCCGACCTTCGAGCGCATGCTGGTGGTGGAGCTGTGGTTGTCCTTCCTTTACGCCAGCTACAACGCGGCGACCATCGTGGCCCTGACCGAGGTGATGCCGGTGGAGGTGCGCACGACCGGGTTCTCGCTCGCCTACAGCCTGGCGACGGCGATCTTCGGCGGTTTCACGCCGCTGGTGTCCACCTGGCTGATCCAGGTGACCGGCGACAAGGCGGCGCCCGGGATGTGGATGAGCGGGGCGGGTGCGATCGGATTGATCGCGACCTTCCTGCTGTATCGGGGGATCGTGAAGGCGCGGTAGAGGAGGGCACCCGGCCGGCGGCCGGGGCACTGTATGGCTGAAGGGATGTTGAGGGGGCGCACCACCGATGCGGCTCTCCGCCCCGATGGTTCAGGGTTGATGCGGGTGCAGCCCGCTGCGTGCCACGGCCTTTGCACTGTCGCGTGAGGCGAGGAACTGGATGAAGGCGCGTGCCTGCTCGGGATGCGCGCTGCCCTTCACGACGGCAGCGGCGTAGGGCGTGATTTTTTGAAGGGTATCGGGCAATTCGCCGGCAATGTCGATGCCCTTCACCGGCTGCAACTCGCTGCGCTGCTGGCAGCCGAAAGCCGCTTGCCGCTGCGCCACGATCTCTCCCACCGGCGTGGCCGGAATCTGCCGGCCTTTGGCCTTGACCTGCGCTTCGATGCCCAGCCTGGCGAGCAGCTCATGCTGGATGTACTGGCCGCTGGCGCTGTCGGACCAGGCGACGCTGGGCGCATTCAAAAACGCGGTGCGCACCGCCTCGGGCGTGCTGAGGTCGGGCCGGGGGTCTCCAGCGGGAACGGCGCAGGCAATGTACGAATCGGCGAGGACCACCTTGGTGCTGCCATCGACGACGCCGTCCGCAATCAGCTGGTCGAGCGCGGAGCCGACCATGATGACCACATCGATGGATTCTCCGCGTGCCAGCCGCGCGGGAATGGCTTGCGAGGTGTTGCCCATCGAAGGGCCGAACTGCGTGTCCACCGGGAGGATGGACGGGCGGGCAGCGTAGTCATGCGCGAGGGTCTTGAAGGCCTCGGCAAACCCTCCGGAGGAAACGGCGACCAGCGCGTCGGCGGCCCAGGTGGGCGTTGTTGCCGCGATCGCGCTGAGCGCGGCTGCCGTGATCAGGGCGCGCGGGGTCATCGGTCCCGCGAGACGGGCGCAGAAAGAGGGCAGGAACATGTTTGGGCCTCGGAAATGTGGAGGCCGTTATCTTGCGGAGCGGGAACCGATGCGTCTATTGCAATGTTCTTGATGTTTATTGCGCCTGGAGCATCAAGTGGATGGACCGCACCGAGTAGATGGGGGAAAAAAAGAGCCGCGATGGATCGCGGCTCTTCGCTCTTCAAAGGGTGCATCCACTCCCCAACATCAGGGGAACGAGTGAAGACGCGTCAGACGTTGAACAAGAAGTTCAACACATCCCCATCCTTGACCACGTACTCCTTGCCTTCCGCCCGCATCTTGCCGGCGTCCTTCGCGCCTTGTTCACCCTTGAACTGGATGAAGTCATCAAACGCAATCGTCTGGGCGCGGATGAAGCCACGTTCGAAGTCGGTGTGGATCACACCGGCCGCCTGCGGTGCCGTGTCGCCGATGCGGATGGTCCAGGCGCGCACTTCCTTCACACCGGCGGTGAAGTAGGTCTGCAGTCCCAGCAGCTTGAAACCGGCACGGATCAGCCGGTTCAGGCCCGGCTCGTCCTGGCCCATTTCGGCCAGGAACAGCGCCCGGTCTTCGTCTTCCATCTCCGACAGTTCCGCCTCGGTCTTGGCGCAGATCGCCACCACCGGTGCGTTCTGCGACGCGGCGTACTCCTTCAGACGATCCAGGAAGGGGTTGTTCTCGAACCCGTCTTCCGCCACGTTGCCGACGAACATCGCCGGTTTGGCGGTGATCAGGCAGAGCGGCTTCAGGATGACCAGTTCTTCCTTGCTGAAGTCGATGCCGCGCACCGGCTTGGCTTCGTTCAGGGCGGCCTGGCACTTCTCCAGCACCTTCACCAGCGCGGCCGCTTCCTTGTCATTGCCCGACCGCGCTGCCTTGTTGTAGCGGTGCAGGCTCTTTTCGACGGTGCCCAGGTCCGCCAGGCACAGCTCGGTCTGGATGACCTCGATGTCGGAGATCGGGTCCACCTTGCCGTTCACGTGGATGACGTTGGGATCTTCAAAACAGCGCACCACGTTGACGATGGCATCCGTCTCGCGAATGTGGCTCAGGAACTGGTTGCCCAGACCTTCGCCCTTGGAGGCGCCCGCCACCAGGCCGGCGATGTCCACGAATTCAACGATCGCCGGCACGATGCGCTCGGGCTTCACGATCTCGGACAGCTTCTGCAGGCGCGGATCCGGCAGTTCCACCACGCCCACATTGGGTTCGATGGTGCAGAAAGGATAGTTCTCGGCGGCGATGCCGGCCTTGGTCAGCGCATTGAACAGAGTGGACTTGCCCACATTGGGCAGGCCCACGATGCCGCATTTGAGGCTCATGGGGGGCTTTCGGAATTGCTGGGAGGCCAGCGGCCGCGGACAGCGGGCACAGGCAACAGGGCTCCCCCGGGCCACTTCATCGGCCCGCGGTTACCTTCAGATCAACATTTTAAGCGGCCCGCAGCGGCACCCCTCAAGCCCCTGCCTACAATCTCAGACATGGAAAAGTTCGACGTCCTGGTACGCGGCAGCGGCTGCGTTGGCCGCAGTCTGGCCCTGGCGCTGGGCGCCCGAGGCTTTCGGGTCGCCCTGCTGGGCAAAACCGCCGCGCCTGCCGCAGCCACCGAACCGGGGCTGGCCAACGGCCCGGCCACGGCTGCACGCCCCGTCCAGCCCGGCAGCGATGTGCGTGCCTATGCGCTGAACGCCCAGTCGGTGCGGCTGCTCAACCGCCTGCGCGTCTGGGACACCCTGCCTGAAGACGCCCGCACCGCCGTCCACGACATGCGGGTGATGGGCGACCGGGCCGGTGCCTCGCTCCATTTCAGCGCCTGGGACCAGGGTGTGGGGGAACTGGCCCACATCGTGGACGCCGCAGCCCTGGAAGACCAGCTCGACGCGGCCCTGCGCTTCGCCCCCCATGTGCAGCGCGTCAGCGCCCCCGTGCCCGCCACGCTGGAAGCGCTGTGCGAAGGCCGCGAATCAGTGACGGCGCAGACCCGCCACGGTGTGCATTTCGAGCGACACGACTACGGCCATCTGGGCATTGCCGCCCGGGTGGTGGCCAGCCAGCCACATCACGGGGTGGCCCTGCAGTGGTTCCGTTCCCCGGACATCCTTGGACTGCTGCCGTTCGACCGTCCGGAAGCCGGCCGCAGCTACGGCTTCGTCTGGTCGGTGCCGCGGGAACGTGCACAGACCCTGCTGGCCGCCGGCAAATCCGAATTCGAAGCAGCGCTGATGGAAGCCACCGGCGGCCAGGTCGGCGCGCTCACACTGGCCAGCGAACGCCAGGCGTGGCCGCTGCAGCTGGCCCGTGCCGACCGCCTCTGCGGTCCCGGCTGGGTCCTGCTGGGCGATGCCGCCCATCTGGTGCATCCCTTGGCGGGGCAGGGCCTGAACCTGGGCCTGGCCGATGTCGAAGCGCTGGTGGACGTGATCGTCGCGCGGGAAGCCTGGCGCACGCTCGACGACGAAAAGCTGCTGCGCCGCTACGCCCGTGCCCGCCTGACGCCCACCTGGGCCATGGGCGAGCTCACCGACAGCCTGCTGCGCGGTTTCGCCAGCCAGGCGCCGGTCATCGCCCGCCTGCGCAATGAAGGGCTGCGGCTGGTGGACCGGGCCGGTCCGATCAAGAAATGGCTCACCGCCCGGGCCCTGGGGCATTGACCCCTGACCACCGACGCCGGCCCGTGCCGACGCAACAAGGAATCAAGACATGAAGTTCTCCGCCCCCCTGCTGGCCCTGACCCTGGCCATGATGGGCTGCACCGCGCAGGCCAACGAAGACACCATCCGCAAGAACCTGGGCACCGCGCTGCCCAAGGACATCAAGCTCGATGAAGTGCGCCCCACGCCGATTCCAGGCCTGTGGGAAGTGCGCATTGGCACCGAGATCCGCTACACCGATGCCACCGGTCAGTATCTGATCGAGGGCGAGATGCTGGACCTGAAGAACCGTCGCAACCTGACGCAGGACCGCATCACCAAGATCACCATGGTGGACTTTTCCACCCTGCCGCTGAAGGACGCGATCGTCTGGAAGAAGGGCGACGGCTCCCGCCGCATCGCCGTGTTCGCGGATCCGAACTGCGGATATTGCAAGCGCTTCGAGCAATCGTTGCAGGCGGTCAACAACGTGACCGTCTACACCTTCGTCATCCCCATTCTCGGGGGGGACTCGCCAGATAAGTCCAAAGCCGCCTGGTGCGCCAAGGACAATACGGCGGCCTGGCGCGACTGGATGGTCAGCGGCGTGACGCTGCCCCGTCCGGACGCCAAGTGCGATGCCAGCGCTGTCGAGCGCAATCTGGACCTGAGCCGCAAGCTCAAGGTCAACGGCACCCCGGCCATCGTCTTCGAAGACGGCACCCGGGCGCCGGGCGCCCTGAGCGCCGATCAGCTCGAACAGCGCCTGCAGAGCATCAAAGCGGGCACCGCCAAATCCTGATCGTTTCGGGTGAGGGTCCTCCGATGAGGCCATCACCGCCTCTGTCGTTGTTGGGTCCATGAACGAACGCACCGTCCTGCCTCCGAATCCCGTCGCCCTGAAGTTGGGGTATGCCGGGCTGATCCCCTTCGTCCTGGGGGCCTTGCTCACCTGGCTGGTGCGCGACGATGCCCATGTCTACACCGTCATGGGGCTGACCAACTATGCGGCGGTGATCGTCTCGTTCCTGGGCGCCATCCATTGGGGCCTGGCGTTTCGTCAGTCGATCCCGTCTCCCAGCCCGTATGTCTGGGGTGTGGTGCCGTCGCTGGTGGCCTGGATCGCGTCGATGATGCCGCCGTACGCTGGCCTCGTGGTGCATGGCGTCATGCTGATCGTCTGCTACCTCGTGGACCGGCGGATGTATCCCGCGCTGGGCGCCAGCGCCTGGCTGACGCTGCGCTTCCGCCTGAGTGCGGTGGCGGCCCTGTGCTGCTTCCTGGCGGCGCAGGCGACCCTCGTCTGAAGCGCGCTGGCGCCAGGCGGTCCGTGGGGGAGGCGTCCCCCAAACGGCGTCCCCCTGGCGACACCCCCCTCAATTAGAGCGACAGGCGCCCATGCCGGTGTTGGCGGGCGCCAAGCCTTGGTAGGCTTGTGTCCATGATCCAGTACCGCATTGCCATCGCCGACCTGCATGCCCACCGTTTTGAGGTGAGCATCACCGTGCCCGCGCCTGCCGCGCGTCAGGTGTTGAGCCTGCCCGTCTGGATCCCCGGCAGTTACCTGGTGCGGGAGTTCTCCCGACATCTGGGGCAGGTGACCGCTCGACAGGGCAGTCGCGAACTCACTCCTCATCAGACCGCCAAAAACCGCTGGGAGTTCGATTGCAGCGGTCGCGGTGCCCTGGTGGTGACCTATCCGGTGTACGCCTTCGACACCTCGGTGCGGGCGGCCTTCCTCGATGCCCAGCGGGGATTCTTCAATCCGACCAGCCTGTGCCTGCGGGCCCATGGCAAGGAGTCGCTGGTCCACCGCATTGAGCTGGTGGGCCTGCCGTCCGGCTGGGAGGTGGCTACGGCGATGGCCCGCGGCGATGACGGCCACTGGCAGGCCGCCGACTATGACGAACTGGTCGATCACCCCTTCGAGCTGGGGCGCTTCTGGCGCGGCGAATTCGTCGCCGGTGGGGTGCCGCACGAGTTCGTGGTGTCCGGGGCGCTGCCGGTGATGGACGGTGAACGGCTGCTCAAGGATGCCCAGCGCATCTGCGAGACCCAGATGCATTTCTGGCACGGCCCCAAGCCCAAGGCGCCGATGGATCGCTATGTCTTCCTCCTTAATTGTGTGGATGACGGCTATGGCGGACTGGAGCATCGCGCCAGCACGGCGCTGATCGCTTCCCGCCGCGACCTGCCGCGCCTGGGTCAGGCCGAGCTGAGCGACGGTTATGTGAAGCTGCTGGGACTGATCAGCCACGAGTACTTCCACACCTGGAACGTCAAGCGGCTGCGCCCCGACGTCTTCGAACACTACGACTACGAGCAGGAGAACTACACCCGGCTGTTGTGGTTCTTCGAAGGCTTCACCTCCTACTACGACGACCTGTTCCTGGTGCGCGCCGGCTTGATCGACGAGCCGCGCTATCTCAAGCTGATCGGTCACACCTTCACGCAGGTGCTGGGCGCGCCGGGGCGCAAGCATCAAAGCGTGGCGCAGTCCAGCTTCGAGGCCTGGACCAAGTACTACCGCCAGGACGAAAACGCCCCCAATGCGCTGGTGAGCTACTACGCCAAGGGCTCGATGGTGGCCCTGGCTCTCGACCTGACCCTGCGCAGCGCCGAGCGCGCCAGCTCGCTGGATGAGCTGATGCGCGCGCTCTGGCGGGAGTCCGCCGGTGGCCCGGTGAGTGAAGAGCGCATCTTCGCGCGGGTGGCGGAATTGGGCGGGGAGGTGGTGGCCCAACTGCTGCAGCAATGGGTGAGCGGCTGCGACGACTTGCCGCTGCCGCCGCTGCTGGAGCGGCTGGGCGTGCGCTGGACCCATGAGAAACCGACGCTGGCGCAGCGGCTGGGTCTTCGGGTGCAGGACACCGACGGCGCGCTGGTCGTCAAGCAGGTGCTGCTGGAAGGCGCCGGGCTGGCGGCCGGCTTGAGTGCGGGCGACGAGATTGTGGCCTGCAACGGATGGCGGGTGCACAAACTGGACGATCTGCCGCTGACGCTGGACCCGCAGCATCCGCAGGACCTGCAGTTGCTGGTGTCGCGTGACCAGCGCATGCTGACCTTGACCCTCGCTCTGCCGATGCAGGACAGCCTGGCGCGACCGATCTGCCTGGGCGTGCTGGACAAGGCCCCGGCCCGCGCGCAGAGCCTGCGGCGTGCATGGCTGGGCGGCTGATCCCTCGCCGCACCGTGGCACTGGCGGCGCTGACGCTGCTGGTGCTGCTGCTGCATCTGGGCCTGCTGGGCGGCGCGCAGCAAGTGCTGGACAACTGGGCGCCGACGACACCGGAGCCGGAGCGCATCCAGGCGGTGTTTGTGCAGGCGCTGCAACCGGCGCCGCCCCCACCGCCGATGGAAACCCGGCCGCGCGGGGTGGAGGGCTTGCCGGGCGCCGACCTGATCAAGGCCAGATCCGCGCCGAGCGCCGATCGCAACGACGAGGCCACGCCCAAGCCCAAGCCTGGATTGAAGTCGACCTCCAGCGAACTGCCGGCCCGCCTCGCCGCGACCGACAGGCCGGAGCCGCAAGCGGCGAAGGCGCCCGATCCGCTGTCCTCCCCCAATGCCCTGCAACTGCCGCAAACGGCGGAAACCCCCGGCGACTACCAGCCCGGCATGGAATGGCCGCTCTCCACCGAGATGCAGTACCGCCTGACCGGCAACGTCCGGGGCCCGGTCTATGGGCAGGCGCGGGTGCAGTGGCTGCGGGAGGGGGCGCACTATCAGGTGCATCTGGAGGCGAGCATTGGCCCGTCTTTGGCGCCGCTGATCACCCGGCGTCTGAGCAGCGACGGACTGATCGGCCCGGACGGTCTGATGCCCAACCGCTTTGACGAAGTCACCGGAGGGCTGGCCGGCGGTCGCCGGCAAACCTCGCTGCTGTTTGATGACGGCGGCGTGGTGCTGGCCAACGGCGAGCGCACGCCGCGGGCCGACGATACGCAGGACGCTGCCAGCCAGTTCGTCCAGTTGACCTGGCTGTTCCTCACCGGTCGTCAGACGGCGCAGCCGGGGTGGCTGGTGCAAATGTCGCTGGCGCTGCCGCGGCGGGTGCACCTGTGGCGGTATGTGGTGCGCGGCGGTCTGGAAACGGTGGAGACGCCGATGGGCCCCCTGCAAGCGTGGCACGTCGATTCCGACATGGTCGACACCTGGGGCGACATGGAGACTGAAATATGGCTGGCGCCGTCGCTGCAGTATCTGCCGGTGCGGATCCGCATCTGGCAGGACCGCAAGAAGGACGCCAACAGCTACATCGAGCTGACGCTGAAGGAACCTCCTCTGCAGGCGATGCCGGCGCCAGCACCGGCATCCGCATCGGCGCCGGCATCCGCATCCGCTCCCTCAGGGACTGCCACGCCGGCCTCCGCTCCGCAGTGACCGCGAAGCCGGGCGGGCCTCAGTGCTTCACCGGCCACCCGCCACTGGCGTAGCATGACCGCCATGTCCGCTCCGCATCAACTCATCCTCTTCGAGCTGTCCATCCAGAGCAGCTATCTGAACAACACCGAAGCGCCTGCGACGGAAGAGGTGTTCGACACCATCCAGTTCTTCGCCGCAAACGGCAAGGCCTGGCGCATCAAGACGTTTGCCACCGACCAGGACGTGCACATCTGGGAACTGGGCTTTGATGGCGCGCAGGAACTGGTGGAACTGGCCGTGGGCCATACCGAGGCCAACTATGGTGACGTGCTGGAAGCCGGCTATGTGATGGCCTCCGACACGGGCCTGGACGGCCTGCGCGCCGAACTGGATGCCCGGGAGCTGCCGGTCAATCTGAAGGAAACGCCCTTCGGCGCCGTGTTCTGGACGCCGCCGGGCTCTCATTACCGGACGCAATCCCGTCCTTCGGAGTGAACCGCCCTGCGAACGCAGGGACGGTGATCGACGGACACCGCTTGAGGTGATTCACTGACACGCCCAATTGCAGGTGTGCGGCTGGCGGAGCGTTTGGAGGCTTTGCAGACTGTGGGGATGGGAAGGGCATGTCGCCTTTCTCGCTTTTCCATTCACCCAGCACGAGCCGGTCATGTCGCCACATCCTCCCGCTTCCGTCTCCCTCCAACCTGCCGCCGACGACGGATTGCGGTACTTGCGTGTGAATGGCGACGCCTATCTGCTGGGCGCCTGCGCGCTGGTGCTGCTGGTGGTGCTGGCCGTCGGGCAGCAATATGGGCAACTGGGCGTGGCGCTGGGCTGGGGAATGCCGCTGTTCCTCGCCGCAGGCGGATGTTATTTGATGGCCCGGGGCAGCTGGCTCAATTCGGTTGTACTGCCCATGCTGCTGGCCAGCCTGATTGCGCTGCAGATCCATCTGGGCGGCGGGAATCTGGAGTATCACTTTGGTGTGTTCGTCGCGATCGCGCTGATGCTGGTGTACCGGCACTGGCTGCCGGTGATCGTGATGGCGGCGACATTTGCGGTGCATCACGTGATGTTCGACCGCCTGCAGGCGGCCGGTCTGGGGCTGTTCTGCCTGTCCAAGCCTGACTTCGCGCAGATCCTGGGTCATGCGGCCTATGTCGTGGTGCAGACGGTGTTCGAAGTCTTCACCGTGATGAAGATGCGCCGGGATGCGCAACTGATGGCCGAGCTCAACACCATCACCGAAGTGCTGGTGGGCACTCGTGGCAAGGTCAACTTCGCCGCCGTACAGGTGCCGGTGACGACGCGGGCCGCGCGCGAACTCAGCGAAGCGCTGCAGAGCGTGGCCGCTACCGTCGGGCAGGTGCACAGCGCCGCGGAATCTGTGGATGCGGCCTCCAATGAAATCGCCACCGGCAATTCCGACCTGTCCATCCGCACCGAAGAAGCCGCCGCCAACCTTCAGCAGACGGCGGCCTCGGTGGAGGAACTGGCCCGGGCGGTGCGGCAATCGGCCGATACCTCCCGGGAAGCATCCCACCGGGCCCAGGAAGCGACCCAGCGCGCCGCGCGCGGCGAGGCCACCGTGCAGACGCTGGCGGCCAGCATGGAGCGGGTATCCGACTCCGCCAAGCGGGTGGGGGACATCACCGCCGTGATCGACGGCATCGCCTTCCAGACCAACATCCTGGCGCTCAATGCTGCCGTGGAAGCTGCGCGGGCAGGGGAAACCGGCCGCGGCTTTGCAGTGGTGGCCTCGGAAGTGCGGGCCTTGGCCCAGCGAAGTGCTGAAGCGGCGCGTCAGATCAAGGAGCTGATCAGCACCTCCACGGAGCAGGTGGCCGAGGGCGTGGCGAGTGCGGACGCGACGCGGCTCGTGCTGTCTGAAATCGTGGCCGATGTGCGCAGCGTCGATGAGTTGCTGGGGTCTCTGTCCACCGCGTCGGCCGAGCAGGCCAAGGCGGTGGATACGGTCAACCATGCGGTAGTGGGCCTGGACAACGCGACGCAGCAAAATGCGGCCCTGGTGGAGGAATCCACCGCCGCCGCGCATTCACTGCGGGAGCAGGCGCGGGTGCTGGCCAGCGCGGTCCAGCGGTTCGAGCTGGCGCAGGGCTGAGGCGTAGGGCTGAAGGGCTGGGCTGAAGGGTAGGGCCGAGGGGTAGGGGTTTCAGGGCGGGCGCTTCGGAGCGGGGGCTCAGGTCGGCCTATAGTTGCCGCCATTGAAGACACCCCAGGGCGGACCACCGCCCATCTTTGGAGACCAGCCCCATGACATCCCAGTCGATCACCGACGTCGCCTTCGACAACATTCTGGTGGAGATCGTCGGCAGCGGCGACCGCAAGACCGGCCTGATCCGTCTGAACCGCCCCAAGCAGCTCAATGCGCTGAGCGATCCGCTGATGGATGAACTGGGGCGGGCACTGCTGGCCTTTGATGCGGACGACGGCATTGGCTGCATCGTGCTGACCGGCAGTGAACGGGCGTTCGCCGCGGGTGCGGACATTCCGACGATGGCGCCGCACACCTTCATGAGCGCCTTCAAGAGCGGCCTGATTTCCAAGAACTGGGAAACCATCCTGCAGGTACGCAAGCCGGTGATCGGCGCGGTGGCAGGTTTTGCGCTGGGCGGCGGCTGCGAGCTGGCGATGATGTGCGACTTCATCATTGCGGCGGACACCGCCCGCTTCGGTCAGCCCGAGATCAAGCTGGGCATCATTCCCGGCGCCGGCGGTACCCAGCGCCTGCCGCGCGCCGTCAGCAAGAGCAAGGCGATGGACATGCTGCTGACGGCCCGCATGATGGACGCGGCCGAGGCGGAACGCGCCGGTCTGGTGTCCCGCGTGGTGCCGGCCGACCAGCTGATGAGCGAAGCTTTGACCGCTGCCGAGACCATCAACGGTTTCAGCGGCCCGTCCACCATGCTGATCAAGGAACTGGTCAATCTGGCCTATCAAGGTCCGCTGACCGACGGCGTCGCGGTGGAGCGCCGCTACTTCCATGCGCTGTTTGGCAGCGACGACCAGCGTGAAGGCATGGACGCGTTCCTGGCCAAACGCGCGCCGTCCTTCAAGCACAGTTGATTTCCCGGCAGGGCGGCGGCAGGGCCCGGGCTAGGGCGGCAGCAGGGCTGCGGTGGCGGGCCCGGATCCTTGACCTGATTCAGAAGTTACCTACCGCCCAGCCGGGCGATTGTTGACGATCCGCGAACAGATCTTTCCACAACGGCTAGTGTTTCCCCTAGGGAGCGGCGCCTACAGTTCGATCCATGGACGACGCTCGGAGTGCGGAGTCCCGACGAACCACCGAGAGGAACCGCCATGAACAAGTTGTCCGCCACCGCCCTGATCGCCGCTGTCCTGCTGAGCACCACCGGCGCCGCTTTCGCCGCCGAACCGGCCGCCAAGACCCGTGCCGAAGTGCTGGCCGAGCTGCAAGCCGCCCGCGAATCCGGTGAAGTCGCCGCGCTGAGCGCTGAGCAAGCCGGCGTTGGCGCCCTGTCCAACGGCGTCAACGCACCGACCGCCAGCCAGATCGCTGCCAAAAAGGCCGCTGAGAAGGCCGCTGTCGCCAAGAAGGGCGCTGCTGCTGAAGGCGTCGCCAGCAAGTAATCCTGAGCGGGCCCGAGACATCGGGCCGCCCAACAAAAAGCCGCTGCGGGCCAGGCCCCAGCGGCTTTTGTCATGCGCCTGAGCACAGGCGCATCGGTCCTCGGACGCCTCAGACTCGCTTGAGCGCCGGGAAGAGGATGATGTCGCGAATGGACGGGCTGTCGGTGATCAGCATCATCAGACGGTCGATGCCGATGCCGCAACCGCCGGTGGGCGGCATGCCGTATTCCAGCGCGCGGATGAAGTCCGCGTCGAAGAACATCGCTTCTTCATCGCCAGCATCCTTGTTGGCCACCTGCGCGTGGAAGCGGGCGGCCTGGTCTTCGGCGTCGTTCAGCTCGGAGAAGCCGTTGGCGTATTCGCGGCCGGTGATGAACAGCTCGAAACGCTCGGTGATGGCCGGGTTGCTGTCCGAAGCACGCGCCAGGGGCGAGACTTCCACCGGATAGTCGATGATGAAGGTGGGCTCCCAGAGCTTTTCTTCCACCACCGCCTCGAACATGCCGAACTGCAGTTCCGGCAGGCTCCAGTGCTTGGGTGCTTCTTCCCCGTGGTGCTTGAGCTTCTCGCGCAGCACGGCGGCATCGTCCGCTTCGGCGGCGGTCAGACCGCCGTGGGCGATCAGCGAATCACGCACCGACAGACGGGCAAACGGCTTTTCCAGATCGACCGGCTTGCCGGCGTAGCTCAGCAGGGCGCTGCCGGTGGCGGCGCGGGCGGCATGGCGCAGCACTTCTTCGGTGAAGTCCATCAGCTCGTGATGCGTCCAGTAGGCCGCATAGAACTCCATCATCGTGAATTCCGGGTTGTGCCGGACGCTGATGCCTTCGTTGCGGAAATTCCGGTTGATCTCGAACACCCGCTCGAAACCGCCCACCACCAGACGCTTCAGATACAGCTCGGGCGCGATGCGCAGGAACATCTCCTGGTCCAGCGCATTGTGGTGGGTGATGAACGGACGTGCATTGGCGCCGCCCGGGATCGGATGCAGCATCGGCGTTTCGACTTCCAGGAAGCCGTTGTCCACCATGAAGCTGCGGATCGACGACACCGCCTTGGAGCGGGCCACGAAACGAGTACGGGCGTCTTCGTCGGTGATCAGGTCGACATAACGCTGGCGGTACTTCTGCTCCTGGTCCTGCATGCCATGGAACTTGT
The DNA here is from genome assembly GCA_966211495.1 of uncultured Roseateles sp. GTDB lineage: Bacteria > Pseudomonadota > Gammaproteobacteria > Burkholderiales > Burkholderiaceae_C > Roseateles. The sequence goes on along the minus strand of CBIHOT010000022.1, from coordinate 52,540 downwards.
CCGGCAGCGGGCGCAGGCTCTTGGTCAGCAGGCGCAGCGAGGTGACCTTGATCGACAGCTCGCCGGTGCGGGTGCGGAAGAGCGTGCCTTCGGCGCCGAGGATGTCGCCCAGGTCCAGGTGCTTGAATTCGGTGTAGGCCTCGTCGCCCAGCGCGTCCTTGGAGAGGAACAGCTGGATGCGGCCGGTGGCGTCCTGCAGCGTGGCAAAGCTGGCCTTGCCCATGATGCGCTTGAGCATCATGCGGCCGGCCACGCTCACCTGCACCGACTTGGGTTCCAGCGTCTCGTTCGGCTCTTCGCCGAATTCGGCCTGCAGCGGCTGGGCGCGGTGCTGGGGTTTGAAGTCGTTCGGGAAGGCAGCCTTGCCCTCAGCCTTGGCCTTGGCACGGATGCCGGCCAGTTTTTCGCGGCGCTCGGCAATCAGTTGGTTGTCGTCTTGGGCAGGCAGTGCCTGCGCGTCGGGCGCGGTGGCCGGGGAGGGGGCGTGGGGCTGGCTCATATGAACTCGTTGAAGCTGGCGGCATTTTAAGTGGTCATCCGCCCTTAAAATTTGCCGCTTGGCCGCACCCGCGGCATTTCCGTCGCGTTTTGTCGTCGATTGCGCTGCTTATGCCTCTGTTCCCCATCCTGGACCGCAAGATCCGTGTCGCCCTGGTCGGCTGCGGCCGCATCTCCAAGAACCATCTGGAGGCGCTGGGTCGCCATCAGGCGCGCGCCGAGCTGGTGGCGGTCTGCGACAACCGCCCCGAGGCGCTGAAAGACGCGATGGCCCAGACCGGCGTGCCCGGTTTCGAGTCGCTGGATGCGCTGCTGGCCGGCAGCGATGCCGATCTGGTGGTGCTGGCCACCCCCAGCGGGCTGCATGCCCAGCAGGCCATCACCGCCGCGCGGGCCGGCCGCCACGTGCTGAGCGAAAAGCCGATGGCCACCAAGTTCGAGGAAGGCCAGGCCATGGTCCGCGCCTGCCGCGATGCCGGCGTGAAGCTGTTCGTGGTCAAGCAGAACCGGCTCAATGCCACGGTGCAGCTGGTGAAGCAGGCGCTGGATCAGGGGCGCTTCGGTCGCATCTTCATGAGCACCGTCAACGTGTTCTGGACCCGCCCGCAAAGTTATTACGACGCCGCCCCCTGGCGCGGCCGCTGGGACATGGACGGCGGCGCCTTCATGAACCAGGCCAGCCACTATGTGGACCTGCTCGACTGGCTGGTCGGACCGGTGGACAACGTGCATGCCTACACCGCCACGCTGGACCGTGACATCGAAGCCGAGGACACCGGCGTGATGAGCCTGCGCCTGCGCCACGGCGGACTGGCCAGCATCAACGTCACCATGCTGACCTATCCGCAGAACCTTGAAGGCTCGATCACCATCCTGGGTGAGAAGGGCACGGTCAAGATCGGCGGTACCGCGGTCAACAAGATCGAGCACTGGGCCTTCGACACGCCGCATCCGGACGATGAGCGGGTCCAGAACGCCAGCTACGAGACTACCAGCGTCTACGGCTTCGGCCATGCGGCCTATTACGACAACGTCATCCAGACCCTGCGCGGGGAAGCCCATGCGCAGGTCGATGGCTACGAAGGTCTGCGCTCGCTGGAGCTGCTGGTCGCCTGCTATCGCAGCGCCCGCGATGGCCAGCGTGTCGGCCTGCCGCTGGTGTTCTGAACATGGCGTTCTGGCAGCACGCCTCGGCCGTGGTGGATGACGGCGCTCAGATCGGTGACAACACCAAGGTCTGGCATTTCAGCCATGTCTGTGCGGGCGCCCGCATCGGCGCGGACTGCTCGCTGGGGCAGGGCGTCTTCGTCGGCAACGATGTGAGCATCGGCCGCAATGTGAAGATCCAGAACCAGGTGTCGGTCTACGACGCGGTGACGCTGGAGGACGATGTCTTCTGCGGCCCGTCCATGGTCTTCACCAATGTCTACAACCCGCGCTCGGCCGTGCCGCGCAAGAACGAATACCGCCGCACGCTGGTGCGCCGCGGTGCGACGCTCGGCGCCAACTGCACCATCGTCTGCGGCGCCACGCTGGGCGAATACGCCTTTGTGGGCGCAGGCGCGGTGGTCAGGGGCGATGTGCCGGCCCATGCGCTGATGGTGGGCGTGCCGGCCCGCCAGATCGGCTGGATGAGCCGCCACGGCGAAAAACTCGACCTCCCCGTGTCCGGCCATGGCCGTGCCACCTGCCCCGGCAGTGGGGAGGTGTATGAACTCAGCGACCAGGGCCTGCGCCTGGTGTCGTCCCCGGAGCCCAAGGCATGAGCCTGCCCTTCATCGATCTCAAGTCCCAATATGCGGCGCTGAAGACGTCCATCGACGCCCGCATCCAGGCGGTGCTGGACCATGGCCAGTACATCATGGGCCCGGAAGTGCAGGAGCTGGAGCAGCGGCTCGCGGCGTATGTCGGGGTGAAGCACTGCATCACCGTGGCGAGCGGCACCGAGGCGCTGCTGATCGCGCTGATGGCGCTGGACCTGCAGCCCGGTGATGAAGTGATCACCACGCCCTTCACCTTCGCCGCCACGGCGGAAGTGATCGTGCTGCTGGGCGGGGAGCCGGTGTTCGTCGACATCGAGCCGGACACCTGCAACATCGACGCGCGACTGATCGAAGCCGCCATCACCGACCGCACCCGCGCCATCATGCCGGTCAGCCTGTACGGACAGGTGGCGGACATGGATGCAATCAATGCCATCGCCGCCCGTCACGGCGGTATTCCGGTGATCGAGGATGCGGCGCAGAGTTTCGGCGCGAGCTATCGCACAGCGGCAGGCGACGTGGGTCGTTCCTGCGGCCTGTCCACCTGGGGCGCGACCAGCTTCTTCCCCAGCAAGCCGCTGGGCTGTTATGGGGATGGCGGCGCGCTGTTCACCAACGACGACACCCTGGCCCAGGCCGCCCGCGAAATCCGGGTGCATGGTCAGAGCCAGCGCTACACCCACACCCGCGTCGGCGTCGGCGGCCGCATGGACACGCTGCAATGCGCCATCGTGCTGGGCAAGCTGGAGCGCTTTGACTGGGAAGTGCAGCAACGCCTGAGCCTGGGCGACCGGTATCAGGCCCTGCTGGCCGATCTGCCGCTGCAGCGGCTAGCGGTGCGTCCGGACCGGGACTGCGTCTGGGCGCAGTTCACCGTGCAGGTGTCGAATCGCGAGGCGGTGATCCAGCACCTCAAGGCCGCGGGCATTCCCACGGCGATCCACTATCCGCGTCCGCTGCATCGTCAGGCGGCGTATGCGGACCGGTGCCGGGTGCCGGCGCCCCTGCCGCATGCTGAAGCAGCGGCGGCCCAGGTGATCAGCCTGCCGATGAGCCCGGACCTGACGCATGCGCAGCAGGACCAGGTGGTCGCTGCGCTGCGTGAAGCGCTGCGTGAGGCGCCGCGTGATTCGGCGCCTGATGCGCCGCGTGATACGCCGCGTGATACGCCGCGTGAGACGCCGCAGCACGCCCCCGCGCGCACCGCCTGAGCTCATGCTGCGTGCCACGCTGACCCTGCTGGCCGGCGGCGCTCTGGCGCAGCTGTTGCCGCTGCTGCTGGGGCCGTGGATCACGCGTCTGTATTCCCCCATCGAATTCGGCCATTTCAGTGTCGTCTGGACGGTGGCCACCAATGTGGCGGTGGTGGGCTGCGCCCGCTACGAATTCGCCTTGCCGCTGGAAAAGGATGCTGACCAGGCGGCGCGCCTGATGGCCTTGTGCCTGCGGGTGCTGGCGGCCGTCACCCTGGCCAGCGCCTTGATCGGCTGGGCCTGGGCGACGTGGCAGGACCTCGATCTGGCCTTGTGGCTGGGCCTGGCGGTGCTGGCGGGTGCGCTGGCGCAGGCGATGACGCTCTGGGCCACCCGCGCCAGCGCCTTCAACGCGCTCGCAGCCGCCCGGCTGGTGCAGTATGGCGGCGCTTCGCTGTTGCAGGTCGCCCTGGGACTGGCTGCCTTCGGTGCGGTCGGTCTGCTGCTCGGGCCCATCCTGGCCGGGCTGGCGGCTGCGCTGTGGCTGGCCACCGTGGCCCGTCCGGTGAACGGCTGGCGCTCGGTGCTGGGCCAGGACCGCGCCGGTCTCATCGCTCTCGCCCGCCGCCACAAGGACTTTCCGCTGCTCAACACACCGCATGCCTTTGCCGGCGCGCTGCAGGACAGCGTTGCGTTGCTGCTGCTGTCGTCACTGGCGGGCGACGCATCCGCCGGCTACTGGGCGCTGGCCCTGCGCTACCTGAAGGCGCCGGCTGGCCTCGTGGGCGGCGCCCTGTCGCAGACCCTGTATCCGCGCCTTGTGGCGGCCCGCTCGCCGGAGGAGGCGCTGCGTCTGGTGCGTCAGGCCATGGCGGCGCTGGCGGCCTTCGCCGTTCCATTGGCAGCGGTGCTGACCGTCTGGGGTCCCTCGCTGTTTTCCTGGGCCTTCGGTGAACGCTGGCAGGATGCGGGCGAACTGGCACGGGCGCTTGCGCCGTATGTCGCGGTGCATTTCATCGCGTCGCCGCTGGCGGTCACGACCATGGCCTGGCAGGCCCAGGGCTGGGCCCTGCGGCTGGCGCTGGTGGGGCAGGTGGCCTTTGTCGGCGGCCTGGGCCTGGGCTTGCTGCAAGGCGGCCTGATCGGCGCGGCCTGGGGCGTCTCGGTCACCATGACGCTGTACTTCGGTTATTACTTCTGGGCCCTGGCGCACTGGAAACACAAGGACGGACTCTTCGCCACATGAAAGCAAGCCTGCGACGAAGGCTCTGGCAGCCGGTCAAGATGCTGGTCTCGCGCCTGTGGGGCACCCGCATGGTGGGCGGCTTCATCCGCGGGGACGGCACCTGGCTGCCGCAGACCCGCATCAGCAACACCAGCATCGTCTTCGCGCGTGAACGGCTGGACGTGGGCGACCACGTCTTCATCGGCCACTTCAGCGTGCTGGACGCCACCTACGGCCTGCGCATCGGGGAGGGCTGCCAGATCGGGTTCTTCACCGGCATCTTCACCCACTCCAGCCATGCGGCCATCCGTCTGTACGGACGCGAATACGTCCGCGTGCCGGAGAAGAAGGCCTACTTCACCGCCCCGGTGAGCATTGGCGACTTCAGCTTCATCGGCGCCCATGCGACGCTCCTGCCCGGCACTCGATTGGGACGCGGCTCCATCGTTTCCGCCTACAGCCTGGTGAGTGGCGAGCATCCGGACTTCGCCATCCTGGCCGGCCAGCCCGCCAAGGTGGTGGGCGACACCCGCCGCATGGATGAACGGCTGCTGCGTGAGCACCCGGAACTGATGCCCTTCTACAAGGACTGGGCGGGCAGCGCGCCCGCCGATGCCCCGGATTCCCCATGAGACTTGTCCTGATCGGTGACGGAGAAAGCCCGCATCTCCTGAAATGGGCGCGCGCCCTGGTGGACCAGGTGGAACTCTGGGCCGCCTCCACCCGCGGCTTTGCGCCGGAATTCAGCTTCCTGATTCCGGAAGACCGGCGTCTGGCGCTGGACACCCGGCCCGATCACGGCGGTGGCAATCTGGCCGTCATCAAGCAGTTGCCGCGGCTGGGGCAATGGCTTGCACGGGTCGATGCCGACTGGCTGCATCCGCACTACCTCACCTCCCACGGCACGCTGGCCTGGGCCGCCCGCAAGGGCTGGCGGCTGCGGGCACGCATCGTCGGCTCCGCCTGGGGCAGCGACATCCTCGTCACCCCGAACCAGGGCTGGGGCTATCGCTGGCTGACGCGTCAGGTGCTGCAGGCCTGCACCCTCACGACCTCCGACTCCGAGCACATGGCCCAGCGCATGAAGGAACTCGGTGCGGGGGAGGTGATGACCTTCCCGTTCGGCCTGGAGGCCCTGCCCAAGCAGAACGTGCGCAAGCAGCCGTGGCTGTTCTATGCCAACCGGGGCCTGGAGCCCATCTATCGGCCGCAGCGGGTGATCGAAGCCTTTGCCGCCGTGGCGGCGCAGCAGCCCACGGCCCGGCTGCTGGTGGCCAATGACGGCTCGCTGCGCGATGCCCTGCACGACCAGGTGCGCAGCCTGGGGCTGACCGAGCGGGTCGAGTTCCTCGGCCGGCTGGACGCCGTCGCGCAAGGCCGCCACTATGCCCAGGCCCGCTGGTTTGTGAGCCTGCCGGAGAGTGATTCGGTGTCGGTCTCGGTGATCGAGGCCATGGCCCATGAATGTCTGCCCCTGCTGTCCGACCTGCCCGCCAACCATGAGTTGCTGGGTGAAGGACGGCATGGCCTGATCTTGTCCGGCCCGGACGCGCTGACGGGCCTGCCGGCCCGGCTGGCGGCCCTGGCCGGTGATGCCCACATCGATGCGATGGGCGCGGCCAACCGGGCCTGGGTGGCGCACAACGCCCTCTTCGGCCCGGCGGTGAAGCGCTTCGTGGCACGACTCAACGCCCTATGAAGCTGCTCCTCATCAATCATTACGCCGGCTCGCCCAAGCACGGCATGGAATTCCGTCCGTTCTACCTGGCCCGCGAGTGGGTGAGGGCCGGGCATCAGGTGCTGATCCTGGGCGCGTCCTACTCCCACGTCCGCACGGTGCAGCCGGATCCGGGCAGCGCGCAGCTCAGCGGCGTCTCCTACCACTTCTACGACACGCCCGAGTACCAGGGCAACGGCGTCGGCCGGGTCAAGAACATCTGGTCCTTCTGCCGCCAGGTCTGGAAGGATGCGGACATCCTTGCCCGCGAGTTCGAACCGGACGTGGTGATCGCCTCCAGCACCTATCCGATGGATGTCTGGGTGGCGAAGCGCGTGGCGCGGCTGGCCAAGGCCAAGCTGGTCTACGAGGTGCACGACCTGTGGCCGCTGTCGCCGATCGAGCTGTCCGGCATGTCGCCGCGGCATCCGTTTGCCATGCTCTGCCAGAAGGCGGAGAACGACGCCTACCGCGATGCTGACGTGGTGGTGTCGATGCTGCCGAAGGTGCATCAGCACATGGCCTCCCACGGGCTCGACCTGAAGAAGCTGCACATCGTACCCAATGGCATCACCCTGGACGAATGGCAGGGCCCGGGCGAGCCGGTGGATGCGGCAATCCAGGCGCATCTGGCGACACAGCGGGCGGCCGGCCGCACCATCGTCGGCTACGCCGGCTCCATGGGTCAGCCCAATGCGCTGGACGTGCTGCTGGACGCGGCGCGGTTGCTCAAGGACAGCGCGATCTCCTTCGTGCTGGTGGGCGGCGGCCATGAGCGGGAACGGCTGGCAGCGCGGGTGAAGGACGAGGGGCTGACCCACGTCACCCTGTTCCCGCCGGTGCCCAAGGCGCAGATTCCTTCCCTGCTGCAGGGATTCGACATCGCCTACATCGGCTGGCAGCGCACGCCCATCTACCGTTTCGGCATCGCGCCCAACAAGCTGATGGACTACATGATGGCCCAGCGCCCGGTGCTGCATTCGGTGGACGCCGGCAATGACCCGGTGGCCGAGGCCGGCGCTGGCCTGACGGTGCCGCCGCAGGATCCGCAGGCGGTGGCCGACGGCCTGCGCCAACTGGCCAGCCTGCCGGCGGCACAGCGTGAGATCATGGGCCGCAATGGCCGGGATTTCGTCATGAAGCATCACACCTATCCGGTGCTGGCGAAGCGCTTCATCGACGCAGTGTCGGACTGAGCACGCCACGCCCCACCGCAACGTTCCTCTGCGCCACCATGCCCCAGGATCAAGAACTTCAGGCCATTGCCCAGCGTTACGCCCGCCGCGAGGAGCGTCTGGGCGGGCTGGAGCGCTACAGCCTGCTGCGGCCGGAGGTCTGGCAGATGCTGCATGAGCGGCAGGCGCTGCAACTGCGGCTGCTGGCGAGCCGGGCGGACCGCTGGGGGCCGGTGGCGGACTGGCGGCTGACCGAAGTGGGGTGTGGGGCCGGCGGCAACCTGATGGACATGCTGCGCATCGGTCTGCGGCCCGAGCACCTGACCGGCGTCGAGCTGTTGCCAGAGCGTTTCGAGGCGGCGCGGACCCTGCTGCCTTCGGGCGTGCGACTGCTGGCCGGCGATGCGTCGCAGGCGCAGATCGAGGCGGGCTCCCAGCATCTGGTGATGCAATCCACTGTTTTCTCTTCCATCCTGGACGATGCCCTGCAGCAACGACTGGCCCAGGCCATGTGGCGCTGGCTGAAGCCGGGCGGGGCGGTGCTCTGGTATGACTTCATCGTCGACAATCCCCGCAATCCGGACGTGCGGGGCATGCCGGTGCGCCGGATGCGAGCGCTGTTTCCGCAGGGCCGTGCCACGGTGCGGCGGGTGACGCTGGCGCCGCCGCTGGCGCGAATGGCCTGCCGGCTGCATCCGTCCACCTATTCCCTGCTGAACATCGTGCCGCTGCTCCGCACCCATGTCCTCGCCCTGATTGAAAAGCCTGCGGATTCGCCGGCTTGACCGAGTTTCTGCATGAACGGCTCACTGATCGCCACCGCTGACCGCTGACCCCTGACCGCGACATTGAGCCGCGACCGACTTCAAGAATCATCGCCACCATGACTGACCAACTGCCCTTCCTGCCCTTTGCGTTGCCCGAGATCGGCGAGGAAGAAATCAACGAAGTGGTGGACACGCTGCGCAGCGGCTGGGTCACCACCGGCCCCAAGGCCAAGCGCTTCGAACAGGCCTTTGCCGAATTTCTCGGTGAGCCGCAGATCGAATGCGTGGCCGTCAACTCCGCCACCGCCGGCCTGCACCTCGCGCTGGAAGCGCTGGGCATCGGGCCCGGCGACGAGGTCATCACCACCACCCACACCTTCACCGCCACCGCGGAAGTGGTGCGCTACATGGGCGCGGACGTGGTCCTGGTGGACATTGATCCGAAGACGCTGAACATCGCCATCGACCAGATCGAAGCGGCCATCACGCCACGCACCCGCGCCATCATCCCGGTGCACTATGCCGGCCTGGCGGTGGACATGCTGTCGCTGCTGGACATTGCCCGCAAGCATGGCCTGAAGGTGGTGGAAGACGCGGCCCATGCGCTGCCGACCACCCTGGAGAAGGAGCTGATCGGCACGATGGGCAGCAATGCGACCGTCTTCAGCTTCTATGCCAACAAGACGATGACCACCGGCGAAGGCGGCATGCTGGTGACGCGGGATGCGGAGCTGGCCAAGCGCGCCCGCGTCATGCGGCTGCACGGCATCAATCGCGATGCCTTCGACCGTTTCACCGCGAAGGTGCCGAGCTGGTATTACGAGATCGTCGCGCCCGGCTTCAAGTACAACCTGACCGACGTTGCGGCGGCGCTGGGGCTGCATCAGCTCAAGCGGCTGCCGGCCTTCCAGCAACGCCGCGAGAAGATCGCGCAGCGCTACTTCGAGGCGCTGGCCGACCTGCCGCTGATCCTGCCGCCGCAGCCGGTGGAAGGCGACACCCACAGCTGGCACCTCTTCGTGCTGCGCCTGTCGGAGGAGGCCGATGTCAGTCGCGATGAATTCATCGAGCGAATGTTTGCCCTGGGCATCGGCTGCAGCGTGCATTACGTGCCGCTGCACCAGCATCCCTACTGGCGTGAGCGTTATGGCCTGACGGCGGAGATGTTCCCGCACTCCCAGAAGGCCTACGAACGCACCGTGACGATTCCGCTCTACACCGCCATGACCGATGCCGACGTGGAACGCGTCATCGCCGCGGTGCGTCAGAGCCTGGGCGCGGCTTGAGTGTGGGTGCGGCATGGGCAAGCGTGTTTTTGACCTGATCTGCGCAGGCCTGGGCCTGCTGCTGCTCAGTCCGCTGCTGCTGGTGGTGGCGGTCTGGATCAAGCTGGATTCGCCGGGGCCGGTGATGTTCCGCCAGGAGCGGGTGGGCCGCTTTGGCCGACCCTTTCGCATCCACAAGTTCCGCACGATGCGGGTGGATGCGCCGGCGCTCGGGCCGCAGATCACCATCGGGGCGGACCCCCGCATCACCCGCAGCGGCCGTTTCCTGCGCGCCAGCAAGCTCGATGAGCTGCCGCAGCTGTGGGACGTCTTCCGCGGCGCGATGAGCCTGGTGGGGCCGCGGCCGGAAGTGCCGCGCTACGTGGCCCTGTATCCGGCCGATCTGCGGGAGGTGGTGCTGTCGGTGCGGCCGGGCATCACCGACCCGGCGTCGTTGAGCTTCCGCAATGAAAGTGAGCTGCTGGCGCAGGCTGCCGATCCGGAGCGGGAGTATGTGGAAGTGGTGATGCCGGCCAAGCTTCGGCTCGCGGCCGACTATGTGCGCCGCGCCAGCCTGGCGACGGATGTGCGCTTGATCGTGGCCACGCTGGGTGTGCTGCGACGATGAATGCTGCAGGTCCTGACACAACGGTTGCCTCTTGTGTGTCCCTCGCAGCGTGCGGCCTGACCGCCGCTGCCCCCATCGCCTCGATACGAGAGTGCTGACGATGAACTGGTTGTCCCTGGATGCCTTCCTGACGCGCATCCGCCCTTATCGCGAGACCCTGGCCCTGGGCCTGGACATGCTGGCGGTGGCGCTGGCGTGGCAGGCCACCTATCTGTTCCGGCTGGGCTTCGAGCGCTGGTTCAGCGCCCGGCCGGGTTATGACGGCTGGGTGATGCTGGGCGTGGTGGCGGCCTACGGCCTGCTGCTGTGGCTGCTGCGGGTGCCCAAGGGCATGTGGCGCTTCTCAGGATTTGGCGAGGTCAAGCGGCTCGCGGCTGTCTGCGTGACGGCCGGCCTCATCAGTGCGGTGGCCGTGCTGATGGCGCAACTGGCGGCGGTGCCGCGGGCGGTGCTGGCGCTGCATCCGGTCTTTACCCTGATGACGCTGGCGATGATGCGCATGGGCTACCGCATGCTCTACGAGCACATGCGCAGCCGCATCAGTGGCAGCGCCCAGGAGCAGCGTCGCGCCCTGGTGATGGGGGCGGGCGATGCCGGCCGTCTGCTGGTGGCCGGCATCCAGCACCAGTCGGGCTGGGTGGTGGTGGGCTATCTGGACGATGCCCCGGAGAAGCGTGGTGCGCGCGTGGGCGGTGTGCCGGTGCTGGGCGCGCTGGAAGAGGCGCCGCGCTTTGCAGACCTGCACGGCATCACCCATGTGATCGTGGCGATGCCGGCGGCCACTGCGGTGCAACGCCGCCGCGCGCTGGCGCTGGCCGGCAAGACCTCGCTGCCGGTGCTGACGGTGCCCAGCAGCGAGGAACTGCTGGCCGGGCGGTCGGTGAATCAGGTGCGGGACATCGAGCCCGAAGACCTGCTGGGCCGGGAGCCGGTGCGACTGGATGAGAACGGCATCAGCGAGTGCATCAGCGGTAAGACGGTGCTGATCACCGGCGCGGGAGGCTCGATCGGGTCGGAGCTGTGTCGGCAGGTGGCCCGTTATGGCCCGTCGCGGCTGGTGCTGCTGGAGCTGAGCGAGTTTGCGCTCTATTCCATCGAGCAGGAGCTGAGCGAGAAGTTCCCGCATCTGCCGCTGGTACGGCTGATCGGGGATGTGAAGGACCTGCCGCATCTGAAGTTCGTGATGCAGAAGCAGCGGCCGCAGGTGGTCTTCCATGCGGCGGCCTACAAGCATGTGCCGCTGATGGAGGAGGACAACGCCTGGTCGGCGCTGCGCAACAACACGCTGGGCACGTATCACGCCTGCGTGGCGGCAGCGGAAGCGGGGGCGGAGCGGTTTGTGCTGATCAGCACCGACAAGGCGGTGAACCCGACGAATGTGATGGGGGCGACCAAACGCGCGGCGGAACTGGTGATCAGCCACATGGCGGCGCAGGGGCATCGCACCAAGTTCATGGCGGTGCGGTTTGGCAACGTGCTGGGGTCCAGCGGCAGCGTCATTCCGAAGTTCAAGGAACAGATCGCCAAGGGCGGGCCGGTGACGGTGACGCACCCGGACATCATTCGCTACTTCATGACGATTCCGGAAGCGGCCCGGCTGGTGCTGCAGGCGGCGGCGATCGGGGAGTCCGGGCAGGTGATGGTGCTGGACATGGGCGATCCGGTGCGGATCGTCGATCTGGCGCGGGACATGATCCGGCTGGCCGGGCGCAGTGAGCAGGAGATCGGGATCCGGTTCACCGGGCTGCGGCCGGGGGAAAAGCTGTATGAGGAGCTGATCGCCGATGCGGACACGACGCTGCCGACCCAGGTGGCGCGGGTGCGGATCGCGCGGCTGGGGGATCTGGATGCGGATGGGGCGGTGGTGGCGTGGGTGAAGGACGCGGCGATGGGGGACGAGTGGTCAAGGGAGACGGTGGTGGCGGGGCTCCGGAGGTTGGTGCCGGAGTACGGTGCCCCGCCGACGCCCCGATGACGCCTCAGGCGGATTGCGACCAGCTTTGTGCACCGATCGAGGTGAAGTGAAAGTTCATCACCTCGCCCGGATGCTGCCGCAATCGCCGTAAAACGGCCATGCGGCGTGCAGGCGGTACGAAAAACATGAAAAACCCGCCGCCGCCCGCTCCGGAAATCTTTCCTGCCAATGCACCAGCGTCGATGACGTCATCGTAGATCGCATCCAGTTGCGGGTTGCTGACGCTGGCGGCGAGCTGCTTCTTGGCTTCCCAGGACTGGCGCAGGATGGAGGCATATCGCGGGAGATCGCCCCGGAGGATCGCCTCTTTCATGGCGACGGCATCCTGCTTCAGCGCGAACATTGCCGCCAATGAGGGAGACTGTTTGACCTGAGAGCTCTTGATCTGCTGCTCAATGATCTTCGCTGATTCGCGAGACTGACCCGTGTAGAACAGTACGGTGGATGCCTCGAGTTCATTGCGCACCCATTCCTTGATACGAAGCGGGTTCACCAGGACACGGTCGGGACCGGGTCCGAACTCGATGAAGTTGAAACCACCGAAAGCGGCCGCGTATTGATCCTGCTTGCCACCCGCGAGTTTGAGTTCTTCTCGCTCGATCTCGTAAGCGAGATGCGCGATGTCGTACTCCCCCAGCCCGAGTCCCAGCCACTCAGAGAACGCCTGGATGATGCACACGACCATCGTGGATGAAGTGCCCAGACCTGAACCTGCCGGCGCATCGGCAAAGGAACTCATCTTGAACGACAGCGGTTGTCCGTTGTTGAACTCACGGACGATGCGATTGTAGATACCGCGATGCAAACGCAGCGGTTCGACGTCCGGCAGGATCGGCGCGGCTTCAAGGTCCACGCATTCTTCACGGTCCTCAGCTGAAAAGACCACCCGGCCGTTGTCTGTCGGTTCAAGGATCACTTGGGCGTACAGATCGATCGTTGCGTTCAGAACAAAACCGCCTTGTTCGTCGCTGAACGGGCTTACATCGGTGCCGCCGCCAGCCAGGCCAAGTCGAAGGGGCGCACGTGCGCGATAAATCTGTGTCATTGGAATGCCAATAGAAAGGGTCAGAGGGCGGGGGCCGTGAGAAAACGAGCTGCAGCCAGGAGATCGTCGAAGACGTGATCGGCGCGAGTGCGCGCCTCGGCGCTGATCGCATGACCGCTGGTCACCAGAATTGCCTGCCGGACGCTAGCGCGGCGGCCAGCTTCGATGTCGCTGTCCTTGTCGCCGATCAGCACACTTTGATCGAGATCGATACCCAGACGGCTGGCCGCCTGAAGCAGCATGCCCGGTTCAGGCTTGCGGCAATCGCATGCGATGGCGTAGGCACTGACGCTGCCTTGCGGGTGGTGCGGGCAGAACTCGATGGCATCCAGCGTGATCCCATGTCCAGCCAGCAGGACTCGCAGATGGTCGTGAAGCCGGTGCATGGTCGACTCGTCGTAGTAGCCGCGTGCAATGCCAGCCTGATTGGTCACGATCACCAGCTTGTAACCTGCGTTGCGTAGCAATGTCAGGCCCTCAACGACACCGGGCAGAATGACAAAGTCTTCGATTCGATGAACGTAATGGCGCTCTTCATTGATCACGCCATCGCGATCAATGAATGCGGCCTTCACACCGCCCAGGGACTCGTGCAGAACATCGTCCTTGATCCCTGCTTTGGCGCCTGAAGTGCCTGAGGCCTCAGCGTCTGTTGACATAGTCGCCCACGTTCTGGTCAAAAAAGCGGTAATCGTCGGGGATCCCGATGTCAATGAACGGGCCTGCAACCTGATACGCCGTCAGCGCCCCACGGGCGACCAGCCGCGGCATCACGGCGCTTTCCATCGACAGCGCGCCGTCGGGCTCGCCGTCAAACACACTGAGACGCAGTCGGTAGAGGCCCGCATTGATCTGCCCAGCGCCAGTCTGGCCCTTCTCAAGGAAGGCCTGGACCCGGTGATCTGCGCCGACCGACACTCCACCGAAGCGTGCGCGCTCGGGCACTTCCACCGTTGCCATCCGCATGAATTCGCCGTCGTTCCACGGGGCCAGGATCGCGTCCAACGAGCCTCCCAGCCAGGTGTCGCCGTTCACGACCAACGCGTCCTGGACATTGGCTTCGGTCATTGCGAAGCGCGTCGCCCCGCCCGTCCCCAGCAGCTCACGTTCGACAACGCAGGTGATCTCCAGCGAATCGGTCCAGGGCTGTTGGAGTGCATCCATAACCTGATCTGCTCCATGACCCAATGCCAGGACGAAGCGGCCCACCCCGCGCTCTGCCAGCGAGCGCAACTGCCATTCGAGGAATGGGCGACCGGCGATCGGAGCGAGGCATTTTGGAAGGTCGGGAACAGCGCTGCGCAGCCGTGTGCCGAGCCCACCGGCGAGGACGATGCAGGTGAGGTTCATCATCCGCTCCGCTCAGTCCTTCTGGGGAGCCAGATGGCCGAACATCTGCCACTCCACTTCGGCGCAGATCATGTGACCGATCAGGATGTGGCATTCCTGAATGCGGGGGGTGTGTGAGCTGGGAACTCGCAACAGATGGTCGACCTGTCCCTCCAGTTCCCCTCCGAGGCCGCACAGCGCCACCGAAGTGACTTCCAGATCCTTGCAGGCGCTGAAGGCCGCAAGAACGTTCTTTGAACGGCCCGACGTGGTCAGGCCCACAAAGACGTCGCCAGGCCTTGCCTGAGCCTGGAGCTGGCGCAGGAACAGGCGGTCATAGCCGTAATCGTTGCCGATGGCAGTGATCATCGACGTGTCTGTGGCCAACGACAGGGCCGGCAGGCCGGGCCGGTCGAATTCAAAGCGGCTGACGAACTCGGCAGCCAGATGCTGGGCATCCGCGGCACTGCCGCCATTGCCGGCAAAGATCGCTCGGTTGCCTCGTTTCAGCGCAGCGACGATCGCATTCGAGACATCGGCCACGGACTGGATCAGCGCGTCATCTTGCTGAAGCTTCTGCTTGACGGCGATGGATTGGGCAATGGAATGCTTGAAGCGTTCGATGGTGGTGTTCATGGAGTTTCTCGCAAAAGGAAGCCGCGTTGCTCAGCGTTGAATGCCGGCGCCAATGTGGGCATACACGCCAAGCAGCGCATCCGTCATCTTCTCGATCGTAAAGTAGGTCTCATAACGCTGGCGACCACCTTCACCCAGGGTCCGCGCCAACGCGGGATCGTCCAACAGGCGGCGCAGGGCGACGGAGAGCGACGCTGGATCTCCCGGCTCCGCGTTCAAGCCGGTTTCTCCGTCCACATTCACCCAAGGAACGCCAGAGCCGACGATTCGGGTGGCCACCACGGGGCGGGCAAAAGACATCGCTTCCAGCATCACGAGACCGAACGCCTCGGAACGCATCAGGGAAGGCAGGCAGAAAACGTCTGCGGCCTCGTAGTAGGCCGGAAGGTCGGCATCCGCCACCCGGCCGATCAGGTGTACGCGTTCGCTGAGTCCGGCATTGGCCACCTGCTCACGCAAGGAAGCCAGCAGTTCACCACCGCCGCCGATCAATACCACCGTGTCATCGCTCAGCGAGCGCGCGGCCTCGATCAGCACGTTGAAACCCTTGTAGTACGTCATCCGCCCCAGTGCGAACACAATCTTCTTGCCGGGGTAGCGGGCCCGCAATGCCTCTGCCTGGGACTGTCGCTGCAAAGCCGTTTCCGGGGTGCGAGCGTCCTTCACGCACAGGGGAACAAAATGAACCTTCTCGCGGAAGGCCCGCAGCCAGGGCGAGGTCTCGGCATAGGGTGGAGAGGTTGCGATGATCGCATCGGCGCGGCGCAGCAGCCAGTTTTGCAGCGGCGCGTAGATCTTGAGCAATTGCTTCTGCTTGACGATGTCGCTGTGCCAATGAATCACCAGCTTGGCGGAAGGTCGCGTCAGCCAGATCGCCAAATTGGCCATCGGGTTCGGCAAATGGACATGAACGACGTCGTGGGCGCGCTGGCGGCGGCGCAGCCATGGGATCAGCGACGGTGTCATCGACGTGGAGGCCACTTGCCCCCAGGACGACACCCGCGTCACCGGGATGGCGCCAGAGTCGATCATCGTCCCCCGCTCGACATTGGCACAGAGGATTTCGACCCTCCACTGACGCGCCACCAGACCCTCGGCGATGTCCCGCACAGCGGTTTCGATGCCGCCATTGATGGGAGGATAAAACTTGGTCAGCTGCAGGCTGCTCTTTTGGTGGGTGGACATGTCAGAAGCTGTGGGTCGGTGTGAGGGCCGGGACTTGACCGCGGCTTGGGCAGGAATGAGCGAGTCCGGAGGCGATCAGCTCCGGGGGGCCGCGAAGCCGAGCAGCGCCAGTTCCCGCAGAAGTCCGGTCGCGGCATGGTGCCAGGTGTAAAGCTGGGCCCGCTCACGCCCCGCAAGCCGCAGCTCCTCGAGCCAGCCGTCATCCCGCAGCGCCCGCGTCATGGCCTGTCGCATGGAGTCCAGAGACAAGGGATCGAAGTAAGCGGCTGCTGGGCCACAGATCTCGGGGATGGAAGCGGCGCTCGCCGCAATCACGGGGCAGTCGCAGAGCATGGCCTCAATCGGCGGCAGGCCAAAGCCTTCATAGACGGACGGGAACACATAAGCCCTTGCATTGGTATAGAGGGATTTGAGTTCCGCGTCCGTCAGCCGGCCGGCGCGGACGATACGGTCATCTTCCCGAGCATTGTCGGCGGCGGAGGAGAACACCGCGGAATTGCTGCCTCCCACCACAACAAGCCTTGCATCCTGATCGGAAAGGCCCGCGAACGCATCCACCAAGCGGCCGAAATTCTTGGTGGGATTGGCGCTGCCCACCGCCAACAGGTATTTCCCGCGGGCTACGCCCAGTTTGGACAGTACACCGTCATCGGGCAGCTGCGTCGCCATGTGGTCAGCGGCACTGTGCACGACGCCAATCTTGTCGGGTGAAATGTCGAGGTGCTGAGCCAGGCGGCCTTTCGAGAATTCGGAGACCGTGAGCAGTCGTTGGCTGAGCTTCCCCTGCACGCTGAACAGCAGTCGGTACCAGCGGGTGAACGCCTTGCTGTATGCGCCTGGATAGTCAAATACAGCAGTATCGTGAAACGTGCAGATCTGGCCGAATTTGAAGAGCGGCGCGCTGCCGGCAAGGTTCAGCAATGGGGAGCCGCGTGCGGCCAGCGGCAAACGGAATTGTTCCCAGGCATGCAGGTGTCCTGAAGACAATTCCTGAATCTTGATCGACCGGAATTCGGGCAGCGCCTGCACGCGATGAGTCGGGGCCAATAGCACGAAAGGGATCCGTGCCGTCCAGGTGCCGTCGGCCAGCAGGCCGTCCACTGCCTCAAGGATTTGCAATGCGTAGCGTTGCACGCCGGTGATGGGCTGAGCGAGATATTTGCCGTTGATGAAAAGCGAAGACATGAAAGCTCATTAATAGCCCGTCATGGGCGGGCAAGACGTGCGGAGGATCGAGCTCCGAGCACGGAGCGGGTGATCATCAGCCACAAGGCATAGATGGCGAAGAGGTAGATCAGGGAGCCGAAGATGTTGCTGTGCATACCCTCGTTAATCAATGCCATCGGAAAGGAAAATGCCAGCAGTGCGAAGGCCTGAGCCCGGAGCGAGCCTTGCAGGAGCGCCTTTTCATACAGGTCCGAAAATCTGGCGATCACCACGCCGATGAGCAGTGCGCCGGGCCACAGGAGATTCATGTAGCCTTCCAGCATGATGGACGGATAAATGTTGACGCCGTCCGCGAAGACAAAGGGATTCGCCTGTTCGGTAACGTAAGCCGCCGTGAGTGGCGGCTTGCTGGGCCAGATCCCGCGTGGGATCGCATGAAGGAACGCGTAGACGTAGGACATGCCCCCCTCGTTCTTGAGCTGATGCAACTGATCCAGTCGAA
Source organism: uncultured Roseateles sp. (assembly GCA_966211495.1). Classification (GTDB taxonomy): domain Bacteria; phylum Pseudomonadota; class Gammaproteobacteria; order Burkholderiales; family Burkholderiaceae_C; genus Roseateles. The sequence goes on along the minus strand of CBIHOT010000022.1, from coordinate 34,470 downwards.
ACGCTTCCGCCATCTGCGGCAGCATGTCAAGCCGACCCATGAACAGTTTGAACATCAGTTCCCGCTCATCCATGAAGGTGCTGATGGCGTCCATATACACCCCCGCGTTACCCACCTCGATATTGCGCACATAACCGAAGAAGGTGATCACAAAGACCAAAATCGGGGTCAGCAAGATCAGGTAGAGCAGACGGATGGGCCGCACGTACAGGTGGCAGAGCAGCAGGTTGATCAGGATCGTTGTCACCAGCGCGTATCGGGCAGCACCGAGCACGCCATCCGCGATCAACCACAGTGTCATCAATACCGCGGTGCGACGATACAGGCCATGCTTGTAGGCAAAGAGCAGGATCAGGAAGTAGCTGGCCTGGGCCAGCGTGGGGATCTTGAACAGGTAGGCGGCGCCGCCGTTCTGCGTGGCCTGAGACACTTCCAGCGCGGTGTCCCCGCCGCCCACCGCCATCAGCATCACCCAGAACATCAGCTTGAAGCCGATGAAGGAGAGGGTCAGCCACCAGTACAGGGCCTTTGGTGGTGCTTCAGGCGAGTGTTCCGGTGCCAGGCGCAAGATGGCACGTGTCGGCCAGATCCATTGACCGATGACATACCCGACCAAGAACAGCAGCGACACCAGCAGCGCCATGTTCAGCGGGCCAAGCTCCACATCGTCGTCGACCGCAAAAGCCTTCAGCACGATGTAGAAGAAGAACTCCACCGTGACCCAGAAGGCACAAGAGAAGAGGAACCGATAAGCCGAGCCCGTATTCGCCGCGATCACGCCCATCAGGGCTGTAAGGGCCCACAGAAGCGCATGCGTCAGACTGTCACCCGAGCCGGTCACGGCGTAGTCGAGGGTGGAATAGGCGCAGCCGGCCAGCATGGCGGCGGCCAGCCACAGCATGCGCGGCCGAAAGTGGTCCCTGGGAAGGGCGAGCGGCATCGTGGCGGACATCAGCGCCGCCCTGCCGAAAGACCCAGCCGCTTGCGCAAGCGGAACAGGGTCTCATGGAGCTTCAGAAAAATCGTCCAGCGGGGGCCGGCGTTGGCTGGCAGCAGACAGCCTGACTGACCAATGGCCCCGGAGAGCCGGTGCTCGAAGTAGATGCAGCGCGCCTTGCTGCGCAGCTGCGCAGAAGAATAGCTGCCGCCGCGCAGCCGATACCACAGGTATGGCGATCGAGGGTAGACCAGGGCGGCCTTCAGGAACTGGCGGAAGGCGGGAGGGAGCCCGTGACCCCATGCGGGGGTGGCAATGTCGTGCTCGTGGGTGACACCGTCGTGCTCGGCCAGGCTCCGTAGGCCCAGTAACACTGGCAACGCCGGTGCATTGAGGATGAAGCAAAAGGTTGTCATGTACACACCCAATCCACTCCACGGATTCTGGAGGCAGACCGTGGTGTAAGGATCAGCCTTGCCGGCGATCGCAGGCAACTCGATGTCGGCCACCAGCCCGAGTTGCCGCCAGATGGCCCGGAAATGGGCTTGAGCGGCGTGATCGGTGAACAGCGTGTCGTTCAGGAACAGCACGGGCTCGTGGCCAAGGCCACGGTCAAGCGCCGCCCGTGCCCCTGCGAAGTAAGCCGAGAAGTCGAAGTCGACGTTGTCCGACGGCAAGGCGGTCCAGCCCTCACCCAGATCGGATTCCTCCTTCAGAAGGGCAGACACGACCCATCCAGTGACCTTGATCGATGAATCGCGCATCAGCTTCTGAATGCGGACCTTCATGTCTTGGGGCGGGATGCGGTAGCAGCAGGCAACGATGGTGACGACGTTGGTCATGCGCGTAGTTCTAGAGTTGTGGCCTGTGCTCAGTGCATGCCCAGCAGACGTTGCTGCAAACGTTCTTCATGGCTGTGCGCAGCGTGGACCAGCGCCTCGGCGGTGGCCTGGTTGTGCCGACGCATCGCGTCCGCCGTGGATGCGTCAGGCAATTGTCCATGGAGGAACTCATCCAGCGTGACACAGTGCATGGCATTGCCATCGAAGTCGCCGATGTTCGGCGTGATGACGATGGGCACGACGCCCCAGTAGAGATATTCCACCAGCTTGGTTGGGCAGGCGACCGCGTTGACCAGATCGGCCTCTCGCAGCACGAAGCCGTATTGATGGGCCAGGTAATAGTCCTTCACCTCGGCCGGTGCCACCGACTTGCAATCGAACTGCCGCACCGCGCTGGCGCTGAGGCGGGCAGTGAACCGCTCAATGTCCCCGGTCAGGAAGGTGTAGCGCAGGTTAGGCTGGCGTGCGGCGGCATCCACCATCTTGTCAACGTTCTGCCATGCCTGCATTCCCCCCGCATAGATCACCGACCCAGGCACGCGCTCGGCAGCCAGGACTTGAGCCGGCGCGTCGGCGTCGCCAAGGCGGGGCAAAATGGGCAGGATCAGTTCCTCGCGACCATCCCGGTGGCCATGCTTGCGATTGAAGTGATTCAGCATGGACCGGGTCACGCAGACCAGCGTGTCGCAGCGCTGAAGAATGAATCGTTCCGCCTTGGCCAGCAGGCGTGCGGATCGGTGATGCCCTTCGAGTTGACGCTCTTCCGGGACGATGCCGTGGGCGTCGAACACCACAGTGGCCGACGTACGGAAGGGCATGATGCGAAGCGCGTTATAGGCCGAGTGCACATACACCAGACGCGCGCGCCGAAGCATCGCCAGGATCTGGAAGAAATGGACAAAGATGTTCAAACACAGGACCTGTGCCAGCCCCTCCTGGCGAACCTCCTTGCGCATGAAGCGGCGGAATGAGAGATCCAGATAGATGCGTGGCACGTTCTTCATCAACGCATCGATATGTGCGACGCGCTGGATCATCCCGTCCTTGGCATTGGCCTCGGATGGGAAAGATGCAACCACGCAGATGTCCCCCTGCGTACGATGACTCATGCGGCCTCGCCCAGGAACCGTCGAATACTTTGGGCGATCCGCTCGGCGGCCCTCCCGTCGCCGTAGGGATTGCTGGCAGTGGCCATGGCGTCATAGGCCCCTGGCGCATCTAGAAGTTTCGTGATGCCATCCGTGATGGCATCGGCCTTGGCACCGACCAGGCGCGCCGTACCCGCCATGACGGCTTCAGGGCGCTCGGTGGTGTCCCGCATGACCAGCACCGGTTTGCCCAGCGAAGGGGCTTCCTCCTGGATGCCCCCGCTGTCTGTCAGGATGATGTGGCTACGCATCATCAGATAGACAAACGCCAGGTAGTCCTGCGGCGGAATCAGGTGGATGTTGGACTGGTCACCCAGTGTGGATTCCACCGGCCCCTTCACATTGGGATTCAGGTGCACGGCATAGACAATCTGGACATCATGACGACGGGACAGCGTCAGAAGCGCATTGCAGATCTCCCGCATGCCATCGCCGAAGTTTTCCCTGCGGTGGCCCGTGACCAACACGAGCTTGCGGTCGCTGCCCAGGAAGCTGAACCGCTCGTCCAGCGGCGCACTCAGGGCAGCGTCGTTCTTCAACCGGTCCGTGACCTGCAGCAAGGCGTCGATGACGGTGTTGCCGGTGATCTCAACCGCGGCGGGATCCACCTTTTCAGAGAGCAGGTTGCCGGCGGAGGTCTCCGTTGGCGCGAAGTGCAGATGGGCAATGAGGCCGCTCAGACGCCGGTTCAGCTCCTCGGGCCAGGGCGACATCAGGTTGCCGGTCCGCAGGCCGGCTTCGACGTGACCCACGGGAATACGTTTGTAGAAGCAGGCCAGCGACGCCATGGCGGTGGTGGTGGTGTCACCATGCACAAGGACCATATCGGGCCGCTCATCATCCAGCACCTTCGAGAGCGACTCCAAAATGCGTGCGGAGATGCCCTCGAGGGTCTGAGCACTCGACATCAGGTTCAGGTCATGGTCAGGCACGATGTCGAACAGCGACAGTACCTGGTCCAGCATGGCGCGGTGCTGCGCGGTCACACAGACTTTGGTATCCAGCCACGCTTGACCGCGCAAAGCCCGCACCACCGGCGCCATCTTGATGGCTTCCGGGCGGGTACCGAAGACGATGAGCACTTTTTTCACGTCAGAGGACCTTGGGAGAAATTTTGGCGAGCGCCGCACGGCGCAGGTCGAGAGAACGCTTCACGAGGCCGAGCAGCTTCAGCCGGTCCATGGCGACCAGTGACTTCAGCAGCAACGGCGAATAGCCCAGCCGAACCAGGGTGTCCATGACCTCGCGCAAATGATGCAGTCCGCCATTGGCCGCAATGTAGATGAGCGATTTGGTGGTGTAGGTGCGGCGGAAGGTACGACCGATGCCGCGCCACATCGCCGGCGCATCGCCGTAAAGCTCGACGATCAGCCGCTTCATGGTGTTGGCGTCCAGGGCGGTGAATCGGCCCGGCGCGGTGTTGAATGGATTCGGGTTGCCACCGCGCGCCAATACCAGACAGTCGCTGATCGCCACAAGAGAGGCACCGTCCGCCAAGGCCGCATGCATCGTGAGCATGTGGATGTAGAAGCTGCCCACCCACCCCTGCACCTGTTCACGTCGGTCCATCCAGAGGACTCGCCGGAAGACGAAGCTCGACATGAAGGTGAACATCAGGCTCAGGTTCGGGACGTTGCCAAAGTAGTGGGCCCATGCTTGCGGTGAGGAGCCTACGCGGCCCGCCGGGGGGGAAGCCGTGTAGAGGCGTTTGAGCGCGATGTCCGTCTGTACGTAACCGAAGTGGAGGATGTCCGGTGTCTCGGTGCGCAGAGTCGCAACCATTTTTCCAACGCTGTCGGGTTCCAGGACGTCGTCACTGCCCAGGAGCCAGCAGTATTCGCCCTCCGCCATTGCTACGACCGCGTCGAAATTGCGGTCAGCCCCGATGTTGGTCTCCTGGGTGATCCAGCGCAGCGGGAGTCGGTTGGCGTACTCTGCCAGCACGTCGACGGTTCGATCGGTGGACGCGTTGTCGCTCACGACAACCTCCACGACGTCCAGCACCCCCTCGGCATCAATGGAGGCCAAGCACTCACGGAGAAACCCTTCCCGCTGGTAGGTCGGGATGCAGATGGAGAGTAGAGGTCGGGAGGTCATGAGCTTCTTCTGCGGAATTGAGCGTAGATCAGGGCGCACCACGGAAGCGCAACGAGGACGGTCACGGCGGCATATGCGCCCACAGTCGCCGTCAGGCTGTGATGGGCGCCCCAGTACACACCCCCGCCGATCAGTAACGCGCTGACGACCGACTGCGCCAACAACGGTTCGACCTTGTGAGCTCTCATGTAGGCGGCCATGGCAAAGATGACGGCGTTGACGACGGTGATCAGCGCCAGCAAGATCAATGCGGGCAGATCCGGCAAACGTTCCAGCACCTTCGGTATGAACTGGCCGGCCAGCTCTGCTACCAGTACAAACATCACCACGCAGAAGGCTGTGACGCCCACTGATCGGAGCGCCTGCCGGTCAAACAGCGCATTCAGTTCCTGTCGTTCGTGCCGGGCGATGTGGGTGGACAGCGCCGGAATTTTGGCGGAGATCCAGCTGATTCCGACAGTGGAAATGGACGAGAAAATGGTCATCGCCAATCCCAGCCGTCCCGCGGCCACCGGCCCCTGATGCGCAAACACCGCCGGCGTGAGAAAGCTGAAGATGAAATAGCCACTGGCCCAGCTCAGCGCAATCCGCCATTGAAGGGGGAAGACGTCCTTGCTCCAGCGGTAGGTGCCCTCCAGAAAGTCAGTCGCAGGCTGCGTTGCGGCGACGCTCTCGCGCAGATGTCGCAGCTGCGGTTGCCGGGACAACCAGCGCGCGGTCATGAGGGCTGCGACCACCGGCAAGGCGGTGGCCGCCCACAGGCCGGCGCCACTGAGCAGCAGCAGCCAGAGCAACGCGTAGCCAACCATCGATTGCCGCAGTCTCAGCTGTGCGACCTGACCCACGGCCCCCAGCCCTTCGCAGATGGAGAGGCTGGCACTCATGGCCAGATTGCATGCCGCAGCCAGGGTGAGCACGGCCCAGATGGCCAGCCAATCCCGGACGGGAAGCGTTCCCTTGTTCTCAAAGAAATAATTTCCGCCCGCCAGGAGGACCAGGAAAAACAGGCTGGCCATGATGGCGTTCCAACGGCGGGAGAGCGTGAGCAGCGACACGATCGCCCGCTGCCATCTCAGCTCCCCGTCGAGCCAACCCTCGGTGTTACGCTGAAGGTGCGCTGCGGCATGGCTCGTGAGTTGGGTCAGCACATGGTTGAGCCCCAGTTCGAAGAAGATCTGGGTCGCCAGGACCGCACTGAAGGTGTAGTAATAGCCCTGCTGCGCGGGCCCGAGAAAGGTCGGGATGAGCAGGGCCGTGCCGCCGCCGGCCAGTACGGACCAGCCTCGGAAGAGGAGGGTGACCAGAATGTGGAAGTCCAATCCGGCGGCATGGCGCAGGCGTTCCAGCCCGCTGGGCTTTTGCTTGATCGTCACGGAGGCGGTATCGTGGCTCACGCGCGAACGGCGGTGGTCGGCGTTGTGGCGGCAGCGGGCTGTCGCAGGTGCGTCAAGGCTTCCTGGATAGCATCGCAAAGAGGGTATCGCGGGCGGAGGCCGAGCGCGGCGGCGCGTGTGATCTCGGGAACATAGCGGTTGCGGCTCGCTGATTCACCTTCCGGCGCTTGGCCAAGGATTCGCACTTCGCTGCCGGTGCCGGCCAGCCGCGCGACGAGATGCGCGAGATCCCGGATCGTGATGGCCTCGTCTGACCCCACGTTATAGGCGGATTGAGGCTGGCCGCGCAGCATCATCACGGTGAGCCATTCGGCAAGGTCGCGTTGATCCAGGTAGGAGCGAAGCGGGGTGCCGTCTCCTTGCACGATGATGTCCCTGCCTGCCAGCGCGTCTCCCATGAAATTGCCGATGGCGTAGTGCGCATTCAGGGGCAGGTCCTGGCCGACAAAGGCAAAGCACCGGGCGATGACGGTATCCAGCCCGTAGGCGTCGTGGTAGAGCGCCGCGAGGTGCTCCGCCATCCGCTTGCCCACGCTGTAGGCGTTGGCGGGGTGGAGAGGGTCCGGCATGCCCGCATAGGTCTCCGGTACAGCGGCCATCGCAGCCGGTTGCGGGCCATAAGCGCCACCGGAGCTGGTCAGCATCACACGCGGCTTGCCGCAGCGCACGGCGAGGTCCAGCACATGGCGGGTGCCAGAGACGATCTGGTCGAAGCGTTGCAACGGTGTGAGTGTTGCGGTGGCCGTGGAATCCGTGGCGGCGTGCAGGAGATGGGTGTAATCCCCGGTGGGCAGGCTCTCGGGCCGCTGGATGTCTCCGCTGACCAGACGCACGTCGAGGCCGCCGGGAAGGGCTGCGAGCAGGTCACCGCAGTTGGCGCGGAAACGAGCCGGATCCCTGGACAGCAGCGTGATGCGGGCGCCAGCCAACTCCGGCACGACACCACTGCTCCAATGGCGTAAGAGCGCCTTGCCGAAGAAGCCAGTCCCCCCCGTCACAAAAATGTGCGGAGCGGCGCCGTGCAGAGGACGCTCGACCGGGGCATTGTGGCTCATGCGGAACCGTTCTCCACGCGCAGGCGGCGCATGACGCCCTGACCTTGCGCATGCCACTGCATCAATCGCTCGATAGCCTGCGTGTTGGTGAAGGCCTGTTGTAGCCCCAGCGACGCCTGTACCTGACGGAGGTCAGGAAAGAAATCATGACGGCGGTCGGAAACCGCTGGCTGGCTCTTGTAGACAAGCTGAGGTGTGGGCAGCGTGCGTTCCGCAACGATCGCGGCAGCGTCCGAATGGCTTATGGGTTCAGCGCCGCCCAAGTTGAAGATGGCACCGTCCTGAGCATCCACCACCATGCGAAGCAACCAAGCTGCGACGTCGCTGCCATACAGGTAGCTGCGCCGCGTCGCGCCGTCGCCATGCAGCCGGATGTCATTGCCGGACAGGGCGTCGCGAACAAAGTTGTTGACCGCCCAGGGCGCATCCAGAGGCTGGAAGGCGCCAAGGAAGGTGAAGGCGCGGGCCGTCGCGACGGGAATGCGGTACTGGCTGGCGTAAAGGCTGACCAGGTTCTCAGCGGCTCGGCGCGACTCCGCGTAGACGTTGTGGACCCGCGTGAAGTCGAGAACGCCAATGTCCCGCTCCTTCAGCCCATCTTCCTTTCCTGCGCCGCCCGCCACCAGGCCGGAGCTGACGTTCAGGAATCGTTGAAGGGACTGCAATCGCGCAGAGGCAGCGAGCGAATGGCTGATTCCCTGCAACGCGGTCTCGTGAACCCGGAACGGATCCGACGCATGAACGCGGGGATCCGCCACGCCAGCTGCATACAGAACGAGGGTGGTGTCGCCGGCAAGTTCAAAGGCCGAGCGCACGTCGGCAACGCTCACGCGGACGTCGTCGCGTGATGCGAGGTGCGGATGAGCAGCCTTCCAGGAGCCGACCGAACGGCCCAACAGATCCAGACGCACACGCCCGTCCCACTCGTCGTTCAGCGCCGCCACGGTCTCTGCCAACCAGGTCCCGACAAAGCCGGTACCGCCGATGACGGCGATGCGGTGCCCTTCCAGGCGCTGAGTGAGTTGAGGCTGAAGTCCGAGGGAGGTCAGGCAATCCTGGCGAAGGGCGTGTGCGACTTGATCAGGCATGGGACACCTCCGACTGTGCCTGCTTCGCCTTGAGCGCCAGGGCCACCTCCAAAATGAGGCTTTCCTGTCCGGCCACGGCGTTTCGGCGACCCAGCTCGAAGAAGATGTCGCGCGGGTCGACGCCATGTTCGGCGCCGACGCTGTTGACCTGCCGAATAAATCCGGAGAACACCCCGGACATGCCGCTCACGATGCTGGTCGACGAGATGTAGGGCATCGCCTTGACCATGGTTTTCTCGGCGAGGTCGGCCGCATCCAGCATCTTGTAGAGATCGATGCCTGTCTCAAAGCCCATCTGCTGGAACACCGCCACCAGGACTTCCAGCTGCGCATTGCCGGCACCTGCACCGAAGCCGCGCGCGCTGCCGTCGATGATGGTGGCGCCGGCCTCGACAGCGGCCACCGAGTTGGCGATGCCCATGCCCAGGTTATTGTGGGCATGGAAACCGACGGGAATGCTCAGCGCATTGACTAACGTGCTGATACGCCGGGTCACGTCGGCTGGCAGGTAGGCGCCAGCAGAGTCCATGATGACCAAGCCTTCCGCGCCATAGGCTTCCATTTTGCGGGCTTCATCCGCAAGAGTTTCAGGCGATGCCATGTGGCTCATCATCAGCACGCCATAGACCTCCTTGCCACGCTTGCGCACATACTCAATGTGGCGCTGGGTGATGTCCGCCTCGGTGCAGTGAGAAGCGATGCGAAAAACGTCCACGCCTAGATCCATGGCCATGGCCACATGGCGGTGGATGGTGCAAAAGCCTGGGATGGCGTGAACGGCCATCTTTGAACGGGTCAGGTTTTCGCGCGCCGTTTTGAGGATGGTTTCGTCTGTGAGGGCACATTCGCCCACCAGCATGGACGATGCGCCGAGGCCGTTGCCGTGGCCCACCTCGACGATGGGCACACCCGCTGCATCCGCGGCGGCGCAATAGGCCGCAAAGTGCTCCTGTGAGATCTGGTGACGCACCGCATGGTTGCCATCACGCAGGGTGGGGTCGCTGATCAGGATCTTCTTGCTCATGACGTTTACTCCGCGCGTTGACGTGCGATCCGCTCGGCAATGCCGATGGCTGCACAGTTGATGATGTCCAGGTTGCCGGCATAGCGCGGCAGGTAATCCCCGTTGCCCAATACTTTGACTGTTGTCATGACCCGGCCCCCATCCAGGGTGGGCGGGACAATGAGCTGGTACCCGGGCACATACTGGGTGATGCGGTTCATCATTTCGTCCACCGAGGCGCGGATGGCCGAAATGTCCGGGTTGCTCATCTTTGCGTAGATGGTGGTCTGCATATCGATGGGCGGCCGTGCCGGATTCAGGATCAGGATCGCCTTGGCCTGCTTGGCGCGGCTGAACTTAATCAGCGCCTGTTCGGTGGTCTCGATATATTCATCGAGATTGGCACGCGTGGCCGGGCCGGCGCTGCGCGAGGCGATGCTGGAGGCCACTTCGATGTATTCGATGTTGTCCTGCACGGCTGCGATCGCATTGGCGATAGGGACCGAGGCCTGACCACCGCAGGTGATCATGTTGATGTTCTGCGCGCGGCTGGCAATCACCTGATCGGTGTTGATCGCCGGTACACACAGCTCTCCCACTTTGGCGGGCGTCATGTCGATGACGGTCTTGCCCAGCTTCTGCAGCACCGGCCAGTGTTCGAAATGAGCCGCTGCCGAGGTGGCGTCGAAGACGATGTCGATGTCGTCGGCCTGCTGCACGATGGCGTCGATGCCACGGTCGGAGATCGGCGCCCCCAGCTGGCTGGCCTTCTGCATGCCCTCGGAGCGCAGATTGCGCCCGACGAACAAAGCGCATTCGAGCGAGTCCGAGCGCATGGCCTTGATCAGCAGATCAGTGCCAATATTGCCGGTGCCCAGAATCGCGACACGTGTCTTTTTCGTAGCCATCGGTATTTCCGTAACTTGATAAACGCGACAGAGCTCGATCGGCCCTCAGCGCAGAGAGGTGGACTTCTCGTGGACGCCCACCAGCATGGTCTTCTCGAGCGTCTGCAGGGGGAGAAGCGGGGACAGGTCTTCGAGCGGCGGCGATACCAGTGTGCCCTGCGGCGTCTGAGCCACCGAGAGCTTAGGCACGAACAGCTGTTCGGGATGCATGAAGACTTCGCAGATCACCGGGCCTTCTGCTGCCTGGACCTGGGCGAGTACGTCATCGCATTCCTCCCAGCCGCGAATCTGGAACGCTGGCATGTCAAAGGCTGCCGCGACCTTGCTGAAATCAGGGCAGGACAGACCGGAAGTCTTGTCGGTGCCGACATAACCCGCCTTGTTGAAAAGCGCGTTCTGCGTGTGCTTGATCATCAGATAGCCGTCATTGTTGAAAATGAACAGCTTGATGGGAAGGCGGTGGTGCGCAATGGTCTGCAGCTCCTGCAGGTTCATCATCATGCCGCCGTCGCAGTTCAGGCACATGACTTCACCACGGTCAGTCGCGAAGGACACGCCGATGGCAGCCGGCAGACCGTAGCCCATTTCGCCCAGCCCGGTGGAGGTCATCAGGCGCTGGCCAGGTTCGAACTTCAGTACCTGATGTCCGCACAGGAGCGCGGTACCCATGTCCGTCACGACCTTCTGGTCCGGCTTGAACACGCGGTTGAGCCGTTCCATGAACCGATAGGAATTGATGAAGCCTTCAGGGTCGGCATGCTCGGGGCCGATCCAGGGGAACTCGTTCCGGTACTGATCACACTGCGCCAACCAGTCGGTTTTGGTGCCAACGCCCCCCGCTGTGGCGGCGGCCAGTGCATCGATGAAGGCGCCAGCATCGGCATGGATGAATGCGCGTACGCGCTCGCCCAGTTTTGTTCCTTCGGTTTCGTCGATATCCACCACGTCGATCTGCGCGCCACGCGCCAGCTCGCTCAAGTCGTAGCCGACCTGCGGAATGGCCATCCGATTGCCGATGGAGAGCACGTAGTCGCTGTTCTGGAGGACAAAATTGGCGGCCCGCTGGCCGTACACACCCGCACGGCCGTACACGCGCGGGTGGCTGGAGTCCAGCATGTCAATACCCGCCCAGCTCACGAGCACCGGCAGATCCAATTGCCTGACCAGCGCTTCCACCTGATGCACGGCGCCGGCCAGGCGGATGCCGTGGCCCAGCCAAAGCACCGGCCGCTGCGCTTCACGCAGCGTCTGCGCCACCTGCTGGACCGTCTCGGCAGAGGGGGCAAGAGGCTCTTCGCTCTCGGGTTCGAAGCGGGCCAGTGCGTCGACCTCGACACGCGCGGACTGCACACTCATGGGGATCTCGACCCACACGGGGCCGGGCCGCCGGTCCGTTGCGATGAAGGCAGCCTTTTCCAGCTCATACAGCGTCTGGACAGGGTCACTGACGCGGCTGGCGTATTTGGTGACCTTTTCGACCATTTGCACGGAATCGTAGCCTTGCACGCCCCACATGCGTTGGGGGTTGTCCGGGAAGCAGAACTTGCCGTTCTCGTTCCCCGCGATCACCAGGCCGGGGATCGAGTCGGCCCACGCGGACACGACGCCAGTGACGCCATTGGTGGATCCCCCGCCGGTCGTGAGCAAGGCTGCCGCCAGCTTGCCGTGAGTACGGTAGTAGGTCTGCATGGCCATCGTCGCCGCCTGCTCATGATGAACGCAGATGATCTCGGTGAAGCCGTGGCGGGTGATCGACTCGAACAGGTGGACGTTCCCGGCACCAATGATGCCGAACGCATGCCGGATGCCCATCTGCTCCAGAAGGAGCGCGACTTGGTCGCTGACTTTAGCCTGGTTGCTCATGCGGATCCGTTCAGAAATTGAGGCCGAAGAACTCTTCGAGCTTGTCGGCGATGTAGTCCAGTTGCTCCTGGCCGAGCGCGGGGAAGGTGCCCAGCCAGAAGGTCTGGTTCATCACCACGTCAGTGTTGGGCAGCTCACCGCTGACGCGGAAGTTGCGGCCAGCCATGTAGGGCTGTTTGATCAGGTTGCCAGCGAACAGCAGCCGGGTGCCAATCTTGTTTTCTTCGAGGAAATTGATCAGGTCGGCGCGTTTGATGCCGCTGGCCTCTTTCACGATCAGCGGGAATCCAAACCACGAAGGCTCGGACTTCGGCGTGGCTTCGGGCAGATGCAGGAATTCGGCGCAGCTCTGGAGGCGGTTCTTCAGGTAGGCGAAGTTGGCGCGGCGCTTGGCAATGAATTCTTCGAGGCGGTCCATTTGCGCAAGTGCACAGGCGGCCTGCATGTCCGAGATTTTGAGGTTGTAGCCCAGGTGACTGTAGGTGTATTTATGGTCGTAACCGTCCGGCAGGTCACCGCCCAGTTCCTTATTGGTCCAGCAGAAGCGCTTGTCGCAGGTGTTGTCCTTGCCGGGCGGGCAATAGCAGTCGCGACCCCAGTCACGGAATGACTCGGCGATCAGCTTCAGCTCAGGATTGTTGGTGAAGACTGCGCCGCCTTCGCCCATGGTGATGTGATGGGCAGGGTAGAAACTCAGCGTACCAATGTCGCCGAAGGTGCCCACCAGCTTGCCATCATAGGTGGCGCCCAATGCGTCGCAGCAGTCCTCCACCAGCCACAGGTTGTACTTCTTGCACAGGGCCGCCACCACGTCCAGGTTGAACGGGTTGCCCAGGCTGTGCGCCAGCATGATGGCCTTGGTCTTTGGCGTGATCGCTGCTTCGATCTTGCTGGCATCTATGTTGTGCGTGGCCAGATCCACATCCACGAAAACCGGCACGGCGCCAAACTGGAGGATGGGGTTGACGGTGGTCGGAAAGCCAGCGGCCACACCGATGACTTCATCACCCTGCTTGATCGCACGGTCTCCCAGCTTGGGGCTGGTCAGCGTGGAGAAGGCCACTAGGTTGGCGGAGGAGCCTGAATTCACCGTGATCAAGTACTTCACGCCAAGGAACTGCGCGAGGCGCTGTTCAAACATGGCATTGAAGCGGCCGGTGGTCAGCCATCCATCCAAGGAGGCATCCACCATCATCTTCAGCTCACCTGCACCGATGACCTTGCCTGAGACGGGCACGGCGGTCTGGCCGGGCACGAACGGCTTGGGGGCATAGGCGATATCGGCGTACTGCTGAACCAGTTCACTGATCTGGCTGCGCAGCTTGTCCAGCTGCGGTTGGAAGTTCACGGGGGTGCTCATACGTCGGATCGTTGCGAAGGGGTCTGGGAATACTGGGAAATCTGGTTGAGGCAGGCCGCGCGCATGTCGCGGCCCCCCAGCCAGGCCTGGTGCCAGTCGGTGATTCGGGCCAAGGCGGTCTCGAGGGACCAGCGTGGCGTCCACTGGAGGCGCTGGCGCGCCTTGGAGATATCCAGCTTGAGGAAATTCGCTTCGTGCGGATGCTCGCCCGGCTGCAGCGTCCAGGTGGCGCCGTCGCCCCACTGCGCACAGAGGTGTTCGACGATCCACTGGACCGGCCGGGCGTCTTCGTCCCGCGGACCGAAGTTCCACCCTTCGGCGTCTGCCTGACCTGCGTTGTAGAGCCTTTCGGCCAGCAGCAGATATCCGGACAAAGGCTCCAGCACATGCTGCCAAGGGCGGATGGCATGAGGATTGCGGATGAGCACGGGCGAGCGCTTCTCGAGCGCGCGGAGGATGTCCGGCAACAGCCGGTCAGCCGCCCAGTCGCCACCGCCGATGACGTTGCCCGCGCGGGCTGTGGCCATGGCGATGCCGGCGTCCTTCAAGAAGGATCTGCGGTAGGCGCTGCTCACCAGCTCCGCACACCCCTTGCTGTTGGAATAGGGATCATGGCCGCCCATCGGCTCGTCTTCACGGTAGCCCCAGACCCATTCGCGATTCTCATAGCACTTGTCCGTCGTGATGTTCACGATGGCCTTCACCGTACCCACTTGGCGCGCGGCTTCCAGCACGTGCACCGTGCCCATCACATTGGTCGCGTAGGTGTCGATGGGCTGCTGGTAGGAAAGGCGAACCAGCGGCTGGGCAGCCATGTGGATAAGGATTTCCGGGCGAAAAGCCTTCATCTGCGCTTGCACGGCAGCGAAGTCGCGGATGTCGGCGATGTGGTGCTCCATGCCGTCTGCCACCCGCGCTACCTCGAACAGAGCGGGCTCGGTGGGGGGCGCCAGAGAAACGCCGCACAGTTGCGCGCCCATGGATTGCAGCCACAAACTCATCCAGCTGCCCTTGAACCCGGTATGCCCGGTCAACAGGACGCGCTTGCCACGCCAGAAGCTTGGGTCGGTCTGTTGAAGGGTATTGGCGCCGTTCATTTCCAGCTCTTCCAAGGCGCCTGGCCAGACGCCCACAGTTCTTCAAGATGAGTCTTGTCGCGCAAGGTGTCCATCGGCTGCCAGAAGCCGTGATGTTCGAAAGCCATCAATTCACCATCCGCCGCCAGGCGTTGAAGTGGCTGTTGTTCCCAGACGGTGCTGTCGTCCTCGAGATAGTCCAGGACGCGCGGTGAAAGAACAAAAAAACCGCCGTTGATCATCGCGCCGTCGCCCTTGGGCTTTTCCATGAAACGCTTGATCTGTTTGTCTTCAATATCCAAAGCGCCGAACCGGCCGGGCGGGAAGGTGGCGGTCAGTGTGGCGGCCTTTCCATGCTGGCGGTGGAAGTCGATGGCCGCACTGATGTTCAAGTCACTCACGCCGTCGCCATAGGTGAAACAGAATGCCTCTTCGTTGCGAACGTAGTCGGCCACACGCCGCAGGCGTCCGCCCGTCATGGAATCATCACCGGTGTCCACGAGGGTCACGTTCCAGGGTTCAGCACGCTTGTGGTGCACTTCCATGCGATTGCTGCGCATGTCGAAGGTGACGTCTGACATGTGGAGGAAGTAATTGGCGAAGTACTCCTTGATCACATAGCCTTTGTAGCCGCAGCAGATCACGAAGTCGTGCACGCCGTGGTGGGAGTACATCTTAAGGATGTGCCAGAGAATGGGTTTGCCGCCGATCTCCACCATGGGTTTTGGACGCAGGGCTGTCTCTTCGCTGAGGCGTGTGCCAAGGCCGCCGGCCAGGATGACTGCTTTCATGGAGATTCCTATCGATCAGGTAGCCGCCGAGCACACAAAGGCGTCGGAGTGGAAATGTCGGTCATGCAGGCCGGCAGCCTTCAGGCGGGCCTGGGCGCTGTGGATCATGGCGTCGGAGCCGCATGCATAGACCAGACGCTGGGAGAAGTCCTGCACCTCGTTGAGGAGCACATCGTGGACGTGGCCACGGGCGCCAGTCCAACTGTTGTCCGCTCGTGACAGCACCTTCACGAATCGCAGCCCCGGTTGCTCGGGGGCATGCCAGTAAAGGTCGTCTTGATGGCGTCCACCCCAATAAACCGTCGTGGAGAGGGGCTGCTCCTCCGGTGGGCGGCGCGCCAGATCTTCCAGGATCGCCTTCACGGGTGCGATCCCTGTGCCGGTCGCCAGCAGTACGAGGTGCCGACTGGATTGACCTCGTAGAAAGAAGGTGCCAAGCGGGCCACGCAGGCGGAGCAGGTCATTGGCTTTCGCCTGCTCGAACCAGTAGGCGCTCATCGCTCCGCCCGGAACCTGCCGAATGTGGAGCTCCAGCTGTTTATCGGCGCGTGGGGCATTCGCCACCGAGTAACTGCGACGCAAACCTTCGGCACCAATGACATCAATGTACTGACCGGGGAGAAAATCCAGGGTGCTGCTGGGCGGGAGCCGGAGCACCACACGCAGCACGTCGTGACAGATCTTCTCCAGGGACTGGATCCGGCACGGCAAGGTCTTGGGTTCGGGCAGATTCACATCGCCGAGGTCATCGATCTCCAGGTCCACGGGGCCGGAGGCACGCCGCACGCATGTCAGGACGAAGCCCTGGACCTTTTCCTCGGCGCTCAACCCGATTTCATCGTGGGAAGCGATGGTGGTTCCGCTGCGCACCCGACCCTTGCAGGAACTGCAGCGTCCGGTCCGGCAGCTGTAGTCCAGCACGACGCCCTGGCGCAATGCGGCATCGAGAATGACCTCGTCATCGCGTGCCTCGAAACTCCTGCCGCTGCTGATGGTGATGGCTGACATCGCCTGTCCGTTATCCTGCAATCCTGAGCCGCTTAAGCGTTCTTGCTGTCCTGGCTCACAGCCTCGGCGCGCGAGACCTCGGAACGTAGCGCATCGATTTCGTGCTGCAACCGCTCGAATTCTTCTTCTTTGTGTGCCAAAAACTTGCGCGCCAGCCTCATCTTGGCCTGCACCCCGCTGGGTGTCAGGATGTAGATGTAAGCCAGCTTGTTGTCCGAACGGCGGAAGTTGTTAGCTTTCACCCAGCCCCTATCGATCACCGCCCGCATGCAGTAATTGATCTTGCCCACGCTCACACCCAGCCGCTTGGCCAGATCGCGCTGATTGCTGTCATTCTTTACGTCAAGCTGGCGGAGTAGCTCGTAGTCAAGACCCGGGTCTTGGTCCAGGTCGGGGTCCGGCGAGGGCATATCGATCGAGTCCGTTCAACCGTTGAACGGACTGCACTCTAACACGCCTTTCAGGCGGTGACTGGCCGCCGCCGTTGACGCGTGATGGCCATCACCGAGAGGATCAGGGCCGCCGCGAAGCCACTCACCGCGCCGATGATCATTCGCTTGGGCTTGCTGCGGCGTTCTGGCGGCGTTGCGGGATCGAGGACCTGGATAAGGGTCCCGTCCCGGGCTTCATCCATTTTTGCCAGCTCCAGTTGCTTGGCGTAGTTTTCAAAGAGTGCTTCTTGGTATTTGAAGTCACGCAGCGCCGAGATGTAGTCCTGATTGCTGCTGTCGTTGGCCGGACTTTCGTACTGCTTGAGCTGTTCGCGCAACCGCGACAAACCCGCCTGCAGTTGCTGAACCTCCGGAGCATTGTCAGTGAGGCTCCGGCGAAGCGCCTCCAGGCGGACTTCGTTAGTCACGATCTCCGCTTTTACGCGTGCATAGGCTTCTGCGGCAGCAGCGGGTTGACTTTTGATGGCGCCGGCGTTGAAACCGGTCTTTTGCAGCGTGATCTGAGCGGCGATCAGGGCGGCCTTGGTCTTCACGAGTTGTTCATCGAAGAAGACCCGGCGCTGCTGCGCCTCGGTCAAGGCCAGCCCGGCCGTGACCCGTCGCAGCTCGTCAACATAGGCATTGGCCATTTCTGCGGCGCGCTGAGGAGATTCGTCATCGACCTCAATGGCGATGATGTTGTCTTTCTTTCCTGCAGTGAAACGGGACTTGCTCTCAAGCACTTTGCGGGCATCCGCGCGGAACTTCGCTTCGTAAAGTTCCACGAGTCTGAAGCGGTCCAGCATTCGGTCGGCAACGGTCACGCTGCCCATGATCGCGACATACTGGTCTGCGGATCCTTTGGCGGAGCCCCCGCCGCCCATGCCGGCGAGTGCGCCGAGCGACGAAAGTGCCGCGATCGCCGAGTTTTGCTGCTGCTGCTGCGGCATGATGAAGGTCGTCTTGGCTGTGTACACCGGCGCCATGAGCAGCGCCACGCCGTAGCCGCCCAGGCCGGCCAGAAGGGCGCCTGCCAGGATCTTCTTCCAGCTGTTCCGGATCGCGTCGGTGATCTCGGTCAGAGTGAGGTCGTGTTCGGAGGCGTCGGTCATCGCTGGTCGCTGAAATCTTGAGTCCGTAGAGGACGGAGCGTCTTGCAAGGTCTGCATTCGTCAGTTGTTTTTCAGCGTTTGCAGTGCCGCGACACCCAAGCCGAATTGATACAGGATCTGTGTCCAGTCCTTGGCTTCCTGTATGAATGTGGTCTTGTTGAGTTCTTCTGGAACAAACACGGTGTCACCGGGCAAGGCCGCAAGGTTGGACATGTTGGAACTGAAGCCAAACCAGCCGCTGCTGGACTGACGGGCACTTATCACACTCCCGTTGGCGCGCAGCACGAAGATGCTTCCAGGATCGGCGCCCCGGGTGGGGCCGCCGGCCAACTTCAGCATGTCATCCACGGAACTGCCCTCACTCAGCAGATAGCTGCCACCGTTGAAGACACTGCCGAACACGCCGACTGTGTTGGGGCGGGCTGGGATGAGCAGCCTGTCACCACTTTCCACGGTCAAGGGAGGTAGGGTGGTGGCGCCGGGCTCCAGTTGAAGCACGATGCGGCCAGTGGGGCGAACGGAACGGAGACGTTCGATCAGGCGCGAAGTGTTGTTGGCGCGGGCAACCTGGGCCTGGGCTTCGTCAGCACTGGCGGTGCGCTGCGTTGAAGTGTTCCGGGTGAACTCCGTTTCCAGGTCCCGAAGGGCGCGGTCGTAGTTCTGTTGCTGCGAGCGGAGCACACTCTCTCGGGAGAAGTCGGTGCCAAAGATGAAGGCTTGCGGTGTCAGTCCGCCAGCCGCCTGGATGGCATCGGGTAGCGTGGCGTTTGGTGGCAGGACATACTCACCGGGCCTGGCCACCTCACCTTCCACCTGCACCCGCTTGTATTGTTTGTAGAGTGGCAACTCGGAGTTGACGCTGCTGAATACACGCACCACATCGCCGTTGCCGATGCTGGCTTTGAGCTGTTCGGGCAATGCAAGTTCAACAACACGCCGGTCATTGCGCTCGCTCAGGCGTTCCACGGAAACCCTCGAGCGATCCGCGACAGAGCTGAAGCCGCCAGCCATCGCCAGTACGTCGTCGATGGTTTCTCCAGGCTTGAGCTCCCCGATGACGGGCTTGTTCACGCTGCCGAGAATCGCCACTTGCGGTCCAATCGCGCCGACGTGAATCACGTCTTCTGCTTGCAGCGGTCGGTCGGAGGACTTGTCGCCTTTGAGGAGGAAGTCGTAGGCGTCAAACTGTGCGACGACCTGGCCGTTGCGCCGCAGTTCGATCTGGCGGAAGCTGCCTGCGCCCGACGGGCCTCCCGCGCGCATGAGTCCCGACACCACAGTGGCCAGACTGCTCACTGTGTAAGCGCCAGGTTTGGAGGTGAATCCGGTGACGTAGATCCGGATGGAGCGAAGGCGCCCCAGTGTCGTGCTCACCTGGAAGTTCTTGAAGACTTGTGCCACGCGCAATCGCACGACGTCATTGAGGTCGGCGTATCGCACGCCTGCGACCATGATCGGGCCGACCCGAGGGATCGTCACCCTCCCACTGCGGTCGACGACCAGGCGCAGGTCGGCATCCACGGAGCCCCAGAGTGTGACCTGCACCTCGTCGCCAATGCCGATCAAATAGTCAGCCGGTGCCTCACGTGGGCCTTCCGCTCCCACATTGCCAGCCAACGAGTCGTCCAGCATCAGGTCAGCGCCGAGGCGCCGCACGACTTCGTCCGGATTGATCCGCTTGTTGATGGGGGTCGCGCTACTGGAGTTGCTGGAGGCCAGCGTACCGTTGCGCTCAGATTGGCGCTCCAGCTTTTGCTGCTCTTCCAGCTGCTGAAGATCAATCCCCAGTGTCTTGTTTACATAGATCTCGAACTCGTTGGGTACGTAGCGGATCTTGCTGCGGTCGCTGGAGGTGGTCTGGCTGCTCTGTGCGGCGGTTGTGTCGGATCCGCTTCGCGTAGCATTCAGCCGCACCGGACCAGAAGCGCTGTCGCCCCCTCCGCCCGACATGGAAGAGCCCGAGTTGCTGCTGGAGGTGACGTTGTCCGCCGCTTGTGCGGCCAAGGGGCCGAGGCTCAGTGCGCACACCAACAGAGCCAGGCGCGTGGGGCGCGCCAGAAGGGTCAGACCAGTGATGGCCGGAACAGGGGCGCGGAGGGCGCTGATATCCATGCGAAATCTCATAATGTCTGAACTTGACCTGCCCGCGCGACACGCACGGGCAGCAGGCCGCCGCATTCTAAGAGCAGCTTGTGGCGCCAAAACCGCTCTTTGCGTTGAGCAGGCTCGCTACACTGCCGCGCATGCTGTTTCTGCTGATCCCCTTTGCCGTGGCGGCGGTGATCACCCTTTACGTGGTGCATTCATCGACCCGGCATGGCCATCTGTCGGCCGACCATGACCTGTCCGGTCCCCAGAAGTTCCATGCCCGTCCGGTGCCGCGCATCGGCGGCGTGGGGATCTTTGCCGGTCTGGCCGGCATGGTGCTGGCGGCCCACTATCTGCAGGGCGGTCTCAATGCCAAGCTCGGCGCCCTGTTGCTGCTGTGTGGTCTGCCCGCCTTCGGTGCCGGCCTGATCGAAGACTTCACCAAGCGGGTGTCACCCGGCAAGCGGCTGCTGGCTACGGCCGTGTCGGCGGCACTGGGCGTTTTCGTGCTGGGCGCCGCCATCACCCGCACCGACATCCCCGGCCTGGACCTGATCGTCGGCACCACCGCCGGCGCCTTCATCGCCACCGTCTTCACCGTCGCAGGGGTGGCCAACTCGGTCAACATCATCGACGGCTTTAACGGCCTGTCCTCGATGTGCGTCAGCCTGATGCTGCTGGCCCTCGCCTATGTCGCCTACCAGGTGGGCGACACCGAGCTGGCGCTCTGGGCACTGGCCGGCGTCGGCGCCATCCTGGGTTTCTTCGTCTGGAACTACCCCTCCGGCATGATCTTCCTGGGCGACGGCGGGGCCTACTTCATGGGCTTTTACCTGGCCGAGATGGGCATCCTGCTGATCTCCCGTCATAGCCAGGTGTCGCCGCTGTTCGCCTTGATGGTGTGCATCTACCCGGTCTTCGAGACACTGTTCTCCATCTACCGCCGCCGGGTGCTGCGCGACGTGTCCCCAGGCGCGCCGGACGGCATCCACCTGCATTCCTTGATCTACCGCCGGCTGATGCGCTGGGCGATTGGCGCCCGCGACGCCCGCGCCATGACCCGCCGCAACTCGATGACCGCGCCCTATCTCTGGACGCTGTGCATCTCGTCCCTGGCGCCGGCCCTGCTGTTTTGGGATTCGACGCCGATGATCATGGCCTGCATGGTCCTGTTCGGCGTCATTTACGTCGGGCTGTACTGGCGCATCGTGCGCTTTCGCACGCCGAAGTGGATGGTGTTTCGCGGCGACCCGCGCAAGCTGCCCGGGAACGAGCCGCGCTGACTCGCCGGCAGCCCCGCCCACAGCCCCGGACACCCGGTGTTTCATGGTTTTGAGCCCGATTTGGGCTGAATGCGGGGCATAAGGGATAATCCGCCCCCATGACAGACACCACCCCGACGCCAAGCCCGCGATTTGACACGCTGCCGCTGGATCCGAAGCTGCTGCGCGCCGTCGCCGACCAGGGCTACGCGACGATGACGCCGATCCAGGCCAAAGCCATTCCCGTCGTGCTTTCCGGCCGCGATGTGATGGGCGCCGCCCAGACCGGCACCGGCAAGACCGCAGCCTTCTCCATCCCGCTGCTGCAGCGCATGCTCAAGCATGAAAACGCCAGCGCCTCGCCCGCCCGCCATCCGGTCCGCGCCCTCGTGCTGGCGCCCACCCGCGAGCTGGCCGACCAGGTGGCCAACAACGTCAAGGCCTATGCCAAGCATACCCAGCTGCGGGTGGCCTGCGTCTTCGGTGGCGTGGACATGAAGCCTCAGACGCTGCAGCTCAAGGGTGGCGTGGAAGTGTTGATCGCCACCCCGGGGCGTCTGCTGGACCATATCGAAGCCAAGAACTGCGTCCTGAACCAGGTCGAGTACGTGGTGCTGGACGAGGCCGACCGCATGCTGGATATCGGCTTCCTGCCGGACCTGCAGCGCATCCTGAGCTATCTGCCCAAGGCCCGTCAGACCCTGCTGTTCTCCGCCACCTTCTCGCCGGAAATCAAGCGGCTGGCCTCCAGCTATCTGCAGGAGCCGGAGCTGGTGGAAGTGGCGCGTCCGAATGCCACCGCGTCCACCGTGGAGCAGCGCTTCTTCAGTGTGGAAGACGACGACAAGCGCGCCGCCATCCTGCACCTGATCCGTCAGCGTCAGATCACCCAGTCGATCGTCTTCGTGAACTCCAAGCTGGGTGCCGCGCGCCTGGCCCGTTCCTTCGAGCGCGACGGCCTCAAGACTGCCGCCCTGCACGGCGACAAGTCCCAGGACGAGCGCCTGAAGTCGCTGGAAGCATTCAAGCGCGGAGAAGTCGAGCTGCTGGTGGCCACTGACGTGGCGGCTCGCGGTCTGGACATCGCCGACCTGCCGGCCGTCTTCAACTTCGACGTGCCGTTCAACGCCGAAGACTATGTGCACCGCATCGGCCGCACCGGCCGCGCCGGGGCGTCGGGTCTGGCCTTCACGCTGGTGGCGCGTTCCGACGCGCGTCTGGTCGGTGAAATCGAGAAGCTGATCAAGCGCAAGCTGGAACTCGAGCCGCTGCAGCTGGAAGACGACCGTCCGCGTCGCAGCGAGCGTCGGGATCGGGAAGATCGTCCGGACAGCCGGGGTGGCGAGGCGCGTCGTGAAGAGCGGCCGCGTCGCGAGCGGGAAGACCGTCGGGACGAGGCCTACAGCAGCGCGCCGATGCATCGTTCGCAGCCGCGCGCCCCGTACGACCCGCTGTTCGACAAGCCTTACGAGGCGTCCGACCGGGCCGAGCCCCCCAGCTGGGAAAGCGCCAATGCCGGCGCACCGGCGGCGTCTCGCGCAGGCGGACCGGGCATCATCAAGCCCAAGCGCAAGGTGGCGGCGCTGTTCGGCGCCAAGAAGCCGGCGACGACGGAGTCCTGATCAGACATCAGCGATGGAGCCGTTCCATCGTCCGGCAACTCTTGCGATTGATGCTGCCGGTGTCTGGTGTGTGGATCGCCGGATCAACCAGCCGAAAAAATTGACCGGATGACGCGACTGGCACCTGGGCCGGTCGTCATAGATAAATGGGCGGGCCATTCGAGGCCACGCCCATTTTTTATGCTCAGCGTCCGGCGAGGAACGCGAACACCGCCGGCACCTTGTCCGGCACTGCCTTCGGAGACTTGCGCCACTGCGCCACGCTTGCGCTGTGGGTCCAGGCATCCGCCAGGCTCAGCCCGCAGCTCACCGACAGCACGGTGCCCGGCTTGAGCTGCTGGATCAATGCCTGCAACAGAGCGCTGTTGCGGTAGGGGGTCTCGATCATGAGCTGCGTCTGCTGCTCCCGGGCGGAATGGGCTTCCAGCTCCTTCAATCGCGACTGGCGGGCGGCGCCGTCGGTCGGCAGATAGCCGACAAATGCAAAACTCTGCCCATTCATGCCACTGGCCGCGACGGCCAGCAGCAGCGAGCTCGGGCCCACCAGCGGAATCACCGGCACGCCGGCCGCATGGGCCGCGGCCACGAGGCGTGCACCAGGATCTGCAACGGCGGGCATGCCGGCTTCGGACATCAGCCCGACGTCGGTGCCCTGGAGCGCAGGGGCCAGCAAGGCCGCCCAGGCCCCCTCGTCCGAGGCTGCCGGCGCACGCCCCTTGGGCGGTCGTGGCAATTCCTGGATCTGCTGCTGCTGAAGCGGCAGGGCCAGCGGATGGATCGCATCCACCCGCTTGAGGAAGGCGCGGGTGGTCTTGGCGTTCTCGGCGGCCCAATGTGTCAGGCTGGCTGCGCGAGCGATCACCGCATCGGGCAACACCTCGCGCAGATCCACGGACTGTCCGTCCATGCCGAAATCCAGTGTGTTGGGGACGAGGAACAGGCGGCCCAGGGTCACAGTCGATCTCCGGATGCAGGTGTGGCGGAGGTGGTGGAAGAGTCAGTGGAGCAGGCGGTGGAAGAGAGCGCTGCGGACGGCAGCCTCAGCCCCGCCTGCCGCAGCAAGTGGCAGGTGCGGATCAAAGGCAGGCCGATCAGCGCCGTCGGGTCGTCCGAGACGATGGCCTCCAGCAGCGAGATGCCCAGGCCTTCCGCTTTGGCACTGCCGGCGCAGTCATAGGGCTGTTCCGCCCGCAGATAGTGTTCGATCTCCTCGTCACTGAGTGCGCGGAACCGGACCTCGACCCGCGCGAGATCCTGTGCTTCGAAGTCGGTCGCTTTGCAGACGACGGCCAGCGCCGTGTGGAAGATCACCGTCCGGCCGCGCATCGCGCGCAGTTGCGCCACCGCCCGTGCATGGTCGCCGGGTTTGCCCAGCGGCTGGCCGTCCAGGTCCGCCACCTGGTCCGAGCCGATGACCAGAGCGTCGGGGTGGATCGCCGCCACCGCGCGGGCCTTGGCCAGCGCCAGACGCCGGGCGAGCGCTTCAGGCGGCTCGCCGGGGAGGGGGGTCTCGTCGACTGCCGGTGCGGCTACATCGAACGGCCATTGCAGACGCTGCAGCAGTTCGCGGCGATACGGGGAGGTGGAGCCCAGGACCAGACGGCGCGGTGAGTCGCCAAAGCCCATCGGAGCAGTCTGCGCATGCAAGCCGGTGGGCCGGGTTGCATTGGAAGGAGGAACAGCGAAAGCGCTCATGATGAACATTCTCCCATCGGGGGCGCCGCAGCCGGCGCGCCTCGTACACTTGCACCATGAAGTCCCGAGCCCTGAATCCCCTCAAGCTGGATGTCGAATCCTTCGCCCGCGAAGGTCTGAGCCTGGACGGCGAATGGCCCGCCGCCGACCTGCCTCGCCTGGCCGACGTCGCCGCCCCCGAGGCGCCAGCCACCGGTTGGCCCGCCATCCGCTGGACTGCGGAGGGCGAGATCCGCACACCCAAAGGCAGCGAGCCCCAGATCTGGATGCGTCTGGACGCCCAGGCACAGGTGGCCCAAACCTGCCAGCGTTGCCTCAAACCGGTGGTGGAAGGCGTGGAAATGTCCCGCTGGTTCCGTTTTGTGCGGGACGAGGCCCAGGCCGCCGAGCTGGACATGGATGGGGACGACGATGTGCTGGCCCTGCCGCGCGTCCTGAACCTGCAGGAACTGGCCGAAGACGAACTGCTGCTGGCGCTGCCGCTGGTGCCCCGTCACGAAGTCTGCCCCGAGCCGCTGCCCCTGGCGGAGCCTGACGACCTGGACGAGGCTCAGGAAGAAGAGCGCCCCAATCCATTTGCGGCACTTGCCGCGCTGAAGAAGGGGACGGCTGGTAAAGCCTGAGGGTGCTGTGCTACACTCGCGGGCTTTCCCGGCTTAATGGCAAGCATGCGGGTATTTGGGCGGTTTCAGTTGCAACGCAGTTGCAGCGGAGCACCTCAGGTATCCAGGCGTGCGCTGTGGCTGGGCCGAGGCATCGGTTGTGGTAACTCTTCGAAGGAAGCCACCACCCCTAGCGCAAAACCATCGCAGGCCTCGACTTTCACGAAGCTTGATCAGTCTTTTTTGATCACCGCGCCGAAGCCTTTAGGAGAAATTTCATGGCCGTTCAGCAAAACAAGAAGTCGCCTTCCAAGCGTGGCATGCACCGTTCGCACAATGCCCTGGGCACCCCGGGTACCGCGATCGAGCCGACCACCGGCGAAGTGCACCTGCGTCACCACATCAGCCCCACTGGCTTTTATCGTGGCCGCAAGGTTCTGAAGACCAAGGCCGACGCCGCCTGATCGTCCCGACCCTGTCGGTCACGATCAGTCGCCATCAGCGATGTCATGGTGCCTCGGCGCCATGATCGGTCTCTTCGGACCTGAGCTTCCCCAGTGATGCTTTCAAAGCCCGGTTCAGCGCATGGCGTTGCCGGGCTTTTGCTTTTCGGGGGCCATGCGCCGATGTGCTTGTCCCGCCGGGCCGCCTCGCGTAAGGTGGCCCGCTTGTTGCAAGTGATCCGCCAGCTTCCTATCCAGTCCCCCATTGGCCTCGATGTCTGACACCCACGCCCAGCAGTCCCCGTCCGCCGTGTTGTCCCCGGCGTCCCTGGCACAACCGACCCCTCTGCGTCTGGCGGTGGATTGCATGGGCGGCGACCACGGCCCCTCCATCACGCTGCCGGCCTGCAAGGCTTTCCTGGCCAACCATCCGCAAGCGGAACTGGTGCTGGTGGGGCGTCCGGACGCGCTGGCCGAAGCCGCGCAGTGGCCGCGTTGCCGCATCGTGGCGGCGACCGAAGTGGTGACGATGGAAGATCCGATCGAAGTGGCGCTGCGCCGCAAGAAGGATTCCTCCATGCGGGTGGCCCTGCAGCAGCTCAAGGCCGGGCGCGACGGCGAAGCACCGCTGGCCCAGGCTTGTGTCTCGGCAGGCAATACCGGCGCCTTGATGGCGGTGGCCAAGTACCTGCTCAAGACGATGGACGGCATCGACCGTCCGGCCATTGCCACCGTCATGCCCAATCAGATCGGTGGCTTCACCACCGTGCTGGACCTGGGCGCCAATGTGGACTGCGGCCCTGAGCATCTGCTGCAGTTCGCCGTGATGGGCAGCGCGCTCGTGTCTGCGGTCGATGGCAAGGACGAACCCAGCGTCGGCCTGCTGAACATCGGCGAGGAGATGATCAAAGGCAACGAGACCATCAAACGTGCCGGCGAACTGCTCCGCGAGGCCCATGCCCATGGCACCCTCAAATTTCATGGAAATGTCGAAGGCAATGACATCTTCAAAGGCACGACTGACATCGTCGTGTGTGATGGATTTGTGGGGAATGTGGCCCTGAAGACGGCCGAGGGGCTGGCCAGCATGATCTCCAGCTTCATTCGTGCGGAGTTCACCCGCACCGGGTGGAGTCGCATCGTCGCTCTTCTGGCGATGCCGATCCTGCAACGTTTCAAGAACCGCGTCGATCATCGTCGATTCAACGGCGCAGCCCTGCTCGGACTGCGGGGTTTGGTCTTCAAGAGCCACGGTTCGGCGGATGCGTTTGCTTTCGAGCAGGCTTTGAACAGGGCTTATGATGCGGCTCGCAACCGGCTTCTAGACCGGGTTCATGATCGAATCGTCGCAACAATGCAGGCCCTTCCGGCGCCTGTCAGTGAGGAGGGCGGCGATGCTGGAGACACGGCGGCCCCGGCCGCCCATGCTGCATGACCACTGCTTCCGCCCCACAGTTCCCCCGTTTCTCTCGCATTCTCGGCACGGGTAGTTTTCTCCCCGGTGACCGGGTGTCCAACCAGGCGCTGGCCGACCGGCTCGCCCAGGATGGCATCGAGACGTCTCACGACTGGATCGTCGAGAGGACCGGCATCCATGCCCGTCATTTCGCTTCTCCGAACACGACCTCCAGCGATCTGGCCCTGCCCGCCGCACGTGCGGCGCTTGAAGCGGCCGGTGTGGCAGCAGAAGAGATCGACCTAATCATCGTGGCCACGTCCACCCCGGACATGGTCTTCCCCTCCACCGCCTGTCTGCTGCAGCAGAAGCTCGGCATCCACGGCTGTCCGGCGTTCGACGTCCAGGCCGTGTGCTCCGGCTTTGTGTATGCGCTGACCGTGGCCGACTCGATGATCAAGAGCGGTGCCGCGACCAAGGCGCTGGTGGTGGGTGCCGAGGTCTTCTCGCGCATCCTCGATTTCAAGGACCGCACCACCTGTGTGCTGTTCGGTGATGGCGCCGGTGCCGTGGTGCTGGGCGCCAGCGACACCCCCGGCATCCTCGCCAGCGAATTGCATGCGGACGGCCGTCACGTCGACATCCTCTGCACCCCCGGCACCGTGTCCGGCGGCGAGGTCCTGGGCCATCCGCTGCTGAAGATGGATGGTCAGTCGGTGTTCAAACTGGCCGTGGGCGTGCTGGACAAGGTCGCCCGTTCGGTCCTGGAGAAGGCCGGCCGCACCGACGCTGACATCGACTGGCTGATTCCCCATCAGGCCAACATCCGCATCATGCAGGGCACCGCCAAGAAGCTGAAGATGTCCCTCGACAAGCTGATTGTCACGGTGGACGAGCACGGCAATACCTCCGCCGCCTCGATCCCGCTGGCATTCGACGCAGCGGTGCGCTCCGGCAAGATCCAGCGTGGCGACACCGTCATGCTGGAAGGCGTGGGCGGCGGCTTCACATGGGGGGCCGTGCTGCTGGATTTCTGATCCTGCCTGCCGCCACCGTCCCTCGATCTCCCTTTCATCACCACCGACTGATCCGACAGAGCCATGAGCAAGAGCTTCGCATTCGTCTTCCCCGGCCAAGGATCCCAATCCGTCGGCATGCTGGACGCCTGGGGCGATCATCCTGAAGTGGTCCGCACCCTGGCCGAAGCGTCCGACGCCCTCGGCGAAGACATCAAGACGCTGATCCAGCAGGGCCCCAAGGAACAGCTGGATCTGACCACCAACACCCAGCCGGTCATGCTGACCGCGGGCGTGGCCTGCTATCGCGCCTGGATCGCCGAGACCGGTCTCGTGCCCGCCGCGGCTGCCGGCCACTCGCTGGGCGAGTACACCGCACTGGTGGCTGCCGGCGCGCTGAGCCTGTCGGATGCGCTGCCGCTGGTGCGCTTCCGCGCCCAGGCCATGCAGGAAGCCGTGCCGGTGGGCACCGGCGCGATGTCCGCCATCCTGGGGCTGGACGCCTCGGTGGTGCGGGAGGTCTGCCTGCAGGTGGCCCGGGACAGCGGCGAGGTGGTCGAAGCGGTCAACTTCAATGATCCGAAGCAGACGGTGATTGCCGGCAGCAAGGCCGGCGTCGAGAAGGCGATGGAAGCGCTGAAGGCCGCGGGTGCCAAACGTGCGCTGCCGCTGCCGGTGTCGGCGCCGTTCCACTCCAGCCTGATGAAACCCGCGGCCGATCGCCTGCGCGAGAAACTCGCCGCGGTGCAGTTCCAGCCGGCGGCTTTCCCGGTCATCAACAACATCGACGTCGCCGTCACCGACAGCGCCGACGCCCTGCGTGACGCCCTCTATCGCCAGGCCTTCGGCCCGGTGCGCTGGGTGGAAGTGGTGCAGGCGCTCAAGGCCCGCGGCCTGACGACCCTCGTCGAATGCGGCCCTGGCAAGGTGCTGGCCGGCATGGCCAAGCGCATTGACGGCGAGATCGCCAGCACCACGGTGCTGGATCCGGCCTCCCTGGCAGAAGCCAAGGCCCTGCTGGCCTGAGCCGGCCCCGGATTCCCATCGCTCCCTACCGCAGAGGAACTCCATGAGTGAGAGCAAGCAAGTTGCGCTGGTCACCGGCGCCAGTCGCGGCATCGGCCGTTCCATCGCCCTGACCCTGGCCGACAAGGGCTTCACCGTCATCGGCACGGCCACCAGCGAATCGGGTGCCCAGGGCATCACCGAGGCGCTGCAGCCGCTGGGCGGTCGTGGCGTGGTCCTGAATGTGAATGACGCGGCCGCGGTGGAAGCGCTGGTGGACAGCATCACCAAGCAGGACGGCGGTCTGCAGGTGCTGGTCAACAATGCCGGCATCACCCGCGACATGCTGGCCATGCGCCTGAAGGACGAAGACTGGGATGCGGTGCTCGACACCAACCTCAAGGCCGTCTTCCGTGCCAGCCGCGCCGTGATGCGCACCATGATGAAGCAGCGGTATGGCCGCATCATCAACATCACCTCGGTGGTGGGTGCCTCCGGCAATGCCGGCCAGGCCAACTATGCGGCCGCCAAGGCTGGCGTGGCAGGCATGACGCGTGCCCTGGCCAGAGAGCTGGGCAGCCGCAACATCACCGTCAACTGCGTGGCCCCCGGCTTCATTGCCACCGACATGACCGAGGTGCTGCCGGAGGCCCAGAAGACGGCGCTGCTGGCGCAGATTCCGCTGGGCCGCCTGGGCGACCCGTCGGAAATCGCGGCGGCGGTGGCCTTCCTGGCATCGAAGGAAGCGGGCTACATCACCGGCTCGGAGCTGCATGTCAACGGCGGCATGTACATGAGCTGAGGCGTCGCCCGCCACGAATCATTTTTTTGAATCGTGGCACCCGTCCCTCCTTTCCGAGGGGGTGGGTGCCCACCGGATTCACCCGGCCGGTGTGGGGCTGATAGAGTCCGAGCGCGTTCACGTTCCCAAGGGAACCGATCGCCTCGGGGGCGCCTGATCTTAGAGGCGCCACTCTAAGGCCTTAGAATCCCGGGTTGTTCTAGCAAACCCCTCCTGGAGGAGTCATGAGCGATATCGAAGCACGTGTCAAGAAAATCATCGCCGAGCAGCTCGGCGTGCCTGAAGCCGATGTGACCAATGAAAAGGCCTTCGTCGCCGATCTGGGCGCTGATTCTCTGGACACCGTGGAACTGGTGATGGCCCTGGAAGACGAGTTCGGCATCGAGATCCCGGACGAAGAAGCCGAGAAGATCACCACCGTCCAGCTGGCGATCGACTACGCCGTCAAGCACCAGAAGGCTTGATCCCTGGGGGGCGCGCTGACCCAGCGCTGCCCCGAGGCGTCCCCGCAGTATCACTTCAGTCATAGAGCATGAGCCGTCGTCGCGTCGTCGTCACCGGTCTTGGCCTGATCAGTCCCGTGGGCAACACGGTCGAACAGGGCTGGGCCAATATCGTGGCTGGTCAATCCGGCATCGATACCATCACCCGCTTTGATGCCAGCATCCTGGCCTGTCATTTCGCGGGAGAGGTCAAGGGCTTCAACGTGGAGGACTACATCCCCGCGAAGGAAGCACGGCACATGGACACCTTCATCCATTACGGACTGGCCGCTTCGCTGCAGGCCATCCGGGATGCAGGCCTGCCCACAGGGGACGCCCTGGCACCCGAGATGGCCGAACGCATTGGCGTGCTCGTCGGCTCGGGCATCGGCGGCCTGCCGATGATTGAAGAGACCCATGCGGAGCTGACCGCCCGCGGCCCCCGCCGCATTTCTCCGTTCTTCGTGCCGGCCTCGATCATCAACATGATCTCCGGTCACGTGTCGATCCAATGCGGTTTCAAGGGCCCCAACCTGGCCATCGTCACCGCCTGCACGACCGGGCTGCACAGCATCGGTCAGGCCGGTCGCATGATCGAGGCGGGTGACGCCGACGTCATGGTGGCGGGCGGTGCCGAATCCACCGTGTCGCCCCTGGGCGTGGGTGGCTTTGCGGCCGCTCGCGCACTCTCCACCCGCAACGACGACCCCAAGACCGCGTCCCGCCCCTGGGACAAGGATCGCGACGGCTTCGTGCTGGGCGAGGGCGCCGGCGTGCTGGTGCTGGAAGAGTACGAACACGCCAAAAAGCGTGGCGCCAAGATCTATGCGGAACTGGTGGGCTTTGGCATGAGCGCCGACGCCTATCACATGACCGCACCGGATGTGGACGGCCCGACCCGCTCGATGCGCAATGCCCTGCGCAATGCCGGTCTGAACCCCGACCAGATCCAGTACATGAATGCCCACGGCACTTCCACCCCGCTGGGAGATGCCAACGAGACCAACGCCATCAAGCAGGCCTTCGGCGACCATGCCAAGAACGGTCTGGTGGTGTCGTCCACCAAGTCGATGACCGGCCACCTGCTGGGCGGCGCCGGCGGCATCGAATCGGTGTTCACCGTCAAGGCGATCCACGACCAGGTCGCGCCGCCGACGATCAACATCTTCAACCAGGACCCTGCCTGCGATCTGGACTACTGCGCCAATGAAGCGCGCAAGATGCCCATCGAATATGCCGCCAAGAACAACTTCGGCTTCGGCGGCACGAACGGCACCCTGATCTTCAAGCGGGTCTGATCGGCCCTCGCGCGGTGGGAACATGACCGCGCGGGTGTCTCGTCTGGCTCCTGGCCGCGAAGGCCAGCCCGAGCCCTGTCCCCACCGCCATCCCCAACGCCGGGTTCATCGATCCACGATGACCCGGCGTTTTGTTTGTCCGCCCGATCCGGTCTGGCTGCTGCTGCAGGATCTGCTCCGGCTCAGCGGCCTGATGGCGGCGCTGCTGGCGGTGCTGCTGCAACTCACCACCTCCTACTGGACACTGATGGGGTCAGCAGCCGCCGTCATGGCGGGGGCGCTGTGGATCACCGGCCGTCACTCGCGCGTGTGGCGCCGTCCGGTTCCCGCTATCGATGCCGATGCCGATGCCGATGCCGATGCCGACGTGGTGACCCTGCGCTGGGACACCCAGTCGTGGTGGCTGCAGCGCGCAGGTGCGCCACTTGCCAACCCCAGGGCAGAGGATGCGGCGTCCCGCGCCCCCGACCAGGCGGTGCACCTGCAGGTGCTGCTGGATGTCGAGCACTGGATGCTGTTGCGGCTGGTGCCGGTGGGCAGTGAAGGGCGCTTCTGGCGCCATCGCTGTCTGGCGGTTTCGCGGCGGCAGCAGGGCGGCCACTGGTCGTTACTGCGCATTCACTTGTTCATGGCACGGAGTTGAGCATTTCCGTGCATGATGTACCTTCTGTCCCTCTGATTTGCTCCTGACGCGAGTCTTCATGTCCACACCGTTCCGTCATCTTGCCCTGGCGCTTGCAGGCGCCGCCGCGCTGCAGGCCTCCCTGCCTGTGACCGCTCAGACCGCGCCGGTGACGCCTGCGCCGGCCGCCCCTGCGGCGGTCCCGGCGCCAGCGCCCGCGATCGACCTGTCTCGCGCGCTGCCCGACTTCAGCGTCCTGGTGGAGCAGGCCGGCCCCGCCGTCGTCAACATCCGGACCTCGGAGAAGATCAAGGCCGGCAACAATGCGCAGCTCGATGAGCAGATGCGCGACTTCCTCCGTCGCTTCGGCATCCCCGTGCCGCCGCAGCGCAAGGGCGCGCCGACGCCCCACACCCCATCGCCCGATGAAGACGATGATGATGACGACGACGCGTCGCCCCAGCGCCGAGGCCTGGGGTCCGGTTTCGTCATCGGCGCCGACGGCTATGTGATGACCAACGCCCACGTGGTGGACGAGGCGGACGAGGTCATGGTCACCCTGACCGACAAGCGCGAATTCAAGGCCAAGGTGGTGGGACTGGACCGTCGCACCGACGTGGCCGTGCTGAAGATCGAAGCCACCGGCCTGCCGATGCTGCGCATGGGCGACGTGGGCAAGCTCAAGGTCGGCGAGTGGGTGATGGCCATCGGCTCGCCCTTCGGTTTCGACAACACCGTCACCGCCGGCATCGTCAGCGCCAAGGCGCGCGACACCGGCGACCTGCTGCCCCTGATTCAGACCGATGTGGCGATCAACCCCGGCAACTCCGGCGGCCCGCTGCTGAACCTGCGCGGCGAAGTGATCGGCATCAACTCGCAGATTTACAGCCAGTCCGGCGGCTTCATGGGCATCTCCTTCGCGATTCCGATCGACGAAGCGATGCGGGTGGCGGACCAGCTGCGCAGCAAGGGCCGCGTCACCCGCGGCATGCTGGGCGTGTATCCGGACGACCTGACCAAGGAAGTGGCGGAAGCCATCGGTCTGGGCAAGCCGCAGGGAGCGCTGGTCACCCGCATTACGGCCGGTGGACCTGGCGAGAAGGCGGGCCTCGAGCTGGGCGATGTCATCACCCGCTTCAACGGCAAGCCGGTGGAGAAGGCAGTGGACCTGCGCCGCCTCGCGGCCGCCACCGCACCGGGCACCAAGGTGCCGATGCAGGTGTTCCGCCGCGGCGTCTACAAGGAGCTGACCGCGACGCTGGAGGCGTTGCCGGACGACCGCGCAGCGGCCACGCCGGAACCCGAAGCGCCTGCCAAGAGCGGTGCCCAGGCCTGGGGCCTGACGGTGAGCGAGCTGACCGATGCGCAGCGCAAGGAACTGAAGCTCAGCGCCGGCATCAAGATCGATGCGGTGGATGGCCCGGCAGCGCGCGCCGGCCTGCGCGCCGGTGACCTGATCCTCTCGGTGGCCAATACCGAGATCAAGACCATCAAGCAGTTCCAGGCGGTGCTGGCCAAGGTCGAGAAGACCAAGCCGCTGCAGATGCTGGTGCGTCGCGGCGATGCGGTCACCTTCGTGGTCCTGAAGCCCGGCAAGGGCTAAGCGACACCGGCGGTGGGTGTCTGCCAGGGTAAACCCTAGTCGTCAGACTACAACCCACCGCCCGTCTCGGGCTTTCCGTGATGCGGAATCAGGCGCCGCTCTGCGAGCAAAATCCGAACGGTTTGCGTCGGTTGGTGCTTGCTAGCGGATGTGACCAACCGGTGGGATTGATGCTGCCCTCCGCTACAATCGCACCGCGTCCGGCTCCCTTTGTAGCCCTCGCGACGGGGAATCAGGAAGGTCCGGGCACGGGCTGGAATGATCCACAGGATGTCCTCAAGCTTTTGTGGATAACCTGTTGACAAAATTCCTGTTGGCGAAGGGCAACGCCCGCAAAGCTCGCATCCATGCGGTTTCCAGGGCGGCCCTTTTGGCTACAATGAAAGCCCAACAAGCAGTTGCCATACGTTTTGTTGGAAGG
>CBIHOT010000021.1:0-86734 GCA_966211495.1 uncultured Roseateles sp. | reverse complement strand
GGGAGCGGCGGGTGCGGCGGGTGCGATCGAGCCCTGACGCGATCTGACGAATATCCGCCTCCTCAGGTCGCGTTGATCGGCCGCGACGGCGTCGTCGCCTCGGCCGCCTCGACCGACGACGCCCCTCGCGGCGCGTCTCGCAGCTTCAACACCTGTTCCAGCACCTGATCGGCACGGATATCTTCCAGCGCCGGCGCCTGCAGCAGCGTGATGTGCACAGGGTCATGCTCCAGCGGCGGTCGCGGACCCAGCACGATGTAGGTGGACGTTCCCACCGCCGCAGCGATGTTGGACATGCCGGTGTCATTGCCGATGCAGGTCTGGGCCAGCGAGAGCACGGCCACGCTGTCGGGCACCGGCAGATCCGTCAGCGCCAGCACCCGGGAGCGCAGCACCGCGGGGAGGGCAGTCAGGATCTCCAGCGACAGCCCGGTCTCGGCCGGTCCTCCGAGCAGCACCACGCCATGGCCACGGGTGGCCAGCAACTGCGCCAGGGCGGTGAAGCGGCGGGCGCCCCATTGCTTGTAGGTCTCCGATGCGCCGATGGCCAGCACATGCAGCGGCCAGGGCATGCCCGCCAGACGCGCGCGCATGCGATGCAGTGCATCCGGCCGCACGGTCAGGCGGGGCACCGTCGGCATGTGGCTCCAGCCGTTCGCCAGGGCCAGCGACGTGGCATCGTGATAGAGCCCCACCGCCGAACCCCGGTACAGCGGGACGCGCGGGCCGTCCGTCAGCAGGCGTCGCTGCAGCCAGGTGCTGCCGAAGCCGATGCGGGTGGAGATGCCGGCCCGCAGACAGGCCACCAGCGCACGCCCTGGACGATCGGAGAAGAGCACCATCCGGTCCAGCTGCCGGGTCGCGAGTTCAGCACCAAAGCGCAGCGGCCCGAAGAAGCCGCTGTGGCGGCCGGTGCGGCCTTCGCTGCGGCGCGGTCGGCGGTCGTAGTCCATGACCTCGCGCACCCACGGCTCATGGCCCAGCAGATCCTGCGCCCGGGCCGAGGGCGGCACCACCACCGTCACTTGTCCGTCGCGGCTGGTGGCGGCCACCAGGCGAAAGTACTCGGCATGCCACACCAGGTCGCCCATGCCGTTGTGCCGCATGTGCACCGCCGTTGTCGGGCGTGTGTCGGAGTCGCCGCGCGCGGGCGTGGCCGTGTCGCCGGGTGGATCGTTGCGTCGCGGGTCAGGCCGGATCGGTCGGCTCACAACAGCACCGCCTCCCGGGGCGCAGCCGCCGAGGCTTTGGGCAGGCTGCCCAGCACCTTGGCGACGACATCGCCCGGCGTGATGTCCTCCAGCCGTGGCGCAACGAGGGCACGCAGGGTCTGCGGATCGTGTTCCAGCCGCGGGCGCGGCCCCAGGATGACCCAGGTCGGCGTGCCCACCGCTGCGGCGATATTGGCTGCCCCGGTGTCATTGCCCACGCAGACATGAGCGAGAGACATCGCAGCCACCGTGTCTGCCACGGTCCCCTCGGTGACGGCCCCGACCCGTTCGCGCAGCGGGGCGGCGATGCCGTTCATCACCGTCTGCACCAGCGCGCGTTCGGCCGGGCCGGCCAGCATCAGCACGCCGCAGCCGGCATGCACCAGACTGCTGGCCAGCGCGGCAAATCGCGCCGCGCCCCATTGCTTGTAGGGCTCCGAACTGCCCACCGCCAGAGCCACCAGCGGACGCGGCAGGCCCGCCAGCCGCTGCCGGGCCACCGCCAGCGCATCCGCGCGCACCACGAGGCTGGGCACGATCGGCGCGTCGGCCCAGCCGTGGGCGATGGCGAAGGCGCTCACGTCCTTGTAGGCCTTCACCGCCGGACCGCGGTAGGGCTCGATCCACGGGCCACGACTCAGCAGCCGGCGTTGCAGCCAACTGCTGCCGTAGCCCAGGCGCTCCGGAATGCGGGCCACCGTGGCGACCAGCGACCGGTTGGTGTGATGCGTCAGCAGGACGATGCGTTCAAACCGGCGCGGGCGCAGCTCATGGCCCATGCGCAGCAGACCGGCCAGGCCCCGATGACGCCCCACACGGCCTTCCTCCCGACGCGGATGGCGGTCGAAGTCGATGACATCGCGCAGCCAGGGCTCATGGCCGATCAGATCCCGTGCAAAGGTCGTGGGCGAGGCGATCAGCGAAATCTGCCCATCGCGGCTGGTCTCGGCGATGCGCCGCAGGTAGGGGACATGCCAGACCAGGTCGCCCATGCCGACCCATTGGTGCAGGACGGCGGTGTGCGGGCGAGGATCGGCAAAGGACGTGGAACTCATGGCGCGGGCGGTCGAAAGTGGCCCGCATGATGAGTCCCCGCTCCGCGAAACGCCATGCGTTGCGGCGACCTTTACCCAAACTTTGAAGAGTCGCCAAGAAACTTGGCAGAACCGTCCGCAGCGCCCCTGCCGGGTGGTGTTTCATGTCACGGCAGACACAATCCGCCGCGCTCCGGTGACCTCACGGCAGGTCCATGGTGAAGGTCAGGCGATTGCCAAACGGATCCTTCACCGACATCTCCCGCGCCCCCCAGGGCGCGTCCTCCAGATGCGGCCGCGCGTAGCCGTAGTGTTTGCCGATCAGCTCCCGGTGGAGCGATTCGATGTCGGTCGTGTCGATGCGCACCGCGGCGCCCGGGCAGGCGTCGCCATGGTGCTCGGTCAGATGCAGCACGCAGCCGTCGCGGGAGATCTGCAGGTACAGCGGCAGGCCGGGCTCGAAGCGGTGCTCCCAGTCGATCTGGAAGCCGAGGAAGTCCACATAGAACTCTCGTGCTTTGGCTTCATCGAAGATGCGCAGCAAGGGGGTGGTGCTACCAAGGCTCATGCAGTCCGCTCCAGTCAGGGTGGCCGATTGTGGATCAGCCGTACTCATGCCGGAACCCGTGTGCGCCCCCTGGCAATCGACGCACCTCTTGCGCGGCTGACGAAGGGGACAGCACTGTCGCCCGCAGCAGTGACGCGTGCGCAGGCCCTGCCGGTATCGCTGCCCACCCACCCTGGGCAGCATCGGAGCTTCCACCACACAAGAGACCGGTCTCCGGTCCACCGAGGAAGACACATGCACTCACCTGTGATGTCCACCGCCCCACGCCGTCGTCCGCGCATGGGCCGTCTCAGCAGCCTGCTGATGGGCGCCTCGATGGCCCTGTCCGCCAGCCTGGCCCATGGCGAAACCATTCTCTTCGTCGGCAACAGCTTCACCTTCGGGGAAGGCTCGGCGGTGAAGTACTGGAACGCCGGCACCGTGACCGACCTCAATCAGCAGGGCATCGGCGGCATTCCCGCCTTGTTCAAGGCCTTCACCGTGCAGGTCGGTCTCCACTACGACGTGAGCCTGGAGACGGCGCCGGGCCAGGGCCTGGACTATCACTACAACAACAAGCTGTCGGTGCTGGACAAGCCCTGGGACAAGGTGGTGCTGCAGAGCTACAGCACGCTGGATGCGAGCAAACCCGGCAATCCCGCCAAGCTGGTGCAATACGCCGGGCTGCTGGCGGACGCCTTCAAGGCGAAGAACAGCCAGGTGGATGTGCAGTTGATGGCGACCTGGTCCCGCGCGGACCAGACCTATCCGACCACCGGCGCCTGGTATGGCAAGGACATCTATCAGATGGCCCTGGATGTGAACGCCGGTTATCAGCTGGCGGATGCCACCTGGGCCAACATCAGCGGCGTCATTCCGGTGGGGCTGGCCTGGAACCGGGCGATGTCGCAAGGCTTTGCCGACATCAATCCCTATGACGGCATCGACGCTGGCAAGGTCAAGCTCTGGGCCAACGACAACTATCACGCCAGCATCTACGGCAGTTATCTGGAAGCGCTGACGGTGTTTGGCCACATCACCGGCCTGGACCCGCGCAGCCTCGGCGCCAATGAGACGTCCGCCGCCCAATTGGGTCTGACTTCGGCGCAGGCGTCGGCGCTGCAGCAGCTGGCCTTCGAGCAATTGGCAGCGCCGGTCCCGGAGCCCGCCACCTACGCGATGCTGCTGACCGGCGTCGGCCTGCTGGTGATGTGGCGTCGCCGGCCCATCAATGCCGCATCGGCTCGCGCGGACTGACGCGACTGGCTCGAGCCGCAGCCGCAGTCTCGTCAGCGCGGTGCCGTCAGCCCTGCGCTGTCAGCAACCGCACCACGGTGCCGATCACCAGCAGCGATGGCGGCGCGAGGCCTTGCTCCTTGACGAGTTGCGGCAGGGTGGCCAGAGACGCCGTCCACACCTGCTGCTCGGGCCGCGTGGCATATCGCACCACGGCCACCGGCGTGTCCGCAGGCAGACCGGCGGCCTGCAGCTCACGGGTGATCGTCTCCACGCCGGTCATGCCCATGTAGATAACGACCGTCTGCCGCGGCTGGGCCAGCGCCGTCCAGTTCAACGCCAGCGTGTCGTGCTGCAGATGGCCGGTCACGAAGATGCAGCTGTGGGCATGGTCGCGGTGCGTCAGCGGGAAGCCCAGCGAGGCAGCGGCTCCGACGGCGGCCGTGATGCCCGGCACCACCTGCACCGCGATGCCCGCCGCGACCAGCGCTTCCATCTCCTCGCCGCCGCGTCCGAAGACAAAGGGATCACCGCCCTTGAGCCGCACCACCCGCAGGCCCGCCCGGGCCTTCTCCACCATCAACGCGCAGATGTCCGACTGGGCCCAGCTGTGGCGGCCACCGGCCTTGCCCACGCTGATGCGCTCGGTCGTTTGGGGAAGCAGGTCCAGCACGTCCGGGCTGACCAGCAGGTCGTGCAGCACCACATCGGCCTGCTGCAGGCAGGCGTAGGCGCGCAGGGTCAGCAGGTCGGCCGCACCGGGGCCTGCCCCCACCAGCGCGACGCTGCCGGGGTTCACCACCACGGCCGACATCACTGGTGGCGTCATGCGGCGCCTCCCGCGCTGGTGCTGTTGCAGCTCGTGGAGGTCGCAGAGGTTGCGGAGGCCGAAGAGGCCGAACCGCCGGCGGCTGCCGCATCGCAGGCGCCTTCGTCGTCGTCACTGCACCCAGCCTGATGGAACACCAGATCTTCCACTGGCCGGCCGCCCCGCAGGTGCTGGTCGATGATGCGGTCCATGTTCTCCGGAGTCACGTTGTAGTACCAGGTGCCGTCCGGCTGCACGCAGACAATCGGGCCGCCCTTGCAGGCCGCAAAGCAGCTGGCGCGGGTCCGCTTGACCCGCAACGGGCCCGACGTCAGGCCGGCAGCCTTGAACTTGTCGCCCAGGCTGTCGAACAGGGCCTGCGAAGCGCCATCGCCGGTGCAGCGTTCTCCGGTGCACACGAGGATGTGACGACGGTATTCACCGATCTTGGGCTTGATGACGGGGGTGTCGCTGGGGGTATCTCTGGAGGTGTCGCTCATGCGGCGTCCTCCTCGGTGGCGACTTCGGTCTCCGGCAGCTCATCGGGTTCATCCAGCACCGATTGGATGTAGTCCTGCGGCAGACGATGACGTCGCGCCAGCTCCGCCACATCCGCACCCTCCGCATGTTCCAGCTTGACCTGCTGCAGCCAGCCCAGCAGGCCGGTCGAGAGCGAGCGGCCCGCCTTCTCCCCTTCGCGGGTGGTGCCGCCATCGGCCATGTCGTATTTGTTGGCATAGCCGCGAGGCGTCACCATCAGCCCGTGGCGGATGAAGGTGTTGCTGTTGCCGATCAGCACGGTGCTGAGCATGCCGATGTCCGCCTCGGCCATCTGGTCGAGCGTGGTGAAGACGATGTTCTGCCGGCGCCGATAGCCGCTTTTGACAATGGCCACCGGCGTGTCCGCGCGACGATGCCGCAGAAACAGCCGCTGCGCCTCGACGATCTGCCGCGTGCGGCGTCCGCTCTTGGGGTTGTAGAGGGCCACCACGAAGTCGGCCAGGGCCACTGCATCGAGACGGCGTGCAATCGTGGGCCAGGGCGTGAGCAGGTCGGACAGCGAGATGGCGCAGAAGTCATGCGTCAGCGGCGCACCGACCAGCGCGGCGCAACTGTTGAGCGCCGACGCGCCGGGAATGATCTCCACCTGCACCGCATCGTCCGGTGTCCAGCCCGCCTGGAACAACACCTCATAGGTCGGGCCGGCCATGCCGTAAACGCCGGCATCCCCGGACGAGATCAACGCCACCTTCTTGCCCTGCCGCGCCGCTTCCAGCGCGCTCACCGCGCGGTCCAGCTCTTCGGTCATCGACTTGCGGATGATCTCCTTGCCTTCGATCAGGTCGGCCACCAGCTTGATGTAGGTGACGTAGCCGATGACGACATCGGACTCGGCGATGGCGTCCCGGGCCCGCTGCGTCATGTGATCGACGCTGCCGGGGCCGATGCCCACCAGCATGATCTTGCCGGCGGTGGGGCGGGGCGCATCCAGCGTGTCGGGCGTGTCGGGCGTGTCAGGCGTGTCAGCGTGATCAGTCATGGCGTCTTCCTTGCAATCGATACGGTCGCGTGGCGCTCGTCGCGGCCACGATGACGGAGTTTTTCCACCACCAGGGCGGTCATCGGGGTGCCCGGGCCTGCGGCCAGCAGGGCAGCGGCTTCGCTGACGGAGGGCGTGCCGGTATGGCGGCGCACCGTCTCGGACGGGTTGGGGACCGGCACCTGGGCCAGGGCTTCCGGCGTGTAAAACCGGATTGGCCAGCGGCGGGCGGCGGCCAGGTCCAGCAGGCCCTGTTCATCGGCCTTGATGGTGATGCTGGCCACGCCGTCCACCTGGTCGGGCTGGGCGCCGGCCTGATGCAGCGCCGCATCCACCGCTTCCAGCAGCGTGGCGAGGGACGTGCCGCGGTCGCAGCCGATGCCCAGGGTCAGCCGGGGCAGGGTCATGCAGCGGCTCCTGGCTGCGCGGCTGCGGCTGCGGCCGCGCCACCCGCGCCACCCGCGCCACCCGCGCCGGCGTCCATCGGCGGGCGATACACCACCAGCCGCTCGTGCAACTGCGCCCACTGCGCTTCCGGCACCGGTGCGTGGGTCACCCACAGCACGGCGGCGAAGCGGGAAAGGTCCACGGCGTCAAACCGGTCGAAGCGATGCACATTGGCCGGCAGCGGCGTGGGGCGGGTCCACCAGTCCGGGCTTCCCGCTTCCTGCACGAAGGCGATCGGCTCGCCATTCACCACATGGGCTGACACCCGGGTGATGTTGATCTTGGGAGCTTCCACCCGCCAGCCGAGGTGGCGGCCGAGGATGTCCACCGGAATCGTCTTGCCCACGTCCGAGGCGGTGGTGAGCACCGGCGTGCCGCCGATCAGGTCGGCCACCCGCTCGCTCCACTCGTTGGCGCCGCCGACATGGCCGGACAGCACCGGAATGACGAACTGGCCGGCGTCATCGACAACGATCACACCGGGGTCCGCATCCTTGTCGCGCAGATGCGACGCGATCAAGCGCACGACGGCACCGAGCGAGACGAAAAAGATGAGCTGGTCCTGCTCCGCAAACAGCGGGGCGATCTGGTCCCGCAGGGCGCCGTCGTAGGCGTTCACGGTGTTGGGCAGGCCGGCAAATGCCGATGCGAACTTGGCGGAGGTGCAGACCTGCGCCTGCGGCAGTGCCTCGGCCAGACGCGCGGCCTGTGCGGCACCGTGTTTGGTGATGGCAACGAGACACACGCGCGGCTCCGCGCCAGTGGGAGGGGAATCAGTCATGTCGTGGGCACCGGTTCGGGGAGGGGACTGCTCTTCTTGAGACAGCCTTTGATGCGTTCACCGCGGATGCGGTGCGGGTTCTTGACGATCAGCAGCGACAGATAACTGACCTTCTCGCCGCGCAGGGCCAGCAGGTCGTGGCCGGAGATCCGCCGCTCGTCTGGCGCGCCCACTCGCTCGATGAAGTGCGCGCCTGCCAGCAGGTCGCGGCGCTCCAGCCAGTCGATCAGCTCGCCGATCAGCGGTTTGATCTTCATCAGCACCAGGGTGTCGAAGTCCGGCAGC
This sequence comes from uncultured Roseateles sp., assembly GCA_966211495.1. Lineage (GTDB taxonomy): Bacteria > Pseudomonadota > Gammaproteobacteria > Burkholderiales > Burkholderiaceae_C > Roseateles. Next base: position 78,845 of record CBIHOT010000021.1, on the reverse strand, counting down.
AGCCGGTCCACCGCACTGACGCCATACGCGGCCGGCACGATGGCGACGGTGTCGTCCTGTTCCGCAAAGGGGGTGTCCACACTGGCACAGGCGGCGGTGAAGGCATTCACGCCCGCGATGACCTGCACCGGCACCTCCGGCGCCAGTTGCCGCACGGTGCGGGCCAGATGACCGAAGGTGGCATAGGTGCTGGCATCGCCTTCCACCAGAAAGAGCACATCCCGCCCTTGCTGCAGCCAGGGCAGCACCGTGTCCGCCGCCTTGAGCCACGCACGGGCGAGCTTCTCGCCGTCATGGGTCATGGGGAACAGCAGCTGGGTGTGGGTGGCGGGTGGCGTCAGGCCGGCCCGCTGCACGATGTCGAAGGCATAACTGGGGGTCTTGCCGCTGCGGGCGGGATAGACCCAGACGGTGTCCGTGCGCGACAAGGCGGACCAGGCGGCGCGGGTGATCAGGCCCGGGTCGCCGGGGCCCAGGGAGATGCCCCACAAGGTGCCGAACGAGGCGCCGAACGAGGTGCCGTACGGGGAGACCTCCGAGGCGCCCCCCGAGGGGGCTGCCGGACTGTTCATCATCGGCTCATGCATCGGACGCCTCCTGGGTTTGATCGGCCTGGCCGCGCCACGCCGACACGATCCACACCGGGTTCTCCGCCACCATCCGGTGCATGTGCAGAATGGGTTTGCTGCGCGCCGCCTGGAGCTGCAGCACATCCCACTGCACGCCCAGGTCCTGCAGCGATTGCAGCGCCGCGGTGGCCGTGGCCAGGTTTTCCAGCGTCACGAAGTTCATCACCAGCCGTCCCTGCGGACGGAGACGCTCCAGGATCATGCCGATCAGCGTGGCCAGCTCTCCGCCCGATCCGCCGATGAACACGGCATCCGGCGCCGGCCAGCTGTCCAGGCCCTCCGGCGCCTTGCCGTGCTGCAGGCTGTAGTTGCTGATACCGAAGGCGTCGTGATTGCGGCCGGCGATGGCCACATCCGCCTCATTCTTTTCGATGGCGAACACATGTCCGCGCGGGCACAGCCGTGCCGCTTCCAGGCCCACCGAGCCGGAGCCGGCGCCAATGTCCCACACGATGCTGTCGGCACGCAGTTGCAGACGCGCCAGGCTGACCGCCCGCACCTCCTGCTTGGTGATGAGGCCCTTGTCCGGCTGACGCTGGTGATAGTGGGCATCGGGCAGCCCGAAGGTCACCGGCCGCGGCGCCGGCATCTGCCGCCACAGCAGCACCACATTCAGATCGGCAAATTCCATCTGCGCGGCCTCGGCCAGCGACAACTGCGGCAGCACCCGTTCCTGCGGCTGCTGCAGCCGCTCGGCCACCGCCATCTGGAAATCGTTGCCCAGCCCTTCCGCCAGCAACAGACGGGCGATGCGGTCGGGGCTGTTGCAGGGGCTGGTCAGCACCAGCAGCCGGTCGTGGGCCCGCAGCGCCTGGGCCAGCGGATACAGGCCGTGCGCGGGCGTGCTGCCCCGGGTCCACTCGCCGGCATCCTTGCCATGCGCCGAGACGATGCGCGCATCCTGCCAGGCCAGTCCGATGCGGGCACACGCCAGTTGAAGGGTCGAGAGATTCGGATGAATCTCCAGCGCATCGATGCACAGGTGCTGCGCCAGATACGGCGCGATGCCGTGGCACAGCGGGTCGCCGGTGGCCAGCACCACACAGCGCTGCAATTGCTCGCGTGCGGCCCGCACCCAATCGGGCACGCGGCTGAGGGCGCCGGTCAGGTCGTGATGTACCGCGCCGGGCTTGAACCAGTCACTGAACAGCGCCAGGGTGCGGCTGCCGCCGATGACCACATCGGCCGATCGGATCAGCGCGCCGGCGGTGGCGCTGAGGCTCGCCATGCCGTCATCCAGGACGCCGATGACGTGGCAGGGGTTGGGATCTTTGTCGGACATTCTTGAGGGACCTCAGAGGTCGGTGCCGGTGTCGGCATCCAGCAGGTGGTCGATGCCGGTGCGGCCCGCAGTGGCCGGCCGCTCCCGCAGGCGCGGCGGGCCGGAGCGGACATCCGCCACACGCTGGCCGTTGAAATCGCAGACCATCACACGCAGCGCGAAGGCCTGGTCGTAGCGGTCCGGCGCCAGCAGGGTGTCGATGGCGGCCTGGGCCAGGGCGTGGTGGAAGGCATCCCCCAGGCCGCGCTCGACCATCAGCTCCGCGCCGAAGCGGGCGGTCTCGGCCGCGGCAATGGCCTGGCAGTCGTCCTCGCTGGCGCCGATGCGCCGTGCGATCTCGGCCACCAGGTCGGTGTCCACCACATTGCGATTGGCGTGGGTGATGGTCTCCCCCTGCGCGATCTTGGTGAGCTTGCCCACCATCACCGCCAGCACCACCAGTTCGATGCCCTGGGCCACGACTTCGTCCAGCGCATAGCGCAGGAAGTCGCCCATCTGCACGAAGCAGGCTTGCGGCAGCTCCGGTCGCTCGGCCCGCAGTGCGGCAATGGCAAAGCTCTCGGTCCGGCCGCCGGTGGTCAGGGCCACCAGGCCGTGGCCGACGGTGGCGGCCACCTGGATGCTCTGCACCACACTGGCCCGCCACGCGGCGGTGGAATAGGGACGCACGATGCCGGTCGTGCCCAGGATGCTGATGCCGCCGAGGATGCCGAGTCGGGCATTGGTCGTCTTGCGGGCCATCTCCTGGCCGCCCGGCACGCTGATGGTGACCGCCACGCCGTGCTTCGCCAGCAACTGGGGCGCGGCTTCGCGCAGGTTGTCGGCGATGTTGCGGCGGGGCACCGGATTGATGGCCGGCCCGCCCACCTCCAGGCCGAGGCCCGGCATGGTGACCATGCCGACACCGTCGCCTGCGTGGAAGGTCACTTCCTGCGCACGGCCGGGCAGCAGCTGCAGATCGACGGTGAGGTGGGCACCATCGGTGCAGTCCGGGTCGTCTCCGGCGAACTTGATGACCATGGCATGCGCCTGTTCGCCTTCGCTGCGGCCGTCATGCACATCGAACCAGACCCGGTCGCCGTTGGGCAGCAGGCTTTCGATGCGCGTAGGTATCGCACCGCCCGCCAGCCCCAGCACCGCTGCACGCGCCGCCGCGGCCGCGCAGGCGCCCGTGGTGAAGCCGGTGCGGGTGCCGCGGGGGACGGCGGGGTCCTGATCCTTCATGCACGGGACTCCGCAGTGCCATCCACCGCATCGCGGCTTTCGCGCTGATGTGATTCCGCCAGCGCCAGCAGTGCATGCAGGGCTGCGACGACGAGCGTCGATCCGCCCTTGCGGCCGCGGATGACGATCCACGGCACCTGCTGCACCTCGGCCATCAGGTCCTTGGACTCCTGCGCGGAGACGAATCCGACCGGCATGCCGACCACCAGGGCCGGGCGCACGCCTTCCTCACGGATCAGACGGACCAGTTCGATCAGAGCAGTGGGCGCATTGCCGATGCCGACGATGGCACCGTCCAGCAGGCCTTGCCGGTGAGCCTTGCGCATGGCCTGCACGGCCCGCGTGGTGTCCTCGGCCTGTGCGGCCTGGATGACGTCGTCATCGCTGATGAACTGCCAGGGCTTCATGCCGAAGTGGGTCAGCCGCGGCCGGGACAAGCCGGAGCAGATCATCTCCACGTCCGCCACGATGGGCGTGCCGCCCCGCAGCATGGCGGCGACCCCGGCATGCACCGCTTCCGGATGGAAATCCGTCAGACCGTTGAAGTCGAAGTCGGCGTTGGCGTGGATCATGCGTCGCACGATGGCCCATTGCTGCGGCGTGTAGGCATGCGGACCGGCTTCGGCATCGATGATGGAGAAGCTGTCATGCTCGATGGCCTGGCCCGCGCGCGTCAGCTGCTCAGTGACGGTGTTGACGGTGCTCATGCGGTCTGGCTCTCGTGCGGGTGCGCGTGGCCGTGGCCGTGGTCATGTGCGTGCTCATGCCCATGGTCGTGACCGTGACCATGACCGTGGTCGTGACCGTGCTCGTGGGCGTGGTCGTGGTCGTGATCATGCGAGTGCCCGGGGGCCACTGCGCCTGCACCCGCCGGATGCACCTGAATCGTGTGCGTGTGCGTGTGCTCATGCGAATGACCGTGGCCCGCCTCATGCGCAAGTTCCCGATAGCTGCAGCCATCGCAGGGCAGCCGGCTGTCGGGCACCTTGGCATCCAGGTCCAGAATGCGCTGCGACACCAGCTCGAAGATTTCCGGCTCGAAGCCGAAATGGTCGGTGCAGTGGAAACGCAGCTGCGGATACTGCTGGCGCAGGTGGTCCACCTGGCGATGGATGCGCTGCATCAGCGTGCCGGTGTAGAGGTAGTAGGGCAGCACCACGATCTGCTTCATGCCCAGCAGCGTCTGCCGCTGCACCACCCGCTCCAGCCGCGGCCAGGTGATGCCGGTGAAGGCCAGGTCGACCAGTTCATGGTCGCCGGACTCCAGCAGCCAGCGCGCCATCTTGGCCATGTCGCCATTGGCGCCTCGGTCTGATGAGCCACGACCCAGCAGCACCACACCGGTGGTGGTCGGGTCCGGCATGTCCAGCACCTGCATCGCCTTGCGCAGGCGGCGGCGCAGGACGGTCAGCACCGGGTCGCAGGCGGTGAGGTGCGGCGCCAGCAGAATCTCGGTCTGCGGATAGGCCAGCCGGGTCTGCTCGATCGCCTCCGGCACCTCCATCTTCACGTGGCCGGCGGCATTCAGAATCAGCGGCACCACCAGCACCCGGGTGGATTGGCGGGCCGCGTCGAGCAGCCCCTGGTTCAGTGAGGGCGAAGCAAACTCGATGAAGCAGACTTCGATGCGCCAGGTGGGCTGCCGCTGCCGCCACTGATCGGCAAACGCCAGAATCTCCTGGTTGCCGGAGTCCTCGCGGGAGCCGTGACCCACAATCAGAATGGTGTCGGTGGTGCTGATCATGCGGTGGCCTTTCGGAATCGATGGGTGAAGGTGGGGTCGTAGAGCTTGGAGCGCACCAGCGTCTCCCAATGACGCGATCCCAGGGTGGGACTCGCGACGATCATGGCCTGGCTGACCACGCCGGCCTCGCGGCAACGCTGCTTGATGTCGGCCAGCGTGCCGCGCAGGATGAGTTCCTCACCCGGCCAACTGGCCTTGTGCACCACCAGCATCGGTGCATCCTCCGGCCAGCCGGCTTCGCGCAGTGCGGCCTCGACCTTGTGGAGCAGGGTGATGGACAGGAAGATGCACATCGTCGTGTGATGGGCGGCGAGGGCAGCGAGGTCTTCGCCTTCAGGCATCGGGGTGCGGCCGGCCACGCGGGTGAGGATCACGCTCTGGGTCACTTCCGGCAGCGTCATCGATTCACCGGCCGCGGCCATCGAGGCCATGGCGGACGAGACGCCCGGCACCACCCGCCACGGCACGCCGGCAGCATCCAGCGGACGGGCCATCTCGATCAGCGCGCCGTAGAGCGACGGGTCGCCGGTCTGCAGTCGCACGACCGTGCCGTGACGCGCCGCACGGGTCACCAGCCATTCCGTCATCTCCTCCAGGGTCATATCCTTGGAGTCGCGGATATCGCAGCCCTCGGGCGCGTAGGCGGTGGCGGCGCGGTCCACCAGGGAGCCGGCAAACAACACGGCGCCGGCTTGTGCCAGCAGCTTCTGTCCTTTAACGGTGATGAGTTCGGGGTCGCCGGGGCCCGCCCCGACAAACCAGACCGTGCCGGGCAGGTCAGTGTTCATGGATCACGCTTTCTGAAGCAATCACCGGTTGGGGCGCACGCAGCGCCGCCAGCAGGCGTTCGATGGAACGGGGCACCGGCACGGCCGGCAGCACGCCCTGGCGGACCAGTTCGGCATGCAGGGCCATCACCTCCGGCGGAGCCTGGCCGACGTCGAGCCAGGCCTGCGGCTGTGTGAGCAGGGCATCGACCGGGCGGGACAGCTGGCAGCGGCCCTGCGCCATCACGTGGATCTCGTCCGCCCAGTCGGCGGCAAAGGCCGCATCGTGGGTGGAGACGAGCACCGTCACGCCCTGGGCCACCAGGCCGTCGAGCAGGCGTTGCAGGTCTTTCTGCATCGGCAGGTCCAGACCGGCCATCGGCTCGTCCAGCACCAGCAGTTGCGGCCGCATGGCCAGCACACCGGCCAGACAGACGCGCTTCTTCTGGCCGAAGCTGAGGTGATGCACAGGGCTGCGCGCATGGGCCGACATGCCCACCGCAGCCAGTGATTCGGCGACCCGCTGCCGCACCTCCGCCTCCGGCAGCCCGAGGTTCAGCGGGCCGAAGGAGACGTCTTCCTCCACATGGGCCGAGAACAGTTGCCGGTCGGGGTTCTGGAACACCAGGCCAACCTGCTGGCGCAGGCGGCGCAATCCGTCGCGGCTGTAGCGCACCGGGTGCCCCTGCCAGTGCAGCCCGCCCTGGTCGGGCTGCAGCAGGCCGTTGAGGTGCTGCATCAGGGTGGTCTTGCCAGCGCCGTTCGCGCCGAGCAGTGCATTGCGACTGCCGGCGCGCAGGGCGAGGCTGCAGTCGTGCAGACCCTGGCTGCCGTCCGGATAGCGGTAGGAGGCGCTGCGCAGTTCGATGAGGGGCGTCATGCAGCGCCTCCGATTCGGGCGGTCAGCACCAGGGCGATGATCAGCAGACCGGTGCCGAGCGCGACCGTGACATGACGCGAGGCCTGCGCCCATTGCGGCGTCAGGAATCGCAGCTCGTCGGTGGCGTTGCGCGCATCGGCGGCTGCCTGCAGCGCACTGGCGCGGGCCCAGACCTGCACGGCCAGACAGCTGATCAGCAAGGCCATCGAGCGCAGCGCCTGGCGGCGGCCGCCATAGCCCAGGCGCGACCGCTGTGCAGTGAGCCCGTCCGACCAGGCCTCTCCCAGCACCGCCTGCATGCGGTAGGCCAGCACCATCAGGTCCAGCAGCAGCGGCGGCACCCGCAGGCGGCGCATCAGCCCCAGCAGATCGCCCAGCGGCGTACTGAGCACCAGCAGCAGCAGGGCGGTGCAGAGCGCGGCTGCGCGGCTGACGGTCATCAGCACTTGCGGCAGCAGCTCCGGTGCGATGCGCCAGGCGAGTGCGCTCCCGGTGGGGACGGCAGTGGCCGATGCAGAGGCTGATGCAGCGGACGAGGCTGCGCTGAATGCCGGTGAGACGGTCACCAACATCGTGACGCAGGACAGGGCAAGAAACCCCATCGGCGCCATCAGCACTCGCAAGTAGGCGCGCCACGGCGTGCGAGCGCCGGCCATGGTGATCACCGCCAGCAGCAGGGCCAGCCCGATCGCGGCGGCAGGCGTCGCAGCGATCCAGGCCGCGGCCATGGCGCAGCTGCAGAACAGGGCCTTGGCCGATGGCGCGATGTGGCGCCACGGGCTGGCATAGGCCAGACGTTCAAGGGTCACGTTGGGCGATCAGTGGGAGGCGGAACCGGTCCATGCGCTGAAGTGGCGACCGCGCTGGCCCGGGCCTTCGACACCCCGAGCCAATAGCCGATCACGCCCGCGCCCAAAGCCGCCTGCAGCGCAAACAGCAGCGAGGCGATCTCATTGCTGGAAGGCTCCAGCACCGGATGGAACCACGGCTGGTAGTCCGGTGCGATGCGGGTGATGGCCTGCTGGGCGCGGCTGTCCGCACCTTCGAAGAGTTCCCCGGCGGTGCCGGTCTCGTCCACCGGGCCGTGTCCCACCCAGATCAGCGGCACGACGGTGAGGGCCACAACAGCCGCCCACATCAGCCAGGTCCTGATGCGGCTGCCGCTGCCACTGGTGCTGTTGCGGTGGCCGTTGTCGTTGCTGTTGCTGTTGCCGCTCATGGCGTGGCCCTCCGCAGCAGGGCCAGCACCGGCATGCGCTGCAATTCGCGCGCATTGAACTGTGCCATCGCATTGACCACCAGCACCGTCAGCAGGCCTTCGGTGATGGCCAGCGGCAATTGGGTGACGGCAAAGATGCCGGCGAATTTCTCGAAGGAGAGCAGCACGCCGCCCACCGGATCCGGAAAGGCCAGCGCCAGTTGCAGCGAGGTGGTGACGTAGGTGGCCAGGTCACCCAGGCAGGCGGCGAGGAACACCGCCGGGCTGCGGGACAGGCCGCTGAGGCAGGCCAGCCGGAACACGCCGTACGCAACGAACGGTCCCACGATGGCCATGGAAAAGACGTTGGCGCCCAGGGTGGTGAGGCCGCCATGGGCCAGCAGCAGGGCCTGGAACAGCAGCACCACGAAGCCCACCGGCACCATGGCCGCAGGGCCGAACAGCAGGGCGCCCAGGCCCACGCCGGTGGGGTGGGAGCAACTGCCGGTGACCGACGGCAGCTTCAGGGCGGACAGCAGGAAAGCAAACGCGGCACTGACCCCCAGCAGCATCCGATGCTCCGGATGTGCACGCAGGCGCCGTCCGGCCGAAGCCAGGCCGACCGCCAGAAAGGGTGCGGACGCCACCGTCCACGCCAGCGCATGCTTGAAAGGCAGGAAGCCCTCCATGATGTGCATTCGATACCTCCCGTCGAATGGTTCAAACTGAACACCAATCGATCGGGGAACGGCGGCAACATCGGCAGCCCGCGGAGCTGCGCAGGCGCAGGGCGGGTCCGACAGCGGCTTCCCTCGCCCCGGGGAATGGTGCTGACATCTGCCATCGGGCCGGTATTCTGGCTCGCCGTCATCCTCACCTGCGCCTTCCCGTGAGATTCACAGTGGCTCGTGCAGGGTCGTCTGGCTTACAGCAGCGGGGGCTGCACCGGACTGGCGGTCGGAACTGGTCCGACCGCGTCACCGGTTTCCCGTTTAACGTTCCTCCCGGCAGGAAGGAACGCACCCAAGGCGAGGCGGATGTTACCTTAGCCCGCCACGCGCAGTTGCTCGGTCACCGCCAGACCTTCCATCGCCGGATCGGACACCGACGGCAGACCGGTCTCGATGTGGCCCGCGAAGCGTCGCAGGAAGTCCGCCTGCCCGCCCACCCGCACCGACACGTCATACCAGTGGGCGCTGGTGGCCACCGGAATGCGGACGACGCTGCTGCTGCGCGGCGGCACATTGACCGTCTGCGGCGGCACCTGGCGATACTTGTTGTGGACCACGGAGAAGCTGGCCGCCACCGGGCCGGTGTTGGTCAGGGTGAGCACCAGGTCGCCGGCAGCGGCCTCGGCGCGGGCCAGCACCTCCGGATTGGGCTGGCCGGCCGCGGCGGCGCGGCGTGCATTGCCCGTCAGATGGCGGTGGAAGCCGTTGGGGCCGACCACCCACAGGTCATAGGCGCCGCTGGCCATCGGGCTGAAGCTGCCGGTGAGCTGCTTGCCGGCTTCGACGGTGTAGCGACGCGGCAGTTCCGACAGGCGCAGCCGGTCATACACATGGAACACCGCCGCGGCGCGTCCGGTGTTCTCGAAACTCACCGTGACGCTGGTGGCGCCCAGCGCCGCCGAGGGCGTGATGCGGGCGCTGACCTGCAGGTCATAGGGCAGCGGACGTGCCGGGCGCACCCCTGCCGCCTGGCGCGGGGCTGCGGTGCTGCCAGGCACCGGCGGCGTGGTGGTGCTGGGCAGCGCACGGGCGCGATTGGCCAGGGCGACGGTGCTGGGCAGCTTGGAGAAGAACTCGCTGTCTTCCGGATCGGCGAAGTTGAAGCAGGAGGTCAGGTCCCCGGCGACGGCGCGGCGCCAGGCGCTGATGTTGGGCTCCATCACCCCGAAGCGCGCTTCCACGAAACGCAGCACGGAGGTGTGATCCGCCACCTGCGAATTGACCCAGCCGCCCTTGCTCCACGGCGACACCACATACATCGGCACCCGCGGCCCCATGCCGTAGGGACGGTGCAGGTACTGGGGAGAAGAGCCGTTCAGGATCTCGTGATATTCGCCGGTGGTGTCGACGGTGGAGGCACCGGCCAGCACCGCCTTGGACTTGTCCGCATCCCAGGTCAGGTAGGACGGTGCGGCGGGCGGCGGCACGTGGTCGAAGAAGCCGTCGTTCTCGTCGAAGTTGATGAACAGCACCGTCTTGCTCCACACCTCCGGATTGGCGGTGAGGGCATCCAGCACCTTGGCGGTGTAGTCCGCGCCCTGGGCAGGACTGGACGGGCCCGGGTGCTCCGACCCCTCGGCCGTGGCCACGATCCACGACACCTGCGGCAGGCGGTTGTTCAGCACATCCTCGCGCAGCAGGTCCAGATCGCGGGTGGAAATGCCGCGATCCATCAGTGCCTGCGAATAACCGGGGCGCTGGTACCAACCATCCCGGAAGGCCTTGAAGCCGGCCAGCGAGTTGTCGGTGAAGTTGTCATTCATGTTCTGGTAGACCTGCCAGCGGATGCCGGCGGCCTGCAGACGTTCCGGATAGGTGGTCCAGGTGTAATCGTCGGCCGGGTTCTCATTGAACCAGTCATGACTGTTGTCGGTGGACGGGCCATTGCCCTTGCGCAGCGGGTCATTGGTGCCGGTCCAGAGGAACAGGCGGTTGGTGTTGGTGCCGGTCTGGGTGGCGCAGTGATAGGCGTCACACAGGGTGAAGGCATTGGCCAGCGCATATTGGAAGGGCAGGTCGGTCGATTGGTAATGACCCATCGAGTGGTTCTGCTTGGCGCGCGGCCAGGCATTCATGCGGCCCTGGTCCCAGGCGGCCTGGGCATCGTTCCACGAATGCGGCGTGCCGCTGACGCGCATCACCGAGAAGTTCTGCGTCGTGTTGAGGTGGAAGGGCGTGATGGCCGGCACGGCAGTGCCACTGACGGTCGGCTGGGTCCAGACCGTCTTGCCGGTGATGCCGGCCGCGGGCAGGTCTGCCACTGGAATGGGGAAGGGATCCGCAAAGCCCCGCACCCCGTTGAGCGTGCCGAAGTAGTGGTCGAAGGACCGGTTTTCCTGGGTCAGGATGACGATGTGTTCAACGTCCTGGATGGTGCCGGTGCGCCGCGCTGCGGGAATGGACAGGGCCCGTGCAATGGCGGGCGGGAAGCTCGCCAGGGCCGCCGTGGCGCCAGCCGTGCCGGCCATCGCGCGCAGGAAGCTGCGGCGGGCGGGCGTGTGGCCGGTGGGGGCAGTGTCTGCAGGGCTGGCAAGGTCGGCGGTTTGGGAATCGAAGGGCTTTTGGCTCATGACAGGCTCCGGGCAATCAGACGGGACGACGGCGACGGGCGACGAAGGCCACCAGGCCCAGGCCGGCCAGGGTCAGCACCGCGGCACCGGGTTCCGGCACGGCCGAGGCGAAGGTGAGGTCGTCCATCACGAAGTTGGCGGGGTCATTGCTGCGGAAGACCAGACGGTCCACCAGCCCGGCGTAGTTCGATGCCAGGAACACCGGCGAGTCGCTCAGGTTCAAGGTGGCGGTGCTGGCCACCAGGGTGTTGCCGCTGTAGAGGTCGATGGTGACCGAGACGCCGTCATAACCGGCAAACCAGGCGCCGGTGAAGCTGCTGGCGGTGTTGAAGCGAATGGCGCTGGAATCGGAAGAGCCGTCCCACCCGAGGGTGGCGCGACGGTCGCCGGAATGGGCGGCAAAGGGGGCTTGCTCACCGGCATATTGGAACCAGCTGCTGCCGGACCAGTCGAGGCCGCCGTAGTTGACCGGCACATAGCCGTCGGCGCCCAGGTCGTCGAAGTTCAGCACGGTGGCGGAAGCGGACGAGGTGGCCAGGGCCAATGCGAGCGGAATGGCCCATGGCATCACGAGCGGGGATGCGAGGCGGGTTGCCAGTCGGGAAAGAAAACGACGCATGAAAAAACTCCTGAGGTGCGGACCGGGAATGCGGCTGCATCTTCAGCAGGCTGTTTGACAGTCGGGTGAAGGCACTGTGTCAGCGTGCGGGTCGCTGATGCACGGAGCCCGTCATTGCGCAGATGTGGTGGGCATGTGTGGGATCGCTGTCCCATGAAACAGGCTGGTTACCGCAATGTCGCAGCACTGTCACTCATGCGCATTCGGCACCGATGGCACTGAATTGCTTACGAATGGAGACGAAGTGAGGGGTAGCCGGGACACAATATGACGAAGTAGTAAAGCGCTTTCAGGGAATATCGCGAGCCTTGTCTTTTGCTCTCGATCGTCCCCTCATGAACTGCCCCCGCCCGCCATTGAATTCCTGCATTGCCGCCCTGCTGGCGGCGGCGTCCCTGACGGCCTGTGGGGGAGGATCGGACAAAGACTCGGGCACGGCCAATCCGGCCGCGCCGCCCCCCTCGGCCGCTCCGGCACCTGGGCCGGCGGCCGGGCCTGCGCCCGCACCTTCGCCAGCGCCTTCCCCTGCGCCGAGTCCTTCTCCGGCTCCTTCACCCGCACCCGCCCCAGGTCCTTCACCAGCCCCCGCGCCTTCGCCTGCTCCGTCGCCGGCGCCATCACCTGCGCCAGCACCCGCTCCGACACCCGCTCCCGCGCCATCGCCGGCCTGTGATCTGTCGGTGCCGGCCACCGGCAGCTTTGCGCTGCCGTTCAGCGTGGCTATGGATGGCCGCATCCTGGATGCTCAAGGGGCCGTCGTCTCCCTGCGGGGCGTGAACTGGTTCGGCTTCGAGACCTCGGACCTGGTCGCCCACGGCCTGTGGACGCGCAATTACAAGGACATGATCCAGCAGATGAAGACGCTCGGCTTCAATGCCGTGCGCCTGCCTTTCTGCCCGATGACGATCCGCTCCACCGGCCGTCCCGGCGGGGCGCTGAACACCAGCATCAATCCCGATCTGGCCAACAAGACACCGCTGCAGGTGCTGGATCGTGTGGTGGCCGAATTCGCGACCAATGGCTTCTATGTGCTGCTGGACCATCACCGTCCCGACTGCAATGCCATCTCCACCACGCCGCAGATCAATGGCTATACGCTCGACCAATGGGTGACCGATCTGCAATTCGTGGCGGACCGCTACAAGAATGTTCCCAATGTCTTCGCCATTGACCTGAAGAATGAGCCGCATAGCGAGGGTGGCAGTGGCGCCTTCTGGGGCACCGGCGACATCAACAATGACTGGAAGCTGGCGGCGGAGAAGGCCGGCAGTGCGGTGCTTGCGACCAACAGCAAACTGCTGGTGTTTGTGGAGGGGGTCTCCGACAACGGCGGCCGCTGTGAAAACACCGATGCCCACTGGTGGGGCGGCAACATCGAGCCGATCAGTTGCTATCCGATCGACTCGGCAAAGATCCCGCGCAGCAAGCTGGTGCTGTCGCCGCATATCTATGGTCCGTCGGTCAGCAACCAGCCTTATTTCAATGACGGGACCGGATTCCCCAACAACATGCCGGCCATCTGGCAGAACCAGCTGGGCCGCTTCATGGGCGACCATGCGGTGGTGCTGGGGGAGTTTGGCGGCAAGTTCGTCGACAAGGACCGTCAGTGGCAGGTGAAGTTTGTCGACTGGCTCAAGTGCAAGGGCGTGCGCAACTTCTTCTACTGGTCCTGGAATCCGAACTCCGGGGATACCGGCGGCATCCTGCAGGATGACTGGCAGACCGTTTCCCTGGACAAGTACAACAACCTCAAGCGCCTGTGGGACGGATCGGCCACCGACACCAACCTGTGTCGCTGACGGGCTGACCGCTGACGGGTGGGCCGCTCACCGCGGCCGTGCGAGGGCATCCGGCTCCGGGGTGTGACACACCACGCAGAGCTTGTTGCCATCCAGGTCTCTGAAGTACGCGCCGTAATAGTGCGCGTGATAGGCCGGCCGCAGTCCGGGCGGGCCTTCATCCCGCCCGCCACTGCCCAGTGCCAATGCATAGGCCGCATCCACCTGGTCCCGTGTGACCACCTGAAACGCGACCATCGTGCCATTGCCGGCCGTGGCGGGTTCGCCATTGATGGGGCTGCCAATCACAAACAGGGGACGCAGCCCGGGTGAGGTCTCCCAGCCCGCCCAGGGCCGGCTGAGGTCGCAGAACCTCTCGCGTGCACCGATCAGGTCCATCAAAGGGTCGTAGAACGCCTTGGCCCGTGCGAAATCGGTGACGCCGACAAAGACGTGAGAGAACATGCGCCGCTCCATTCATTGCCATGGCGCGAGTAGCTTACTCCAGGCGAACAATGAGCGGACAGTCGCTGCGCACCGGCCCCCTCACTGCAGAGCTTCCTTACCATTTATTGCGGGCCATTAACGACCCCTCAAGCACACTGCCTCCCTCCCCCCGTCAACGAGGCATTGTGATCATGCGAGCTCTCCCCCGTCGATTCCTGTTGCGCACCAGTTGGGTGGCCCTGGCATTCGGTGCCATGGCGCCGGCGCATGCGGCGCTCACCGTCAATGTCGCCCAGGACACCTGGTCGGGAGGCTTCTGCTCGCATGTGACCATCCGCAATCCGGGCACCGCCGTCAGCGGCGCGTGGACCCTGCAGTTCGAACTGCCTGCCGGTCAACTGAACAACAGCTGGAACGGCCAGTTCACCCGCACGGCGACCGGTTACTCGGTCAAGGGTGTGAGCTGGAACACGCCTGCGGCTGCCGGCCAGAGCTTTGAAATCGGCTTCTGCGGCACGGGCACCGCCCCGAGCGCGTCCAGCTTCCGCATCAGCGAAGCCGGGGCTCCGGCACCCGCTCCGGCTCCGACGCCAGCGCCGTCCCCCGCGCCGTCGCCGTCGCCAGCACCCTCACCGGCGCCCTCACCGGCGCCAGCTCCCGCGCCGACGCCTGCACCCGCACCCGCGCCCACACCCGCCCCGGCGCCAGCTCCCACGCCCGCACCGGCCCCCGCACCCGCACCCGCACCCGGCGGTGATCTCTCCGTTCCCGCCACCGGCCAGTTCGCGCTGCCCTTCAACGTCGCCACCGATGGACGCATCGTCGATGCCAAGGGCGCTGTGGTGTCCTTGCGCGGCGTGAACTGGTTCGGCTTCGAGACGCCGGACCTGGTGGCCCACGGCCTGTGGCAACGCAATTACAAGGACATGATCACCCAGATGAAGACGCTGGGCTTCAATGCGGTGCGCCTGCCCTTCTGCCCGACGACGATCCGTTCCACCGGCCGGCCCAGTGGCGCACTGAATGTCAGCGTCAATGCCGATCTGGCCAACAAGACGCCGCTGCAGGTGCTGGACCGCATCGTGGCTGAATTCGCCACCCAGGGCTTTTATGTGCTGCTGGACCATCACCGTCCGGACTGCAATGCCATCTCCACCACGCCGCAGATCAATGGCTATACGCTGGACCAATGGGTGGCCGATCTGCAATTCGTGGCGGACCGCTACAAGAGTGTGCCCAATGTCTTCGCCATTGACCTGAAGAATGAGCCGCACAGCATTGGCGGCAGTGGCGCCTTCTGGGGCACCGGCGACATCAACAATGACTGGAAGCTGGCGGCGGAGAAGGCCGGCAGTGCGGTGCTCTCGACCAACAGCAAACTGCTGGTGTTTGTGGAGGGAGTCTCCGACAACGGTGGCCGCTGCGAAAACCCGGACGGCCATTGGTGGGGCGGCAACATCGAGCCTTACAGCTGCTATCCGATCGACAGCACCAAGATCCCGCGCAGCAAGCTGGTGCTCTCGCCGCACATCTACGGCCCGTCGGTGAGCAACCAGTCCTACTTCAATGACGGCACCGGTTTCCCCAACAACATGCCGGCGATCTGGCAGAACCAGCTGGGTCGCTTCATGGGCCAGAACGCGGTGGTGCTGGGTGAGTTTGGCGGTCGCTTCACCGACAAGGACCGTCAATGGCAGGTGAAGTTCGTGGACTGGCTCAAGTGCAAGGGCGTACGCAACTTCTTCTACTGGTCCTGGAATCCAAATTCGGGTGATACCGGCGGCATCCTGCAGGACGACTGGCAGACGGTGTCGCAGGACAAGTACAACAACCTCAAGCGCCTGTGGGACGGCTCGGCCGTGGACGCGAACGTCTGCAAATAAGGCGCTGCGCAGCGGCCCCGTGCTTCACGGCGGCCGTTGCTTGAGGGGGCGCGGCGCGCCGCCCACACAAGCGCTCAACTGCGCGCCGCAGGCCGCAGGTAATAGACATCGAATTCACCTTCATGGCTGAATTCGAATCCATGGCGCTGGTAGAACCGGTTGGCGTCGCTCTGCTTCAGGGCGCCCAGACGGATGCCAGCGCCAGCTTCATCCGCCTGCGCGCACAGCCGCTGCAGGACCACACTGCCAATGCCCCGGCCCTGCACGGCGGGATGCAGATACAGATGCTCCAGGTGCCAGGTCGGTGCCTCCCGTCGCAGCATCAGAAACCCCACCAACGCGCCGTCCAGATGAATGCCCGACGTCTGCGCGGGCACGAAGCCATTCAGGAACCGCTCACGCGCGCGCACCGGGTCAAAACGGCCGATCCGCTCCAGGCTGTCGCGCATCGCTTCGACCCGCAATGAAGCCAGGCCGTCGGCATCGTCCGGTGTGACCGGTACCAGGGTGATGAGGGGGTGGGTTTGCAGGGACATCGGCAAGGGAAGGGGTGAGAATCTCCAGGCGAGAATCATCCTCCAAGGTCCCAGCGGGATCTTGTGCGTGAAGACTGCCCGGTGAGTGACTGATGCATCTGTTGAGGCTGATTGTGCTGTGTGTGCTGATGGCCGTCGGTGGCCGCTGCCTGGCCCAGCCAAAGGAATGGCAGGTGCTGGTGCATGCCAGCGGCCCCTACGACCTCAGCGAGCGGTATGTGCGGGAGCTGATTGCGCTGGCGCTGGAGAAGGGCAATCCGCCGGGCACCGAGGTGCAAATCGAGCTCACCGAGCCGATGAGCAAGTCGCGGGCGATTGCGGTGCTCAAGGAAGGGCAGCGCGCAGGCTTTGTGCTGAACATCGCCGGGCCGGTGATCGGCGCACCGCTGATCCGCATCGGCATGCCCACTTTCTTCGGCGTGTCGGACTACCGCATCTGTTTCGGCCGGCAAGGCCTGCAGCGGGAGGTGGATCGCATTCGCGATGTGCGAGACCTGCAGCGCTACACCTTTGCCCACGGTCTGGGCTGGGCGGACACGCCGGTGCTGCGCGCCAATGGTCTGCAGGTGCTGGAGGTGCAGCGCATCGACTCCATCTTCAAGATGATGAGCCTGGGCCGGGTGGACCTCTTCTGTCGCAACCTGCTGGAGGTGCTGCCGGAGATGACTGTGGCGCCGCCGGACGTGACAGTGCTGGAAGGATTCCTGCTGCGCTATCCGGCGCCGCATTACCTCTATGTCCATGAGCGGGACCGGGCGCTGGGTGAGGTCCTGCAGGCGGGCCTGACTGCCGCCGTGCGCGACGGTTCGGTCCAGGCGCTGCTGCGCCGCCATCTGAAGGCCTCGCAGCAGCGATTCGATCTGAAGAACCGCCGCGTGATTCCACTGACCGGCGGTTATGACTATCCGCATGAAGGTTTGCCACGGCTGGAGTTCCTGCCGTGACCTGGCGCCTTGCGCCTTACACCTGACGCCTTGCGTCTTGGGCCTTACGCCGAAGCCTGCCCCTGCAGCACCTTGACGATGTCGTAGCAAGCCCCCATGGTGTGATAGTCCACCTTGCCGGCGGGGCTCTTCTCGTCGCTGTACTTGCGGTTGGTGCGGTCCAGGATGCGATACCAGGCGCCATGCTGGTGATCCACGAAATGGGTCCAGCTATAGGCCCAGAGGCGCTCATACCAGTCCCAGTAGACCGCGTCGCCGGTGCGCGCCGCCAGCATCGAGGCGGCTGCCATGCTCTCGGCCTGCACCCAGAAATACTTGTCGGCATCACAGACGGTCAGATTCGGCGCGAGTGAATAGCACAGGCCCCCATGCTCCTGGTCCCAACCCTGACGCACGGCGACCTGGAAGAGATGCGAGGCGGTCGGCAGGATCCAGCCCACATCCTGACCCAGCGCCTCACCATGGCGCTCGAGTTGCAGCAGCAGCTTGGTCCATTCGGTGAAGTGACCCGGCTGATAGCCCCAGGGGCGGAACAGGTTGGCCGGATCGTGCTTGTTGAACATCCAGTCCGGCTGCCAGTGGGTGTTGTAGTGCTCCCAGATCAGCCCGCCGCAGCGCTCGGCCTGACGGCGGGTGATGTTGCCGGCAATCAGCGCCGCCCGCTGCAGATAACGCGCCTCACCGGTCGCTTCATACGCCGCCAGCATCGCTTCGCAGGCATGCATGTTGGCGTTCTGGCCGCGGTAGGGCGAGAGGGTCTGCCAGTCGGCGCTGGCCTCATCGGCGTACAGGCCATCCGCGGCGCTGAAGAAGCGGCGCTCCATCAGCTCGAAGGTCTCCGCCAGCCAGGGGCGCGCTTCCTCCACGCCCGCCATCACCGCATGCGCATACGCCAGCAGCACAAAGGCCATGCCATAGGCGTGACGGGTGCCGTCCAGCACGGTCGCATGACCCTGACGCCAGTCCAGCAGCCAGGTGTAGCCGCCCTGCACCGGATCGAAGTGGGCCTCACGCAGGAAGCGGACGCCGTGCTTCACACCGTCGAGATAGGCCGGATCGCCGAAGCGGCGGAAGGCCATGGCGTAGGTGAAGACGAAACGGGTGCTGCTCACCAGGTGACGCTGATGGGCGTCGTAGACGGTGCCGTCGTCTTTGAAGAAATGGAAGAAGCCGCCGCTGGGGTCGATGCAGCGCGGGTGATAGAAGGCCATCGTGTGGCGAACATGCGCCAGCAGGACGTCGGGGTCGCGGAAGTCGGGCAGGTGGGACATGGGATTCAGGCGATAACGCGAAAGGTGACGGCGGGGAGCGCCGGTCCATCGAAGCCGTCGATTCTGACGCGTTGTTGAGTGAGGTTTGCAAAACAACGGCCGCAGGTGGGGCGTCGCGTCAGGCGTGCACGGGCGGCGGGCCGTCCTGCGCCGCGGCCTGGGCAGCCAGTTCGGCCGCTTTGTCTTCGATCGCCTGCCACAGGGTGGCGCTGACGTCCTTGGCGCCGGCCAGGCCCGCGCGGCCGGCATAGTCCACCAGCATGCCGCAGGTCACCTGGTCCTGGGCGGGCGGACAGACGAAGCGGTAGAGGTTGCCGGAGCTGGTCTTGGCGATGCGGGCCACCCGGTCCACGCCGCTGAGCGAGGAGGTGATGCGCACCGTGCCCGGGCCCAGCTCGCTGGCGATGTGCAGCTTGCCCATCGGGGAGCGGAAGGCGCGCCAGGGACCCAGCACCACCATGGAGGCGGGGACGCTCAGGCCGGCGTCGCTGTCGTCGGAGGAATCGCGGGCGGGACCGCTGCCGCCGCTGCGTTCGCGATCGTTTCCATGATCGCGGTCGTCAGCGAGAGCGTTGCGAGGAGGAGTGCCGTTGTCGGACATGGTGCGTGCGGACCAGAGCGTGCGGCCGAGGCGCACCGGACCTGTCAGTCTAGCGAGCCCGCCGCAAAAGGGGGGGATTCAAGGAACGAATCAGGGTTTGCTTGCGTTCTCGGATCGCCCCGTCAAGCGGTGTAGCGGGCGCTGAGCTTGGTGTAGAGGGGTTTGCCCTTGCGCAGTTCGACGGTGAAGAGTTGCTTGGAGCGCATGCGGACGAGCGTGCGACCCCCCACGCCGGCTTCCTCGACGACGTCGGTATCCACATCGGCCGACTTGCCGTCCGGGGACACGACCAGCGACTGGATGTTGAGGTGGACACTGACCTCCATGCCAGTCTCGTTGAGCTTCCCGAACGATTCATGCAGGTAGTCGCACCACTGGCCCTTGCTGAAGCTGCGGATGTCGGAGCCGGAGAACTTGAACATCACCAGGCGGATGTCCGCGTCGTCCGCGATCTGGTCGCACAGCACGGTGGCATTGCGGTTGGCCGAAGCTTGGAGTCCGGTGTGGATCATGTCCCGCACCATTTCCTCGTTCAGCTTGGTCGGCTTGCAGCCAGTCGCCAGGGCCGTCACCAGCAGCGTGGTGGCGATGACGCCGGCGGGGCGCAGAAATGAGCAGCCAGCAATGGCCATGATGCGGATCCTCCCGTTGCCGCGCACTGGCGGTGGCCTGGCCGGGACGCTGCAAAGGTCCGAAACGGCCGGGGCCCCGCTCCGCTCCATGGGCGGACGGCGCATCTTGTGTTGGTGAAGCCGCCATTCTGCCTTCAATCCGGCGGGCGGCGCCGGTTTCAGCCGTCGCCGAGCTTCAACTCCAGCACATCGTCCCCTAACTTGTCGCGTTCTCCCGTCGGTGTCCAGCCCAGGCGCCGATAGAAGCCGAAGGAGCGGTGGGCCGGATTGGACGAACAGCCCAGGAACAACCGGCGGTGACCCAGCGACGCCAGATGGGCCACCGTGGCGTCCAGCAGTTGACGGCCCAGGCCCTGGCCTTCCCAAGCCGGGAGCAGGGCCAGCACCACGATTTCGCCGGAATGCGCATCGCCGAAGCAATAGCCGATGAGTTGCGATGCCGAGGCGTCCACCGCCACGAAACCGGGCAGGTCGCCCGACAGCACCTGCGCCGACCAGGAGGCTTCGGTGATGCCGAGTTCAGCCAGACGCGCGGCGGAGACCGCGTTCTCACGGGTGCGACCTCGAAGGTCGATGCAGGCCGCAATGTCGGCGGGCTGGGCGGGGCGCAGGGGAAAGCGGGGCATGTCGCAGCATAACGAAGCCGCGGACTGCAGCCGGGATCGCAGCCGCGGACTGAAGCTACGGACCGCTGCGATAGAGTGGCAGCCGCATGAAATACCGACTCTTCCTGCTCGACCTCGACGACACCCTGCTGGACTTCCAGGCTTCGGAACGCGAGGCTTTTGCACGGCTGCTCAGGCGTCTGGGCCACGACGCACCGCTGGACGCGATGTACCGCGACTACCAGGCGATCAACCAGGCGCTGTGGCGGCAGTTCGAGCAGGGCGCCGTCGCCAAGGAAGTGCTCAAGGTCGAGCGTTTCCGGGCCACCTTTGCGCTGCATGCGCCGGGGCTGGATGCGGAGGCCGCCAGCGAGCACTATCTGGACACGCTGGCCGAGACAGTGGTGCTGATCGACGGCGCGCTGGCGCTGTGCGAGCAGTTGGCCGCGCATGGGGAACTGGGCGTCATCACCAATGGCGTGGAGCGCATCCAGACGCGCCGGATCGAGGCGTCCGGCCTGTCCCGGTTCATCCAGTTCGTGGCGACCTCGGAAGCTTGCGGCCATGCCAAGCCGGATCCGCGTTTCTTCGAGGATGCGGTGGCTCGGGCCCGCCGGTTCCACCGGCCGGAAACGGTCATCATCGGCGACCGCCTGGATGCCGACATCCTCGGCGCGCAGCGGTTTGGCATCGATAGCTGCTGGTTCAATCCCCGCGGCCTGCCGAATGAGACCGCCTTAGACGCCGCTACAGACGCCCGCCCTTCAAGCACACCGCAGCGCGCCATCCGGCCGACCTGCGAAGTGCGCCGGCTGGACGAGGTGGTGCCGGCCCTGCGTGGCCTGTCAGCGCGCCAGGCGTGAGGCCGGCTTGCGGACTGGCAGCGCCTGACCCCGTTGCGGCGACGCTGCCGCCCGAACCGCCGGCGCTGCCACCCGAACGGCCGGCGTTTCGCCCGGTTCCTGCATGAAACGGGCCCGCTTGCGGATCCGCAGGTAGCCCTTCTTTCGCAGTTGCCGCACGGTGGGGTAGCTGATCAGCGCACCCACGGCCGTGGCGCCGCCCCAGGCCGGCACCGCCATCACGAAGCTGCCGAACACCTCGGCACCCCGACCCCCGAACGCCTCCGGCCAGAAACACATGGCGGCAAAGGCGGATACGCCGCAGACGGCCGCCAGGTTGATCACCCGCATCGGGTTGAGAAAGCCGCCCAGCAGGGCACCGGCCAGAAAACCGCTGAAGATCCAGTGCTCAAGGTGAAACGCTTGCATGGGGACAACCGGGTAGGGGTCAGGGCAGGGAAGGGGTCAGAACAAGGGCGAGACGCGCGCGGTGCTCACTTGTGCGCGTTGCGCTGCAGCGCGCTGGCCAGCACTTCGGCGGCCGATGCCACCACAAAGGCGGCGAGCAGCTCCGGGCTGCTGCTGAAATGGCTGGGGTGGGCGTCCCGGCGCAAGTAGTCGAGACCGGCCTGGAAATGGTTGCGCACCCGGTGGTGGGAGCGCGCCATCGCTGTCTGGCTCAGGTCGATGTCCAGCCCGGGGCCCTGGTCCACGTCCAGGTCCAGGGAATACGAGGACACCGTGTCGACGAATTCCGGATGCACATCTCCCAGCCGCGCATCCTCATCCACCGAGGCGGCACTCGGCAGGCCGGACAGCACGATGGTGTCCACCAGGGCATTGAGCATGCGCAGGCATTCGTCCAGCTGCCCCACCTGCAGGCAGACACGCTCCATGGCGGCGGCATAGTCCGCGTCGCAGGCCAGACGGACGGGATCCACCGAAATGGCGTGATCCTTCAGCAGACTCTGAATCTTGACTGCCGTTTCAATGCGTGCCGCGAGTGTCATGACCGTGCGCCCTGGTGTTTGTCGGAATGGAAGCGGAGGGGGAATGCACGGCACTATCCGCGTGAAGCGTTTCACACCCGTTTCTGTCCCGGACCACCGCCGTTACCGGCCCTGGCGTTGCGGCCTCAGGGTTCTTCCGGAGGGGGGTGTTACACCTGCCGAAACGCTACTGAAACGGTTGTTACCGACACTTACCCCAGCGCCTCGCTCCACCCTCAGCCGACCCTCCACCCGACCATGCAAGCCCCTCAGACGACGTCCTGGTACCGTGCCGTGGGCCGCGCGCTGTTTCGCCGCCTGGGCCTGAAGCCGCGCCCGGGCGTGGCGGTGGAAACGCGGTCGTTCGCGGCCACGCATCCCCAGACGCTGCCGCTGGCCACGCAGCAGCCGACGCCGATGGATCAACGCGCGGTGCCGCTCCGGGTGGATGCGCTGCGGCAAGCCTTGACGGCGCGCCCGGCGCTGCGGGAGCAGCATGGCCATCTGGTGCTCCTGGAATTTGCCTGCGCCACCAGCGGCGACGATCCGTTCTCCCGCCTGCCGCCGCGCACGCTGGACGTGGCCATCCGTCAGCTGGAACAGGCGGCACGTCAGTCCCCGACGCTGGACGTGCTGCGCCTGCAGCTCGACCGGCATCTGCAGGAGCGACGCTCCCGGGTGGAGGCCGTGCTGACGGCGGGCGATGCAGCACTGGCGGCGCCAGCCGTGGCGCCGCTGTCGGCGGAAGATCGCGCCGCGGCCATGACGCCGGCCTGGCGGGATACGGTCTTCATGGACACCGAGCCGCTGGATCGCGGTCCGGACCGGGTGCAGCCGGCCTGATCCAGGGGCGCGCGGCCTGATCCGCAGGCCGCAGACGACGCGGCACGGCCAGGCCAGGCCTCGCCGCCGGTCGTCGTCCGCGTGCCAGTCGCCGTTGGCTAGCTGCCGGTCGCGATGCGTCGCTCGTAGTCCGCCGCGCGGGCCATATCCGCCGCCATGCGCCAGTGATGGGCCAGCTCGCCCGGCGTGGCGCCATGGCGCTCCAGCACCGCCGCCACTTCTCCGTGCATGAATTGCCGCACCGTCTCCGGCACCGATTCATACACCACCGTTTCCAGCAGCGGAAACGCAAAACCCTTGGCGTCGAACACGCCGGCCAGCAGCAGCTCGTTCCATTTCTCCGCCACCCGCCAGGACGACAGTCCGGTAATGTCCGACGCCATGCGCACCGAGAAACTCTCCCCGGCGACACTGGCCAGCCGCGCCACGCCCTCGGCGGTGGAGCTGCAGGAGCCCAGCCGCTGCAGCAGCAGCGAACGCATGGCCGGCGTCGGCACGCCCACCAGGCTGCCCTGGTCCTGGCAGGCCTGCAGCAGGCCCATCAGGATGGCGGGGGTGCCGCCGCTCAGCCGGATGGCTTCTTCCACCAGCGGCTGCGGTAGCGCACTGCCATCTTCATTCAGCATGCGCTGCACCGAGGCGCTGGTCAGCGCCGCCGGCTGCACCAGCTTGAGCCGCCCGGAGGCCGCCAGCTTCTCGCACAGCGCCCGCAGGCGACGACGGGCCCGCATCGGCCGGTAGGCCAGCACGAAATCGCACCAGGGCATCAGCGCGGCGCTTTCGGTGATCAGCACCGACAGCACGTCCAGGCTTTCGTCGTCACACAGATGCAGGTCGTCCACCAGAATCGCGGTGCTGCGCTCCGGCCGGCTCAGTTCGATGATGTGGATCGCCGATTCCAGCAGGGACCGGGTGCTGGCCGGTGAGGCCAGATCCCCGTGATGCGCCGGATCCAGCCGCTCCAGGAAACGCTCCGCCTTGGCCAGGCTCTCCGGCAGGTGGTCCGGCTGCGATCGCAGCCGCTCCATCAGATGCAGGGTGATGCGATGCAGGCTGGCAAAGGGCCGGCTGCTGTCCTGCTCGGTGATGCGCCAGTACAGGTCGCCCCGCTCCTGCGCCACATGCCGCAGCAGGGCCGACTTGCCCATGCCGCTGGGCCCTTCCACGATCACCACTCGGCGGCGGCTGATGGCCTGGGTGATCTGTTCGATTTCGGTTTCCCGCTGGATCAGACGGCCGGTCTGCGCCAGCTGCTGGCCTTCGGCGCGGGAGCGCAGGATCTGCCGATGCAGCTCCACCGTGGTCCGGCTTGGATGGGTGCCGAGCTGCTCCTGCAGTTCCTTGCGGCAGCGCTCGAACACGGCCAGCGCAGCGGACCGGTCACCCTTGGCCACCAGCGCCTTCATCAGCTCCTGGTAGCCGACCTCGCTCAGCGGATTCAGGCTGATCAGCGTCTCCGCCAGCGCCATCGACTGGCTGAGGTCCACCGCTTCCCCAGCCCGCTCGAACCAGGCGATCAGGCTGCGGGTCAGCCGCTGCTCCATCTGGCCGCGCGCCGTCGCCAGCCATTGCGCGGCCTCGGTCAGGCCTTCGGGCAATTCAAGACTGGACAGCAGCCGCAGACCGGCCGCGCCCGCGGTGAGGCAGTTCATCACCAGCTCATGGTCCGGGGCCTGGACATCCACCCGGATGTGCGGCGCCAGTTCGATCACATCGCCGGAGGTGAACAGCTTCAGGTCAAAGGTCTTCTGGGTCCGATGCAGCAGCACCCGCAGGTTGGTGCGGGCATTGCTGCCGGACTGCGGCCAGAAGAGGTCGGCCGCGCGGGTGCGGGGCATGCCGCCTTCCAGCGCGACCATGGCGAGCAGCGTCGCGACCCGGGCATCGGTGATGCGGGTGACGGTGCCGTCATCGCAGCGGCATTCTGCTTCGCCGAGCAGCCGCAGCAGCGCACTGCGCTCGACGACGTCTTCGGACACGGGAGAGTCGTGGCTCATGTCGGATGCGATCAGATCGGGGTGGCCAGGCCTTCACGGAACAGGCGCAGCAGCGCCCGACGTGTCAGCTGATGGGTGCCGCCGCCATCGGTCTCGCCCTCGAAGAGGAAGATCTGGCCGTCTTCCGCCAGTTCGACCAGCCGGACCTCGACCCAGGTGCCGGCCAGGAACAGCTCGATCAGGTCGTCTTCCTGCAGGGCGTTGACGCAATGCTCGGCATCGGAGGTCGGCATCGCGGTGGTGAAACCGACGGTGGTCTCGTCCACCGCGGACCAGCCCTTGCCACCCGAGGGCGCGCCCCAGAAATCCTTGCGCGGCGCCGGCGTGGGGGCCGGCGGCGGCGGCAGGGTGCTGTCCAGCGCGCCGATGTCGCTGTCGGACCATTCCTCGCCTTCGCGCGAGATCATGCCGGTGCGATCGAGGATGTCGGTGAGTTCGTATTTTTCGACGCTGGGCACCGCCACGCAGGTGATGCCGCGCTCCAGCAGCTTGAGCAGCTCCACCTTCTCCTGCAGACTGGCCGGATCGGCGGTGAGGGTGTCCTTCTGCACCGCATGCAGCATCCGGTCCACCGCGCCCCACAGTTCGGCATAGGCCGGGGACTTCGCGCCCTCCGACACTTCCACATGCGCCAGGGCTTCCGCCCAGTCCACCAGCAGGAACTGGCGCAGGCGGTAAGGAATCTCCTGGGCCGCGATGGCCGCATTGATCCGCTCCCGATGCCGATTGATCGACACGCTGCGGATCTGGCGTCGGCGCTCTTCCAGCCGCGCAAACTGCATCGACGCATGCCGGCGGCTTTCCACCAGCTCGGCCGGGCGTTCCTTCAGATACCGGCGGATGCGCACCAGCGCCTTGTCCAGCTCATGCGGCCGGCTGGGATCCATCTTCAGCAGGGTCTGGATGATCTGGTCGGCGAAGAGCACGAAGTCGTCGTGCACCACCCGGTCTTTCAGGCAATGCTGCAGCGCATACTGCACCAGCGTGCCGGTGACATCCCACATCTCATGCTGGGCCGAATACAGCGACGATGGCGTGCCGAAGGCAAAGCGCAGCACGCCCAGTTGCAGGCCGCTCAGCACCCGGCGCAGTTCATGGGTCAGCCGCACATCGCCGAGGATGTCCTCCACACTGCGGATCAGCCGCGTGAACACCACTTCGCCTCCTGCCTTGGGGGAGCCGGCGCGGGGCGCCGGGCTGGCCTCGAAGGGGCGGCCATGCATCGGTTCGAGTTCGAGCTCCAAGGCCGGCGCGTCCGGTGCGAGACCGGCCAGCACATCCACCGGAATGGCATTGCGTACCGCCGACTGGCGCTGAATGGCCAGCGGCCCGACATCCGTCTGTCCGGCCAGCCACTGGCCCAGCGACGCATAGACGCTGCGTGCCATCGCGGTGGTGGCGTCCAGCGACACCCGCAGGCAGGCGGCCCGCTCGTCCCGCTGCAGCCCGAGGTCTTCAGCCAGCTTCCAGATGGTGCGGGCGATGGCTTCCGGATGGAACGGGTTGCTGCGTTCGGAGAATTCCTTTATGGCGCCGGCCAGCGCGCGCTCGACCGCACGGATTTCCCACTCCGCCACCGAGAAAATGCCGGTGACCAGCCGCGAGATGCCGATGCTCTCGCTCACCACATCGTCGTCCACCAGCTCCATCTCGCTGGGCAGCAGCGTGGCCGTCGCGCCCAGGCGCGGCTCGCTGCAGCGTTCGTTCATGCTGGACAGCAGCAGGCTGACGATGCGGTCCGGCGCGCTGTGCTGCCAGCGGTCCAGGGCCCGTTGCACATGGAAGAGCCGATTGGCTTCACCGACGCTGTCGGCCCGGTTCTGGGCACGGTCGAGCGCGGCGCCGGTGTCGCTCACCCACTGCGAGGCGGCCACGACCAGATCGGCGCGGCAGGCATCCATCCATTCACTGGGCAGGGGCAGGAATTCCATCTTCAGCGGTCAGACTCTTGGGGGCAGGGCGCCATCGCTCGCGCGGTCGCGAATTGTCTGTATCCGCTTCCTTTCGACTGTTTCGGTCCTGTCTGTTTTTGAAACAAGCTGTAGGGGTGGGCGGCGTCTTGTGCCTGCCAGCCCCGGAGCGTCCACGCATTCTCCGGGCGCCGGCCCCATGGCGACGGTGCGTAGCCCGCCCGGGTGAGGAACCCGACACGCTTTTGACCGGGCGATGCGCGGCGAGCGCACGCGGTTTTGGATCACTCTTCCCCCCCATCCGGGGGATCGCTAGAGAGGGATCTCGACTCCATCACGAACCAACCGGGCCCGGTATTTGTTCAATATATCGAAGGCCCGTAGCATCTGTATCAGATTGCGACTGCTTACCACCCGCCGCATCGCGACCCGCTCCACGGGCCCCGCGCCAGCCGAAGGAACGGCTGTGGGTGAGACATCAGGCAGGCATTCGTCACGACCCTTCGGGGCCTTGCATCCTTTCTGTTCTCACACCTCACCATGAATCGTCTGTCCATCCGGCAGCAGCTGGCGCTTGCCTTTGCTGCCCTCGTTGCCATCGTTGTGTTCGTCAGTGTCTGGGGCCTGCTCGGCATCAACCAGGTCAACGACCGCTATACCGACTACCTGAACGGGGCGTCGGCCCGCCGGGAGCTGGTGCTGGAGGCGCGGGTGATGACCAACCGACGTGCCATCGGCGTGCGGGACATGGTGATCGTGCGTACGCCGGAAGATCTTGCCGTGGCCAAGACCATGGCTCTGGGCGCGCACAAGGCGCTGGGTGAACTGCTGGCGGACATCCAGCGCGAACTCAAGAATGACGATGTGAGCGCGCGGGAGCGGGAGCAGGTCGCGCAGATTCTGGAGATCGAATCCAAGTACAGCCCGGTCGCGGTCCGGATTGTGGAGCTGGCCAGTTCCGGCCAGCGTGAAGAGGCGATGAACCTGATGATCAGTGACTGCCGCCCATTGCTGGCTGCGCTGCTGAAGTCGCTCAAGGGTTATTCGGACTATGTCTCCGCCAAGGGCCAGACCATCGAGAAGGCTTCGATGGAAGCCGCCACCTCGCAGCGCCACTGGATGATGCTGTTCTGCGGCCTGGCCGTGGTGGGCGCGTCGCTGCTGGGCTGGTTCATTACTCGCCGCCTGATGACGGCCCTGGGCACCGAGCCAGCCGTGCTGGGTGACGTGGCGAGCCGTGTGGCCGCTGGCGACCTGCGTCCGGTGGACGGCGCCGCCACCGCTCCGCAGGGCAGCGTGCTGGAATCGATGGGCCGCATGCAGCAGCAACTGCTGGACCTGATCGTGCAGGTGCGTGGCTCCGCGTCCGACATCGCCACCGCCAGCGCCGAAATCGCGCAAGGCAACAACGACCTGTCGGTGCGCACCGAGCAGCAGGCTTCGACGCTGCAGGAATCCGCCTCGTCGATGGAGCAACTCAGCGCCACGGTGCAGCAGAACGCGGACAACGCCCGTCAGGCCAACCAGCTGGCGCAGGGCGCCAGCGAAGTGGCGACCAAGGGCGGCGAAGTGGTGAGCCAAGTCGTCGAGACGATGAAGGGCATCAACGACAGCAGCCGCCGCATTGCCGACATCATCGGCGTGATCGACAGCATCGCCTTCCAGACCAACATCCTGGCGCTCAATGCCGCAGTGGAAGCCGCCCGTGCCGGTGAGCAGGGCCGCGGCTTCGCGGTGGTGGCCTCCGAGGTGCGCAGTCTCGCCGGGCGTTCCGCCGAGGCGGCCAAGGAAATCAAGACGCTGATCAACGCCAGTGTCGAGCGGGTGTCCGAGGGATCGACCCTGGTGAATCACGCCGGAGAGACGATGCAAAACGTCGTCGCCGCCATTCACCGCGTGACCGACATCATGGGCGAGATCACCGCCGCGAGCGTCGAGCAAAGCGCCGGGGTGACCCAGGTGGGCAGCGCCGTCACCAAGATGGACCAGGCGACGCAGCAGAACGCGGCCCTGGTGGAACAGAGTGCCGCCGCGGCCGCCAGCCTGAAGCGTCAGGCCGAGCGGATGGTGGAGGCGATCGCCGTCTTCCGCACCGAGCCGGAGGGCGCGGCCCGCTGAGCGCCGCCGAGTCCGTCAACGCCGGGGCGCGCCGCGCCCTCGGTTCGCCATCGGATGGGTCAGGACTTGCCATAAATCAATTCCGGCTCAAGTCGCCGTGACAAATCGGGGGCTGGCGACCTATGGTGCCGGGGACTGACTTCCCCGGAGCCCCCTTGGCGATCGAACTCTTCAATAACGGCAGCCACCGCTGCCTCATGTTTTCCGACTTTGGCCACGAGGACGGTGTTCAGGCCAACCAGTTCCTGATCGTGGACAGCGGCACCGGTGCGCTGATCGATCCGGGCGGCAACCTGGCGTATGGCGAGCTGTACCTGGGCGTCACCGCCTGCTTTCCACCGCACAAGCTGTCGGCGATTCTGGCGTCCCATGCGGATCCGGACATCATCGCGTCCCTGGACCGATGGATGACGGCCACCTCCGCGCCGGTCTACATCTCCCGCATCTGGGAGCGCTTCATTCCCCACTTCTGCAAACCGGGCAAGACCAGTGGCCGGGTGGTGGGGGTGCCGGATCGCGGCATGCGGATTCGCGTCGGGAACTGCGAGCTGGTGGCGTTGCCGGCCCACTTCATGCACTCGGAAGGCAACTTCCAGTTCTGGGACCCGGTCAGCGGCATTCTGTTTTCCGGTGACCTGGGGGTGTCCATCGGCGTGGATCCGGGCACAACGATCACCGATCTGGAACCGCACATTCCGTCGATGCTGGCCTTCCACCGCCGCTACATGGTGAGCGGCAAGGTGCTTCGGCTGTGGGCGGAGATGGTGCGTTCGCTGCCCATCCGCAAGATCGTGCCGCAGCACGGTGCGCCGATGGAAGGGCCGGCGGTGCAGCAGTTCATCGACTGGATCCAGACGCTGGCCTGCGGCATCGACCTGGTGACGCAGAAGGACTATGCGGTGCCGGATTGATCGAGTCAGTGGGGATAGGCCATCCGCTTTTCCATCCACCGCTGCAACTGCTCGAACAGGAAGCTCAGCAGCCAGTAGATGACCGCCGCCATCAGGTAGAGCGGGAAGGGCTGGAAGGTGGTGGAGATGAGTTCCTTGGTCGCCAGCATCAGCTCGGTGACCGCGATCACCGACACCAGCGAGGTGTCCTTGATCAGGCTGATCAGGCTGTTGGAGAGGCTGGGCACGGCCGCCCGCAGCGCCTGGGGCGCCACGACATAACCCAGCGTCTGCTGCCGGGTCAGTCCGAGGCTGGTGCCGGCCAGCCACTGGTCCCGCGACACCGCATCGATCGCGCCGCGCAGCGTCTCGCTCATGTAGGCGGCGACGTTGAGCGTCAGCGTCAGGATGCCGGCCGACACGGGGGAGAACTCGATGCCGATGCTGGGCAGGCCGTAGTAGACGATGAAGACCTGCACCAGCAGCGGCGTGCCCCGCATCGCGCTCACATACACCGCGCAGATCTGCCGCAGCAGCGGCACCTGCAGCACCCGCACCAGGGCGATCAGACCCGCCAGCGGCAGGCCCAGCACCATGGAGGAGAGGGCAAAGAACAGCGTGTAGCCACTGCCCTTGAGCAGCACGGGCCAGGCCAGTGCGAACAGCGAAGCGAGATCCATTCGGTGCAGGCGCCTGAGCGGATTACTGCCCGCCGGCCAGCGGCTGGCTCACGTCACGCTCGAACCATTGGGTCGAGATTTTGGCGTAGGTGCCATCCTTCTTCAGGTCGTCCAGGGCCTTGTCGATGGCGGCCTGGAACTTCGGATTGCCCTTGCGGAACGGGATGGCGTTGCTCTCGGGCTTGCCGATCGCCGCACCGGCCTTGACCGGCAGCTTGGTCTTGGCCTTGAGGTAGGGGATCAGCAGGCTGTCGTTGATGGCGGCATCGATGCGGCCGGTGGCCAGGTCCTGCAGGTATTCCGGGGCGCCCGGATAGGTGCGCACTTCCACCCCGGCGATGCCCTGGGCGAGCTTGGCGAAGTTGCTGCCCTGGCCCACGCCCACCTTCTTGCCCTTGAGGTCGGCGGCCGTGTCCAGCTTGCGGGTGTCGTTGGCCCGCACGATCAGCTGCGGGTAGGAGATGACGTAGGGGCCGCTGAAATCGAAGGTCTGGCGCCGCTCGTCGGTGGCGGCCACCTGGTTGACGATGACGTCATACTTGCCCGCCTGCAGGCCCGCCAGAATAGCGCTCCATTCGGTGGTGGTGAATTCCGGCTTCACGCCCAGCTTGGCGGCGATCGCCTTGCCGATGTCCACATCAAAGCCGGTCAGCTCGCCCTTCTCGTTCTTGAAGTTGAAGGGCGGGTAGGTGCCCTCGCAGGCGATACGCAGCGTTCCGCGGGCCTTCACCTCGTCCAGCAGGTCGGCGGCATGCGCGGCCGGGGCCAGTGCGAGCAGCACGGCGGCAAGGCCTGGCACCAGGGCGGCCTGACGCATCAGGCGGCGGACGGTGGCGTGCGGGCGGGGGGCGGCAGCGATCTGGACGGTCATGTCGTTCCTCGGCATTCCTTGGGTCGTGAGACCCAGCATCTTGCCTCAAGGCGTTCCAACAGGAAGCTATAAGGTCATGCCGATTCTGTCGCTGCCTTCTGGGGCTCACCGCCGGGGCGGAGATCCCCGGCTTACCCCGGGGGCGGAGATCCCCGGCTCACATCCCCAGCTGTTTCAGCGCCGCCTGCAGGCCGGTCACACCACCGACGCGCTGGTCGTTGATGAACACCTGCGGCATCTGGCGCACCGCCGGGCCGCACTTCTCGTAGAAGGCCAGTCGCTCGGCTTCGTCGTCGATCTTGATTTCCTCAAAAGCGAGGGACCGGGACTTGAGCAGCATCTTGGCCGTGTCGCATTGCGGGCAGGCCGACTTTGAATAAACAACGATCTTGAGTTCCATGGGCAGGACTGTAGCGGCTCTGGAGAAGGCTTGCCGTGGCCGGGCCATGCGCCGGTGATACCGGAACCATCAGGTGTAACTCCCGTTCCCATCGGCACTATCCGACAAACGGCTGTGGTGCGGGTGCGACCGGCCTGTGCGATGGGGCCCCCGGCTGCGCTACCGTTATGGGCCCCGCCACCACGGCGGTGCCACAGCCGTTCTGACCCGTGCTGATGTCGAATTTTTGAGAGCGTTCATGTCTGCTTCCTTCCTGCGTCGTACCGCCCGCCCCGTCGTTCTGAGCGTCCTGGGCCTGGCGGCTTCCCTGATGGCCGTGGCGGCCCATGCGGACACCCTGTCCCGCATCCGCGAGACCAAAACGATCAACCTCGGCGTGCGTGATGCCGCGCGTCCGTTCTCCTTCCTGAACGAGGCCAGGCAGCCCGTCGGCTACTCGGTGGACCTGTGCCTGGCCGCCGTGGACGAGATCAAGAAGGAACTCAAGCTGCCGGAGCTGAAGGTCAACTATGTGGTGGTGTCCGGCGCGGAGCGGATTCCCAAGCTGCAGAAGGAAGAGATCGACCTGGAGTGCGGCTCCACCACCAACACCAAGGCCCGTCAGGAGCAGGTGGCCTTCAGCTACACCATCTTCGTGGCCGGCATGAAGGTGCTGGTGCCCAAGGGCACCCGGGTGGAATCGCTGAAGGACCTGGACGGCATGACCGTGGCCGTGAGCAAGGGCACCACCTCCGAAAAGCTGTTCACCCAGCTCAACAGCTCCGGCGAAGCCAAGCTGCAGCTGGTGCAATACGCCAACAACACCGAGGCCTTCAAGGCCCTGCGTGAAGGCAAGGCGCGCGCATTCCCGCAGGACGACGCGCTGCTGCAAGGCCTGGCCTCCAAGGAGAAGGCGCTGGACGCGCTGGGCCTGGCCAGCATGGCGTTCTCGGTGGAGCCCTACGGCATCATGATGCGCAAGGGGGAGCCGCGCCTGGGTGAAATCGTCGACCGCACGCTGAGCCGCCTCTACAGCAGCGGCGAAGTCCAGACCATCTACAAGAAGTGGTTTGAGACGCCGGCCCTGACCATTCCGATGAGCCGCCTGACGCGGGACAGCTTCATGCGTCCCAACAAGGAAGCTGGCGTGGCGATGCTGCTGGGGTATTCGATCTGACGCCGCACCGGCGGGCGTGACGCGTCACGCGGATTTGCGATGATGGGGCGGTCGCTGGACCGGATGTCCCGTCCAGTCGTATTGAAGGATCCGTGATGTCTACGCCCGTTCCGTCCGCTGCAGTCCCGCCCGTTTCCGTTCCGCCCGCTTCCGCCGCCGCGGATCCATCCGGGGCCGCCGGCGGCGCGGCCCGGGCCAACGCCATGAAGGCGGCCTGCGACATGCTCGGCAGCACGCTGCCGCTGATCCAGGCGCCGCTGGCTGGTGTGCAGCTGTCTGCCATGGCCCTGGCCGTCTGCCGCGCTGGCGGCGTCGGCTCGCTGCCCGCAGCCCTGCTGCCGCCCGACGCCTTGCAGCGGGAGCTGCAGGCCCTCAGTGCCGGCACCGACCGTCCCTGGAACGTCAATTTCTTCGCCCACATCCCGCCGCTGCCGGACCCTGCCCGGGAGGCGCGCTGGCGTGAGCGGCTGGCGCCGTACTACACCGAGTTCGGTGTGGACCCGGCCAGCATCGTGCAGGGCGTCGGCCGTCAGCCGTTCAACCACGAGGTGGCCGATCTGGTGGAGGCCTTCAAGCCGCCCATCGTCAGTTTCCATTTCGGGCTGCCGGCACCGGAGCTGCTGGCGCGGGTCCGGTCCTGGGGCAGTCGCGTGCTCTCCACCGCCACCACGGTGGAAGAGGCTCGGTGGCTGGAAGCTCACGGGGTGGACGGCATCATCGCGCAGGGTTGGGAGGCCGGTGGCCACCGCGGGCATTTCCTCAGCGCGGACCTCACCCGGCAGACCGGGCTGATGGCGCTGCTGCCGCAGGTGGTGCGGGCGGTGAAGGTGCCGGTCATCGCGACCGGCGGCATTACGGACGCCGCGAGTGTGCGTGCGGCTCTGGCCCTGGGCGCGGGAGCGGTGCAGGTGGGCACCGCCTTCATGCTCTGCGAAGAAGCGATCACCCCGACACCGCATCGGCAGGCCCTGCGGCAGCCCGACCTGCATCACACGGCGGTGACCAACCTGATGACCGGTCGGCCGGCCCGCGGCATCGTCAACCGACTGATGCGGGAAGTCGGGCCGATCAATGAGCTGGCGCCGGCCTTCCCGCTGGCGGTCAGCGCGCTGGCGCCCCTGCGGGCCAAGGCCGAGGCCGTGGGGAGCGGCGACTTTTCTCCGCTGTGGTCGGGGCAGAACTTCAGCGGACTGAAGGAAGTGCCGGCCGCCGCCCTGGTGGCAGAGCTGGCGCAAGGCTTCGCGGACTGATCACCCAGTCTTCCCGCGCCCCGGTCCCCGGGGCAGCGCCACGTTCGATCCTCAGGGCAGCGCGTGTCCCCGCGCTGCCTCATACAGCGCATACCACTCGCCGCGGGTG
The DNA here is from genome assembly GCA_966211495.1 of uncultured Roseateles sp. GTDB lineage: Bacteria > Pseudomonadota > Gammaproteobacteria > Burkholderiales > Burkholderiaceae_C > Roseateles. The sequence goes on along the minus strand of CBIHOT010000021.1, from coordinate 44,449 downwards.
AGGGTGAGTCGCAGCGCATCTGCGCAGGCGCGGATGCGCGCCGGATTGCTGCTGCCGATCACCGGCTGGATGCGCGCCGGATGCCGCATCAGCCAGGCGAGCAACACGCCTTCCGTCGAGACCCCATGACGCTCGGCCAGTGTGTGCACCAGTCGGCGGGCGGCCTCGTCCGCCGGGTCCTTGGCCGTCTCTCCGCTGAAACGCCCACGGGCCAGGGAGGCCCAGGCCTGCACCTGAATGCCGTGCTGCTGGCAGTGCTCCAGCGTGCCGGCCCAGGCGAGCGCACCGGGACGCGACGCGGCCTGACGGTCGTTGAAGGTGGTGCCCGACTCGATCGGCTCCAGATGCCCCAGGCCGATCTCGAACTGGTTGACCACCAGCGGCTGATCCAGCGAGCGGCTGAGCCAGGCCATCTGGCCGGCATTCATGTTGGACACGCCAAAGTGCAGCACCTTGCCCTGTTCCCGCAACTGACGGAACGCCAGGGCGATCTCCTCCGGCTCCCACAGCGGATCCGGACGATGCAGCAGCAGGATGTCGAGCCGCTCGGTGCCGAGCCGGCGCAGGCTGGCTTCGGTGGCCGACACGATGTAGTCGCGGGAGAGGTCGAAGCGCTTGGGGCCTTCTGCATCTTCAAAGCGGATGCCGCATTTGCTCTGCAGCACCACCCGGTCGCGCAGCGAGGGCTGGCGGCGCATCAGCTCCCCGAAGACCGACTCGGCCTTGCCGCGGGTGTAGATGTCGGCGTGGTCGAAGAGGGTGACGCCAATGTCCAGCGCGGCTTCCACCGCCGCATGGGCGTGGGCAACATGGTCTTCGGTGTACGGCGTGTCATCCCAGGTGCCACCCAGGCCCATGCAGCCGAAGGCCAGCGGGCTGGTGGAGGGGAGATGCTGCTGCAGGGGAAGGGTGGGGAGGGCCATGGCGCTGTCTCGGTGGGGTCGGAATCTGTCGGATCTGCCGGATCTCTGGAATGGGCGAGCCGAGCTGCATTGTGGCCGAGGTGGCAGGCCGCTTGCCCCGACAGCGTTATGCGAAAGCGTCGAGCGACCGAACGGCCCACCCTCGCGGATGTGGCCGCCCAGGCCCGGGTGTCGGCCATTACCGTGTCCCGTTATTTCAATGCGCCTGCGCGGGTGGGCGCCGATGCCCGGCAGCGAATCCAGGCGGCCGTGGAGGCGCTGAATTACGTGCCCAATCTGGCCGCGGGTGGGCTGGCCTCGGCCCACAACAAGGTGGTGGCGATGGTGGTGCCCAATATCTCCGGGCCCGTCTTTGCGCAGACGCTGCAGTCGCTCTCCGATGGTCTGTCGGACGCTGGCTATCAATTGCTGCTGGCGTCCAGTGATTACTCGCTGGAGGCGGAGGAGCGCGCCGTCCGCGCATTCCTGGGCTGGCAGCCGGCCGCACTGGTGCTGACGAGTCGTCACCACAGTGCAGGCACCGAGCGGCTGATCGAGTCGGCCGGCGTGCCGGTGGTGGAAACCTGGGATCTGGCGCAGAGACGCACGCCTTTTCAGATCGGCTTTTCCCATCGGCAGGTGGGGCGTGACGGCGTGCGTTATCTCAGTGAGCGCGGCTATCAGCGCATCGCCTTTGTGCACAACAGTGCGGCGGGAGACTTCAGCGCCAAGGAGCGCTGTGAAGGCTACGCCGACGCGCTGAAGGAGGCCGGACGCACGCCGGTGTTCGTCACGCCGACCGAGCCGGATCCCCTGGCAGCAGGGGCTCAGGCGCTGGGGATGCTGCTGGACCAGCAGCCCCGCCCGGATGCCGCATTCTTTGCCAATGACACCCTGGCCTGTGGCGCGTTGCTCGTGGCGCAGCGGCAGGGCCTGCGCGTGCCCGCAGAGCTCGCATTGTTCGGCTTTGGCGACTACGCCTTTGCCGACAAGCTTTTGCCGAGCCTGAGCACCATCCGGCCGCCCGCGCGCGAGATTGGCCATTGCGCCGCCCAGCACATCCTGAGTCTCGCCGAGGGCGGGGAGCCGCCGCGAATCACTGCATTGGCCTGCCACGTCATTGCACGGGAAAGCGCCTGAGAGAGAGCGAGGCAGGTCGTGAAAGTCGTCTGACGATTGCTGCAGCGCATCACGCAATTTGTTTGCGGGTTTTCATACTGCATTTCGAGGCCGGGGTGTACAACCCACTCAGGGGCCCTTCAATGCAAGGGTCGGCATTCGCCGGTTGTGTATGCAGCAGACTTCCTCACCCCGTCAGCACAAAGGCCGCATCTATCTGCTGGCCGCCCGCGGCACCGGACCGTTCCAGGGACGGTTTCTGCTCCGTGGCCAGGGCGACAGCCACATGGATGCCAGCCGCTGGCACGAGCTGGACGACGACTTCCCCAGTGAGGAAGAAGCCCTCTTGCATGCCGACGAAGTGGCGCGGCAATACATCACCACCTTTGCGGATCAGGCCTGAAGCCTGAGGCCGAAACCCCGATGCGCCGGTGAATTCCTGATCGGCAGGCGGGGTCTTCCATTGCCGCCGGGCCGTATCAGTGCGGCAATCCCTTCAGCCACCGTACGCATGACGGCTGCGATTCCGGCCGGAGGCGGGCATTCGCTTTGCCGCGAAGTCCCATCCCCCGGCGGTCGCCGAGTTGTTCGGGCAGAGACCCGGCATCCGTCTGAGATGGGGGCAAGGGAGAACCACATGCCAAGACTGTCCGACCTCAACATCGGCACGCGGCTGTCAGCCGCCTTCGCCGTGGTGTTGATCCTGCTGCTGCTGGTCCTTGCAGTGGCCTTCTCGGTGCTGACGCGAATCAGCGAGACCATGAACCAGCTGGTGGAGGATCGCTATGCGCAGATCGCCGTCAGCGACGACATCAAGAATGTGGGCGACCAGGGGGTGATCGTCATCGGCCGCCTTCTGCTCAGTACCGACCCGGCGCAAAGCAAGCGCTACATGGACGATTACGCCAAGGTGCGCGCCACCAATACCGAGAACTTTGCCAAGTTCGAGAAGATGCTCAATACCGACGAAGGCAAGGCCATCTTTGCCGAGCAGTCGGTGGCGCGCAAGGACTATGGCGCTGCAGTGCGCAAGCTGTTTGACCTGGTGGCCGCGGGCCAGCGGGAGCAGGCGATGACGGTCTACCAGGGCGAGATGGCGCAGCAGCAGGTGCGCTATTACGCGCTGATCGACAAGATGGTGGACTACCAGGCGCAGGCCATGCAGACCGATGTGGCCCGTGCCAATGAGGACGCGCGCCGCTCCAAGCTGCTGATGGGGGCGGTGGCGATCGTGGCGGTGTTGCTGGGCGTGATGACCGCCATCAGCATCACCCGCTCGGTGACCACGCGCATCCACGGCGCCATCAGTCTGGCGGAGGATGTGGCCAAAGGCGATCTCACCTATCACCCGGTTGCGCAGAGCCGCGATGAAGTGGGCCGGCTGGTGGCGGCGCTGCAGCACATGGTGAGCAGCCTGCACCGTATCGTGTCGGACGTCCGCCGCGGGGCGGTGACGATTTCCGCGGCGGCGCATGAGGTGGCGCAAGGCAATGCGGATCTGTCCGCGCGCACCGAAGCCCAGGCCAGTGCGCTGCAGCAGACGGCGTCCGCCATGGAACAGCTGACCGCGGCGGTCCGCATGAGTGCGGACAATGCCAATCAGGCGAGCGCGACGGCGGTCTCCGCGTCTGAAGTGGCCAGCCAGGGCGGCACGGCGGTCGGCGAAGTGGTCAGCACGATGAACTCGATCTCGGCCTCTTCGCAGCGGATTGGTGAAATCATCGGCGTCATTGACGGCATTGCTTTCCAGACCAACATCCTCGCGCTGAATGCGGCGGTGGAAGCCGCACGGGCGGGCGAACATGGACGCGGCTTTGCGGTGGTCGCGTCGGAGGTGCGGGCCCTCGCGCAGCGATCGGCGGGTGCGGCCAAGGAGATCAAGTCGCTGATCGATGACTCGACGCAGCAGGTCAGTGCCGGCAGTCGCCTGGTCACCCATGCAGGCAACACCATGCAGCAGGTGGTGAGCGGCATTCAGCAGGTCAGTGGGGTGGTGGCGGAAATCAGCGCCTCCAGCCGGGAGCAGAGTCTGGGCATTGAACAGGTCAATGCCGCCATCATGCAGATGGACGACACCACCCAGAAAAACGCCGCGATGGTGGAACAGAGCACCGCCGCTGCACGCGCCTTGCAGGAGCAGGCGGCGCAGCTCAATGAAGCCGTGAAGACGTTTGTGCTCTGATATGAATGACATCCATCGGCCCGCGGACATCCAGGGCCCGCAGCCTTCCCGTCTCCGCCCCGAGGTGCTGGCGTTCATTGATGCGCATCGCCGGCTGGGCGATCGGTGCGCCGCCATCGATCCTCTGCAACTGAGCCGTCCGGCGGATCTGGCCGCCTTGTCGCCGCAGGCGTTTGGACTGCATCCGTCCGACTGGCTCAATGCCGCGGGCACACCGCTGTGGAGCGCGCGCACGGTGGCGGATCTGGACCGGTGCCTCAAGTCGATCTATTGCGGCACGCTCGCGCTGGATGCCTCCGCGGTCCGGGATGACGAGCGTCGGGAGTGGCTCTATCAGCGCATGGAATCGGCGCCGCCCACTCCGCAAGGCCATCAGGAACGGCTGGCGCTGCTGGAGCACCTGATTCGCGCGCAGACCTGGGAAGAGCATGTGGCGCTGCACTTCCCCCATGGCAAGCGCTTCTCGCTGGAGGGATGCGAAGCGCTGATTCCGCTGCTGCATGCCGTCTGCGAGTCGGCCGCCGGGCACGGCGCGGAGCGCATCCTGATGGGCATGCCCCACCGCGGGCGGGTCAATGTGATGATCAATCTGCTGGGCCTGCCGCCGGCCCAGGTGCTGGACTTCTTCGATTCCCAGTCGCCGCATCCGGAGCGCCACACCGATCTGGTCTACCACCTCGGCGGTGAGCGGATGCTGGAGACACCGCAGGGCCGGGTGCACCTCACCCTGGCGCACAACCCGTCGCATCTGCAGAGCGTGCATCCGGTGCTGCTCGGCATGGCGCGCGCGCAGCAGGATGCCCTGGGCGACTCCGGCGTCCGCCGAGTCCTGCCGCTGATGCTGCATGGCGACGCCGCCTTTGCCGGCCAGGGTGTCGTCATGGAGAGCCTGATGCTGGGCGGCAAGCCCGGCTACCGAGTCGGCGGCACGGTGCATGTGATCATCAACAATCAGGTGGGGTTCACCGAGCCCAATCCGATGGTCCGCTGGCCGCCGCAGACCTGCACCGACGTCACCCGGATGGTCGATGCGCCGGTGCTGCGGGTGAATGCGGACGATCCGGAGCAGGCGCTGCGGGCGGCGGCCATCGCCATCGAGTGGCGGACCCGCTTCCATTCGGATGTGGTGATCGACCTCATCGGCTACCGGCGGCTGGGGCACTCCGAAAGCGATGTGCCGGCGCTGACCCGGCCCCGCATCCACGCACTGACGCAGCGACACCGCAGTGTGGCGGACCGGTATGCCGCGCGCCTGAAGACCGAAGGCATCGCAGCCGGGGAGGACATGGACAGCCACATCGCGCGGCGACGGTGGAAGGCGCACCAGGCGTTCTCGGATCCGCATCTGCCCAACTGGCAGCCACCGGCGCCGGTGCCCACCGCCGCCATGTCGGCACCGCCGGTCAGCGCCGACCTGCTGCGCGGATTGGTCGCCGCGATGACGCGCCTGCCCGAGGGCTTCCAGCCCCATGTGATCGTGCAGACGCTGATCGACCACTGGCGCAGGGCCGTGTCCACCGACGACGACGCGCCCAATGCCGATTGGGCTCTGTGTGAAGCGCTGGCCTGCGCCACGCTGCTGTCGGAGGGGGTGCCCATCCGCATCTCCGGCATGGACGTGCGTCGAGGCACCTTCCTGCATCGGCAGGCGGTGTGGGTGTCTCAGGACGAGTCGCAGCCACCGCAGGAAATGGTGCCGCTGCAGCAGCTCGGCGACGGTGCCGCGCCTTTCGAGATCCACAACTCACCGCTGTCGGAAGAGGCAGTGCTGGGCTTCGAATACGGCTACAGCGTGCAGCGGCCAGAGGGGCTGACCGTCTGGGAAGCGCAGTTCGGCGACTTCGTGAATGGCGCGCAGGTGTTTCTGGATCAATACATCAGCTCAGGCGAAGACAAGTGGGGCTATCGATCCGCCCTTGCACTGCTGCTGCCGCATGGCCACGAAGGGGTGGGCCCGGACCATTCCAGCGCCTACCTCAGCCGTTTTCTGCAACTGTGCGGCGGCGACAACCTGCGTGTGGCCATGCCATCGACCGCTGCGCAATGGTTTCATCTGCTGCGACAGCAGGGACGCTCGCCGCATCGCAAGCCGCTGGTGGTGATGTCGCCCAAGGCCACGCTCTATCACACGAGGGCGTCTCATGCCTCGCTGACGCAACTGGTGCACGGGCGGTTCGAGCCGGTGCTGGATGACGAGCGGGTGGAGAACGCCGCACAGGTGGAGCGCTTGCTGCTGTGCAGCGGCAAGCTCTTCCATGACCTGGATGCGGGGCGAAGGGCGGTCACGCGCGCCGATCTGGCGGTGCTTCGGCTCGAATGCCTCTATCCGTTTCCGGCGGAGGAGCTCTCCGGGCTGCTGGCGCGATATCCGTCCGCGGTGGAGCTGACCTGGGTGCAGGAAGAACACCGGAACCAGGGCGCCTGGAGCTTTGTGCGGGAGCAGATCGAGCCGCTGCTGCCATCGCAGGTGCGGCTGCGGTGCGTGTCGCGGCCGACCACCGCGTCGGGCGCGACCTCGTCCCATGCGGTGCATCAACAGGAGCAGGCCGCGCTGGTGGCGCAGGCCCTGGGCGAGTCGGCTTACTGACCCAGCGAGGTGAAACGGCGCTCCGATGACGGACTGCCGTGACCCTGGCCTTGCGGACGACCGGTCTGCAAGGTCTCGATGGCGTGACAGGCCGCCTCGGTGGCATAGGTGAGGGCCTCGTTCTCGGTGGCCCAGACAGTGTCCAGCGAGGGATGCAGGCTGTCGGCATCACCGACGGTGCCGATGTCCAGCAGCCGGAAGCGGCCATGCCAGCCGTCCTGACCGGCGGGCACGGCCTCCACCACGTAGCTGGTGCCGCGATAGATCTGTTCCTGCGCCATGGCGGGTCTCCTGTGTGCGGGGAGCCCTGAGTTGGCAAGCGCGGCGCCTGAGGCGGAAGCACCCGTCCGTTTCTTCTCCTCGTGGATCACGCGAAATCTTTGCAGCAGGACAGGATCATTGGGCTGTGCGGCGGGCCGAGGCACAGGGCCGGGCCTGGGTGCGCCGCATGCCAGACAGGGCTCATCGATCCCCTACTCTGAAAGGAATCTCCATGAGCAGTTTGATCCGTATCGCCGTGCTGACCGGCGTGGCCGCCCTGGGTTACTACGCCGCACGCGGTGCCCGCAGCTCTCTCAACACCGGCTGGCAGCGCCATGGCGGCGCACCCGCCAAGTCACAGGGCGATGGCGAGGCGCGCATGCCCCTGGGCGACGGCATGGCCGCCACGCCGCTGACCCGGGGTGTCGCCAAGGCCACCGGCGCCGTCAACCCTGGCGAAGCCCTGAACCAGCAGAGCCGGCCGGCCGCCGGTTTCCCCAGCCGCGACTCCAACGACGGCAAGGGGGTGGCCCCGGGCCTGGGGGATTACGCCCGGGGCGCATGACCCTGCTCGGCTAAGATCGGCGCGTCTGCCCCTCTATGACGCGCCTATCTTGGATGCCTTGATTGCCCAGCTGTCTGCCACGGTCCCCAAGGCCCGCAGCCTTGAACAGCTCACACGCCCCCTGCTGGATATGCTGGGCACCGTCACCGGCCTGGAATCGACCTATCTCACCGCGGTGGACGAGTCCGCCGCCCGGCAGCGCGTGCTGATCGCCCGCAATGTGGGAGCGATGCAGGTGCCGGAAGGCCTGGTGGTGGATTGGGAAGACACCCTCTGCCGCCGGGCGCTGGAAGAGGATCGCCGGGTGACGCTGGATGTGCCGCAGCGCTGGCCGGACAGCAAGGCCGCACAGCGCTTGGGCATTCAAACCTATGTGAGCACGCCCGTGCGCAGCGACGACGGCGCGCTGCTCGGCACGCTGTGCGGCGCCAGTGCGCGGGTGCAGCCGGTCAGTGAGGATGCGCTGGCGGCCCTGTCGCTGTTCTCCGCGCTGGTCGGGCAATCCATTGAACGTGAGCGCCTGGTGGAAGAACTGCGCGCCGCCAATGAGCAGCTCGCCACCTTTGCACTGACCGATTCATTGACCGGACTGCCGAACCGCCGGGCGCTGTTTGACGAGCTCCAGCGGCTGATTCAGCGCGCCAGCCGCGACGGCACCTGTGTGCTGGTGGGCTGTGTCGATCTGGACGGCTTCAAGGCGATCAACGACCGGCTGGGCCACCAGCTCGGCGACCAGTTCCTGCGCGAAGTCGCACAGCGACTGTCCCTGGAGATGCGCGGCTCCGACATGCTGGCCCGCATGGGCGGTGATGAGTTCGTGGTGGTCGGCCCCGGGGTCGATCTGCGCGCTCGTGCCGGGACCTCATCGTCCGGCGGCGTGATCGATCATCCGGACGCCTTGCAGGCGGCAGCCACGCTGCAGCAGCGCGCCACCCTGGCCACCGTTGGCCGCTTTGATCTGGACGGGCATCCGGTGCAGTACGCCGGCGCCAGCGTCGGCGTGGTGGCGCTGAATCCGGTCGGGCTGACCGCCGAAGAAGCGCTGCATCTGGCCGATGCGCGCATGTACGAGGTCAAACGGGCGCGGCAGCAGCAGCGCGTGGCCGCGACGGAAACGACGGCCTGACGCCTCAGGCCCGGCGCAGCTTCGGCTCGTGGATCGGGCAGCGATTGAAGCCGCCGCGGAATTGCCGGGACGCCGCCAACACCACCTTGCGGGCCCGGTTGAGCGCGCCCAGCGGCCGATGCGCGGCGATGGCATGCCAGGGATCGAAGGCGATCTCATCCTCTTCGACCTGACTGCGGCCCTGCAGCCAGCTCTGTTGCGGCGGGACTTCCAGCGTGGCCACCGGCACGAACGGACTCAGATCCTCCGGCCACGGCACGGAAGCGTCTTCGATCGGCATCCGCTCCGGATCGGTGCACAGCTGGACCCGTAGCTCCCAGGTGGCCGGCGCGCCGCCGCCGTCGTGGAAGAACGCAGAGATCGCGTGGCGCTGCGCATCCTCATCGTCGCTGGAGAGCTTCTGACCGGTCAGGGCCGTCAGGGACGGCGAAGCCGGCGCGAGCGCGAATTTGGCGATGTAGGGGCCGTAGAGGAAGGGCGTCTGCGCGTAGAAGGTGTCGCCCAGCGGGTGGGTGGCGGGCTCTCCGCCCAAGGTCTTGAGCGTCTCGCTTTCGCCGCCGAAGGCCTCGACGACCGCTTCCGCAGCACGCAGCACCGACGACAGCATTTCCTTGGCTTCCGGCGCCTTCTCGGTGGTCGCCGCCAGCAGCTTGGCGTCGGACAGGAACTCCTTGGGTCCCGGACGGGTGAAGGCCGGGGCGTTCACCATCAGGAAGTCCTGGGTGTCATGGTCCCGCGATTCAGGGACCCGCTCGCCGGGGACCCGCATCAGCTTCAGCGCCACCGCACGCGGTGTGGAGACCTGGTCGGACAATTGTTCTGCCGGCGGGGAGGAGATGCGCATCATCGCGTTGTATTGGCCCGGCTGCGAAAACAGCCCCTGCGCATAGATCGGCGGCAGCCCACCGAGCACGGTCAGCTTGCCGCGCAGCAAGGCATGACCCTTGGCATGCACGGCACGGAATGCATGACCTTCATAGTCCGCCACGGTGTGCGCCATGCCCAGGAACACGTCGACCAATTCGGCAATGGTGGCAATCTCGTCCGGCGCAGGTTGCTCCATCTCTGGCGTGAAGACAACCGGCTGGATGTCGGTCAAGGGACTCATTCGAAGGCTCCAAGGAATGCTGAGCGGAGCGCGGCAAGGTGCATGCCCGATGCCATCGGGGTTTGCGGCGATCGGGGCGAATGGTCGTGCACGTAGAAACACGGACAAACGCAATGAGAAACCGGTGTAGCCAATGGAATGATTCGCCAATGATTCCAATGCGAACAATGGGCGTGTGTGACGCCTCAGAGTGACCGACGAATCAATCGTCAATGCAGGCGCGCTGTGTTGGGTCGCGCCCCTTTGTCAGCGGGAGCATGCACTGCGGATCTGGAGGAGGCCGTTCTAGTGGCAAACACCGAGGCGGTGGGTGGTGGCCGGTGAACGCTTTACTGGGACACTGAGCACATCGCCTTGCGAGGCCCGCTGCGGACGTCCTGCGGGGACGATGTTCGATGAGCCTGACACCTGCCACCGTTGAGAACCCTCCCGACTCTGGGACCTCCGAGCCGCTGTTCAGCGCGACGGGTGCCGACGCCGCGCGCGCTGCAGGGACGGCGACGGCGGGAGCGCATCGGGGGCAGGGACTGGACGCCCTGAGAGCCGCCATGACGATGCTGGTGGTGCTGCATCACACGGCCATCACCTATGGCGCGATGGGCGGCTGGTTCTACAAGGAAATCCTGCCGAATGGCTCCTTGCAGTCAAAGGCGCTGATCTTCTTCTGCACCTTCAATCAGTCCTTTTTCATGGGCCTGTTCTTCCTGCTGGCAGGCTATTTCACGCCGGGGGCCCTCCAGCGCAAAGGCGTGAGCGCCTATCTGCGTGATCGGTTCATCCGTCTGGGTCTGCCGTTGCTGTTCTTCGGATGGGTGCTCGGCCCCATCACCATTGCATGGGCGCAAACGGCCAATGGCCACCCCTTCCTTCAGACGCTGGGTGATTTGCTGCGGCATGGGGAATTCGAGCGGGGCCCGCTGTGGTTCTGCCAGGCGCTGCTGATCTTCGCCTGCGCGGCGGCGGTGGTGTTCAAGCTGGGGCTTCTCAGAGCGATGCCGGCGCCTAGCAACCGGCAACTGCTGTGGGCAGCGCTCGGCACCGGCGCGGTGGCGTTTGCGCTGCGCCTGGTGTGGCCGGTGGGAACGACCTGGTGGGGACTTCAGCTCGGCTATTTTGCGGGGTACGTGACCCTGTTCTGGGGCGGTTATGCGGCCGCCGGCACCCGTTGGCTGGAGCGACTGGATCCGGATCAGGTTCAGGGGTGGCGTCGGGTACGCCGGTGGACGCTACCCGTCCTGCCGATGCTGGCACTGGCCGCGCCCAAGCTGCCTGTGCTGCAGGGCGCGCCGGAAGGCGGCTGGCATGTGCTGGCGGCGGTGTACGCCTTCTGGGAGCCGTTGGTGGCCTGGGGGGTGATCCTGGGCCTGCTCTGGCGCTTCCAACGGATGGACGTCAGTCACGCGGTGTGGCGGACGATGGGGCAGCGGGCGTACACGATCTTCGTGCTGCATGCGCCGGTGGTCGTGGGAGTGTCCCTGGCCTGGCGGCAGGTGGACGCGCCCGCGCTGGTGAAGTTCGTGGTGACGGGAGCCCTGAGTTGCTGGCTGAGTTATCTGCTGGCCGGGGTGTGGTTGTGGGTCTGGAAGCGGGTGTCTTCGCCTTGGGCAAGACACCGGGCCTCTCTGGCGCAGGGGTGAGTCCCACCCACAGCCGTCAACCGCGCCGCACCAGCCCCAGTCGTTCCATCAATCGATCGATATCCACCGGCTTGGGCAGATGGTCGTCGAATCCGGCGGCAATGGCCGCGTCCCGGTCTTGCAGGGTCGCCAGGCCGCTCAATGCAATCGCCATCATCCGGATGTAGCCCTGTGCATCCAGGCCATTCGGTGTCACAAGCCCGTCCACCGGTCTTCCAGCCTCGGATGCGGTGGACGCCGCACCAGTCGCGGAGGCTGACCCTGCAGCCGCCCCGCCGCGCCGCTGATGCTCCTGATTCCGCAGCTCGCGAATCAGCGCATATCCATCCGTCCCCGGCATCGCCACATCACTGACCAGCGCATCGAACCGGTGGACGGCCAGCAGGTCTCTTGCTGCGGCCACCGACCCGGCCGTCATGACCGTTGCGCCCGCCATGCGCAGCACCTGTTCCAGCGCTTCCAGCCCCTGGCTGTCATCGTCCACCAGCAGCAGTTGAAGGCCGGTGAGGTCGGACTGTCCGGCGGGTGTCTCTGTAGCGGCCAGCGTCAGATCCTGACCCAGTTCCACCGCGGGGAAGCGCACCGTCAGGCGGGTGCCCCGGCCAGTGCCGTCACTGTGCGCGGCCACGGTGCCGCCATGCGCCACCACCAGGTGCCGCACGATCGACAGGCCCAGCCCCAGGCCGCCATATTCGCGTGTGCGGCTGATGTCCGACTGGGTGAATCGATCAAACAGATGCGGCAGCAGGTCGGCACTCACGCCAATGCCGGTATCCGCCACCGCCAGTTCAATCATCGTTCCGACGCGGTTCAGGCTCAGGGTGATGCGCCCTCCCGCCGGCGTGAATTTCAAGGCATTGCCCAGCAGGTTGGACACCACCTGCTGCACCCGACGCGGGTCGCCCTGCACCCGCATGGCTTCCTGAAGGCCGGAGGCCACCAGCGTCAGCTGCTTGGACTGCGCCGTCGGCATCAGCCCTTCAATCACTGCACGTGCACTGGCCGCCAGATCGATCGGACGCATTTCCAGCGCCAGATGGCCCGAGGTGATGCGGGACACATCCAGCAGGTCATCAATCAGTTGCGCCTGCGCCTGGCAGTGCTTGAGGATGGTGGCCACGGCACGGCCGGTGGAAGCCTCGCTCAGGGTGTGCCGCTCATGCGCCTGCCGCAAGACGGACGCCCAGCCGGCGATCACGTTCAAAGGCGCCCGCAGCTCATGCGACACCATGCCCAGAAAATCGTCCTTGGCCGTGTTTGCGCGCTCGGCATCCACCCGGGCATCCTGCGCCTGATTCAAAGCGCGCTTGAGCTGGTGGATGTCCTGGAAGGCGATCACCGCGCCGTCAATCCGGTCATCAGCGGTGCGGTAGGCCCGCACATTCACCATCCACCAGCGCTCTTCATTGTCCTGATACTCATGTTCGACCGGGGTCAGCCCCTGCACCGCCGCCTGCACCAGCTGTTCCAGGTCGCCCAGGGAGAATCGGTTGCTGACGGCACTCAGCGGTTGACCGATGTGCTCGGCGGACAAACCGAACAGCTGCGCCGCCTGGGGCGAGGCATGACGAAGCTTGAGCTGACGGTCCAGCAGCACCACCGGCAGCGGAATGCCTTCGACCAGATTGGTCAGGTCGTCATTGACCACATCCAGCTGGTCATTGCGGGACTTGAGCTCTTCATTGAGGGACACCAGTTCCTGGTTGGCCGATTCGAGCTCCTGCTTGGCACTCTGCAGTTCTTCGTTGGCGCTTTGCAGCTCCTCATTGGTGCTGAGCATTTCCTCATTGGCCGTGCGCAGTTCCTCATTGGCCGATTCAAATTCAATGACCACCGTCTTGAGCTGCGCCTGGGTGGCTTCCAGTTCATCGGACAGCGTGGTGACGGTGCGTTCCAGTTCGTCCACCCGCGCCCGCGGCGGCTGGCTGGGCAGCACGATGGTGGGACTGGTCTCGTCCACCTGCGGCGCCAGCGTCACCAGGAAATGCGGCAGCGGCGCCTGGGTGTCCACCGGCAGCACTTCCAGCACGTAGCGCCGCTCCATGAACTGCACCCGCTCCCGGCGTACCGGGCTGGCGGTGCGTTTGGCCTCAATCAGCGCCGTGCGCACCGGCACATTGAGTTCCGCATGCAGCAGCCGGGGCAGCGCCAGCGTCGCTTCTCCGGTGGCCGGCGCAATGAAGGCCGCCACATCGCCGCGGAACTGCACGACATCGCCATTGGCGTCCACCACAAACCCCGGCGGCACATACCTGGCCATCGCCACACGGTTGATGGCGTCGTTCATCATGTCCGGCGCCGGTGGCTGGGCCGGGCGGGGTGCGGTGCCCTCGCTCGCCCAGGGGCGCAGTGCATCGATCGGGAACAGCGGGCGGTGGCGACGCGCCGAGGTGAGCTTGCGGTAGAGATGCGGCGCACCGGCATGCTCGAAGCCGTCCGCCAGCGACGCGGCTTCGGCACGGCCGAGGATCAGCAGGCCATCCGGACGGCAGGCGTAATGCAGCACCTCCAGCACATGCTGCTGCGCTTCCTTGCGCAGGTAGATCATCATGTTGCGGCAGCTGATCAGGCCCATGCTGGAGAACGGCGCATGACTCAGCAGGTTGTGTCGCGCAAAGACGCACATCTCCCGCAGGTCCTTGCTGACCAGATAGCCGGTGGGGGTGGCATTGAATGCGCTGGCGCGGAAAGGCTCCGGCACGCATTCCACCGCCGCCGCGCTGTAGCGACCGGCCCGGGCCGTCTCGATCGACGCCTCATTGATGTCGGTGCCGAAAATCTGCACCCGGCGATTCAGCCCTTCGGTCTGCAACGCATCGCGCAGCAGCATGGCAATCGTGTAGACCTCTTCCCCGGTGGAGCAGGCCGGCACCCAGATCCGGATCGGATCGTGCTGCAGTTCCAGCAGTTTCGGAATCACCGTCTGGCGCAGGACATTCACGAACTCCGCGTCCCGGAAGAAGGCGGTGACACCGATCAGCACATCGTCCCTCAGGGACGCTGCTTCCAGTGCGTCCGAACGCAGCAACTGCAGATACGCGGGCACGTCCCGATTCTTTTGCAGGAGCACGCGTCGCAGGAACCGGCGGCGCAGGTTCACGTCCTTCACATAGCCGAGATTCACCCCGGTCTTTTGCTGCACGATGCCCAGCGCGGTCTCCAATGCGTCGGCATTGGTCTCCATCGGTCCGTCATCAGTGTCATGGGCCGGATCGCCAAAACGGCGCACCAGCGCCGACGCAATATCGGCCGGCGGCAGCACCTGCTCCACCAGACCGGTGTTGATGGCCGCGGTCGGCATGCTGTCGTGCTCGGCGGTGTTGGGCGCCTGTGCAATGACGAGGCCGCCGGCGGAGCGCAGGTCGGCCAGTCCATTGGCGCCGTCGCGACCGGAGCCGGACAGGATCACGGCGGCAGCATGCACGTCGGGATCCTGCGCCAGTGACGCCAGGCACACATCCAGCGGCAGGTGAGGGCCCGGCTGCCGACGTGTCAGGCGGAAGTGTCCGTCCAGAGCATGCACCAGCGCGTTCTCGGGCAGAACATAAACATGGTCGTGCTCGATCTTGGTGAAGTGCTGCAATCGCTCAACCGGCAGCTCGGTGCGCGTCTGCAGCAACTCGTGCAGATGCGATTCGATGTCCGGTGGGAGATGGGTGATGACCAGCACCGCAAAACCAGGCTCGCGCGGAAGCCCGGACAGGACGGTACTCAACACTTCAATGCTTCCGGCCGAGCCGCCCAGCACCACGACTCGCACGACGGGATTCTGGTCTGGCTCCACCCGATGCCCCTTGCAGATATGACTTTTTGGCGGCCAGAGTCTACCGTCCTCACGGGCTCCAGACGTCAGCGATGGTGCGTGGTCTGCGCGACTTTTCGACCGTCGATGGGGAGCGGCTCACGCCGTCCTGGCCTGTACGCCGTAGACCTGATGACCCATGGGGCATGCGACATGCCCGCCACGTGCGTCATTCACGCATGAAGTGGCACGCCGGTCTGTGCTTCGCACGGTTGTTACACCGCCGACGAACGGGGAACGGACCGATCAGCGCAGGTAGGACTTCAAGACCTTGGCGATCGCTTCTGTTTCGACCTGACGGCTGTGCTCGTCCAGGGTGGGAGAGGCCAGATGTTCCCGTAGATGCCCCTCCATGACCTCCGCCATCAGGCCATTGACCGCGCCGCGGATGGCGGCGATCTGTTGCAGCACGTCCAGGCACTCGTCCTCGCCTTCCACTGCGCGTTCCAGCGCGGCGGTCTGGCCCTGGATGCGGCGGATCCGGCCCAGCAGTTTTTTCTTTCCGGTGATGGTGTGTGCCATGGACGTTGATTCTAGAGAGGCCAAGCGGCCGATCAGGCGGGCGTCAATATACTGGGGGGGAGTATGCCAAAAGGATCTGCACCATGACCTCCCCAGCCTCTCTTGCGCCGCATCAGCACACCCACGTGTTTGACGAAGGCAATCCGCTGGCGGAACGCAACACCCGCTGGGCGGTGATGCTCACCGTGGTGATGATGGTGGCCGAGATCGTCGGCGGCTATCTGTTCAATTCGATGGCGCTGCTGGCGGATGGCTGGCACATGAGTTCCCATGCCGTGGCATTGGGGGTGTCGGTGCTGGCTTATGCCGCCGCCCGGCGGTGGGCCAGGGACGGACGATTCGCTTTCGGCACCTGGAAGATCGAAATTCTGGGCGGCTTCAGCAGCGCGCTGCTGTTGATCGGGGTGGCGGGGTTGATGGCGTTTCAATCCATCGAGCGGTTGATGTCGCCCACGCCCATCCACTATTCACAAGCCGTGGCGGTGGCGGCCCTGGGGCTGGTGGTGAATCTGATCTGCGCCTGGCTGCTGCGCGGCGGGCACCATCACGGCCACGGGCATGGGCATGGGCATGGGCATGGGCATGGGCATGGGCATGGGCATGGGCATGGGCACTCGCACGATCACGGCGAGGACCACGGCAACGATTCCCACCATGACGCTCACGACCACCACGACCTCAACCTCCGCGCCGCCTACATCCACGTGCTGGCTGACGCCGCCACCTCCGTGCTGGCCATCGTGGCCCTGCTCGCCGGCTGGTACCTGGGGCTGAGCTGGCTGGATCCGGTGATGGGAATCGTCGGCGCGGTGCTGGTGCTGGTGTGGGCTCGGGGCCTGGTCATCGACACCGGCCGGGTGCTGCTGGACGCCGAGATGGATGCCCCGGTGGTACAGGAAGTCCGCGACGTCATTCAGTCCAGCCCCTGGCCGGCGACGATCACCGATCTGCATGTCTGGCGGGTCGGCCGCAGCCACTACGCCTGCATCCTGTCCGTGGTGACGGCGACAGACGCACGGCCGGAAGATTTCAAACAACTTCTGGCCATTCATGAGGAATTGCGTCACATCACGGTCGAGGTGAACCGCGCCACAATCGCGGCCCTATGAAAACCAACTATCTGCTCGCCGCCATCCTGGTCTCCAGCACTGTAGGGGCCTTCATCAGCAGCCGGTCGATGAAGACCGTCGCCTGCCTGATCTCCGCCGTGATTGCGCTCTACGCGCTACTGCGTCAGGTCATCTGACCCGCCAATGGGGGAGGGCGCGACCTCATCCCCCTCTTTGGAGCGTGTGCAGCTGACAGCCTCCCCTCTGGCTCCCCACCCGCTCCCTTCGGGTCATGCACGCCGGGTCGCCACCGTCCCGTTGCGGGGGCGCCCTTCTGTATCTCCTTGTTTTTGCAGGCATCCCGTCTGCCAGAAACGGATCAGCCGCCGTCTGACCGGTGCGCGCCGACCGTCTGTCCTTGGGTCCTGGCGCTGCCTCGGGTACACCCTATGGTGGGATGGCACGTCCGACGTCTGCGCCTGATAGTGGCGACATGAGGGGAGATCAAGACATGCGACATCGATTCGCCGCCCACACGGTGGGTCAACAGCACCACCAGTTCAGTCTGGTGATGCAACGCATCCTGCGCCAGACCGAGTTGATGATGCAGCGGCGCCTGGCCGCAGCCGGTCAGTTGAACGACGCCGACCGTCCCTCGCTGGATGGCCTGGAAGTGACCGAGTCCACCTGGGACGACTGGGCCGAGGCGGTCAGTCATCGGGACGACCGGGCAGGTCGCTGAACCGGGGGCCGCAGCCGTCCGGCGCTCAGGCGTCCTGCCTGGCGAAGCGGATCGACGCCGCCGGCGCGGTGGCCATCGTTGGACCAAAATTCTGCAGGTGACTGAGGATGCGGGTGTGGTGCGCGGAGATTTGCGCCGCCGTCAGTTCGCCGTCGTCGATGGTGCTGTGCCCGTCTGACACCAGCGTCACGTCATAGCCGGACGACAAAGCCCGCCGCACGGTGGTGTCGACACAGTAATCACTCTGCAATCCGCCGATCACCAGGTGGCGGATGCCCAGCATGCGCAGCAGCGCGTCGAGGTCGGTGCGATGAAACGAATCGGCGGCCGTCTTGCGGATTCGGGGTTCACCCGGCTGCGCATCCAGCCGACTGTCAAGCTGCCAGGCCTCGGACCCGTATTGCAGACCGCCTTCTTCATTCTCCTCATGCTGCACAAAGAGCACCGGCACACCGGCGGTGCGCGCGTCGCGAATGAGGCCATTCAATCGCTCGATCACCTGCTCGATGTCGTGACAGGCATAGCGCCCGTGACACAGCAGATGCTGGACGTCGATGATCATCAGGGCGGTGCGATGGGTCATGGCATTCAAGACCGGTGCGGGTCCATGAAGTGAATCAGCCGCGCCAGCATACGCCGGGGCGGCCGCTCCATCACGCCATGTCACGGAAGTGGGCGTAATCTCAGGTGGGCATGCCGGCCTGAGCCCGCTTCATCTGCTCGCCGAAAACCTGTTCCATCGATTTCTTTTCCGGCAACACATACACGATGCCGCCGCGCTTGCCCATGATCGGCCAGAGCTGGGTCTCGAAGAACTTCACCGGCATGTTGATGCAGCCGTAGCTGATGCGGTTGTCCTTGGGCGTGGGCGTGGCGAGTCGCTCCAGGCGGCGCTCTGCGGGATTGGTCGGTCGGACGCGATGCATGGACACGGCGGCTTCATAGTCCACCCACAGCACATCCTCATTCATTGCATTGCGGCCGGGCTGCGCGACGAATCGTCCCGCCGCAGTCGTGCGCTCGGACGGTTTCACTTCCGCAATCGGGCGCAGTCCAATGCCGGCCACGCTGTCGTCGCCAGCGGCGTATCCGAGCAGCACGGGCGTCGCGCCAGCGAGCTTGCCGTCCGGATAGAAGACAAACACCTGAGCTTGACGCTTGTCGAGAATGGCGAACGGGCGACCGCCGTGGTCGTAGCCGGCCATCACCCATCCGGCGAGTTGACGCGCCTGGGAAGACGCTTTCACCTTGCCGAAATCGGCCGTGCCGCCGAGCACCATGCGGGGCCGCGGCGGAATGGCACCTGCCGCGCGCTGCGGCCCCTGTGTCTGGACGACATCGGGCTGCTGCACCGCGCGTGCTTCTCTCATCACATACTTTGCTGCCGGCCAGGCAATGGCTGCGGCGACCAGGCCCAAGGCCAGACCCTGGGCGGCCCACACGACGTTCTCTCGAAGCGAACCGGACGCCGGCTGGGCCGGTGTACCGGAGTCATCCGGGGTGGATTCACCCTTGGAATATCCGCTGGATGCACGCAGCATGGGACCCCCTTGTCAGGATCAGGCGCTCAGGACCAAGTCTGTCCGGCCCGCCTTAGTTGCGGTCAGCGCGGGGAGCGGGCGTACCGGCGGAGGTCGGCTCGGTGGGCAGCGGGTCTTGCTGCGACGCAGCATTCTGGTTCTGCCAGGTGTTGTCCTGGGTTTGCATCTGCTGGTTGGACGGCGCCGAGTTCGATTGCGACTCGCTGTAGGTCTGCTGCTGCGGATTGGCAGCGCTGGCAGCCGGATCTTGCGACTGGGCCATGCTCTGCTCGGCCGGAACAGCTTGCTGAGACGGGTCGGTCATCTGGGACGATTGCTGTTGCTGCATCGTCTGGGTCTGGGTGGCGTCCGTCGCGTTTTCGGTTTGGGCATAGGCCAGACCCAGCACGCTCGCAAAAGCGGTCAGGGCGACGGCACCGGTCACAAGGGATTTGGTCGGGTTCATCAGTCTCTCCTTTAGGCTTGAATTGGCTTGCCGATCGCTGGATCGGGTAGGACTAACTGTGGACCTTGGAACGGCGCTTGCGGGTGGGTCGAGGCCGTCAGCGCCTGTAGGACAAAAGGAAGATTTCAGCTCGATACAAATCGGGAGGATCTACGGCGGCTTTTGTTCTGATGGCGGGCCGTTCGTCCCCAATGCTAGGCGGCAATGCCGCGCCACGCCAGCAATGCCACCGTCAGACACGCGGGCACCAGCGCCAGCCAGCCGAAATGCACAAACGCCAGCGCGCCGAGGATGGCGCCAGCGCCGAAAGCCACAATCGGCCACAGCATCTTCTGAATGCGGCTGCGCAATTCCGGTGTACCACTGCCCAGCAGGCAATCCGTCAGATCGAGCACCAACTGGGTGACATTGCCAGTCATGACGGTATGCGGCGTGAGCTTGCTCAGAAGCAAACGGCCCATTCCATTTTGCAGGCCCATGGCGGTGGCGCCCAGCAGACCGGCGGCAATCGCCAGCGGATGCTCGGAGCCTCGCATCGGATGACCATAGAGTCCGGCGAGCATGAAGCCCAGCAGCAGCAGCGCCTGCAATCCCAGCAGGGTTCGCACCGCGTTGTAGCCATGCCGCTCGCAGCACAAGGCAATGATGCGCGAAGCAGCCACCGCCAGGATGAAGGCGGGGAAGGCCAGCAGCTTGAGCAGCACGCCATGGCCGGGCCGCGCGAGTTCCGCGCCGATCAGCACGAAGTTGCCGGTGACGTGGGCGGTGAAGAGACCGAAGAGGGCGACAAAACCCAGGGTATCGACGTACCCGCCCACCGCCGCGAGCAGCGTGGCACCCGTATTGGAAGACAGCGGCGCCGTGCGAGGCGGCGTGGGCAGAGCCGGGGAGGAGGAAGCGTTCATGGCGATGCAGACAAAAAAGCTGAAAAGGGAATCGCCGTCATCGTGAATGTCTTCGCCGCCGCCGTCCTATCCCATTCGGGCACGCCGTCCTCTCAAGGGCCTGCATCGAATCGTTTCCTCTGTGGGCAACTGTCGGCCGAAGTTACAGAGCAGGTGACAAACCGGTCGGCGTTCTGCGCGCAATGCATTCGTATTGAGAACAATAGGGATGGTCCCTAGCCCCGGACATGCCCGGATTCCAGGTAGGGCTGGATTTGCGAGGAAACCCCAAGGAGCGCGGTGCGACATTCGTCACATCCGCCGCTTCAAATCCCTGCAGGGCCCATGGCGTCGGCATCCAGCCCTCGCACGAACAGTGCATTCGCCTTCCGCACGGAGTCGTGTAAACGTGCACAAGTTGTCGCGTCGGCGCGATATACATCCGTACAGCTTGTGGGGTTGTACGGTTTCGTCAATCGTTACCCTCAATATGTGCGGTCTCGCGCGGACCCTCTCAGTCTTTACCGGATGTAACGAGTGAGCGGTTCCTAACGAAATCGATGCTGGCGATTGGACGGAGGGGTTCACTGCGCCGGTGGAGTAACCGAAGAAAAGGCCGACGTGCCCATTCATTTTCAGGAGGACCCATGTCTTCAGTGCTGACCGACCCCAGCGTCGCGCCCAGCGGCGCAAGCTGGCTGAGCAAGGAGCGCACCATTGCTGCGCCCGGCTTCAATCGCTGGCTGGTGCCGCCGAGCGCCCTGGCCATTCACCTGTGCATCGGGATGGCCTACGGCTTCTCGGTGTTCTGGCTGCCGCTGTCCAAGCTGATGCAGACCGCCGGGACCGGCGCGGCTTGCGGCAAGGACGTGAGTTTCTTTGACCAGCTGTTCACCACCCAGTGCGACTGGACCGTGACCACGCTCGGTCTGATGTACACCCTGTTCTTCGTGTTCCTGGGCTGCTCCGCCGCCATCTGGGGCGGTTGGCTGGAACGCGCCGGCCCGCGCAAGGCCGGTCTGGTCAGCGCGCTGTGCTGGTGCGGCGGCATGATGATCTCCGCCCTTGGCATCCACACCCATCAGCTCTGGATGATGATCCTGGGCTCGGGCGTGATCGGCGGTATCGGTCTGGGTCTGGGCTACATCTCGCCCGTCTCCACGCTGATCAAGTGGTTCCCGGACCGTCGTGGCATGGCCACCGGCATGGCCATCATGGGCTTTGGCGGCGGCGCGATGATCGGCTCGCCCCTGGCGGTGGAGCTGATGAAGCACTTCGCCACGCCCACTGACCCCGGTGTGATGCAGACCTTCGTGGTCATGGCCCTGATCTACTTTGCCTTCATGGTCGCCGGTGCCCTGGGCTACCGCGTGCCGCCGTCGGGCTGGAAGCCTGAAGGCTGGACGCCGCCCGTCGCTGCTGCTGCCAACACCATGGTCACCCAGCGTCACGTGCATGTGAAGAAGGTGTGGGGCATCCCGCAGTTCTGGCTGGTGTGGATCGTGCTGTGCATGAACGTGAGCGCCGGCATTGGCGTGATCGGCATGGCCAGCCCGATGCTGCAGGAAATCTTCGGCGGCTCGCTGATCGGTGTTGACGCCAAGTTCGGTCAGCTCGACAAGACCCAGCTGGCCGCCATTGCGGGTATCGCTGCCGGTTTCGCCGCGCTGCTGAGCCTGTTCAACATCGGTGGCCGCTTCTTCTGGGCCACGCTGTCTGACAAGCTGGGCCGCAAGATGACCTACACGATCTTCTTCGTGCTGGGCGGTCTGCTCTATGCCAGCCTGCCGAGCAGCGCAGGTGCGGGCAACAAGCTGGCCTTCGTGGGCGCGGTGTGCATCATCCTCTCGATGTACGGCGGCGGCTTCGCCACCGTGCCGGCCTACCTGGGCGACCTGTTCGGCACCCAGATGGTGGGCGCCATCCACGGCCGTCTGCTGACGGCCTGGGCCACCGCCGGCATCCTGGGTCCCATCGTCGTGAACTTCATGCGCGACTATCAGCTGGGCCTGGGCATCCCGCGTGAGCAGGTCTACAACCAGACGATGTACATCCTGGTCGGCCTGCTGGTGATCGGCCTGATCGCCAACCTGCTGGTCCGTCCGGTGGCTGACAAGCACTTCATGACCGACGCTGAACTGGCGGTCGAGAAGCAGCTGGCCAGCGAGCGCGCCGCCGCCAACGAAGTGGGCAGCGGCCCGGGTGTGGGCAAGGCAACGCCGACCTTCCTGGTGGCACTGGCCTGGCTGGCCGTGGGCATCCCGCTGGCGTGGGGCATCTACCGCACGGCACTGACGGTGGCCAAGCTCTTCGCCTGACCCTGAAGCCGACCGCTGGACGGTCGGCATCACCCCAGGCGAGCGCGCTGTCGCGTTCGCCTTTATTCTCAGCCTCGCCCCGTCGGCGGCCTGTCATCGGCGCCCCGGGGCGAGCTTCGTTCGGACGCTTCCCTTGCGGGCGGCCGAACGTCACTGACGCCAGAGCCGAGGACCGGATGAGCGAACAAAAGATCCACTTCTACAAGGGCCCCGCCGGTGGCTGGGGCGCGCTGCGCAGCGTCGCCAAGCACCTGCAGGAGCAGGGCATTGCGGTGAAGGGCGCCAAGACGCTGCTGTCTGCCAATCAGCCGGACGGCTTCGACTGCCCGGGCTGCGCCTGGCCCGACCGCGACCACCGCTCCACCTTCGAGTTCTGCGAGAACGGCGCCAAAGCCATCTCCGCGGAAGCCACCGCCAAGCGCGCAACGCCGGAAGTGCTGAGCGCCCACACGGTGAGCTGGCTGGCCGAGCAGTCCGACTACGATCTGGAAAACATGGGCCGCATCACCGAGCCCATGATGTACGACCCGGTGAGCGACACCTATCAGCGCACCACCTGGGATGCCGCCTTCGAGCTGATTGCCAGCAAGCTCAATGCGCTGGCCGATCCCAACGAAGCGCTGTTCTACACCTCGGGACGGGCCAGCAATGAAGCGGCCTTCCTGTATCAGCTGTTCGTGCGCGAGTTCGGCACCAACAACTTCCCCGACTGCTCGAACATGTGCCACGAGCCCAGTGGCCAGGGCCTGAAGCCGACGATCGGCATCGGCAAGGGCACGGTCACGCTGCACGACTTCGAGAAGGCCGACGCCATCTTCGTGTTCGGCCAGAACCCCGGCACCAACCACCCGCGCATGCTGGGTGAACTGCGTGAAGCGTCCAAGCGGGGTTGCAAGATCGTCAGCTTCAACCCGCTGCGCGAGCGCGGCCTGGAGCGTTTCGCCGATCCGCAGAACAAGATGGAGATGGCGACGCTGGGCAGCACGCCGATCTCGTCGCACTACTTCCAGCTGCGCATCGGCGGCGACATGGCGGTGATGAAGGGCCTGTGCAAGCGGGTGCTGGAGCTGGACGACGCCGCCGTGGCCGAAGGCCGCGAACGGGTGCTGGACGTGCCGTTCATCGAGCAGCACACCGCCGGCTTCGACGCCTTCGCGCAGAGCATCCGCGACGAAGACTGGGAGACGCTGGAAGCCGAATCCGGTCTGTCGCAGGAGCAACTGTGCGCCGCGGGCGACCTTTACGCCGAATCCAAGCGCGTCATCATCTGCTGGGGCATGGGCATCACCCAGCACCAGTATTCGGTGGCCACCATCCAGCACATCGCGGCGCTGCTGATGCTGCGCGGCAATCTGGGGCGTGAAGGCGCGGGCGCCTGCCCGGTCCGCGGCCACAGCAATGTGCAGGGCGACCGCACCATGGGCATCTACGAAAAGCCGGCGCCGGCTTTCCTGGATCGCCTTGGTCAGGTCTTCGGCTTCGAGCCGCCGCGCAAGCACGGCTATGGCACGGTGGAGGCCATCCAGGCGATGCTGGACGGCAAGGCCAAGGTGTTCATCGCCCTGGGCGGCAATTTCGCATCGGCCACGCCCGATACGCTGGCCACCTGGAAAGCGCTGCGCAGCACCGAGTTGACGGTGCATGTCACCACCAAGTTCAACCGCAGTCACACGATCCATGGCAAGCATGCCCTGGTGCTGCCCTGCCTGGGTCGCACCGAGATCGACATGCAGGCCGGCGGCCCGCAAGGCGTGACGGTGGAAGACTCGATGAGCATGGTGCACATCTCCAGCGGCATGAATGCGCCGGCCTCGGAGCATCTGCTGTCCGAGCCGATGATCGTCGCCCGCATGGCGGCGGCCACGCTCAAGCACAGCAAGACGCCGTGGCTGTGGATGGTGGAGGACTACAGCCGCATCCGCGACAAGATCGAGGAAGTCTTCGACGACTTCAAGGGCTTCAACGAGAAGATCAAGACGCCCGGCGGCTTCCGGCTGCGCAACACCGCCAGCGAGCGGGTGTGGGCGACGCCGGCCGGCAAGGCCACCTTCATTCCGTTTGCACTGCCCACCGACACGCCGGTGCATCAGGCGCGCGAGCGTCTGCGCGAGCACAAGACGGTGGTGTTCAACCTGGCCACCGTGCGCTCGCACGATCAGTACAACACCACCATCTACGGCATGGACGACCGCTATCGCGGCGTGTGGGGCCATCGCCGCGTGGTCTTCATTCATCCGGAGGACCTCAAGGCCATCGGCATGAAGGCCGGTGAGTGGGTGGACATCACCAGCGTCTACAGCGACGGGCAGGAGCGTCGGGCCGAGAAGTTCGTGCTGATCGAGTACGACATCCCGCGCGGCTGCCTGGCCAGCTACTTCCCCGAGACCAACAGCCTGGTGCCGCTGTCCAGCGTGTCGATCGGCGCGGGCACGCCCACGTCCAAGTCGATTCCGGTGGTGCTGACGCTGCGTCCGCAGGACACGCCGATTCCGCAGGAACAGGCGCGTTCGGTGGAAGGCGCTGCGGTCGGAGCTTGAGGCGGCTGCCGGGGTGCCGATGGCCGAGTCCATGACCTTGCCGACGACCCAGCTGGAGAGCGGACCGGAGAGCGGACTCGAGAGCGAGCCTGCCGAAGGCGCCGCCTTCGAAACCCAGGCCCGGCTTGCCCTGCAGGCGCTGGCGGAGCTCGATGGCGGCAAGGGCGTGTCCCTGCCGCGTCTGGCCAAACGCACCGGCCTGCGGGTGAGCGTGCTGCTGCGTCTCTTCACCCTGCTCAGTGATGCGCGGGTGGGGGATACCGCCGGCCCCGGGTGGGTGCGGCTGGTGCTGGAGGAGGACGGTCGCTGGATGGCCAGCATGACAGCGGCCGGGCGAGGGGATCCGGAACAGTGGGATCATTCGTCGCCATGAGCCGTTCTGCTTCTTCGCCTTTTCCGCCTTCTCCGTCTTCTCCCACTCCGGTGTCATCACCGGAGGCGAATCCCGCTCCTGTCTGCGCGCTCGACGACGCGGACGCGCCCCTGCCCGCCGCGCTGGTCAGCGTTCGGCCGACCCGCCTCGGCGGTCCGGCCCGAGGCGACGAGGAATGGGTGGCGGAAGAGGTGCCGATTGCGCTGGAGTACAACGGGCTGTCCCATGCGGTGATGCTGGCGACCCCGCTGGACCTGGAGGACTTCGCGCTCGGTTTTTCGCTGAGCGAGAACCTGATCGGATCGCCCGCCGACCTGCTGGACGTGGAGGTGCACACCCGGCCGCAAGGCGTGGCGTTGCAGCTTCGGGTGACGGCGCGATGTGAGCTGATGCTCAAGGAACGTCGCCGCACGCTCGCCGGCCGCACCGGCTGCGGCTTGTGCGGCACCGACAGTCTCGATCAGGTGTTCCGTCCGCCCAGCCGGCCATTGGCGCCGTTGGCAGTGGAGCGGGATCAACTGATTCCGGTGTTGTCCCGCGCAATGCGGGAGCTGTCGGAAGCGCAGCCGCTGCAGCAGCGCAGCGGTGGCATTCATGCGGCGGCCTGGTGCAGTCCGGCGGGTGAGGTGCTGATGGTCCGGGAGGACGTCGGCCGTCACAACGCGCTGGACAAACTGGTGGGTGCGCTCGCGCGTGCGCAGGTAGACACGGCGCAGGGCTTTGCCGCAGTCACCAGCCGGGCGAGTTTCGAGATGGTGCAGAAGGCGGCCGGTGCGGGGATCTCGCTGCTGGCGGCGGTGTCAGCGCCGACGCATCTGGCCATCCGCACGGCGCAGGCCTGCGGCCTGACCCTGGCGGGTTTTGTCCGCGAAGGGCGGGCGACGCTCTACAGCTGAGCCGTTGCTCAGAACTTGCAGCCCAGGCCCAGGTGGGCCGAGACCTCCAGCGTGGTGTCGCCGTTCTGGCTCTTGCCGAGCTTGGACGGCAGGCGGAAGCGCGTGGCGCATTCGGTGGCTTCCAGCCCCATGCTGCGCAGGAACTGCTTGGGCGCTTCCATGCCGACGCTGATGGCGTGATGGGCTCGCTTGGGGGGTGGCCCGATCACCGAGGGTTCGCGCGGCAACTCCACCAGTTTGATCTCCGGCAGCGAGAGCGCTTTGAAGCGGGACTCGGTGGCGGCTGCGGCCGAGCGCAGGTCCTGCGCGCTGAGGGGCAGGCGCATTGAAAAACGCGGGCGAAGGCTCAGCCAACTGGCGGAGGGTGAGGACGCAGGCGCTGCTTCGGCGGAGGAGGGCGGCACCGGCAACGGCGTGAGGGTCGCGACCGCACCTGTGCCAGTGCCAGCGGCGGAGCCAGTGGCCGACGTTGCCTCTGCGGCCGAAGCGGTGGCGGGGTTCGCGGCTGCGGCCGCGCTTTTGGCTGCGTTTGCATTGTTTGCGCTGTTCGCAGCATCCCGGGCCACGTTGCCGGGCGCCACCATCGCCACGGTGGCCGGTCTCACCATCGCCAGCGAGACGGCGGTGGCGGTCGTCGGTGCTGCTCCGACGCTGGCTGCGCCGGCGCTGCTCTCCAGCGCCCAGCCCGACGAGCAAACGGCACACAGCGCCGTCAGGCATCCCACACGCTGCCACGCGCGCCCGGTCACGCCGCGATCCACCTTGGCCATAGGGCCTCCCCAAACCATGTCTTGTCGGATGGGAGCGTGACGACGCTGGCTGAAGGCGGCCTGAAGTCCTGGCGCTTCGGCCTAGGTGAATTCACGGGTAGATGGGGAAGACCCCGAGCGGCGGTGACAAGTCTTGAAACACATCGGCCGTCTCGGCGGCGAACGAAGCGGACGGCGTTGGCACTACGCCGGCAAGCACCCTGAACGACCTCCGGATGCCTTCTCGAGAGCCATCGAAGGTCACGCCGATCGCTCGGGTTGCAAGCCAGTAATGCGCGTAGATGCAGCTATTAGGGATTCGGTTGAATTTATGCTGGTGATAAAATCGTGCCGTCGCTTTGGATGTGTGACCCATCAGACCTGCCGCCCCATGGGGGACGCGGACGTCTGTTGCGGGGCTGGGGCCCCTTGTTCGATCTTTCTGCGCTGCAGGCGCGATTGCGCTCGGGCGAGTTGGATCTGTCGGACGACCAGCAGTGCTGGGTGGCCACCAACGCCTGCTGGGATGAACTGTGCAAGCTGAACTGGACGACGGGGCGCCAACTCCGCGACCTGCTGCTGGCGCTTCGGCCGGGCACACACAGCCAGGGCGGCGATTTCGTCAACGCCCAATGGTGTGCGGATTCGGAAGGTGCGCTTTGGCCCTGCGATGCCTACAAGGTTCGCGTGGATGAACACAGGAGCTTCCGCCGCACAGCTCAAGGGCTGGAGTTCTATGTGAAGTTCTCGGTGAATGAAGCTGGCGAGTTCTTCCTGGTGTTGATTCAGTGTCACCTGGGGCGCTTCCGGCTCCGGTCTTAGCCTTTGAGTTCAGGAGTACCCATGACTACCCCGACAGCCGTTGCCTGCCGCTCTTGCCGCAAGGGATCGATGCAACCCATCGAACGCACTGAGACCTATACGCCTCCCGGCACGGACTTTGTTGAGATCACTCAGTTGGCAGCCCGCTGCGACCACTGCGGGAAGGAGACGGTCCTGCCGTCACAGATGGAGGAAAACCTTCGACGTCGGGCCGCCCGGAAGGTCCATTACGGTCTTTACCTGCTGGGCGAAGAGATCTTCGCATTCCGGCGGAAATACGGCCTGACGCAGCAGGCGGCATCTCGCCTCTTCGGCAAGGGCATCATCGCGTTTTCTCGGTACGAGTCCGAGAAGTCTTATCCGGACGAAAGCACCACCAAACTGATTCGCGCCGCCATGCGTCATCCAGCGCTGTTGAAGGAGCTTGCCGACGAATCGGGTGTCGAGATCCCGTTGTGGGAGGCTCGATGTGCGGACGAGCGTGAGCGCAAGCAGGAGTCGCTGTCGACCAGCCGCAGGCCCATGAGCTCGCCGCAGCGACCGACCGTCCAGTTCCTGGAACTGATGGAACAGCGCACCGGCCCGCTCCGATCCGCTACAGCCTCCAGCAACGGCGCCTCCAAAGCGAACAGGCGCCCGAAGGCGCCTGCTGCAAGGTGACAAGGTCCGGAGGTCTGGCGCGTCAGCCCACCAACCCCAGCAACCTCGGCAGTGCCAGCGACAGACCCGGCCAGTAGGTCACCACCAGCAGGAAGCCCAGCATCGTCAGCAGCCACGGCCAGACGGCCACGGTCAGCTCGGTGATGCCCATCTTCGTGATGCCGGAGGCCACATACAGATTCAGCCCCACCGGCGGATGGCACAGCCCCACCTCCATGTTCACCGCCATCAGGATGCCCAGGTGCACCGGGTCCACCCCCAGCTTCGCGGCCACCGGGAACAGGATCGGCGCCATGATCAGCACGATGGCCGCCGGATCCATGAAGTTGCCCGCGCCCAGCAGGATCAGGTTGACCAGCAGCAGGAACACCACCAGACCAAAACCCTGCGCCGACATCCACGCCGCCATCGTCTGCGGAATCTGCTCCGACGCCATCAGGAAGCTGAACAGCACCGCATTCGTGATGATGTAGAGCAGCATCGAGCTCATGGCCGCCGCCTTCAGCAGCACCCGCGGCACATCCTTCAGCCCCATGTCCTTGTAGACGAACACCGAGATGATGAAGGCATAGACCGCCGCCACCGCCGCCGCTTCCGTCGGCGTGAACTTGCCGCTGTAGATGCCGCCGATCACCACCACGATCAGCATCAGGCCCCAGAAGCTCTCACGGAAGGCCTTGAAGCGCTCCGCCCAACTGGCTTTGGGCATGCGGGGATAGTCGAACTTCCTGGCCCGGTACCAGGTCGTCACGCCCAGCAGCAGCGACAGCACCAGACCCGGCACCACACCCGCCATGAACAGCTGACCCACCGACGCCGTGCCCACCGATTCCCCGTTGGGACCGGTGGCCGACATGCCGGCCGTGGCAATGGAAAACATCACCAGGTTGATCGACGGCGGGAAAAGAATGCCCAGGGCGCCCGAGGTCGTGATCACGCCGGCGCCGAATTGCTTCGGATACCCCTGCTTGGTCATCGCCGGCAGGATGATCGAACCCACCGCCACCACCGTCGCCACGGACGAACCGGAGATCGCCGCAAACATCGCGCAGGCCAGCACACCCGCGAGGCCAAGACCCCCGAACCAGTGGCCGATCATCGTCGTGGCGAAGTGGATGATCCGTCTCGCCACCCCGCCATGGGTCAGGAAGTTGCCCGCCAGGATGAAGAAGGGCACCGCCATGATCTCGAACTTCTCGATGCCGGTGAACAGCTTCAGGGCGACCGATTCGATCGGCACCTGCGTCATCGTGAACAGGAAGGTCAGCACCGTCAGGCCGAGCGAGATGCTGATCGGCATCCCGGTCAGCATCAGGCCGATCAGGAGCACGAAGATGATCGCGGTGTTCATTTGTGCACTCCTTTGCGGCCGCCCTCGCGGCTGATTTCCTCGCCTTCTTCCATGGCCTCGCCGATCAGCATGGGCTCCACCTCGTCCATGCCCTCGACGTGGCCGTGGTCGTGGTGCGGCAGTTCACCGGTCTTGAGGAAACCCCAGGCCACCTGCAGGAAGCGGAAGCTCATCAGCGACGATCCCAGCGGCACGCACATGTACACCCACCACATCGGGATCTCGAGGTCCGCCGAGACCTGGTCGGTGTGCGCGATCGCCCACACGAACTTGCCGCCCAGCGTGGCGACGATGCCAGTGAACAGCGCCCCGGACAGCAGGCCGAACAGGATGACCGGCTTGCGCTTGCGCTCGTCGAGCTTGCGGATGATGACGTCGACGCCCACGTGGATGCCGGTGCGCACGCCGTAGGCGGCGCCGAACTTGGCCATCCACACGAACATGTAGATGCACAGCTCCTGAGCCCAGCCCAGATTGATGCGCACCATGGTGTCCTGGATGCCGGGCACGCCGGAGAGGAAGCGATGGGTCACCGCGACGAAGATGACCAGCGTGGCCGCCCCCATCAGGAAGGCGATCAGCCATTCCTCCAGGTGATTGAGTATTCGATTGAGCACGAGACCTCCTTGCGTACCCGCCCGGCCGCAGAAAGCACTTGGAAAAACGGCGCCCCTCGTGCGCCGTTCAGGGGATGCCGCCGCGAAGGCGGCAGATCATCACTTCGGCGCCACGAAGCCGGCCGCCTTGTAGACCGCCTCGATGGTCTCCTTGCCGACGCGGGACTCCATTTCCTTGTGGACCGGCATCAGCGCCTTCTTCCACTCGTTGGTCTCTTCGGGGGTCAGCGTGTAGATGGTGGTCTTGCCGCTGGCCTTGATCTTCTCGAACGCCTGCGTGTTCTCGGTGGCGGCGATCGCGTTGGCGTACACCGTGGCATCGCGGATCGACAGCTCGAGGATCTTGCGCGCTTCCGGCGGCAGGCCTTCCCAGAACTTCTTGTTGACGATCACTGCATAGGCCAGGTGGCCGTGGTTGGAGATCGTCATGTGCTTCTGCACTTCGTAGATCTTCTGGGTGTAGAAGTTCGAAGGCACGCCTTCGGTGCCGTCGACCACGCCCGACTGCAGGCCCTGGTACAGCTCGGAGAAGGCCATCACCTGCGGGATCGCGCCCAGTGCGCGCATCTGCGCGTCGAGCACCTTGCTCGACTGGATGCGCATCTTCAGGCCCTTGAAGTCCGCCACATGATGCAGCGGCTTGTTGGCGCTCATGATGTGGAAGCCGTTGTCCCAGAAGGCCAGGCCCTTGATGCCCTTGGGCTCCAGCTTCTTGAACAGCTCCATGCCCAGGGTCTGGGTGGTGTTGCGGAAGGATGCGTCATCCTTGAAGAGGAACGGCAGGTCGAAGACCTCGAACTCCTTCACGCCCAGCGGACCGAACTTGGCCAGCGAAGGCGCCAGCATCTGCACCGAGCCCAGCTGCAGGGCTTCGAGCTCTTCCTTGTCCTTGTAGAGCTGGCTGTTCGGATAGACCTCCACCTTCAGGCGGCCCTTGCTGCGCTCTTCCACCAGTTCCTTGAAGCGCTGCGCGCCCTTGCCCTTGGGGGTATCCGGTGCCACCACGTGGCTCAGTTTGATCACGATGGGCGCCTGGGCAAAGGCACCCAGACCGGTGGACAGGCCAGCGACCGCCACAGCGGCGGACAGCAACAGGCGGCGGGGGAAGGCAGCGGACATGGAGGTCTCCTGATGGACTTCTGATCTTGTGGTCGCAGGCGGAGGCCGTCTCCGGAAGGAGCGGGACGGACGTCCCCGACCTCACCTGCATGCGGCGGATTGTGAAAACCCGGCAGGTCGCCGGCCAGTTGTGGACTTCCACATCCGCCGGTGTTTGAGCGCCGGATCACCGCCAATCGCCCGCTGCGACCGTGCTCGCGGCTCTAGACTTCGGACATGCGCATCGTTGTTCCCGGATCCGACCTGCTGCGGCGCGCCACCTGGGCGCTGCCGCTGCTGCTGGCACTGGCCTTCGCCGGGTCGGTGGCCGGCTGGCTGCGTCACAGCGATGCCCGCGACCTGGAAGAAGAACGGCTCACCCTGATTGCCGACACGCTGACGCTGGAGGCCCGCATCAGCGACTGGCTGACCGCCGAACATGCGGTGGTGGACCGCCTCGCCTCGCAGTTGCCCGCCCGGGTGGACGACCAGTTCCTGCTCAACCATCCGGATGTGGCCGAAGGCCTGCGGCGTCTGTGGGTGGGGGTGACGGTGCTGGACGCCAACAACCGGGTGGTGGCCCATGTGCCGCACTTCGTGCCGCAGGTGGCGCCGCCCCGCGAGCGCACCGGCGTGAGCCTGGATGACGGCGGGGTCACCGCCCACTGGAGCGCCGACCGCCCCGGGGGCGGCCGCCTGGTGGTGCGCTTCGCGCCGACAGCGCTGCTGCGCCAGACCCTGCCCTGGTGGCTGGCCCAGAAATACGACGTCCGTCTGGTGGATGCCCTCGGCCAGCGTCTGGCGCAGACCGGCAGCGACGAGATGCCTGCCGGCACCCAGACCTATCGCATCAGCATGGACCCGGCCATGCGCGAGACCTGGCTGGAGCTCAACACGCGAGAGAAACACGTGCCCTGGTGGACCACCTTGGCCGGTCCGCTGATGGGCGTGTTCATCGTGCTCTCCGCCCTGGCCAGCGTGATGCTGCGCCGTCAGATGCGCGAGGTGCGGCGTGCGGAAGGCGAGGCGCGCACCGAAGCCGCCTGGCGCCGTGCGGTGGAGGATTCGCTGACCGTCGGCCTGCGTGGGCGGGACCTGGAAGGACGGGTGACCCACGTCAATCGCGCCTTCTGCGATCTGGTGGGCTACAGCGCGGAGGAACTGCTGGGCAGCCTGCCGCCGATGCCGTACTGGCTGCCCGACGACATGGAAGACAGCCTGCGTCGCCACCGTCGCAACATGGCCGGTGGTGCGCCGCGCGAGGGCTACGAAGCCCGCTGGCTGCGCAGCGACGGACGTATCGTTGAGGTGATGATCTTCGAGGCGCCTCTGGTGGATGCCGCGGGGCGTCAGATCGGCTGGATGGGGTCCATCGTGGACATCAGCGCCCGCAAGCTGGCGGAGGAGCGGGAGCGTCGGCAGACCGAAGCCCTGGCCCATCAGGCGCGCTTGAGCACGCTGGGCGAGGTGGCCTCTGCGCTGGCCCATCAGCTGAATCAGCCGCTGGCGGCCATCACCGGCTACAACGCCGGTGCCCTGCGCATCCTCGAGCGCAGCGCCCCGCCGGACGACATGGTGATGGAAGCGCTGCGGCGGCTGGGGGAGCAGGCGGCGGAGGCCGGGCGCATCGTGCAGCGCATCCGGGCGTTCCTGACGCGGCGCGCGCCCCAGCCGGAGGTGTGCGCCATGGCGGACATCGTCGCTCGTGTGCTGGCGCTGCTCAAGCGCGACCTGCGCAGCCTGCGGGTGGAGACCGTACTGCCCGCGGACCTGCCGCCCGTGAATGCGGATGCGGTGCTGATCGAGCAGGTGCTGATCAACCTGATCCGCAACGCCGCGGATGAACTGCTGGCGCGCCCGACACCGGGCCAGCGGCCGCATATCCGCATCAGCGCGGCGCTGGTGGGTCAGCGATTCATGCGGGTGGATGTGGATGACAACGGACCGGGGCTGCAAGGCCGCGGCATCGAGCAGCTGACCACCGCCTTCTATTCGACCAAACCCGAGGGCATGGGCATGGGACTGGCGATCTGCCGCTCGGTGATCGAGGCCCACCATGGCGGCATGGAAGCGGGCCTGAGTGACCTGGGCGGTGCGCGCATGAGCTTCACCGTACCGCTGGCCGAAGAGTTGACGCCGCAGATCCCCTCCGCCGGCACCGCCGCCATCAGCGCCACCACCACCGCCACCACCACCGCCGCAGATTACGACACGCGACAGGAGAATCCACAATGACCGACCTGGCCTCCACCGTGCACCTGGTGGACGACGAAGACGCCGTGCGCGACGCACTGGCCTTCCTGATGCGATCGCACGGACTGAAGGTGAGCACCCATGCCAGTGGCCCCGATCTGCTGACGGCGCTGGAGAAGGAGCCGGACCCGATGGGCTGCATCGTGCTGGATGTGCGGATGGAGCCGCTGTCCGGCCTGCAGGTGCAGGACGAACTGATGCGCCGGGGCGTCAAGCTGCCGGTCATCTTCCTGAGCGGCCACGGGGACATTCCGATGGCGGTCGATGCGATGCAGAAGGGCGCGATCGACTTCGTGGAGAAGCCGTTCAATGATCAGGCGCTGGTGAACAAGGTGCAGCGCGCGCTGGCGCTGGACACCCACCGCCACCGTGAAGCCGTCGCCCATGCCGATGCGGCCGGGCGCCTGGCCAGCCTCACCGACCGCGAGCGGGAGGTGGCGCTTCGGGTGGCCGCCGGCAAGCTGAACAAGCAGGTGGCGGATGAACTGGGTATCGCCATCCGGACGGTGGAAGTGCACCGTGCGCGGGCCTTCACCAAGCTGGGATTGCGCTCCGCAGCGGAACTGGCGACGCTGCTGGAGCGCTTTGAGCTGAAGTGACCGGTCGAAGCCGCCTCAGCGCTGATTCCGCCGCCCGTTCCGCTGCTCGTTCCGCCGACGGTCAGACACCCCGCACGACGAGCGACACATTGCTCCCGCCGAAGGCAAACGAGTTGGACACGATGGCCCGGCCTGGCGCCAGTTCCCGCGGCGAGCCCTCGATCAGATCGGTGATTTCCCGCAGCGGGCTGCTGCGCACATGGGCACTGACCGGCAGCCGGCCCCGACGCAGGGCCTGGACACAGGCCGCCAGCTCCAGTGCACCGCCCGCGCCGATCAGATGCCCGTGCAGAGCCTTGGTCGCACTGACCGGCACGCCGCGTGGACCGAACACCCGCGCCAGGCTTTCGGCTTCCACCGCATCACCCACTTCGGTGGCGGTGCCATGGGCATTCACATACCCGATCTGATCTGGCCGAAGTCCCGCATCGGCCAGGGCCGCCCGCAGCGCACGTTCCTGTCCATCGGCATCCGGACGCGACAGATGCACCGCATCCACGCTATGCCCATAACCGGCCAGCACGGCAAGCGCCGACGCGCCGCGTGCGCGGGCGTGGGAGGCCGTCTCCAGCACCAGCGCCGCCGCACCTTCGCCCAGCACCAGTCCACGACGCTGGTCGTCGAAGGGACGGCAGCTCTGGGACGGGTCGTCCGCATCCGGCGGGGCCATCACACCCATCGCCTGCCAGGCCATCACCGAGCCCGGATTCAGCATCGCTTCCGAGCCGCCTGCCAGCACCACATCGGCGCGGCCCTGCCGCATCATCATCAGCGCTTCGCCCAGCGCCTGGGCCGATGAGGCGCAGGCGTTGGAGACGTTCAGCATCGCGGCCCGCAGCTGATAACGCATCGCCAGATGCGAGGCCGCCGAGTTGCTCATCACCCGCACCACCGTATAGGGATGCACTCGCGGCGTCGGTTTCGTCAGCACCTCCGTATAGGACTGCTGCAAGGCGTTGGAGCCACCCAGCCCGGTCCCCCAGGCCACCGCCGACCGGTCCGGCTGCTGCGAGAGCGTCGGCAGGCCCGACTGTCGCCAGGCCTGGTCCGAGGCCTGAAGGGCCATCAGGCTGTGCCGGTCGTAAAGATTGCGCTGGGCCGGCGGCATCTCCTGGCCCAGGGGCGTCTCGATCGAGGCCGCTGCAAAGGGCATCAGCCCGCGGGAGGGATCGCCCTCGTGCAGCCGCACGCCGGATCGCCCCGATTCCAGGGCGTCGGCGAGGGACTCCACATCCGGGCCGAGCGCACTGCAGGCGCCGATGCCGGTGATCCATATCTCTTCTCCGCTCATGACCATGGTCCTGCCGACGGTGATGCTGTTCTCAGGCGGCCACGGCCGCGCCGTGCGTCGCGTCTGCCGGCTTGGCGGCCAGCAGTTCGTCCACCAACGTGGCCAGACCGGCCAGGGTGGGCGTCTTCATCGCGGCATCGTGATCGATCTGGATCAGGTAGTGGTCTTCCACGGCGAACATGAAGTCCACCAGCATCAGGGAATCCAGGCCGAGGTCGGCGAAAGTGGCCTGGCTGTCGAGTTGGCCGTCCTGCAGGCCGAGTTCACGGCAAGCCAGTTGGCGCAGGGATTCAAGCGTGTTGCTCATGGAAAGTCTCCTCGGTGGAATGGTGGCGATGCGCCAAAGGGGCCTGGGAAGCGAGCGGGTGAGGCTGCAGACCTGCAGCCACCGGTACCCGGCTCAGTAGAAAATCGCGGGCCGCATGAGCGACCGCGGTGCGTTCGTTGTCCAGCGTCAGCATGTGATAGCTGTGGTGGAACCAGTGGACCTCGATCTGGTCCGCGCGGGTGCCCAGACGGCTTTGCAGCTCCTGGACCGAGCGCGGGCCGCTGACGTCGTCCTCGCTGGCATGCAGGATCAGCGTCGGGGCCTGGATCTGCGGCAGGCCGGCCCGCACGAAGCGGATCATCCGGCTGGCCTGGTAGAGCGAAGCGGCGGAGAGGCTGTCCGCGCCGGCGGCCGAGACGTGGTCCGAGACCATGGCCTGCGCCACCCAGGCGCGCAGACGCTCGTTCTTGATGCCGTAGGGTTCGCGTTCCCGGAAGGAGAGCCATTGGCGCAGCGGCGGCACAAAGGCCAGCGGCAGCAGGCGGCGCCAGGGCGAGACGTTCCAGCCATCGAAGTGCAGCGAGGTGGACAGCAGCAGCTGCGCCGCCACCGGCCGGCGCAGGGACACCGCCAGCGCCAGCACCGACCCCATCGACAGTCCGCCGACGATCACCTGCTCATGCCGCGCAGCCAGCGCATCGAAATGCTTCAGTGCCAGGGCCAGCCAGTCCTCAAAACGGGTGACGGGGGCCTTGGCGCCGGGGTCCTGGGCAGTGTCCTTCTCGGCCGAGACGCCGTACCCTGCGAGGGCGGGTGCGTCGACCACATAACCGGCGGTCCGAAGCGTGCGGGCCAGCGGCATCAGCTCCAGTGGATTGGCGCAGAGCCCGTGCAGCAGAAGGACGGCCGGCCGCGAGTCCTTCAGGACGCTCGGGCGGTGGATCGCTGAAAGCGGAGAATTGGAAGAAGCAACCATGGCCTGCAGTCTGGCCGGGGTCGCTGTTGCGTACTTGTCGCCTAGCTTGCAGAAAGCTGTCCGAGCCGTTGCCCTCAGGTTTCTGCAAGACTCCGTACGGATCGGCGCAAGACACCGGGTTTATGCTCAATACCATGCGCATCCTGTTGGTCGAAGACGATGAATTCCTGGCCGAATCCACGGCCCGGGCCCTCCGCTCCCAGTCCTGGGTGGTGGATGTGACCGGCCGTGGCGAGCCGGTGCCGCTGTCCCTGCGGGAGGACCGGTATGACCTCTTGATCCTCGATATCGGCCTGGCGGGTATCGACGGTTTCGAGACCCTGCGCCGGGTGCGCGCCCAGGGCAGCACCGTGCCGGTGCTGCTGCTCACCGCCCGGGATGCGGTGGAAGACCGGGTGCGGGGGCTGGAAGGCGGGGCGGACGACTATCTGGTCAAGCCCTTTGCCCTGAGCGAACTCATCGCCCGGGCTCGCGCGCTGGTGCGCCGCAGTCAGGCGCGCTCCGGCAATGAACTGCAGCTCGGCTCGCTGCGCATGGATCTGGAAGCCCGCCGTGCCTTTGTCGCGGAAGAGCCGCTGGCCCTGTCCGCCCGGGAGTGGGATGTGCTGGGGTTTCTGTTGGCCCGCGCCGGCAAGGTGGTGGCCAAGGAACAGATCGGCTCGGCCAGCAACGGCTGGGAGCAGGGCGTGAGCGACAACGCGATTGAAGTCTGTGTCTCCCGGCTGCGCGCCAAGATCGAACCGGCGGGCCTGCAGCTGCGCACGGTGCGCGGGCTGGGTTATCTGCTGGAAGAAGTGCAGCCCGCCCGCCGATGACGGACCGCTCGCCGCCGCCTCAATCTCCGCCGTCCGACGGCGCCCCGCCCGATCGTCGCTCCAGGCTCAGTCTCAAGCAGCGCCTGCTGCTGTGGCTAATGGTGCCGGTGCTGGTGGCCGTGCCGGTGGCGGGCGTCGTGCTCTATCGGGTGATGCACGACACCGCCATCTCCTGGCTGGACCAGTCGCTGGGCGACACCGCGCTGGCGGTGGCCAGCCTCATCCATGACCGGGACGGACAGATCTATGTGGACGTCTCCGATCCCACCGACAGCGCCTTGCGCTTCGACCGGACCGACAGCGTCTATTACCTGGTGCTGGACCCGGACGGCCGCGTGCTGCATGGCGACGCGTCGCTCAAGGCCCTGAAGCTGCCGCATCGCGCTGCGGGTGAGTGGTACTTCACCATCTCCACCCTCAATGGCGAGGCGCTGCGGGTGGCGGTGCTGGGCTCGGCCTGCCGCTTTGCCCAGTCCTGCCAGATCGTGGTGGCGGAGACGCTGCACAAGCGGGACGCGCTGCAGCGGCAATTGCTGGCGGTGGTCAGCCTGCTGATCGGCGGCATGGCGGTGCTGCTGGCGGCGGCCGGCTGGTGGGCCACCCACCAGGGCCTGCGCCCGCTGGCGCGGCTGAGTGCCGAGCTGGAACGCCGCGACCTGGCCCGGCTGGAGCCGCTCGCTGCCGAAGTGCCGGGGGAACTGCGCCCGCTGATTGCCGCCTTCAACCGGCTGTTCGAGCGGCTGCGCCGAGCGTCATCCGCGCAGCAGGACTTTCTGGCCAATGCCGCCCACCAGCTGCGCACGCCGCTGACGTCGCTGCGCACCGAAATCGATCTGGCGCTGCTGGAGCCGCATGATGCGCAGGTGGAGCCGCTGCTCAAGCGCCTGCAGAAGTCGGTGGACCGCAGCGCGCGCCTGGCGCAGCAGATGCTGTCCATTGCCCGCGCCGAAGCTGAGACCCAGCAGCGCGAAGTGCCGCTGGATCTGCGCGACATCGCCGCCCAGGTGGCGGAAGACTGGGTGCCGCGCACCCTGGAAACCGGCATGGACCTGGGGTTTGAGCTGAGCGATGCGCCGGTGCTGGGCCAGGGCTTCCTGTT
Organism: uncultured Roseateles sp.; assembly: GCA_966211495.1. Classification (GTDB taxonomy): domain Bacteria; phylum Pseudomonadota; class Gammaproteobacteria; order Burkholderiales; family Burkholderiaceae_C; genus Roseateles. Next base: position 5,255 of record CBIHOT010000021.1, on the reverse strand, counting down.
GCGGGAGCTGCTGGAGAACCTGCTGCACAACAGCTTGAACTACGCCGGCACCGATGCCCGCATCACCGTGCGGACCGGATCCCGAGAGGCCTGGGCCTTCCTGGAAGTGGAAGACAACGGCCCTGGCATTCCGCCCGAGGATCGCGCTCGCGCCGTGCAGCGCTTCCAGCGGGGCAGTGAAGCCAAGGCCACCGGCAGCGGACTGGGCCTGGCGATTGCGGTGGACATTGCCCAGCGGCATGGCGGCCGGCTGGAACTGCTGGATGCCACTTCCGGGCAGGGGCTGCGGGTGCGGCTGAGTGTGCCGCGGCGGGGCGCCGCGAAGGCCTGAGTGGACCTGAGCTTAAGCCGCGCTCAGCACTGCCAGCTTCGCGCCATTCGGCTGGATCGCCTGATCTTCCGGTGAGTTGCCCTTCTTGGCATCGCAGGTGGCAATCAGCTGCTTCTGCCACACGGTGTGACGCGCAAACAGTTCGGCCACCCAGTCCACGAACACCCGCAGCTTGGTGCTCAGATGCCGGTTCGGCGGATACACCACATACAGCGGCAGCGGATCGGACTCCCAGTCGCAGAGGAAGGGCACCAGCTCGCCGGCGTCAATGTGCGGCTTGACCATGAAGTAGGGCGCCTGAATGACGCCCAGTCCGGTCAGACCTGCCGTCATGTAGGCATTGCCATCATTCACCGACACCTGATAGCGGCCATACACCTCATAACGCTGGCCATTCTTGCTGTAGTCAAACGGGAATCGCTTGCCGGTGCGGGCCGAGAAGTAGCTGACGACGAAATGCTGGTCGGACTCCAGATCCAGCGGATGCTGCGGAATGCCGTGGCGCCGGATGTATTCCGGTGAGGCGCAGCAGCCGTAACTCCAGTCGCCAATGCGGCGGGCCACCAGCGACTGATCGGTGATTTCACCGCCGCGCACCACGCAGTCGATGTTGTCACTGATCAGATCGACCGGCCGGTCGGACACGCCGAGGTCGATCTGAATGTCCGGATGCTTTGCATAAAACTCCGGAAGTGCGGGAATGATCAACATCCGCGCCACAGACGACGCCACATCCACCCGGATGCGCCCGCGCGGCGCGGCGCGTGCATGGGAGACGGAGCCTTCCAGCTCTTCAATGTCGGACAGCAGCCGCGTCACCCGGTCGTAATACGCGGCGCCATCGGGCGTCACGCTCACCCGCCGGGTGGTGCGATTGAGCAGCTTGACCTTCAGGTGGTCCTCCAGCGACTGGATCAGCCGGGTCACCGCCGTCTTGGGCAGGTCCAGCGATTCCGCCGCCTTGGTGAAGGTGCCGGCTTCCACGACGCGGGCAAAAGCCTGCATGGCATTGAGCTTGTCCATCTGCGTTCCTCTTCCAATCTCTGCTGCAGCGATCCGCGCGTCTGTTGAGCCTGTGGGCCTCTCGCGCGCGTGAGGTCGCCATCCTGCCCGCGTCATTGTTTCGCCGGCGAAATATTGATTCGCGTCGGCAGCCGTTTATCTCCGCGGGCTGAATCTCTAAATTTCGCTGCATTGCAACATGTTTGCCTGCCCCTTGTCTGCGCAGGCCTTTGCTGTCTCCACAGCCTTTCAAGCAATTCGCCCTCTTTCCACGCTGTTTCACTTTTTCACCCACCAGGATTCTTCGGCCATGGACGCCCTGCCGCTCACCGCTTGTCACGACGATCTGCTGCCCGCCGGCGACGGGGTGATGCCGGTGCGCGTCTACAAGGCGGCCAACCGGCGTCCGCAGGCGCCGGTGGTGGTGCATCTGCATGGCGGAGCCTTCACCAGCGGCTCGCTGGAGAGCGGCGCCATGGTGTCGCAGTTGCTGGCCGAGGCCGGTGCGGTGGTGGTGGATGTGGACTATCCCACCGGGGTGGATCAGGTGTTCCCCACCGCGCTCAAGGCCATCGATGCGCTGCTGCAAGGCATCTACAAGTCACGCAGCCGGCTGTCCGGCCGCAGCAGTCCGGTGCTGGTGGCAGGCGAAGAAGCCGGTGGCAACCTGGCCGCGGCCCTGGCGCTGATGGCGCGGGACCAGGGCCACGGCAAGCTGGCTGGGCAGATCCTGCTGGGCCCGATGCTCAACCCCTGCCTGGGCACCGCCTCGCTGCGCCGCGCGGAAGCGGGCGACGGCGAATGCCGCTGGACCCACGGCTGGCGCGCCTACCTCGGCCAGTGCGAGGACGGTGACCATCCCTACGCGGCGCCGGCCTGCACCCAGCGCCTCGCCGGACTGGCCCCGGCCCTGGTGCTCAGCACCGACGACGATCCGATGCGCGACGAAACCGTCGCCTACGCCCGGGCCCTGCAGCGCGCCGGTGTCGACGTGCAGCAAAGCATCCTGCCCGGGCCCACCGGCTGGCCCGCCAGCCTGATGCGTCTGCCGTCGCTGGAGCTGCTGCAGCCGCCCTGGGTGCGCGCACTGCGTCAGCGTCTGTTTGATTTTCTCCACACCCTCCCGCCGCTGGGGTCCTCACGCGGCTCACGTCCTCAACCCACCTGAGGGAGCCTGGCGTCCTCTCCCCAGGGACCTGCAGTACGCGTCCCCCGTCACGGCCGCCGCACCTGAAACGTCTCATCACCGTCGTCCCGAACCGTCAGAACAGTTCAGAACCCTCCCGCATCGTCTACGGAGTCACAACAATGAAACACCTGCTCAGCCGCCAGCGTCCGCTGGCCTTGACCGCCACCTCCATCACCGCCATGGCCGCCGTCGTGGCCGCCGCTGTCGTTGGCCTGCACAGCCAGCAGGCGGAAGCCAATCCGCCCGCCGCAGCGCCCCAGGCCATTCCCGTGTCGGTGGCCACCGTCACCAGCCAGGACGTCGCCGCCTGGGAAGAGTTCTCCGGCCGCCTCGAGGCGGTGGAGCGTGTGGATGTCCGCTCCCGCGTGGCCGGTGCGGTGCAGTCGGTGCACTTCCGCGAAGGCTCGCTGGTCAAGGCTGGCGAACTGCTGATCACCATCGACCCGGCGCCGTTCCAGGCGGAAGTCGACCGCGCCGATGCGCAGGTCGTCGCCGCTCAGGCCCGGGTGAGCTATACCAAGAGCGAGCTGGAGCGCTCCAACCGTCTGTGGAGCGAGCATGCCATCGCCCAGCGTGAGCTGGATGAGCGCAGCAACGCGGCGCGGGAAGCGGAAGCCAACCTGCGGGCTGCCCAGGCGGCGCTTCAGTCGGCACGTCTGAACCTGAGCTATACCCAGGTCCGCGCCCCGGTGGCGGGCCGAGTCGGCCGCATCGAAGTCACTCAGGGCAACCTGGTGGCTGCAGGCCCGGGCGCGCCGGTGCTGACCACGCTGGTGTCGGTGAGCCCCATCTACGCCAGCTTCGATGCCGACGAGCGCACCGTCGCCCGCGCCCTGGCCGACCTGCCCGGCGGCGCCGGTGCCCGCAGCCAGCTGGACAAGGTGCCGGTGCAGATCGGCACTGCCGGCACCAGCGACACCCCCTACACCGGCCGTCTGCAACTGGTCGACAACCAGGTGGACGCCCGCAGCGGCACCGTTCGGGTGCGTGCGGTGCTGGACAACAAGGACGGCGCCCTCATGCCCGGCCAGTTCGCCCGCATCCGCCTGGGCCAGTCCAAGAGCCGTCCGGTGCTGCTGGTCAATGAACGCGCCGTCGGCACCGACCAGAACAAGCGCTTCGTGATGGTCGTGAACAAGGACAACACCCTGGCCTACCGCGAGGTGCAGCTGGGCGCGAACGTCGATGGCCTGCGCATCGTCAATGCCGGCCTGCAGGCGAATGAGCGTGTGGTCGTCAACGGTCTGCAGCGGGTGCGCCCCGGCGCCCTGGTGCAGCCGCAGATGGTGCCGATGAACGCCAAGACCGAACTTCAGGCCAAGGACGGCACCGGCAAGGCCGACAAGTCCTGATCTGACAGCCGCCCCCGAGCCCCCACGCATCGCCGCGGACATCGCGTCCGCCCGATGCGGTGGGCGAGCTTTGGCCGCTGATTTATTCCGCTGTCTAGAAAGACTGCCATGAATCTCTCCAAATTCTTCATCGACCGCCCGATCTTCGCGGGTGTGTTGTCGGTGCTGATCTTCGTCGCGGGCCTGCTGGCGCTGCGGGTGCTGCCGATTTCCGAATATCCGGAAGTGGTGCCGCCGCAGGTCGTCGTGCGGGCCCAGTATCCCGGCGCCAATCCCAAGGTGATCGCCGAAGCGGTGGCCACGCCGCTGGAAGAAGCCATCAACGGTGTGGAAGGCATGCTCTACATGGGCAGCCAGGCCAACACCGACGGCAACATGACGCTGACCGTGACCTTCAAGCTGGGCACCGACCCGGACAAGGCGCAGCAGCTGGTGCAGAACCGGGTGTCGCAGGCCGAGCCGCGTCTGCCCGAGGAAGTGCGCCGACTGGGCCTGACCACCGTCAAGAGCAGTCCCGACCTGACGATGGTGGTGCACCTGCTGTCGCCCAACGACCGCTATGACATGACCTACCTGCGCAACTACGCGGTGCTCAATGTCAAGGACCGTCTGGCGCGTATCGCCGGTGTGGGCCAGGTGCAGCTCTTCGGTTCCGGCGACTATTCGATGCGCGTCTGGCTGGACCCGCAGAAGGTCGCCGAGCACGGCCTGAGCGCCAATGACGTGGTGCAAGCCATCCGTGAGCAGAACGTCCAGGCCGCCGCCGGCGTGGTGGGCGCCTCGCCCGGTCTGCAGGGCATCGACCTGCAACTGCCGGTGAATGCCCAGGGCCGCCTCAAGAATGAGGAAGAGTTCGGCGACATCATCGTCAAGACCGGCAGCAACGGTCAGGTCACGCGTCTGCGCGATCTGGGCCGCATCGAGCTGGGGGCCGCTGAATATGCCCTGCGCTCGCTGCTGGACAACAAGTCCGCCGTGGCGATTCCCATCTTCCAGGCACCGGGCTCCAACGCCATCGAAATCTCCAACAACGTGCGAGCCACGATGGCGGAGCTGAAGAAGTCGATGCCCGAAGGCGTGAGCTACGAGATCGTTTATGACCCGACGCAGTTCGTGCGGGCCTCGATCGAATCGGTGGTGCACACGCTGCTGGAAGCCGTCGCCCTGGTGGTGCTGGTGGTGATCCTGTTCCTGCAGACCTGGCGCGCCTCGATCATTCCGCTGCTGGCCGTGCCGGTGTCGATCATCGGCACCTTCGCGGTGATGCACGCCTTCGGCTTCTCGATCAATGCGCTGTCGCTGTTCGGTCTGGTGCTGGCCATCGGTATCGTGGTGGACGACGCCATCGTGGTGGTGGAGAACGTCGAGCGCAACATCGAGG
>CBIHOT010000020.1:0-89978 GCA_966211495.1 uncultured Roseateles sp. | reverse complement strand
GGGGAAGAACGGTTTGCTGTGCCGATTGCAAAGGCGCTTGTGGCTCGCCGGGAAAGCGGGCGTCCTGTACGAACAACCGCCGAGCTTTCCCAAGTCGTGGCTGGTGCGGTCAAAACCCGCGAACCGGGCCAGGATCCTGCAACGCGCACATTTCAGGCTCTACGGATTTTCGTCAACGCCGAGCTTGAAGAGCTGCAGCAGGGGCTGAATGCCGCGCTGGCGCGGCTGGTGACCGGCGGCCGTCTGGCGATCATCAGCTTCCACTCGCTGGAAGACCGGATCGTCAAGAACTTCATCAATGCCCACAGCAAGGATGAAGTGGACCGCCGCGCGCCCTTCGCCGCGCCCAAGCCGCTGGCGCTGCAGGCGATTGCCCGCATCAAGCCGTCGGAAGGCGAAGTGCGCGCCAATCCCCGCTCCCGCTCGGCCATCCTGCGGGTGGCGGAGCGCACCGATGCGCCACTGCCTCCGCCCGTCCCCGAATCCACCGGCAAACAGCGCCGGGGAGGGCGGCGCGGATGACACGGCTGAACCTGCTGCTGATGATCGCCGTCCTGGCGTCTGGCATCTATATGGTGCGCAGCGCCTATGAGGCGCGGCGGCTGTTCACCGAACTCGACCGCTCGCAGAGTGAAGCCCGGCGCCTGGATGCCGACTATCAACGCCTGCTGGCCGACCGTCAGGCCCAGGCCACCAACCTGCGGGTGGAGCAGGTGGCGCGCGAGCGTCTGAAGATGCGGCCCATCACCCCCGCCATCACCTTCAACCCCGAGGCACCGGCCCAGGCGGCCAGCGGTGCGAAGGTGGCCGGAGTGACGCGATGATCGGCCGCAAGCGTTCCAATGCCGCCTCGCGCAGCGTCAGCTACTCGAGCAGCCCGCTGCTGGCGTCCAAGACGCCGCCGTGGCGCTCGCGTTTTCTGGTGGCGCTGGTGGGCCTGGCCTTCACCGGCCTGCTGGGACGCGCCGCCTACATCCAGCTGATCGGCGAAGACTTTTTCCAGCGCCAGGGCGAAGCCCGGTATGCCCACAAGATGGAAGTGCCGGCCAGCCGCGGCAAGATCAGTGACCGCAGCGGCCAGGTGCTGGCCGCCAGCGTCGCCGTGCCCTCCATCTGGGCCTTCCCGAAGGACGTCGACAACGATCCCGAGAAGCGCAAGCAACTGGCCAAGATCCTGGGCATCAGCTATTCGGAGCTGGAGAAGCGTCTGGACCCGTCCAACCGCTTTGTCTACCTGCGCCGGCAGGCCGACGACCAGACCGCCGCCAAGATCAAGGACCTGGGCCTGAAGGGCATCTTCCAGGACCGCGAATACAAGCGCCAATATCCGGAAGGCGAAGCCGCTGCACACATCGTCGGCTTCACCAATCTGGAGGAGCGCGGCCAGGAAGGCGTGGAGCTGGCCTTCCAGAAGGACCTGCAGGGCCGTGACGGCTCTCGCTCGGTCGTGCGTGACCGTCTGGGCCGGGTGGTGGAGGACATCGGCGAGCAGGTGCCGGCGATGAACGGCAAGGACATCGAACTCTCCATCGACGCCAAGGTCCAGTTCTTTGCTTATCAGCGGGTGCGGGATGCGGTGGCGGAGAACAATGCCAAGGCCGGCTCGGTGGTGGTGCTGGATGCGCACACCGGCGAGATCCTCGCCCTGGCCAACTACCCCAGCTACGACCCCGGCCACCGCACGAATCTGTCCGGCGAGCAACTGCGCAACCGCGCGCTGACCGACGTCTTCGAGCCGGGCTCCACGATGAAGCCCTTCACCACCGGCCTGGCCCTGGAGACGGGCCGGGTGCGGCCGGACACGGTGCTCAGCACCGGTCCCCGCAGCGTGGTGATTGCCGGCTGGTCCCCGACGGATTCCCATCCGCACGGGGATTTGACCGTTCAGCAGGTCATCCAGAAGTCCAGCAACATCGGCGCCGCCCGCATGGCGCTGATGATGCAGCCGCGCGAGATGTACGACATGTTCACCGCCATTGGCCTGGGGCAGCGTCCGCAGATCAACTTCCCCGGCGCGGTGACCGGCAAGCTGCGTCCCTACAAGAGCTGGCGGCCGATCGAGCAGGCGACGATGAGCTACGGCTACGGCCTGTCGGCCTCGCTGCTGCAACTGGCGCGGGCCTACACCGTCTTCGCGCGGGAAGGCGACATCATCCCGGTGACGATGACCAAACGCGCACCGGATGAGCCGGTGACCGGCATCAAGGTGTTCTCGCCCAAGACGGCCGCGCAGATCCGCGAGATGCTGCAGATGGCGGCCGGCCCCGGCGGCACTGCGCCGCAGGCGATGGTCCCCGGCTACAGCGTTGGCGGCAAGTCCGGCACGGCCCACAAGCAGGAAGGCAAGGGCTACGCCAGCCATAAATACCGCTCCTGGTTCGTGGGCATCGCACCGATTTCCAAGCCGCGCATCATCGTGGCGGTGATGGTGGATGAGCCGAAGAACGGCCAGTATTTCGGCGGAGCCGTGGCCGGCCCCGTCTTCAGCCAGGTGGTGGCTCAGACCCTGCGTCTGCTGGGCGAGCCGCCGGACCTGGAAGTCAAGCCACAAATCGTCGCGGCCCAGAAGCTCCAGGCCGTGGACGAGAGTTTTTGAGCGGGCAGCCTCATGTTGATGCATCTGAAATCCCCCGAAGCAGCCGCCCGCTGGCTGCAGGAATGGACCCCGAGCGGCCAGCTGCGCACCGACAGCCGATTGGTCGGCGCGGGTGACGCCTTCATCGCCTGGCCCGGTTATGCCAAGGACGCGCGCCAGTTCGTGGCCGGCGCGCTGGCGGCCGGCGCCGCGACCTGCCTGGTCGAGGACCAGGGCGTGGCCGACTACGGTTTCGTCGATGCGCGCATTGCGTCCCTGCCGGACCTGAAGGCCCGTTGCGGTCAAATCGCCTCGGCCTTCTACGGCGAACCGAGCAGCGAGCTGCAGGTGCTGGCCGTCACCGGCACCAATGGCAAGACCTCCAGCGCCTGGTGGATCGCGCAGGCGCTGACCCTGCTGGGCTCGCGCTGCGGTGTGGTGGGCACGCTGGGCGTGGGCCAGCCGCCGGTGCCGGGTGCGTCCACCCACAGCTCGATCGAAGCCACCGGCCTGACGACGCCCGACCCGGTGCGCCTGCAGGAAGCGTTCCGCCGCATGCGGGACGATGGCTTTGGCGCCTGCGCCATCGAGGCCTCGTCCATCGGCATCGAGGAACATCGGCTGACGGGCACCCGCATCCAGGTCGCGCTGTTCACCAACTTCACCCAGGACCATCTGGACTATCACGGCAGCATGGACGCCTACTGGGCGGCCAAGCGGCGTCTGTTCAACTGGCCCGGTCTGCAGGCGGCGGTGCTCAATCTGGACGACGCCAAGGGCGCCGAACTGGCGGCCGAGCTGTCGGGCCCGGACGTGTGGACCTACGGCCTGAATCGCAGCGATGCCCGCCTGTGGGCGGAAGACCTTCGCCACGAAGCGCAGGGTCTGGCTTTCACCCTGCGGGAAGGCGCGCAATCGGTGCCGGTGCAGACCGGCCTGATCGGCGACTACAACGTCTCGAATCTGCTCGGTGTGATGGCCGGCCTGCGTGCGCTCGGCCATGCACTGGACGACATCGCCCGTGTGGCCGCCCAGGTCACGCCGGTGCCGGGCCGCATGCAACGCGTCGGCAATGGCCGCGAGCTGCCGCAACTGGTGGTCGATTACGCCCACACGCCCGACGCGCTGGAAAAAGCCCTGCAGGCCCTGCAACCGCTGGCCGCTGCCCGTGGCGGTGAACTGCGGGTGGTGTTTGGCTGCGGTGGCAATCGGGACCCGGGCAAGCGTCCGCTGATGGGTGCCATCGCCGCACGGCTGGCGCCGCATGTGGTGCTGACCAGCGACAACCCGCGCGACGAAGACCCCGCCCGCATCCTGGCCGACATCGAAGCCGGCCTGCCGGCCCAGTCCGCCCGTCTGGTGCTGGCGGACCGCGCCGAAGCCATCGCGACGGCGGTGCGCGAAGCCGGTGCCCGCGATGTGGTGCTGATCGCCGGCAAGGGCCATGAAGACTATCAGGAGATCCGCGGCGAACGCCGTCCGTTCTCCGATGTGCAGGCGGCCCGCGCGGCGCTGATCGAAAGGGCCGGCCTGTGATGACCCTCGGCCAGGCCCATGCCCTGCTGCAGCCGCTGCTGCCGCAGGTGCGGTTGCTGGGCGACGCCGCCACCCCGATCCAACGGGTGAGCACCGACACGCGTCAACTGCGCGAGGGCGACCTGTTCGTCGCGCTGCGCGGCGAGCGTTTCGACGCGCATGACTTTCTGCCGCAGGCACGCGCTGCGGGCGCCGTGGCTGCCATCGCCGAGCGCGGTCTGGCGGAATCCGGCCTGCCCGGTCTGCTGGTGCCGGATGCGAAGCAGGCGCTGGGCCTGCTGTCGCAAGCCTGGCGTGCCGGCAAGCATCTGCCGCTGATCGCCGTCACCGGCAGCAATGGCAAGACAACAGTGACGCAGATGATTGCGTCCATCCTGCGTGCCTGGCTGGGCGGCTCCGGCATGCTGGCCACCGAAGGCAACTTCAACAATGAGATCGGCGTGCCGCTGACGCTGCTGCGTCTGCGTCAGGACGACACCGTGTGGCATCGCGCCGCCGTGGTGGAACTGGGCATGAACCATCCGGGCGAGATTGCGCCGCTGGCCGCGATGGCGCAGCCGACGGTCGCGCTCGTCAACAATGCCCAGCGTGAGCATCAGGAGTTCATGCACACCATCGAGGCGGTGGCGCGTGAGAACGGTGAAGTGATCCGCGCGCTCGGTCCTGCGGGTGTGGCGGTGTTCCCGGCCGAAGACCCGTGCGCGCCGGTGTGGCATGCGCTGGCCGCCGGCCGCGGCATGCTGACCTTCGCCCTGCAGGGGCAGGCTGACGTGATGGGACGGGCGCAATGGGTGCCGCCGTCGGAGGTGGATGCGGGCGGCGCGGTGGACGCAGCTGCGGCCGCAACCGTTGCCGCAACCGCCGCCTCAGCCGATGCGGCGGGCCGTACCGCACATGCCGGCCACTGGGCGCTCGACATCCACACCCCCGCTGGCGACGTGCCGGTGGCCCTGGCCATGGCCGGCCAGCACAACCTGCGCAATGCGCTGGCGGCCGCGGCCTGCACGCTGGCGGCCGGTGCGCCGCTGCCGGCCATTCGCGAAGGGCTGGAGCGCTTCCAGCCGGTCAAGGGCCGGTCCGCCCTGCAGACGGCGGTCTGGCAAGGCCGCCGCATCACCCTGATCGACGACAGCTACAACGCCAACCCCGACAGCGTGCGGGCCGCCATCGACGTGCTGGCCGAACTGCCGGGCAGTTCCTGGCTGGTGCTGGGCGACATGGGTGAAGTCGGCGAACAGGGCCCGGCCTTCCACCGCGAGGTGGGCGCCCATGCGGCCGACCAAGGCCTGGCCGCGCTGTGGACGGCCGGTGCCGCCGCCAAGGATGCCGCCGCTGCGTACGGCGCCGGTGCCCGCGCCTTCGACACCGTGGATCAGCTGATCCAGGCGCTGGGCGAAGCCCCCCAGGTCCAGAACGTTCTGGTCAAGGGCTCGCGCTTCATGAAGATGGAACAGATCGTGGCCGCCCTGCAGTCCGGCGGTCGAGGAGAAACCCATGCTGCTTAGTCTGGCCCAATGGCTGCAGACCTTTTTCCCTGAAATGGGTTTCCTGCGCGTTTTCAACTACATCACCTTCCGTGCGGTGATGGCGGCGCTGACGGCGCTGCTGATCGGTCTGGCCTTCGGGCCGTGGGTCATCCGTCGCCTGACGGAACTCAAGATCGGCCAGCCGATCCGCGAATACGGCGTGCAGCAGCACCTCTCCAAGAGCGGCACCCCGACGATGGGCGGCGTGCTGATCCTGATCGGCATTGGCGTATCGACGCTGCTGTGGTTCGACTGGTCCAACCGCTTTGTCTGGGTGGTGATGCTGGTCACCATGGGCTTTGGTGCCATCGGCTGGGTGGACGACTACCGCAAGGTGGTCAACAAGGACCCCGAGGGCATGCGCAGCCGGGAGAAATTCTTCTGGCAATCGATCATCGGCCTGATCGCCGCCATCTATCTGGCCTTCAGCGTGTCGGAAACCAGCTTCTACAGCGTGGTGGAGCTGTTCTTCCGCTGGGTCTCCAGCGGCTTTTCCACCGAGCTGCCGCCCAAGGCCGACCTGATGCTGCCGTTCTTCAAGTCGATCAGCTATCCGCTGGGCGTCTTCGGTTTCATCGGCCTGTCCTACCTCGTCATCGTCGGCACCAGCAATGCGGTGAACTTCACCGATGGCCTGGATGGTCTGGCCATCATGCCGGTGGTGATGGTGGGCTCGGCGCTGGGCGTGTTTGCCTATGTGACGGGCTCGTCGGTCTACAGCCGCTACCTGCTGTTCCCCTACATCCCGGGCGCCGGTGAGCTGCTGATCTTCTGCGCGGCGCTGGCCGGTGCGGGCCTGGCTTTCCTGTGGTTCAACACCCATCCGGCGCAGGTCTTCATGGGCGACGTCGGCGCGCTGGCGCTGGGCGGCGGTCTGGGAACGCTGGCGGTGATCACCCGTCAGGAAATCGTCCTCGGCATCATGGGCGGCGTGTTCGTCGCCGAAGTGCTGTCGGTGATGCTGCAGGTGACCTGGTTCAAGTACACCAAACGGAAGTACGGCGAGGGGCGGCGCATCTTCAAGATGGCGCCGCTGCACCACCACTTCGAGAAGTCGGGCTGGAAAGAGACCCAGGTGGTCGTCCGGTTCTGGATCATCACCATGCTGCTGTGCCTCGTGGGCCTGGCCAGCCTGAAACTGCGCTGAGCGACAGGACGCCACGATGCATTTCCCCGCGCTCTTCCAGGACAGGACGGCTTTGGTGCTGGGCCTGGGTGACTCCGGCCTGGCGATGGCGGCCTGGGCCGCGCGCCTGGGTGCGCGCGTCACCGTGTGGGACAGCCGTGAGCAGCCGCCGCAACTCGTCACGCTGCGGGAGCGGCTGCCGCAGGCGGATTTCATCCACGGCGCGCTGTCGGCCGAGACGGTCGGCGCTCTGCTGGATGCGCAGGCCCTGGTGTTCAAGAGCCCGGGCCTGTCGCCACTGGATGAGCGCCTGAAGCCGGTGTATGACGGCGCGGCCGCGCTGGGCCTTCGGGTGCAGGGCGAGCTGGATCTGTTTGCGCAGGCCCTGTCGGAATTGAAGCAGTTGTACCGCTATGCACCCGGCGTGCTGGCGATCACCGGGACCAACGGCAAGACGACCACCACCAGCATGACCGCCTTGCTGGCAGAGCGCGCCGGACGGCGTGTGGCGATGGCCGGCAACATCGGGCCGACGCTGCTGGGCACGCTGGCGGATGCGCTGGACCGTGAGCCGCAGCCGGAGCAGCCGGAGCAGCCGGCTGACGATGCTGAGCAAGGTGACGGCGACAAGGCGGTGGCAGGCGTTGAGGCGGCCACTGAATCGGCTATTGATCCGGCGGCTGATGCCGCCGGCGAGGTGGCGATTGAGCCGGTCATTGATCCGGCGGTCGCGGTGGCGACGGTGAGTGTCGATGCCGCCGAGGCCGCGTCGTCGGTCACGGCAGCCACAGCGTCCGGCGATTCGGCCACGTCGATCGGCCCATCGGGACAAGCCCCGATCGATGAAGTCGTGCACTCCTCAGACACGGCTGTGGCGACCGAAACGCCGGATGCAACCAGCGCCGATGCCGCGAATACATCCGGCAGCGAGACGCCCGGCGCCGTCGATCTCCAGAGCGCCGCCCTGAGCATCGACTCGGCCTCCCATGCCGCCGTTGCTGTGCCTGCGCCCGCTGCCGCCGAGCCGGATACCCGCAACGTCCTCGACACCGTCGCCGAACTTCTCGACGAAGCGCCGCTGCCCATCAAGCCGCCGCCCCCGCGCGCGCCGGACTTCGACGTCCTGCCGCAGGTCTGGGTGCTGGAACTCTCCAGCTTCCAGCTCGACGGCGTTGTGGGCTTCGAACCCTCGGCCGCCGCGGTGCTGAACATCACCCAGGACCATCTGGACTGGCACGGCGACATGCCGTCCTACGCCCGCGCCAAGGGCCGCATCTTCGGCGAGCAGGCCGTGATGGTCATTAACCGCGACGACCCCGAGGTCGAAGCGCTGGTGCCCGCGCCGGTGCAGGTCAAGCAGGGCCGTGGCCGCCCCAGCAAGCTGGTCGAGCGCCACGTCGTCCGCTTCGGCCTGGATGCCCCGCGCCGTCCCGGTGACTTCGGCCTTGTCGTCGAAAACGGCATGGCCTGGCTGGTGCGTGCCCGTGAACTGGAAGAGGGCGTCAAGCGCCGCAAGGGCGAGGAAGAAGAACCGATCTCCCTGCAGCGCCTGATGCCTGCCGACGCCCTGCGGGTGCGTGGCCGTCACAACGCCGCCAATGCCCTGGCGGCCCTGGCGCTGGCCAGCAGCATCGACTGCCCGCTGGCGCCGATGCTGCACGGGCTGCGTGAATATCGCGGTGAACCGCATCGCGTCGAATTCGTCACCTCCATCCAGGGCGTGGACTTCTACGACGACAGCAAGGGCACCAACGTCGGCGCCACCGTGGCGGCCATCCTCGGCCTGGGGGTGGACCGCGCTCCGGCACAGCTGGTGATGATCCTGGGCGGCGACGGCAAGGGGCAGGACTTCTCGCCGCTGGCCACGCCGATAGCCGTCCATGCCCGCGCCGTGGCACTGATCGGCCGTGATGCCGCGCAGATCGAAGCCGCGCTGGCCCAGAGCGGCGTGCCGATGGAGCGCCATGAGTCGCTGGAAGCGGCCACCCGCTGGGCCATGGAGCAAGCACACGCTGGCGACAGCGTGTTGCTGAGCCCCGCCTGCGCCAGCCTCGACATGTTCCGCAACTACGCCCACCGGGCGGAAGTCTTCATCCAGACGGTGCATGAGCTGGCCCAGGATCAGGGGCTGATCGGATGAACGCCATGGCCAGCACCCTCAGCAGTCTGGGCGACCGTTTGCGTGGCCTGATGGCGCGACGCCAGCGCGGCACCGCCGGTGCTGGCGCCGGCGCGGGCGGCATGGACGTGCCGGTGCGGGACTGGGTCTCCACCTCCGCCGGCCAGCCCACCCGCATCCTGGGTTTCGACCTGACGCTGGTATTCGTCGTGCTGTGCCTGATGAGCCTGGGCCTGCTGATGGTGTATTCCGCCTCCATCGCACTCCCGGACAGCCCTCGCTTTGCGAAGTATTCGCCGATGCACTTCTTCGTGCGTCAGAGCTTCTTCATGCTGCTGGGCCTGCTGGGCGGCTGGCTGACGGTGATGGTGCCGGTGAATGTCTGGGAGCGGCATGCGCCCAAGATCTTCGTCGTCGCCCTGGTGCTGCTGGTCATCGTGCTGATTCCGCATGTGGGCAAGGGCGTGAACGGTGCGCGCCGCTGGCTGCCACTGGGCGTGATGAACTTCCAGCCGTCCGAGCTGGCCAAGCTGGGCATCGCCATGTATGCGGCCAACTACATGGTCCGCAAGATGGAGGTCAAGGAGAACTTCTTCCAGGCGGTCTGGCCGATGGCCTGTGCGCTGGCCTTCGTCGGTGTGCTGCTGCTGGCCGAGCCGGACATGGGCGCCTTCATGGTGATCGCGGCCATCGCCATGGGCATCCTGTTCCTGGGCGGCGTGAATGGCCGGATGTTCTTCCTCAGCGTGGCGGTGCTGATCGGCGCCTTCGTGCTGATGATCACCTTCAGCGATTTCCGCCGCGAGCGGATCTTCGCCTACCTGAATCCGTGGGACGAGAAGTACGCCCAGGGCAAGGCCTACCAGCTGACCCATTCGCTGATCGCCTTCGGCCGCGGCGAATTTTTCGGTCAGGGGCTGGGTTCCAGCCTGGAAAAGCTGCACTACCTGCCGGAGGCCCACACCGACTTCCTGCTCGCCGTGATCGGCGAGGAACTGGGCTTCATCGGCGTGGCGCTGGTGATCTTCGCTTTCTTCTGGCTGTCCCGCCGGCTGTTCCACATCGGCCGTCAGGCGGTGGCGCTGGACCGGGTGTTTGCCGGGCTGTATGCCCAGGGCATCGGCATCTGGATGGGCGGACAGGCCTTCATCAACATGGGGGTGAATCTCGGCGCGCTGCCGACCAAGGGCCTGACCCTGCCGCTGATGAGTTACGGCGGCTCCGCAACTGTTTTGAACTGTGTGGCATTGGCGATCGTTTTGCGTATTGATATTGAGAACCGGCAGTTGATGCGGGGAGGGCGGGCATGAGCACGCGCCACCTCGTGGTGATGGCGGCGGGCACCGGGGGCCATGTGATCCCCGGTCTCGCTGTGGCCGCGGAAATGCAGCGGCGCGGATGGACCGTGTCATGGCTGGGCACCGAAGCGGGCATGGAGAACAAGCTCGTGCCGCCGTCCGGCCTGCCGATCGACCGGCTGGCGTTTGCCGGCCTGCGCGGCAAGGGCCTGCGCCATGCGGTGCTGGGCATCGGCCGTCTGTTCCGCGCGCTCGCACAGAGCGCGCATGTGCTGGGTGAACGCCGTGCGGATGCGGTGCTGGGCATGGGCGGCTATGTCTGCCTGCCCGGTGGCCTGATGGCCTGGCTGATGCGTCGTCCGCTGCTGCTGGTCAATGCGGATGCGGCGCTGCTGCTGTCCAACAAGGCGCTGGCGCCGGTGGCCCGCAAGATTGCCTTCGGCTTTGATGGTCTGGCGGCCGCGCAGCAGCGCAAGAGCGTCGTGACCGGCAACCCGGTGCGCGCCGACATCGAAGACCTGCCGGCGCCGGAGCTCCGCTTTGCCGGACGCAGCGGACCCTTGCGGGTGCTGGTGGTGGGAGGCTCTCTCGGTGCCCGCGCCATCAACGACGTGCTGCCGCAGGCCCTGGCCTTGTGGCCGGAAGCCGAGCGTCCGCTGGTGACCCATCAGACCGGCGAGGCCAACTTCCCGCTGGTGCAGGCGGCTTATGCCAAGGCCGGCGTGCAGGCGGAGGTGGTGCCCTTCATCCACGACATGGCCGAGCGTCTCGCCCAGGCGGACGTGGTGATCTGCCGTGCCGGTGCCGTCACCGTCTCCGAACTGTGCGCCGCTGGCGTGGCCAGCATCCTGGTGCCTCTGGTGGTGAGCACCACCTCGCATCAGCGCGACAACGCGGCCTACATGGCGCAACATGAAGCCGGCGTGCATCTGCCGCAGCCGGAACTGACGGCGCAAAAGCTGCATGAATTGCTGCAAGCCCCGCGCGAGCACTGGCTGCGTCTGGCCAGCAAGGCCCGCAGCCTGGCTCGTCCGCGCGCGGCGGCGCGGGTGGCCGATGAAATCGAAGCGCTGGTGGTGAAGCGGGAGGGCCGCGCATGAAACACGCGCTGCAACGCATTCACTTCACCGGCATCGGCGGCGCCGGCATGAGCGGCATTGCCGAGCTGTTGGTGGCGCAGGGCTATCAGGTCAGCGGCTCCGACCAGGGCGAGAGCGACACCACCCGTCGCCTGCGCTCGCTCGGCGTGACCGTCCACATCGGCCATGCGGCGGACAACATTGGCGCTGCGCAGGTGCTGGTCAAGTCCAGCGCGATCAAGGCGGACAACCCGGAGCTGATGGCGGCGCATCAGCAGCACATCCCCGTGCTGCTGCGCGCCCAGATGCTGGCCGAACTGATGCGTCCGCGCATGGGAATTGCCGTGGCCGGCACCCATGGCAAGACCACGACCACATCGCTGCTCACCACCGTCCTGCTGCAGGCTGGCCTGGAGCCGGGGTATGCCATCGGCGGACAACTGCTGGCCAGCGGCGCCAATGCCGCGCTGGGCCGGGGCCCCCACATGGTCGTGGAAGCGGATGAGTCGGACGCGTCCTTCCTGCATCTGCTGCCGCAACTGGCCATCGTCACCAACATCGACGCTGACCACATGGACACCTACGGGCATGACATGGCCCGTCTGCGTCAGGCGTTTGTCGACTTCCTGCACCGCATGCCCTTCTGGGGCGCGGCGGTCCTGTGCGGGGATGACGACGGCATCCGCAGCATCCTGCCGATGCTGTCCCGCCCGGTGATCCTCTACGGCCTGGACGCCGGCCATGACGTGCGCGCCATCGACATCCAGGCGGATGCCGGCGGCCAGATGCGCTTCACCGCGCTGCGCCGCAAGCGCACGGGTCAGGGTCGGGGTCCCGCTCAGGGACAGGACTTGCCGCCGCTGCAAGTGCAATTGCGACTGGCTGGCCGCCACAACGTGCTCAATGCGCTGGCGGTGATCGCCATGGCGATGGAGCTGGGCGTGCCGGATGAGGCGGTGCTGCAGGGCCTGGCGAGTTTTGGTGGCGTGGGCCGCCGCTTCCAGTCGTATGGCGAGCAGCCGGTCGATGGCGGTACGGCGCTGGTGATCGACGACTATGGTCATCATCCGGTCGAGATGAAGGCGGTGCTGCAGGCCGCGCGGGGCGCTTACCCCGGACGCCGTCTGGTGCTGGCCTTCCAGCCGCATCGCTACACCCGCACCCGCGACTGCTTCGATGACTTCGCCGAGGTGATGGCGCAGGCCGATGCGGTGCTGCTGACCGACATCTATGCGGCCAGCGAAGCGCCGCTACCCGGCATCAGCGGAGAAAGTCTGGCGCAGGCGGTCAACGGGCGCGGCTGCCCGGCCGCTTATGTAGGCGACTGGCAGCAACTGCCGCAGGCGCTCGCCGTGCAGGCGCGCGCCGGGGATGTCTTGATCGTGATGGGCGCGGGTTCGATTGCCGCCGTGCCGGCCCGCACCGTGGAACTGATGACGCAAGGGAAGGGCCGGCCATGACACTGGACCTCAACATGGATGTGAAGGCGCTCGGCAAGGTCGCCGTGCTGTTCGGGGGCGAATCGGCGGAGCGCGAGGTGTCGCTGATGTCCGGCGCCGGCGTGCTGGAAGCGCTGCGCTCCCGCGGGGTGGATGCACACGCCTTCGACCCGGCGCAGCGCTCGCTGCTGGCGCTCAAGGACGAAGGGTTTGATCGCGCCTTCATCGCGCTGCATGGCCGTCATGGTGAAGACGGCACGGTGCAGGGCGCGCTGGAGCTGCTGCGCATTCCCTACACCGGCTCGGGCGTGATGGCCTCGGCCATTGCGATGGACAAGATCACCACCAAGCGGGTGTGGGTGGCGGAAGGCCTGCCGACGCCGCGCTGGATGACGCTCAAGTCCTCGGAGCTGCAACGCGAACGTGTGATCACCGTGCCGGATGAACTGGGCCTGCCGCTCTTCGTCAAGCCGCCGCATGAGGGCTCGTCGATGGGTGCCAGCAAGGTGATGGGCTACTCGGACATGAAGGCCGCGGTGGAACTGGCGGCGAAGTACGACCGCGAAGTGCTCTGCGAAGAGTTCATCGATGGTCAGGAACTGACCTGCGCCGTGCTGGGTGAGGGCGACGGTGCGCAAGCGCTGCCGGTCATCGAGATCC
The DNA here is from genome assembly GCA_966211495.1 of uncultured Roseateles sp. Classification (GTDB taxonomy): domain Bacteria; phylum Pseudomonadota; class Gammaproteobacteria; order Burkholderiales; family Burkholderiaceae_C; genus Roseateles. Next base: position 76,620 of record CBIHOT010000020.1, on the reverse strand, counting down.
GGGCCGAGCAGGGCAACTACGACTATCAGAACAAGTACTTCACCGACACCACGCAATACCTGATCGGCCAGTTGCCCGCTCAGCAGCAGGCCGACATCCAGGCGCTGGTGCTGAAGGCCTACCGCTCGCTGGGCTGCCGCGGCTGGGGCCGTGCCGACCTGATGCTGCGCAAGAGCGACGGCAAAGCCTTCCTGCTGGAGATGAACACATCCCCCGGCATGACTTCGCATTCGCTGGTGCCCAAGGCGGCGGCAGCGATCGGCATCGGCTATGAACAGCTGTGCCTGTGGCTGCTGTCGCAGGCGACCCTGGATCAGCCCGAGCCGCTGACACCGACCGCCTGAAGACCAAGGCCGCAACCCCCCTTCCATCATGGGCGCCACCTTCACCCACACCCCGCCACCCGTGCCGCCGGACATCCGTGTGATGAACGGCGTCGCGGCGTTGCTGTTTGTGGCGGTGACGCTGGGCGTCGTCGGACTGGCCTTGCAGTGGCTGGTGCAGCAACCGTTCTTTGCGGTGGGCGCCATCACGGTGGAGGGCGATGTCACCCGCAACAGCAGCGCCTCGCTGCGGGCGAATGCGCTGCCGCGGCTGCGCGGCAACTTCGTCACCATGAATCTGCAGACGGCGCGCCAGGCGTTTGAGTCGGTGCCCTGGGTGCGGCGCGCCACGGTGCAGCGCGTCTGGCCGCGGCGACTGCTGGTGCATCTGGAAGAGCACCGGCCGGCGGCTTACTGGGAAACCAAGGCCGACAACGCGGACGCCGACAGCGATGCGGTGGTGGACACCCGCCTCGTCAACACCTTCGGTGAGGTCTTCGAGGCCAATCTCGGGGATGTGGAAGACGAGGACCTGCCCACCCTGTCCGGTCCCGCCAAAACCTCGGCCGCGATGCTCGCCATGTGGAAGCAGCTGGACCCGATCAGCCGCGCCAAGCTGAATGAAGGCGTGGATCGGCTGGATTTGTCGGGCCGGGGTTCATGGAAAGTCACGCTGGACAAGGGTGGGGTGGTGGAACTGGGTCGCGGCACGGAAGCGGAAGTGGTCGCTCGATATTCCCAGTTCATGGACAGCATTCCCCGAATCACGGCGCGTTATCAGACATCGATGATTTCCGCGGACCTGCGCCATGAGCAGGGCTACGCGGTACGGTTGGCTGGGGTGACCACCGTTTCCAATGCGCCCAAGGGCGCTACCAAGAAGAATTGAGGACTGGCATGGCCAAGGAATACAAGGATTTGGTCGTTGGTTTGGACATCGGCACCGCCAAGATCATGGCGGTGGTGGCCGAGGTGATGGGCAATGGGGAATTGCGCATTGCCGGTCTGGGGGTGGCCCCGAGCCATGGACTCAAGCGGGGCGTGGTGGTCAATATTGATGCCACGGTGCAGTCGATTCAGCAGGCGCTGAAAGAAGCCGAAATGATGGCTGACTGCCGGATTTCGAGGGTTTTCACGGGGATTACCGGCAGCCATATTCGCGGCCAGAACTCGACCGGCATGGTCATCGTGCGGGACAAGGAAGTCACGCCGGTGGATGTGGCGAGGGTCGTGGAAACTGCCAAGGCCATCAATATCCCCAATGACCAGCGCCTGTTGCTGGTCGAGCCCCAGGAATTTGTCATTGACGGCCATGAGGTGAAAGAACCCATCGGCATGAGCGGCGGGCGTCTGGAGGTCAAGGTCCATATCGTGACCGGGGCCCAGAGTGCGGCCGAGAACATCGTCAAGTGTGTGCGTCGCTGCGGCCTGGAGGTGGAGCAGCTCGTTCTCAATCCAAGCGCTTCCAGTTTGGCAGCACTAACTTCGGACGAGCGGGACCTGGGCGTGGCGCTGGTGGACATTGGCGCCGGCACCACCGATGTGGCGATTTTCACCGGCGGTTCCATCCGTCATACCGCGGTGATTCCGATCGCTGGCGACCTGATTACCAGCGATATCGCCATGGCGCTTCGCACCCCGACGAAGGATGCGGAGGAAATCAAGGTCGAGCATGGCGTGGCCAAACAATTGCTGGCGGATCCGGCGGATCAGGTGGAAGTCCCTGGTTTGGGTGACCGGGCCCCCCGAATGCTCTCCAAGCAGGCTTTGGCCGGGGTGATTGAACCGCGGGTGGAAGAAATTTTCTCGCTGGTTCACCAGGTCATCCGGGAATCCGGCTACGAGGAACTGCTGTCGTCCGGGATTGTGCTTTCGGGCGGGTCGTCGGTGATGCCGGGAATGGTGGAACTGGCGGAAGACATTTTCCTGAAACCTGTGAGGCGGGGAAATCCCACCTACAGCGGCGCCTTGTTCGACATGGTTGCCAATCCGCGGTCGGCGACGGTCATGGGCTTGCTGGAAGAGGCCCGGCTGTCGCGGACGCGGGGTTTCAAGGCGGCGCAGCAGGCCGGTTCCGTCAAGACCTTGTTTGGACGTGCCAAGGACTGGTTCCTTGGAAATTTCTAGTTTTTCCTGACTTGTTCCGGATCAGTCGTCGGGATTTGGCCCCGGAACGAGTGTCAAAAATGTGGCCAAGCCACTTCATTTTCGCTGATGGTAGTTGCACAATATGGACAGGAGGTTTGATATGGCCATCGAGATGATCGAAGAGTTTGATCAAGGCACGCAGATCAAGGTGATCGGTGTCGGCGGCGGCGGCGGCAACGCGGTGGAACACATGATTGCGCAAGGTGTGCAAGGTGTGGAATTCGTCGTTGCGAACACGGACGCCCAGGCCTTGAACCGTTCCAAGGCAGATCAGCTCCTGCAACTGGGCCATACCGGTCTGGGTGCTGGTGCGAAGCCGGAAGTCGGCCGCAGCGCGGCTGAAGAAGCCGAAGCCCGCATCCGCGAGTCGATCGCTGGCGCCCACATGCTGTTCATCACGGCGGGTATGGGTGGCGGCACCGGCACCGGCGCTGCGCCGGTCATTGCGCGCGTCGCCCGTGAAATGGGCATTCTGACGGTGGGCGTGGTCACCAAGCCTTTCGAATTTGAAGGGTCGCGTCGTTCCAAGGCGGCGGACCTGGGTCTGGCCGAACTGGAAGCGAATGTCGATTCGCTGATCGTGGTGCTGAACGACAAGCTGCTGGAAGTGCTGGGTGACGACGTCACGCAGGACCAGGCGTTTGCGCATGCCAACGATGTGCTGAAGAACGCGGTGGGCGGCATCTCCGACATCATTCACATGCCGGGTCTGGTGAACGTCGACTTTGAAGACGTCAAGACCGTCATGAGCGAGCCGGGCAAGGCGATGATGGGCACGGCAGTCGCTGCCGGTCCGGATCGCGCCACGAAGGCGGCGGAGCTGGCGGTGGCCTGCCCGCTGCTGGAAGGCATCGACCTCTCTGGCGCCCGTGGGGTGCTGGTGCTGATTGCTGCGAGCCGCGCCAACTTCAAGCTGGCCGAAAGCCGCAACGCGATGACCACCATCAAGCGTTACGCCGCCGAAGATGCGCACATCATCTATGGCACGGCCTACGACGAAAGCCTGGGCGACCAGCTGCGCGTGACCGTCATTGCCACCGGCCTGTGCCAGCGCGGCCGCGCCCAGCAGCCGCTGCAAGTGGTCCAGCAGACCACCACGCTGCGGACCGGTACCGACAACATGCCGGTGCTGACGCAGCCGGTCGTGATGCCCGGTTCCGCTGCCGCCAGCACGGGCACCGGCGCTTCCATGCCCGCGGCCACCATGACCGCGCAAGACTTCGGCAGCATGAATGTGCCGAGCGTCTGGCGCCATGGCCGCACGGCGGCTGCCAAGGTGGAAGCTCTCTCGTCCAACGGCATGGACGAAATCGAGATCCCGGCCTTCCTGCGCAAGCAGGCGGACTGATCCCGACCGGGCCCGGCCCGGGAGCGCCTCCGCCTCCCGACGCCTGGCCTCTGCCATCAGCGATTGAAGGCCTTGCCTGACCGGCAAGGCCTTTTTTCGTCTGGGCCCAACCCATTCACACGAAGAGCATCCTCCGATTACTCGAGCGTCAGACGGGGTGCGCGACCCACGCCGGGCGTCGGTGAAGTAGCCCGCGGCGTTGCCACCTCCGCCTCCTTTTCAATGAGTCGAGGAAAGGGGAGCGGGCAGGGGTGTGAGAGATTCGACTGTTCCTTGACCTCAATGCATCCGTACCCAAACTGTGCCCATTGCATCCATCGGGGTGGGCCCAGGCGGTCCAGGTCTTGAGGTGGGAATGTTGGCTTGCCCACGTAGTGCCGCTGGATGGCGGCGGGATCCTGTCCCCCGCATTTGGACGGTGTCTGGCGAGGACTTGTTGCAATTCCGGGCTCGTGTGTCCCTCCGAAGTTGGGCATAGTTGCCGCGCCGCGCCTTTGAAGCCAGGTGTCACCGGGTTCAGGCGTGACGAAGGCGGCAGGTTCGAGTCGCGCAGGGCCGATGGGGGGTATTTGCGGAAGTCAAGAAGGGAATGGCCGGCGAAGCCGGACAGGAATGACATGTAGCAAATGCCCCCCGGAGGCCCGGAGTGCGAGCGGGGTCAAAGAATGTCTCCCGCCGCAAAGGCTCCCGCTTCACCGCCAGCTAGAACAACGATCAGCTAGAACAACGATCAGCAAGAACAACGATCAGCAAGAACAACGATCAGCAAGAACAACGGCCACCGACCAACGACCAGCCAAGCGTTCAGCAGCAAATCAAAAGCAGCTTTGAGAAATATCCCATGACCACCTCAGTCCCACTGTCCCGATGAAGGTGATCCGCGCCACTGCTGCTGACTTCCCCGAGCGGACGCACGCCGACATCAACGGGTCTCGTGCCGCGCAAATCCGCACCTCACCGACTCTGCGGCTGCATGGCGTGTTGCTGCGTGTCATGCGGTTGCATGGCGTAGTCCTGCATGGTTTGCAACTGCCAGGCTTCCTGCTGCATGGATTCCTGCTGCATGGATTGCTGCTCCTCCTGTCCGCCCTGCTCGCCACATCCCTCGCCCACGCCACCCCCGGCCTGGACGTCGGCGCCCGCACCCCCCCTGGCATGCTGGGCGTTCTCGCCTCCGAAACCACCCCTGCCGCCAGCGCCGGCACCCAACCCGATCGCGCAGCCAGCGTCCCCGGCGTCGTCGACGGCCCCGGTGCCCAACGCGCCACCGAGGCTCTGGTCGCGACCAGCGATTGGACCCTCGACCAGCTGCAAGCCTGGCGCGGCGCCCTCCGCTCCATGGATGGTGGCAACGGCCAGCTCCCCGCATCGCTCCTCCCCCCTGACGCCGAAGCCTCTTGGTCCCCCGTCACTCTCCCCGACGTCCGCCAACGCGAAGCCACCCAGGAGCTCCCCGCCACCGGCCGCTACCAGATGCGCTGGTACCGCATCCGCTACGCCCCCCCGCAAGGCCGCTGGCCCACCAGCGTCGCCCTCTACATGCCGCGCCTGGTCGCCCAGGCCGCGGCGGTCCTCGTCAAGACCGACAACGGCTGGCGCCCCGTCTTCGACAACCAGTCCGGCGCCCGCGAACAATGGGTCCGTCCCCTCTGGGTCGTCCTGCCCGCCGCCCTCACCGAACTCCGCGACGAACGCGAAATCGAAGTCGTCATCGCCGTCCCGGTGATGCAGGGCCTGTACTACGCCGTTTCCAGCGTCTGGCTCGGCGCCCGTGAAGACCTCGAACCCCGCCACGACCGCCGCTGGGTCCTGCAGATCGGCGTGCCCCAGGCCACCAGCCTGACCCTGGTCACCCTCGGCCTCTTCGCCCTGGTGCTGTGGATCAAACGCCGCGAAGACCCGGCCTACCTGCTCTTTGCCCTGGCCAGCGTCGCCTGGCTCGTCCGCAACCTCCACTACCACCTCGACCTGCCACGCACCCGCGATGCCCTCGAATGGTTCTGGTGGATCACCCATGCGTCGATGTCCTGGGTGATGCTGCTGACCTTCCTCTTCGCACTGCGTTTTGCGCGGCGCCGTTTCGACCGCTTCGAGCGCACCATCACCGCCTTTGTCCTGGTGGCCAGCATCGTCTCCCTGCCGCTCTGGGGCCGGGGCCTGGACATGCTGGTGCTCATGCACATCTGCAATGCGGTGGTCGGTCTGGCGGGCACCGCTTTTGTCAGCCACATCGCCTGGCGGCAGGGCAGCCGCGAACTCAAGCTCATCGCAGTCGCGCTGGTCATCGGCATCGGTCTGGCCATCCACGATCTCGGCCTGCTCGCCGGTTGGTGGTGGCCCGAGCACATCTACCTGATGCCGTTCGCCACCCTCGTCATCCTGGCCAGCTTCCTCTATGCGGTGCAGTACCGCTACATCCAGGCCTTGCGCGGCGTGGAAGAGGCCAATGAGGAACTGGAAAAGCGCCTGCTCGAGCAGAGCCAGCAGCTCAAGGCCCAGCATGACAAGCTGCGGGAAGTCGAGCGCCAGCAGGCCTTGCTGCTGGAGCGTCAGCGCATCATGCAGGACATGCACGACGGCCTCGGCTCCTCGCTGCTCTCCGCGATGGTTGCCGTCGAACAGGGCACCATGCCGCAGGACCAGGTGGTCACCGTGCTGCGCGAATGCGTCGATGACCTGCGCCTGGTGATCGACTCGCTGGAGCCGGTCGGCCACGATCTCGTCTCCCTGCTCGCCACCATGCGTTACCGCCTGGGCAAACGCCTGCAGCTCGGCGGCCTGCGCCTGGAATGGGACGTGCACGACCTGCCGGTGCTGGAATGGCTGGAGCCGCCCGACGCGCTGCATGTGCTGCGCCTGATGCAGGAGGCCCTGACCAACGCCCTGAAGCACGCCCGCGCCACCCGCGTGCGGGTGGTCACCCGCGATCTCGGCCGCAAGGTGGAGATCCGTGTGGAGGATGACGGCGAAGGCTTTGACGTCAATCACATCGTCGCCGGACGCGGTCTGCGGGGCCTGCAGCGACGCGCCCGCCAACTCGGCGGCAGCCTGCGGGTGGACAGCAGTCCGGGCCACGGCACGGTGGTCACCCTGCGGCTTCCGGTAGAACGCACGGAACCGGAAACTTCGCTTCAGCAGGGTTGACGCGCTTTTGGGACAATGACGGCATGCTGAAGCAACGAACCCTCAAGTCGCTGACCCGAGCCGTCGGCGTGGGCATCCACAGTGGCCAGAAGGTGGAAATCACCCTGCGACCGGCGGCCCCCGGCACCGGCATCGTCTTCCGCCGGGTGGACCTGGCCCAGCCGGTGGACATTCCGGTGCGCACGACCAATGTCTGCGACACCCGGATGGCCACCACCATCAGCCCGGAGGGCGATCCCGGCCAGCCGAAGGTGCAGACCATCGAGCATCTGCTCTCCGCCTGCGCGGGCCTGGGTCTGGACAACCTGATGATCGACATCAACGCCGATGAAGTCCCGGTGCTGGATGGTTCGGCGGCGAGTTACGTGTTCCTGCTGCAGTCGGCCGGCATCGAGCTGCAGGACGCACCCAAGCAGTTCCTGCGGGTCAAGAAACCGGTGGAAGTGCGTCGCGGCGAAGGCAAGAGCCTGATGTGGGCGCGTCTGGTGCCTCACCACGGCTATACGCTCAGCTTCGAGATCGAATTCGACAACCCCGCCGTGGCCGCGACCGGCCAGCAATATGTCTTCGACATGGGCAGCGGCGGCTACAAGCGCGAGATCGCCCGGGCCCGCACCTTCGGCATGACCAAGGACATCGAGCTGATGCGCTCGCGCGGCCTGACCCTGGGCGGCAGCATGGACAACGCCATCGTGGTGGACGACTACCGGGTGCTCAACTCGGAAGGCCTGCGCTACGACGACGAATTCGTGAAGCACAAGATCCTGGACGCGATTGGCGACATGCAGGTGGTGGGTCATCCGCTGCTGGCGGCCTACACCTCCTTCAAGGGCGGCCATGCCCTGAACAACCTGCTGCTGCGTGAGCTGCTGAAGGACTCCGAGGCCTACGACATCGTCACTTTTGAGGACGAGCGGGAAGCTCCGGTCGGCTTTGCGGAACTCGCTCCGGCATGGTGATCCAGCGGACCTCGGCCGGGATGGCCGCTGAACGGGCAGGTGTCCGATGACAATGATCCGTCTGGTGATCGGCCTGCTGCTGGCCGCGGGTCTGGTGTGCTTTGCCGTCTATGTCGGCACCCGCAATCCGGTGTGGCGCTGGCGCGGCATCGTGTTGGTCAAATGGACCGTCATTGCCGGTATTGGCGCTTTCGCGGTGCTGGTGCTGGAGACGCTCGCGAAGCTGCTCTGACCGTTCCGGCTCCCCCGATGGCGCGCTTTGTAGGCAATTGCTGCACAGCGCATTCAGGCTGACCCGGACTTTTCTCCCGCCGCGCACCGGCCTACAGTGCTCCCATGGGCTGGCGGAACGCCGTGCCCGATCATTCCGCGCCAGGCAACACCGGCGCGGCTTCAGGTCACCTCGGGAGACGCCGGTCCACGGCGGGGGAGATTTGACATGCGGTACGTGTCGAGTGAACGGCTTCTGGATGTGATGGGGTTGGTGCTGGTCGGCGCTGCGGCGGCGTCGGCGCTGACGGCGCTGGTGAAACCGTCGGAGTTCCGGGCCAAAAGCGAGCGCATCGCGCGGCTTCACCAGCTCGAAGCCCTGACCGCGCAGTCGCAGCCGCGAACGTTGACCCTGGCCACGGCGGGTGGTCTTGTGACCGTCTCCGTGACGCCGCAGCCGCCGGTGGCCGCTCGCACCGCCTTCATTGCCCCAAACTCCACAAATGCCCGAAGCGCCCCAAGCGCTCGGCCTGCCGGTCGGGTCATGCTCGGTGCTACCACGGCAGATGCACGTTCCGATGTCGGCTTCGTTGAGCATGCCCACTATCAGGCTCCCTCTGAGGGGGTGCTGGCGGACGCCCGCTGATTCCCCCTAGACTCGCCGGATCTCATTGCGTGATCCGGCTTCATGAACGCTCATCTGCGTCTGCTCCGCCCCGGCCTTCGGGCGGCATATCGTTCAGCGCTGCTGGCGGCTGCCGTGGCCGCGGTTTCCGCATGCCAAAGCCCCGCCGCAGAAGCGGGAGCTGCAAGGCAGGGACCGGTCCTGTCCGTCTACGCCACCCGCGGCGATGCCAGCGCGGTCGCCAGCGGACGGCTGGGCAGTGCGCCGGTCACCTTCGAATACGAAACCGCTCTGGCCGCCGTGGCGGACGGGCCGTGTGACCCTCTGGTGATCCAGGTCAAAACGGCCAAGGGTCAGATCGGTTGGGCGGTGCGCCGCAGCTTCACCCAACTGCCCTGCGACCCCGCCTCCGACGCCGCGTTCAACCCTGCTCTGTTCGACTGGATGCCAGCGCCAGCCGCCAGTGAGCCGGGCCAGCAGCGCTTGTCCGCTCAGTCCTCCAGCGCCTGCAACTGCACCAGCCGCTGATAGATCCCGCCGTCGATGCCCATCAGCGCGTCATGGGTGCCGCGCTCGGCCAGACGGCCGTGGTTCAGGACGACAATCTGATCGGCATCGCGGATGGTGGACAGCCGGTGCGCAATCGCCACCACCGTCACCTGTCCACGCAGCGCGCGGAGCGCCTCGCTGACCTGCGCCTCGGTGGCACTGTCGATGTTGGCGGTCGCCTCGTCCAGCAGCAGGATGCGCGGATCACCGGCCAATGCACGTGCCAGCGCGATCAGCTGCTTCTGACCGGTCGAGACCGCCAGACCGCCATCCCCCAGGCGGCTGTCCCAGCCCTGCGGCAGAGCGGCCAGGAACTCATGCGCCCGTGCGGCCCTGGCTGCGGCTTCCAGTCGCTCATCGCTGATGGGCCGGCCCATGCGGATGTTGTCCCGCACCGTGCCCGCCACCAAATATGGCTCCTGCGGCACCAGCCCGACCGCCTGATGGAAGGCCTCGTCCGGCAACTGGTCCAGCGGCTGGCCGTCCACCAGGATGCGACCGGTGCGTGGGGCGTAGAAGCGCAGCAGCAGCGCCAGCAGGGTGGACTTGCCCGATCCGGTATGGCCGGCGATGCCGACGAAACTGCCGGCCTCGATCTTCAGATCCAGATCCTGCAGCACCAGATGATCGGCCTTGTAGCCAAAGCTCAGATGGTCAAAATGAATGGCCCCGTGCTGCACCGTCAGCTCGGCATGCTGGTCCTGCATCGGCATCGGTTCCCGCAGCAGGGCCCGCACCCGTGAAGCGGCCACCAGCGCCTGCTGCAACTGGCTGAACTGCATCGTGATCTGGATCAGCGGCTCGACCACCCGCGCGATGTAGGCCAGGAAGGCATACAGCAGCCCCACCTCCACGCCGGACAGCTCCCGCTGACCGAAACCAAAGATCACGGTGACGATCAGCAGCACATTCAGCAGGTCCAGGGCCGGCCGCAGCAGCCAGGCGTTGGCGCGCAGTTCCTGCACCCGTGCCCGCAGCTGCGCCTGGTTCACCGCTTCGTAGCGCTGCGCAAAGCGCGCCGTGGCGCCGGCGGACTGCAGCATCGCCATGCCGGCCATGCTCTCGGCCATCTGCGCATTGAGGTCGGCCCGCAGCGCACGGGCCCGTTGCACCGGCCCGCTGCTGGCGCGCTGATACAGCCAGATGATGCCGGAGCTGGCCGGCACCAGCGCCAGCACGATCAGCATCAGCCGCCAGTCCAGCCAGGCCATGGCCACCAGGGCGCCCAGCACCACGATGCTGGAATCCAGCATCACGAACAGCACCTGGCGGTAGAGGTTGTTGACCGCATCGGTGTCATTGGTGATGCGGCTGAGCAGTTGCCCGGTGATGCTGCGGTCGAAGAAAGCCATCGGCTGCGCCATCACATGCGCATAGACCTGCTCGCGCAGCCGCAGCACGGAGCGACGCGCCACCGCCGCCATGCGGCGCAGCTGCGCATAACGCGTCAGGCTGGCCACCCAGCCGGCCAGCAGCATCGCGGCCAGCAGGCCGGCCATGGCGCCGAGGTCGAACTGCCGCGGCAGCACATGGTTGTCGATGAAGTGCTTGCCCAGGATGGGTCCGATGGCCTCCAGCGCCGCGGCCACCGTCAGCCAGCCCAGGCCCTTCATCAGTCCGCGTCGTTCTGGCGCGGCGGCCTGCGCCAGCAGGGCCAGCGCCTCGCGGGGGGAATGTTCTTGCGTCTGCCCGTCGGACGCGCCGTCCCGGGCCTCAGGCTGCGTCAAGGCTCGCCTCCAGTTGTTGATAGCGCCATTGGCTGGCATACCAGCCGTCCAGGGCGAGCAGCGAGGCATGGGTGCCGCGCTCGATGATGCGGCCCTGCTTGAGCACCACGATCTCGTCGGCATCCATCACCGCCGAGAGCCGGTGGCTCACCACCGCCAGGCTCCGCTCCGGATGCGCCTGCCGCAGCTCGCGCCAGTGGGCGAGGATTTCGGTTTCAGTGCCGCTGTCCACGGCGGACAGGGCGTCGTCCAGCAGCAGCAGCGGCGCGCCGGCCAGCAGGGCGCGGGCAATCGCCACCCGCTGCCGCTGACCGCCGGAGAGGGTCACGCCGCGTTCGCCCACCAGCGTGTCGTAGCCCTGCGGCAGCGCGGCCACGTCGGCATGCACGGCGGCGAGCTCGGCCACGGCCATGATCTCTTCACGGCTCGCCTGCGGACGCGCGAGCGCGATGTTGTCGGCGATGGAAGCGGAAAACAGGAAGGGCTCCTGCGGCACCCAGGCGATGGCGGCTCGCAAGGCGGCCAGGCGCACCTGCGGCGCCTCCAGATCGCCCAGCAGCAGACGGCCCGCGCTGGGTTCGTACTGCCGCAGCAGCAGCTTGAGCAGGGTCGATTTGCCCGAGCCGGTCGGCCCAACGATGCCCAGCGTCTGTCCGGGCAGCCAGCGCAGGTCGATGTCGCTGAGCGCCGGCTGCGTCATGCCGGGATAGTGAAAGCCGATCCGGTCCCAGGTGACCGGCGCGGGCGAGGGCATGTCCTCCCGGCCCAGGTCCTGCAAACCGTCCGGCGCGTTGAGCACCGGTTCGAGACGACTCCAGCCAGCCCGGCCCCGTTCCAGCAGGGACAGCACCCAGCCCGCAGCAAACATCGGCCAGATCAGCTGCGCCAGATACATGGTGAAGGCGGTCAGCTGGCCGATGGTGATCTCATTGCGCGACACCAGCCACGCGCCGGTGCCGAGGGCGATCACGGTGGCGGCCGACAGCGACAGCCCCACCGCTGGTTCGAACATCGCCTCCCATCGCTGCGCCTGATAGGACGCTTCCCCTGCATCCCGCGCGAGTTCGGCAAACTGGCTGCGACTGCGGTTCACCAGACCCAGCGCCCGCACGGTACGTACGCCGGCCAGGCTGTCCTGCACCTGCTGGTTCAGCGATGAAAAGCGGGTGAGCGAATCCGACCAGGCCTTGTGCACCCGCTCCGAGATGCGCCAGAAGGCATACGCCATGAACGGGAAGGGCGCCAGCGCGGCCAGGCCCAGGCGTGCATCGACGCTCAGGGTCATCATGCTGACGACCAGGATGAAGGTCAGGCTGCCGTCAAAGGCGGCCAGCAGCGCTTCCCCGGCGGCCATCTCGATGGCGTCGATGTCGTTGGTGGCCAGCGCCATCAGGTCGCCGGTGCGCTGCGCATGGAAGAAGGCGGGCCCCTGCCGGGTCATCTGGTCGTACAGCCGCTGCCGCAGTCCGCGGCCCAGTTCGTACGCCGTCGCGTACAGCGCCAGCCGCCAGCCCACCCGCAGCAGATAGATGCTGAGCCCCGCCAGCAGCAGCAGCCCCAGCTGGGAGGCCAGATTCCAGCCGGTCAGGCGCTGGGCGACCAGGTCGTCCACCACATGGCCCACCTGGCGGGGAATCCAGACCGTCAGCACGGCAATGGTGCTGAGCATCAGGGCACTGGCAGCGTAGGGCCGCCAGTGGCGGCGCATGTGGCCGCCGATCAACTGTTGAAGGGTCATGCGAAAGGCGAAGCGGTAAAAAAACACCGGCCCCCACACCATCGTGCGGGCCGGCGGGTCAGGTCATGCGCTTACTTCATGCGCTCAGTTCAGTCATTCAGGGCTTGGCCGTATGCCAGACATTGTTCACGCCGTCGCCGGTGCGCTCGCCGGGTTTGGTGTCCTTCACCCAGAAGTACACCGGCTTGCCCTTGTAGGCCCACTGCTTGGCGCCGTCGTCGCGAGTGATGATGGACCAGTCACCGGAGGCGAGGTCATCCGCCTTGGCCAGCAAGGGCGGCCAGTTCTTGGCGCAGGGGCCGTTGCAGGCGCTCTTACCTTCGCTGTCCTTGTCGAAAGTGTAGAGCGTCATCCCGTTGGTGCCCACCAGGGCGCCGTCCTTGACCATGGCGGGGGCCTGCTGGGCCGAGGCCGCACCGGCGGATGCGGCCAGCACCACGGCCAGCGCAAGGCTGCGGACGGTGACGCGGCCGGCGCGGTGGACGAGGGCCGTCGAGGTCAACATGGATCGCGAAATGTTCATGCTGTCTGTCTCCTGTTTGGAATGGGCTGCAGAGGGACTCTCTCCAGGCGGCCGATCATCGCGCCGGCCCGCGGTGGCCGCAAGCCGCGGATGCACCGCCGTCCGGAGATAATGCGGCCCATGTTCTTAGCCGACACCACCGGCCTCTTCCTGGCCTGGCTGGCGCGCCTCATCACGGGTGCGCAGGGTCATTGGAAGGGTTGCCCGCCGACTGCGGACCAGCGGATCTACTTTGCCAACCATCAGAGCCATTTCGACTGGGTGCTGATCTGGGCATCGCTCCCATCCGAATTGCGTGCCCGTACCCGCCCCATCGCCGCCCGTGACTACTGGACCGGCAGCAAGCTGCGGACCTGGCTGACCACGGCCGTGTTCAATGCCGTCTATGTGAGCCGCACCCGCGCCACGCCGGATGAAGATCCGCTGGAGCCGCTGGTGGAGGCGCTGCAGTCCGGCGATTCGCTGGTGATCTTTCCGGAAGGCACCCGCTCCAACAAGGGCGCGCCGCAGCCGTTCAAGGCCGGTCTCTATCACCTCGCGGAACAGTTCCCCGATGTGGAGCTGATCCCCACCTGGATCGACAACGTGCAACGGGTGATGCCCAAGGGCGAGGTCGTGCCGGTGCCCATCCTGTGCACCGTCACCTTCGGCGCGCCGCTGCGGCTGGAGCCGGGTGAAGACAAGCGCGCCTTCCTGGAGCGGGCCCGGGCGGCCGTCATGGCCCAGCGGCCGGGAGGGTGGAAGGAATGAGGTGGCTCAAGACCTTGACGACCAGCGAGCAGGTGGCGGCGCTGTTCGTGGTGCTGTTCGGCATGCTGATCCTGGTGACCATTGGCTCGCTGCTGTGGTCCCTGCGCGAACGCTCCGACCAGGAGCAGGACGACTGGCAGCAACGCCGCGCCCGTTTCCGGCATGAACTCAACATGGTCTGGGTGGGCGCCTGCCTGTTCTGGGCCGCCTGGGTGTCCGGACCGGTGGGCGCGACGCTGCTGTTCGGCGTGTTCTCCTTCCTGGCCTTCCGCGAATTCATCACCCTGCTGCACACGCGCCGGGCGGACCATCGCGGCCTGATTCTGGCGTTCTTCGTGATCCTGCCGCTGCAGTATGTGCTGGTGGGCACCCGCCACTTCGATCTGTTCTCGGTGCTGATCCCGGTGTATGGCTTCCTCGCCATTCCGGTGGCCAGCGCACTGGCCGATGACCCGGCCCGGTTCCTGGAGCGCAATGCCAAGATCCAGTGGGGCATCATGGTGTGCGTCTACGGGCTCTCGCATGCGCCGGCCTTGCTGCTGCTGGACATTCCGCGCTATGAAGGGCGGGGCGCTTTCCTGCTGTTCTTCCTGGTCGCGGTGGTGGCTTGCGGGCAGATCGCCCAGCAGGTGGCCACCGGCAAGATGCGGGCGCGTCCGGTGGCGCGGCACATCAGCCGGTCGTTCTCGATGCGGGCCTGGTGGATCGGCGTGTTCACCGCGGCGCTGGTGGGGGCGCTGCTCTACTGGATCACCCCCTTCAAGGCCGGTCAGGCCGCGATTGCCGCCCTGGTGGCCGCCGGTTGCGGCAGCTTCGGCGCCTTCGTGATGCAGGCCCTCAAGCGGGACGCCGGCATCAACGCCTGGGGCAACCGCAGCGCCATCACCGGCGCGGTGGGCCTGCTGGACCGCATCGCGGTGATGTGTTTTGCGGCGCCGGTGTTCTTCCATGCCGTGCGCTGGTACTTCAGCAAGCAGCCCTGATTCCGGACCCACGCCATGCGCATTCTCGGCATCGACCCTGGTCTGCAGACCACCGGCTTTGGCGTCATCGACGCGGAGGGGCCCCGTCTGTCGTATGTCGCCAGTGGCACGATCAAGACCAGCAGCGTCGCCACCGGTGACCTGCCGGGCCGGATCAAGATCCTGTATGAGGGGGTGCGGGAAGTGGTCTCGCGGTATCAGCCGCAGTGCGCCGCGGTGGAAATCGTCTTCGTCAACGTCAATCCGCAGTCGACGCTGCTGCTGGGCCAGGCCCGCGGTGCGGCGCTGACGGCGCTGGTCTCCTGCGATCTGCATGTGTCGGAATACACCGCGCTGCAGATGAAGAAGGCGGTGGTGGGCCACGGCCATGCCAAGAAAGAGCAGATCCAGATGATGGTGCAGCGACTGCTGTCCCTGCCAGGCGAGCCCGGCAAGGATGCGGCCGATGCGCTGGGGCTGGCCATCATGCATGCGCATGCGCGGGTGAGCTTCGAGGCCATGAGCCGCAGCACGACGCTGGAGCGCCGCCAGCATGCGCAGTTCCGCAAGGGGCGCGCGTACTGACGCGCTCCACTGCGAATCAGGCGATCTTGCGCATCAGCGCCATCAGCCGGTCAAAGCGCGGGCCATAAGGCGGATAGAACAGCCGGGTCCCCGCCAGCGCCGACTGATAAAACACCGGCTTGAGCTTGCTGAAGGTGTTGAAGCCCCACACGCCGTGATACGCCCCCATGCCGGAGGCGCCCACGCCGCCGAAGGGCTGTTCCTCCTGGCCCAGGTGCCACAGGCAGTCGTTGATCGTCACGCCGCCGGCATGCGTCTGCGCCAGGACCTGATCGCGCGCCGCATCGTCGCGGCCGAACCAGTACAGCGCCAACGGACGGTCGCCGGCATTGATGTGGCGCACCGCATCGGCGGGCTGGTCGTACGGCACGATCGGCAGCAGCGGGCCGAAGATCTCTTCACGCATCACCGTCATGCTGGCCGTGGTGCCCAGCAGCACCGTGGGCACCAGGCGGCGGTCCTGCGGGGCCTCGTCATGGCTGCGCCGCACGGTGGCGCCCTGTTGCTGCGCTTCTTCCACCAGCGCCAGCAGGCGGGCATGGTGGCGGGGGCTGACGATGGCGGTGTAATCAGGGTTGCCGTCGATCTGCGGATAAAGACGCCGGATGGCCGCCAGCACCGCATCGGTGAAGGCCGCCACCGATTCACGGGGCACCAGCGCATAGTCCGGCGCCACACAGGTCTGGCCCGCATTGAGCAACTTGCCAAAGGCGATGCGCTCGGCGGCCTGTGCCAGATCGGCACTGCGGTCGATCACCACCGGCGACTTGCCGCCCAGCTCCAGCGTGACCGGCGTCAGATTGCGCGCCGCCGCCTGCGCCACCACCCGGCCGACTGGCGTGGAGCCGGTGAAGAACAGATGGTCGAAGGGCAGTTCGGTGAAGGCGCGGCCGACGTCTGCATCGCCGGTCAGCACGGTCATCTCCTCCGACGCAAAGTGCTCCGCCACCAGACGCGCCATCAGCGCCGAGGTGGCGGGCGTCAGCTCCGACGGTTTGATCATCACCCGGTTGCCTGCTGCCAGCGCCGCGAGGGCCGGTGCCATGGCCAGGTAGTACGGATAGTTCCAGGGCGAGACGATGCCCACCACGCCCAGCGGCTGCGGCATCAGCCGGTTGCGGCCGGGCAGGAAGTGCAGTGCGGTGGGGGCGCGCTTGGTCGCCATCCAGGACTTCAGATGCTTCAGCGCGTGGCGCACGCCGGACTCCACCGTGAAGATGTCGGCCAGCAGACTTTCCTGGTGGGCGCGATGGCCGAAGTCCTGCGCCATGGCGGCCTGCAGCTCGGCGCGATGGGTGGTGGTGAGACGGCCCAGGCGCTCCAGGCGGTCACGCCGCTCGGCGAGGCTGGGCATGCGGTTCGCGTCGAATGCGGCGCGCTGCTGCTCCAGCACAAGGCGCAGGCGCTCCTGCAGGCTCTGGTCCATGGTGTCCCTCTGACGCTGTTGTGATGTGAGGCTGCAAGCGTAAGGCCGGGGGCTGCTGGCGCCAAGCGGGGCAACCTGTGGCCAGCCCCTTGCATACCCTGCGCAATGACGAAGCCCGCAAGAAGAACCTCGCAGGAAGACGCTCGCAAGAAGGCGGGCTGCAATGAAAAAGCCCGCCGAGAGGCGGGCTTTCAGGCCTCGAGAGACCGGCACGGGGCCAGTCCCTCGTTGCGGCTCATCAGAAGCGGTAGCCGACGCTCAGGGCCACGCCGTCCAGCTTGGCGCCGTCCTTGTCGTAGAAGTTGGTGTAGTCCACCGAACCGTACCACTGCTTGTTGAACTTGTAGCTGGCGCCCAGGCCCCAGGCGAAGTCGCTGCCGCTGTCTTCAGCGCTGGCGTTGGCGTTGCTGAACTTCAGCTTGGTGCTGGCCCAGCCCAGACGGCCGAACACTTCGAACTGGCTGTTCAGTGCGTACTTGGGCTTGAAGAACACGCCGGTGGCGCTCTTCAGCTTGGCCTTGGCGCCGAAGTTGCCGATGGAGTCGTCGCCAGCACCGATGTTCACCATCAGTTCAGCAGCCACGTTCGGGTGCAGGTCCCAGCCCAGCACGCCACGGATGGCGCCGACATCGGCCGTCGGGCCGAAGTAGTCGATCTTGGTGAACTGATAGCCACCTTCGGCGTAGAAAGCGGAGTTGCCGGTTTGAGCTTGAGCAACACCAGCGGCCAGCAGAGCGGCGGCGAGAACAATCTTCTTCATATCGAATTTACTTCCTAAGCAGCACCCGTGTGGTGCGGACGCGAACGGTATCAATTCGGACATGAAGGGGTCAATAAATGCCCTCTGGACAAAGCCAATTAGTTCACATGCAGTTGTGAGGGCGACACGATGTGTGCGAGGAGGTGACAGATGTATCCCCCATCAGCAGGGATTGAGAAGAAGCGCCAGGCATGAAAAAGCCCGCCAGAGGGCAGGCTGTGCGGGCCGTGCGGGCCGTGCGGGCTGTGCAGGCTTGTGCATTGAGCCGGTGAAAGGCGCGCTTCCCCCGACTCCAAACCGTCAGAACCGATAACCGACGTTCAGGCCGATGCCTTCGATGCGCACGCTCTCCTTGTTGTAGTAGCGGGTGTAGTCCAGCGAGGCGGACCAGCCCGGCATGATCTTGTAGCTGGCGCCCAGGCCCCAGGCGATGTCCTGGCCGTGGTCGGTGGTGCTGCTGGTGCCATCGCTGCCCTTGAGGGTGGTGCGGACCCAGCCGGCGCGGCCGAAGACTTCGATCTGGTCAGTGACGGCGAACTTGGGCTTGGCGAAGACGCCCAGCGCATGGGTCAGCTTGATCTTGCCGCCGCCGTCGTACTTGGCATCGCTCACGCCGGTGGCCGCCATCAGTTCCAGCGCAATGTTGGGGTGCACCTCCCAACCTGCGATGCCGCGCAAGGCACCCAGGCCCTTTTTGGTGTCGGGATTGCTGGTGCGCAGTTGCAGGGCGGAATAGCCGGCGTCGACATAGAACGGGCTGTTCTGCGCCTGCGCCAGACCGGTGGACAGCAGGGCTGCAGCGATGAATGCGATCTTCTTCATGGATTCAATGCGGGTAGAAAGCACCCCAGTGGTGCGGCCCCAAAAGTTATCAACCCGGTCTCTGAGCGGCAATGACAAGGACTGACGTAAGAATGGTCCGCCCAGACATGAAAAAGGCCCGCACGCGGCGGGCCTGAGGATGACGCAAGGGTCAGTTCATGACTTGATCAAGCGAGTGCCCTTCAATGGCGGAAGTGACGCACGCCGGTGAAGACCATCGCGATGCCGCGCTCGTTGGCGGCGGCGATCACTTCGTCGTCGCGCATCGAGCCGCCCGGCTGGATGACGCAGCTCGCACCTGCATCAGCCAGCACATCCAGGCCATCGCGGAACGGGAAGAAGGCATCGCTGGCCACGGCCGCGCCCTTGAGCGTGAGACCGGCATTCTCCGCCTTGATCGAGGCGATGCGGGCCGAATCGATGCGGCTCATCTGACCGGCACCAACGCCCAGGGTCATGCCGTCGCCGCAGAAGACGATGGCATTGCTCTTGACGTACTGGGCGACGGTCCAGGCGAACATCAGGTCGTCCAGCTGCTGCGCGCTCGGCTGCAGGGTGGTGACGACCTTCAGATCGGCCTTGGAGAGGAAGTGGTTGTCGGCCGTCTGCACCAGCAGGCCCGAGCCCACGCGCTTGACGTCCTGCGCATTGCGGCCCTGGTCCCACGGACGTGCACCGCCCGGCGGCAGCGCGATCTCGAGCAGACGCACATTGGCCTTGCCAGCGAAGATCTGGCGCGCTTCCTCGCTGAAGGACGGGGCCATCAGCACTTCCACGAACTGCTTGGCCACCAGCTGGGCCGCTGCGCCGTCCACTTCGCGGTTGAAGGCGATGATGCCGCCGAAGGCGCTGGTGGGGTCGGTCTTGAAGGCCTTGCTGTAGGCCTCGGCCGCGGTGGCGGCCACCGCGACGCCGCAAGGGTTCGCATGCTTGATGATGACGCAGGCGGGCGTGTCGAAGCTCTTCACGCATTCCCAGGCGGCATCGGCATCGGCGATGTTGTTGTAGCTCAGTTCCTTGCCCTGCAGCTGCTTGCCGGTGACCAGCGAGCCGGGCGCCGGGAACAGGTCGCGATAGAGGGCGGCGGTCTGGTGGGAGTTTTCACCGTAGCGCAGGTCCTGCACCTTGATGAAGCTGCTGTTGAGCTGCGCCGGGTATTCGGACAGCGAGCCGTCGTCCTGGCGGGCGCTCAGGTAGTTGCTGATGGCCGCGTCGTATTGCGCGATGCGATTGAACGCCGCCACCGAGCAGGCGAAGCGGGTGCGGTCGCTGGTCTTGCCATGGGCCTTGAGTTCTTCCAGCACCTGCGCATATTGCTGCGCATCGGTCAGCACCGTCACATCCTTCCAGTTCTTGGCCGCGCTGCGCACCATCGCCGGACCGCCGATATCGATGTTCTCGATGGCGTCTTCGAGCGTGCAGCCGGGCTTGGCCACGGTGGCTTCGAACGGATAGAGGTTGACCGCCAGGATGTCGATGGTGGCGATGCCGTGGTCCTGCAGCGCCTTCACATGCTCGGGCACATCACGACGCGCCAGCAGGCCGCCGTGGATCTTCGGATGCAGCGTCT
Organism: uncultured Roseateles sp.; assembly: GCA_966211495.1. Taxonomy (GTDB): domain Bacteria; phylum Pseudomonadota; class Gammaproteobacteria; order Burkholderiales; family Burkholderiaceae_C; genus Roseateles. Next base: position 56,451 of record CBIHOT010000020.1, on the reverse strand, counting down.
TGACGCGGCCGTCCAGCATTTCCGGAAAGCCGGTGTGGTCCGCCACTTCGGTGACCGGCAGGCCGGCATCGGCCAGCAGCTTGGCGGTGCCGCCGGTGGAGAGCAGCTTCACGTCCAGCGCATGCAGCGCCTTGGCGAAGTCGACGATGCCGGTCTTGTCGGACACCGAAATCAGTGCGGTGAGTTGTGCCATGGAAGTCCTTGAGAGAAATCGGTCAGATCAATCGGTCAGATCAGCTTGTGTTCAACCAGCTTGCGTCGCAGCGTGTTGCGATTGATGCCCAGCCATTCGGCGGCCTTGCTCTGGTTGCCTTCGCTGTGTTGCATCACCACTTCCAGCAGCGGCTTCTCCACCAGGCGGATCAGCATCTCGTGCATGGAATGGGGCGCCTCGCCGCCGAGGTCCCGGAAGTAGGCTTCCAGGTTCTCGCGGACGCAGGCGTCGATCGGTTTGGGCGTCATGCGGTGAGCCTTCTTTCTTCGTGTGCGCTGTTGTCGTTGTTGTGGGGAGAGACGCCGCTGCTGAATTCTTCGTCCGGGTCGTCATTGGCCGCCGGTGCCAGATAGGGCAGGCGGTCATGGTCCTGGGCCAGTGCGTCGAACCAGTCGCTGAGGGTGCGGACCTGATCGTCGCAGCTGTCCAGGGTGTTCATGTGGCGGCGGAAATCCTCGCCACCGGGCAGGGCGCGCACGGCCCAGCCGATGTGCTTGCGGGCGCTGCGCATGCCGGTCAGCTCGCCATACAGGGTGTAGTGGTCGTGCAGGTGCTCGATCAGCCAGCGCTTGGCATCGGCGATGCGCGGCGCCGGAAGCAGCTCACCCGTCTCGAGGAAGTGCGCGATCTCGGCAAAGATCCAGGGGCGGCCCTGGGCGGCGCGGCCGATCATCAGCGCGTCCGCGCCGGTGGCGGCGAGCACCTCGCGGGCCTTCTGCGGGGTGCTGATGTCGCCATTGGCCACGACCGGAATGTTCAGCGCAGCCTTGACCGCGGCGATGGTGTCGTATTCAGCCTGACCGCTGTAGCCCTGTTCACGGGTGCGGCCATGCACCGTCACCATCGACACGCCGGCCTCCTGCGCCGCACGGGCCAGCCGCACCGCATTCTTCTCGGCCTGGCACCAGCCGGTGCGCATCTTCAGGGTGACCGGCACGCCGCGTGGCGCGCAGGCGGCCACCACCGCTTCAATGATCTCCAGCGCCAGCGGCTCGTCCTGCATGAGGGCCGAACCGGCCCACTTGTTGCAGACCTTCTTGGCGGGGCAGCCCATGTTGATGTCGATGATCTGCGCGCCGCGGTCGATGTTGTAGGCGGCGGCCTCGGCCATCATCTGCGCATCGGTGCCGGCGATCTGCACCGAGATCGGTGCGGACTCCCCTTCATGATTGGCGCGGCGCGAGGTCTTGAGGCTGTTCCACAGGTCCTTGCGGGAGGTGACCATCTCGCTCACCGCATAGCCCGCCCCCAGCTTTTTGCACAGCACACGAAACGGCCGGTCCGTCACGCCCGCCATGGGAGCAACGAACAGCCGATTGGGCAGGCGATAGGGGCCCAGTGTCATGGGACCGGGCAGCGGCGTGGGCATGGGGGAACTGCACAAAAAAGAGGCAGAAGTATAGCGCTGTCAGGCGACTCACCCCGCCCGATGGGGGACGACGTTGGTGGGATGTCAGCCCCGTGGCCGGATCAACGACGCTCTTCGTGATCAGGGCGCCTGCTGCTTCCACAGCTGGATGCCCTGCTCCAGGAAACGGTTCATCGCCCGTTCCTGGCTCAGCTTGTACAGGGCGCGGGTCAGCCGACCGCGGAGTTCGGGCGTGTTGCAGCGGGAGCGGTGGGCCAGCGTCAGGTACAGCCCCTCGTGGGCCACGGCCGGCATCAAGGGCCGCAGCGCTGCGCCGCCGGCACGCGCGGCATAGGCCTCGGCGGGGGTGTCTTCGTAGATGAAGTAATCGACGCGACCCCGCTGCAGCATCTGGATGGCCTGCTCGACGGTCGCCACCTGCGTCAGCTTCAGCGATTGACGGGCAAACTGGTCAAATTCCACACCAAAGCTGTTGTTGATCACCGTCACGCCCTGATGCGGCGCCAGGTCGCTCCAGCGCCGGTAGTTCAGCGACGAATTCGCACGGGTCAGCACCACCGAACGGGTCTCCCGGAAGGCCGGGAAGAAGTAGTCCATGTATTCGGTGCGGGGCAGGGTGAAGAAGGCTCCGGCGATCAGGTCGATGCGGCCGGCGCGCGCCTCTTCCTGCACCCGTCCCCAGGGGCCCACATACCGCGTTTCGATGGGCAGGCCGATCTCGCGGGCCAGCCATTGCATCAGATCGGCATTGGCGCCCACCAGCCGGGAGTCGTCTTCGCTCGCGCGCCACAGGTAAGGCGGATATTGCGGGTTGCCTGAGGCAATCAGCTGCGTGCAGGCGCCCCCGTTCACCGCCGGCAAGGGAGGCAGGGGAGTGGCAGCGCCGGGCACCGCCGTTGCCGAAGCGTTGCTGGCCGCCCCGGAGACCGAGTTGGGTGGCTGGGCCTGGGATGCGAGGGTGATGGTGAAGAGCGCCACGAGGAAGGCGGTGGCGGGAGACACGATCAGCGCCACCACCGCGGCGGCAGACGCACAGAGCGACATCGCCCAGGATGTCGCGAGGGTGCGCAAAGACATGAAGACCTCAGACAGAACAGACTAATCCGGATAATCCCACGCATGGAAGCATGGCTGCAACACATGATTGACCTGATGCTGGAAGCTTTGGCGCTTCCTCAGGTCGGGTTGGGGGCGGTGTTTGTGGTGGCGCTGGTCTCGGCCACCTTGCTGCCCTTGGGCTCAGAGCCGGTGGTGCTGCTGCTGGTGCACCAAAAGCCCGAATTGTTCTGGCCTGCGATCGCGGTGGCCACCGTCGGCAACACCATCGGCGGGGCGATCAGCTGGTGGATGGGCTGGGGCGCAGAGCGCGCATATGAGGCGGCCACGCATCACTCGCCGCGGGATCAGCGGGTGCTGGGGTGGTTGCGACGCTTCGGCGCCAAGACCTGTCTGCTGAGCTGGCTGCCGATTGTGGGTGATCCGTTGTGCGCACTGGCGGGTTGGCTGCGACTGCCGTTCTGGCCCTGCGTCCTCTACATGGGCATCGGCAAGTTCGCCCGCTACCTGATCATGACCACCGTCGGGCTGTACTTCCTGCCCTGAGGCGGTCGTCGCACACTCTTTCGGGGGAGTGTGAGCCAGCCCCCGGAGACCGCCACAATGCGCAGATACATCCCTATCCGCAGCAGCGAGCATCCAGGAGACCCCGCATGACTTCATCCGCCAGCACGCCGGCCTACGACGACCTGTGCCAGCGCCATCGTCGCAAACACCGGCTGCAGCATCTGCATGCCATGGCCTCCTGGGACCAGGCCGCGTTCATGCCGGCGGGCGGGGCGCAGTCGCGTGCCGAGGCGCTGGCGGAGATGGAAGGGCTGCTGCATCAGCTCGGCACCGATCCGGCGCTGAAGGATCTGCTGGCGCGCGCGCAGCAGGAGCCTCTCGATGACATCCAGCGGGCCTCGCTGCGGGAGATGACCCGGGTGTGGCGGGCGGCGAATGCCCTGCCGCAAAGCCTGGTCGAGTCCAAGTCGCTGGCAGTGTCCCACTGCGAACATGCCTGGCGCAGCCAGCGTCCAGCCAATGACTGGGCGGGGTATGTGGAGAACCTGCGTCCGGTGGTGCGACTGGTGCGGGAAGAAGCGCGCCTGCTGAGCGAATCCAGCGGCCTGTCCCGCTATGACGCCCTGCTGGACCAATATGAGCCGGGCATGCGCTCGGCCGACGTTGATCGCGTGTTTGGTGATCTGCGCCAATGGCTGCCGGGGTTGATCCGGCAGGTGATGGCGCGTCAGGAGAGCGAGACGGTGCTGGCACCGCAAGGGCCGTTCGCCACCCAGGCGCAGCGTGCGCTGGGCCTGGATGCGATGAAGCTGCTGGGCTTTGATTTCTCCGCAGGTCGTCTGGACGAAAGCACCCATCCGTTCTGCGGCGGTGTGCCGGAGGACGTTCGCATGACCACGCGCTATCGCGAAGACAGCTTCCTGCAGAGCCTGACCGGCACCATTCACGAAACCGGCCATGGCCGGTATGAGCAGAACCTGCCGCGGGACTGGATGGGCCTGCCGATTGCGGCGGCGCGGTCGATGGGCCTGCATGAGAGCCAGAGCCTGTCGTTCGAGATGCAGCTGGCGTCGCACCCCGGCTTCGCCGGACTGATCGAGCCGCTGGTGCGCCGCCATCTCGGCGACCAGGAGGCCTTCTCCGCGCAGAATCTGCACCGCATGATGACCCGCGTGGCCCCGGGCTACATCCGTGTGGACGCGGACGAGGTGACCTATCCGGCGCATGTGATCCTGCGCTACGAGATCGAGCGGCCGCTAATGGAAGGCGAGATCGAAGTCGAGGACATTCCCGCGCTGTGGGACGCCAAGATGCAGGAACTGCTGGGCCTGGACACGCGGGGCAACTTCAAGGACGGTCCGATGCAGGACGTGCATTGGGGCGCGGGGCTGTTCGGCTATTTCCCCTGCTATACGCTGGGCGCGATGTATGCGGCGCAGTGGTTTGCGACGATGCGCCGGGAGCGTCCGAGCCTGGATGCCGATATCGCCAAGGGCGAATTGACGCCGGTGTTCGACTGGCTGAAGGACCGCATCTGGCAGCAGGGCAGCCGCTACGAGACGCCGGAACTGGTCCAGCGCGCCAGCGGCGAGCCGCTGAACACGGCGCACTTCCGCCGGCATCTGGAATCGCGGTATCTGGGCTGAGCCGGACCGCTGGGGGCGCCGTCCCCCACCTCAAGCAAAAAGGCATCCCGAGGGATGCCTTTTTGCCGGGCCCTCATGGAGCCTCTGGTGTCGCGCTGCATCGCCGAAGCGAAGTCCCAACGCGCCCTTGAACGGATCAGTCGCGGATCAGTCGCGGATCAGTTTCGGATCAGTCTCGGATCAGACGCTGCGGCGGCGACGACGCGACAGCAGACCAACGGTGCCCAGGCCCGCCAGCATCAGTGCATAACCGTGCGGTTCCGGCACGGTGGACAGCACGCTGAGCTGGACGTTGTCCAGCGAGGTGCCGAAGGAGTCGCTGCGGCCGATGGCGGCGAAGCTCAGGGTCATCGGGCTGCCGGTGCCGACGAAGCTGGTGGTGTAGGTGGTCCAGTGGGTGTTGGTGTTCTGGCCCACGGCGCCGGACAGGCTGCCCACGCTCCACCAGAGGCCGTCGCTGGCCGCGCCGCGGTTGTCGCTGCGGTTGGCGTAGGCGAAGCTCAGTTCATAGGTGTAGCCGGCGACGGTGGCAAAGCTCTGGCTGATGCTGCTGTTGCCGGTGGTGTCCAGTTCAACGAAGTTGCGGCCGTCCAGGGCGGTGCCGGAAACGTTGTTGCGGACTTCCACGCCCTTGCTGCCGACGGTCCAGCCTTCGATGCGGCCGAAAGTGGCCCAGGAGCCATTGCGCAGCACGTTGGATTCGAAGCTGCCGTTGGTCAGCAGGTTGTCGTCGGTGGCAGCGAAAGCTGCGAACGGGAGGGCAACGAGGGCGGCAGCAAGAAGGCGCTTCATGAGGGTCCGGAAGGATTCGAGAGAGCGGACCCAAGGTCCGCGGAACTTGTGTGGGATTGTTCGAGCGCCGGCGATCGCCGGCATCCCCCTGTGCGATGGGGGTGCCGGTGTGGATCGTGATGGAGTGCACGCCGCGGTTGGGCGGGTGTGCGAGATGCGGTCGGGGCGCGGTCGGACGCGCAATGCGGCCGCTGGGTGCAGCGGCTGGTCACCACCTGACCCTGGCTCCGGAAGGGTCAGGGGTTGCAGGGACTCAGCGCTTGGTGCGCGGCGCCGACTTCTTGCCGGGCGCTGTCTGGCTCGACGCTGCGCGGGTGGCGGACTTGGCAGCGGCTTTGGTGGGAGCCTTGCTGCTGGAAGCCTTGACGCCAGCAGCCTTGGTCTTTTGGGGCTTGCTGGCCTTGCTTGCTGTCGCTGGCTGCGCCGCTGGGGTCGCTTTCGCGGCCTTGGCCGTCTTGGCCGCTTTCACCGCTTTGGTGAGCGGGGTCGGCAGAGCCGCGCTCTTGCGGGGGGCCTTCGCAACCGCAGCCGCCGGGGCCACCCCAGCCGCTGGCCCCTGACCGCCCTGCGCCTGCAGCGCTTGCGTCAACGCATCCAGCCGCGCATGCAGCGCGGCCACGTCCTGCGCCGAAGGCACGCCCAGACGGTTCAGCGCCCGCGCCACCCGATCTTCAAAAATCGATTCCAGCTTGTCCCAGTGCTGACCCGCCCGGGTGCCGACCTCACCGGCCATGTCGGACATGCGGGACGCGACCGCGCCCAGCCGCTCTTCCGTGCTGGCCTGCGTCTTCTTCTGGATGCGGGCGCCTTCTTCCGCCAGGCTGTCGAAGGCCTTGCCGCTGTTGTTCTGCGCCTTGGCAAAGGCCGCCAGCCCGGCGGACCAGATCTGCTGGGCCGACTCCTTGACGAGCTGACCGAACTGACTGTCCAGCAGCCCGGCACCTGCCGGCGCAGCCTCCGCAGCGGGGGCGCTGCCGGCAGTCTTCTTCACCTTTTTGACCATGGACATTCCTCGTGCAGTGCTTCAGCGCCGCCAGGCGCCACAGCCCGCACTATAGGACGAGTCTGGAACGAGTCCAGGACCCGTGCCGCGTCACAGCTCCAGAACGCCGATGGCCGCCGCGCAGGCAGCCGGGGTGCCGCCGCCGCGCACGACGAACGGCATGTCGCTCCACGGGCTGCCGTCCTTGGGGCAACCGTCCCGCAGCGTGCCGCCCGGGCAGCCGCAGCCCTTGGACTTGACCAGCTTGTCCAGCGTCTGCGCCTGCTGCGGACTCATCTTGGGCAGGTGCGACGAAAACACCAGTTGCAGGGCGGTGGTGGGGGCGGGTGCATCCAGTGCCGGCACCGGGCCCAGCAATGTGGAGGCGCTTTGCGTGTCTTTCAGGGCCGCGGTGGTCTTGCCGCCCTTGGCGCGACGCAGGTAGTTCAGCGCCAGTTCCATCGCCGCATAACCCCGTGCGGCGGACGGCGTGATCGGCTTGCGGAAGGCGGCGGTGTAGGTGTTGGCCACCTGGTCCCAGCGGGTCTTGTCCACTGTCAGGACGGGGCACAGCACCGCATCCACCCGCTCGCTCAGCGTGGCTTCAAAGTCCAGCCAGCAGGAGGTCCGCGCGCTGATGCGCAGGCCGGTCTCGCGGCGCAGCTCGGTGGCGATGCGTTCGGCCGCATACAGCTCGATGCGGCCCAGCTGCACCTGCAGCTCCTTGCCCGGCACCCGTTCGGCGTTGCTGGAGATGAGCGGAATGCCGGCGGCCTTGAGCCGGTCGGCGCCGTTGCCGATTTCGCACCAGTTGCCCAGCACGATATCGACCTTGGCCTGGATCAAGGCGTCGGCCGCCTGCTCCGCCTTGTGGGCATCGCAGGCGCTGTCCTTGACGATGAGAGTGGGCACCGAATCACCGGGCCAGGTCTTGAGGGCGAGGGTCATGCCCTGCTGAAGGGCTTCCGCCTGCTGCACGCTGGGCCAGCTGCCGGGCAGGATGACGCCGATGGTGGCGGCTTGCGCGGTCGAGGCCAGCGCGCTGAAACCTGCAGCAGCTGCGAGCATCTGCCACCACAGCGGTCGCCGGCGACCAGCGCCATCCGCCGATGCGCTGGCACGTGGAGAGGCCCATTGACAGGTAGGTTGGCGGCCATCCTTGCGCGCGCCTTCAAGCCCGTCCTTATACGCATCGCCATGCGCCGCATCCGCTCCCAGCAGTCGAGCACTCATCCGCATTTCCCTCGCCGTCCCGGCATTGTTTTTCGAGGGGCTCAGGTATCGCTGCTGTGCGCACTGCGGTCACCCAGGATTTCCCCTGAGTGGTCCGCCTCCTTGTCAGGAGGCGGTAAGGTTTCACGAATCGGACCTACTCAGAAACCCTGAAGCACGAGCTTGCCCTGCTGCCGCTGACGCTCCTGCAATTCGTGCGCGCGCCGCAGCGTGGCGGCGTTGATCGGGCCCACCACTTCAGCCAGGGTGGTGCGCACCTGGCCTGCATCCACCAGTCGCGCCACTTCCGCCAGCAGGCGACCCTGCTCGGCGATGTCGTGTGTGGTGAACAGACTCCGGGTGAACATCAATTCCCAATGCAGCGAGAGGGCCTTGCGCTTGAGCGCCATGACGTCGATGTCCCCCGCGCCGAAGTCGTCGATGAGCGCGAGCTGGCCTTGCGGTTCCAGCAGTTCCACCAGGTCCTTGAAGTGCTCCGGAGTGTGGGTGAGGCTCGCCACATGCCGCACCGGGGCCACGCCTTGCGCCTGCAGAGCGGCGATCTGCGGCGCGAGCGGCTGGCGGTGGTTGATGACGTGATGAGCCCCCAGTTGACGCAGCCAGTCGCCCCCGGCGCCGTCCGGATCGGAACTGGTGCCGATGACGGTCAGATGCGGTGACTGCCGCGCCAGTTGGACGAGGATGGAGCCCACGCCGCCCGCGGCGCCGGTCACCAGCAGGCTGACCGGACGGCTGTCGCGGTTCACCTGCAGGCGGTCATGCAGCAGTTCCCAGGCGGTGATGGCGGTCAGCGGCAGGGCGGCGGCTTCGGCGTCGCTGAGCGAAGTGGGCGCGCGGCTGACGATGCGGTGGTCCACGGCCTGGAATTGCGCATTGCTGCCCATGCGGGTGAGGTCGCCCGCATACCAGACGCGATCCCCCACGGCGAACCCCTTCACCTGCGGACCCATGGCGCGCACCTGGCCCACGGCGTCCCAGCCCAGCACCACCGGGGCGCCGTCTGCGGCGGGGCGGCTCTTGCGGATCTTGGTGTCCACCGGATTGACGGCCACCGCCGAGATTTCCACCAACAGATCGTTCGGACCGGCCTGCGGCATGGGCACTTCCAGGTCGATCAGCGACTCAGTGTCGGAGATGGGCAGATTCTTGAGGTAACCAACAGCTTTCATGAGGGACTCCAGCATTACAACAAGCGGCATCCTCCCCCTTTGAGCACAATCAATGAAGTCAGTTCAATCGCTATCAGTTTTAAATGGAAATTGAAAATACCGCCGAGCTGAGACTGCTGGTCGAATGCGCCCGCGGCGGCAGCCTGACGGCGGCCTCCAAGGTCATGAACATCACCCCTGCGGCTGCGAGCGCCATGCTCAAGAAGCTGGAGGCCCGGCTGGGCGCGCGGCTGGTGGAGCGCAGCACCCGGGCGCTGCGCCTGACCGCCGCCGGTGAACGCTTGCGGGATTACGCCCAGCGCGCCCTGGAGCTGCTGGATGAAGGGCTGGCGCAGCTCCATGAAGGGGAGCCGACCCAGGGCAAGGCGGCGACGCCGGTGCTGCGGGGGCGCATTCGGGTCAGTGCGTCGAGTGACCTGACCCGGCGGGTGGTGTTGCCCCTGCTGGACGCGTTCCTGGAGCGGCATCCCGGCGTGGAACTGCATCTGAATGTGGGCGACGGCTTGCAGGATGTGGTGCGGGACGAGGTGGACGTGGCCCTGCGGTATGGGGAGCTGGCCGACTCGCGGCTGGTGGCGCGGCGCTTGTTTGACGGGCGGCGCTTGCTGGTGGGGTCACCGGACTACCTGAAGCGCCATGGGCGGCCGCAGCATCCGCAGGACCTGGCGTCCGGCCATGAGTGCATCCGCTTCAAGATCGGCGACCGGCTGGAGCGGCAGTGGAAGTTCTGGCGCAAGGATCAACTGGGCGGGCCCGCCGTGGATGTGGCGGTGCAGGGGCGACGCACGGCGGATGATGGTGGCATCGCCCATCTGTGGGCGCTGGAAGGCCGGGGACTGACCTACAAGAGCGAGCTGGATGTGCGGGAGAGTCTGGCCAGCGGGGCGCTGGTGGAGGTGCTGCCCGAGTGGGTCGGCCGCCCGATGCCGCTGCATGCGCTGATGCCCAGCCAGCGCTTCATGCCGCAGCGCATCAAGGCGCTGGTCGACCATCTTGCGGCGGGGCTGGCGAAGCCAGGTGGGCGCCGCGGCTGACATGGGTGGGCCGCCTCCATGGGCAAGGCCAGACGCCCATGGCCGAGGCCACCGCGGCGGCTGACAACGGCTGCCGCTCAGTGCCCTGAGCGGTGCCGGACGCCGCGCTGAGGCTCAGTGCTGGTGACCACCGTGTCCGCCGTGATCGTCCATCGGCATCGGGGCGCCGAGCGGCTTCACCGTGGCCTTGACCTGCACCGTTTCGCGCTTCTGGTCCGCGCCTTCGAAGACCAGCGTCAGCGGCACGGTGTCTCCGGCCTTCACCTGGCCCTTCAGGTCCATCAGCATGACGTGATAGCCGGCGGGCTTGAGCTCGACCGTCTTGTCGGCGGGCAGCTCCAGCGCGGGCACGGCGCGCATGCGCATCACCTGGCCGTCCATCGCCATCTCATGCACTTCGACGATGCCGGCCATCGGTGTGCTGACCGACACCAGCTTCACCGCCTTGGCCGATTTCAGCTGCATGAAGGCGCCGGTGGACGACTGCTGGGCCACCGTGGCCCGCACCCAGGGCGTGGTGACGGTGACCTGCGCCAGCACCGGGCCGGCGACGGCCAGCATCACCGCGGGGAGGGCCGCCCGCAGGGCCGTCTTGCGGCGCGGGGTCATGCGGAAAGCGGACAAGGAAGGGAACAACTTCATGGTGGGCACCTGCCTGCGGAAATGAATGACGCGAGGGAGTATCGGCCATCCGGCCGCGCGCGGGCGGAGGGATCGATCAAACCCAGCGACTCCGAAGCGCTGATCAGTCCAGGTAGCCGAGTGCGCGCAGACTGTCCTTCACGACGGCCTCGCGCTGCGGACCGAGCTCATCGCGCAGCATGTCCATGTTGAGCGCGAAGTAGACCGGGCGCGGATCGCGGTCCCGCTCCAGCCAGCCGACGAACCAGCCGACCGCCGGCGTGGTCGCGTCGCCCCAGCCGGTCTTGGCAAACAGGGTCCAGCCCGGGCCGGTATCGCGGCGCATCACCTTGCGGGCGGTGGCATAGGTGGCGTCGGACAGTGGCAGTTCATGGTCGTGCAGTCGCCGCAGGAAATCGATCTGCCCGACCGCGCTGATGCGCAGGTCGCCCTCCAGCCAGAAGGTGTCGCCGACCGGGCCGGCCTTGGCATTGCCATAGCGGAAGTCGTAGAGGAACTGCTGCACGGTGGGCTGGCCGACGGTGCGCGCCAGACGCTGGAAGACCCAGACGGCGGACACCCTGTAGGCGCTGGCGAGGGTCTGGTCCTGGTTCCAGTCGCGCAGGCGCCGCTGCTGGCCGTCCCAGGCGAAGCGGGTGTTGTCGTCCTGGGCCGCGCCGGTCTCCAGGGCGATCAGGGTCATGGGGATCTTGAAGGTGGAGGCCGGAAGGTAGGGCGTGTAGGCGCGGGCGGCATCCGAGGCCATCCATTCGCGGGAAGCCGAGTCCATCAGGACCAGGGTGCCACGGGTGTTGAGGGCGTCGAAGCGGCGCTGGAGCTCGGGGCGGGTCGTCCAGCGTTCGCGAGGGTCCGAGGTCGGCGCTGGCGTGACGGCGGGCGCGCTGGCCGCGAGGGACTGGGCGCTGGCAGCCTTGCAGCCGGTGAGGGCGATGAAGATCGGGCCGAAGGTCAGCGCTGCGGTGAGGGCGGCGAGCAGGGGGAAGGTGCTGCGACGCGGGGCCTGTGTGGCCCGCGCCGCGTCCGCCGTGGATGAAGAAGTCGGCGTGGGGGCGAATGTCGAGGCGACAGTGTTCATGAGAGGCTCCCTGTGAGGTGTCGATGAGAGCCGCAGTGTTCCTTCGCGACGGCCCGACCGGGGGCCAATCTGCGGTTACGCGCGTTGCGCCTGCTGACTGAGTTCGGCGGCCTCGTCGAGATAGCGCTGGCGGGCTTGCGGGTCGCGCAGTTTGCGAGCCTGCAGCCGCGCCTGGCGGATGAGGTCCGCAGCGGTGAAGCTGTCGCATTCGGCGGCGGCGTGGCGGGCCCACAGCAGCAGGAAGGCAGAGCGCTGGTCAGCCGGAATCTGCGACTGCCGGCCGCGGCAGGCCTCCCAGCGCTGGGCGGCGAGGGCGGCGTAGGAGTCGGCCTGCAGCGGCTGGCCGGCGGCCTCGGCCATGCGACGCACCGTGGAGAAGCGCCAGCCGCCGAGTCCGCACAGCCGCAGCAGGAAAATGGTGTTGAGCAGCGAGCTGCGGCCCAGTTGCCATCGGGTGCAGATGGCATCACTCAGGAGCAGCCAGCGCAGCGCATCGTCGAGGCTGGCGGCGTTGCCGAGCAGGCCCGCATGGGCGAGCTGGCCGATGCCGTGGGAGAGATTGGCGGCGCAGATCTGCAAGGCATCCGGCAGGCCGGCGAGGGAGGCGCTGCGCAGCGCGTCACCGAGGGCCGCGACGGAGGCGCTGGCGAGGGCCGCGTCGGATTGCGCCAGTGCCAGTTCCCGCAGGGCGATGCCGCGCAGGTTGCCGTGGTCGCAGCGCAGGGTGGGGTCGAAGGCGAGGGCGGCGGGTGGGACCTCGTCGAGTCGGGCCAGGGCGGCGGCGGGTTGGCCAAGGCTTCCATACCAGTGCCAGGCGGCCAGGATGGCGATGCGGGCCTGGAGTTGCTGACGCTCGGGCGCGGCGAGGCGTGGGTCGTTGAGGGTCTGGGACAGGTCGCGCAGTTCGTCCTGCAGGGCGCCCCAGTCGCCCAGGCGGCGGGCAATGCGGGCGCGGCGCCAGCCCAGCGCTGCGGCGGCGAGGGGATCGTCGGCGGGCTGGTGCGGTTCGGCTTGTTGGAGGGCAAGGCGTGCGGGGTAGAGCTCACCGCGGTCGAGCAGGTGGTCGGCGCGGGCGAGGGCTTCGGTGTAGGACCAGGGGAGCAGCGCGGTGGCGGCCTGGAGGGGCGCAGTGGAGCGTTGACCGAGCCATTCGGCCAGGGCGGCGCCTTGGGCGGGGGCGCCGGTGTCGAGGACGAAGTGGCAGCGGGTGAGGAGCGGGTCGTGCAGCCAGAAGGGGCCGCCGCTGGGGGTGTGGGCGGCGATGAGCGGCGCCAGCGGGGTGTGGGCCAGTTGCGCCATGGCCCGCCAGACCTGGGTGCGGTGGAGTTCGGCCATGCCGGCCATGCGGGCGCAGAGTTCCGCGCGGCTGCAAGGACTGTCGCGACGGGCCAGGCCGTCTTGATGCGCCTGCAGCAGGGCGGCGATCAGGCGGGGGAGCAGGCGGCTGCGCAGGAGGGGCTCATTCGGGCCGATGCGAATGCCGCTTGGGTGCAGCTCGATGCGGAGCTCGGTGGGGGACTTGGGGGGAGGCATTGGCGACGGATTGTGCTTGCCTGATTCTGCGGGATGCGGGGGATGTGGGTAACGGGCGTTACGTTCCCCGGGGTCCGGCGTCGTGTCGCTGTGGCATGCACCGGAAAGGGAGGGGCCAGGCACCATTTGCTCCATGTCCTCCGTCCCCTTCGGGGCCTCCCCCTTGACTTACGCAAATGGCACCTGGCCCCTCCCTTTCCGAACCGAGCACTGCATAGAGTGGCGCGGGACCGAGGTCGGGAAACAGTGATGAGAAATGGCGAGGACTCTCCCGCTCCCTCTCCCATCAAGACCCGAGAGTGACTGCCAATGGGCCAGAAATGTTCATTGATTGAGGTCAGCGCTGAAGGTTGCGTTTGGCACCTGGGATCATTTGTTCCAACCGCCAATCCGTGCCGTCGAAAAGATCCTGCAGCGGCTGGTGGCCGCGCGTGAAGTGCAGCTCCGTGCCGGCAGGAACGCCCACACGCTGCAGAAACGGACGCAGCAGCTGACGTGCACCGTCCAGATCCTCGGCTTCGATGTCGATGCGCAGAAAGGCCAGTGGCCGCATCTGGCCCGGCGGCGCATCCCCCAGCGAGCTGCCCCAGCCGAGCACCGTGCCCAGGCCCGCATCCCGCAGGGCCTCGTCAATGCGGTCCTCCAGGCGATGGTCCGACGGGAGGTGAGGAGTGGGCAGCTTCAGGTAGATGAAGGCGGTCGGCATGCGCTGATTGTGCTCCTCAGTGTGTGCCCGCGTACACAGCGCACTGCTCCAGGCGGGCGCTGCTGAAACGCTGCAGTGCGTGTGCAGGGTCATGGGTGCGCGGCTTGCCAGTGGTCTGCATCATCTCAAGGAGACCCATCATGGTGGCGAATGAAGCCTGGTATAGCAGCGAGGCCGGCGCACTGCGTTCCGCCAGCAGCGGAACATGGTCCGCGGTGTCGTGGGCCTCAGTGCTCGCCGGCGCTGCGGCTGCGGCTGCACTGTCGTTGATCCTGCTGGTGCTGGGGACGGGCCTGGGCCTGGCGGCCATGTCGCCGTGGTCGGGCGAAGGCGCACAGGCGCAGACCCTCGGGGTGACCGGCATCGTGTGGCTGGCTCTGACGCAGTTGGCCGCTTCCGGCCTCGGCGGCTATCTGGCCGGCCGGCTGCGCACCCGCTGGCGCGACACCCATGTCGATGAGGTGCACTTCCGGGATACCGCCCATGGCCTGCTGAGCTGGGCCGTGGCGACGCTGTTCACCGCGGCGCTGCTGGGCGCCACCATCAGCGGCATCCTCGGTGCCGGCGTGAAAGCGGCCTCGACCGTGGCCGGTGGCACCGTGGCCGCCGCAGGGGCTGCAGGCGCTGGCGCCATGAGTGGCACCGGTCGTGACGGCAGCGCCAGCGCAATGATGGGCGGCGGTCGTGATGGCGGCATGGAGTCCGGCCTGCGTGATGCCACCGGTTTTGATCTCGGCTATTACCTGGATGCGATGCTGCGTCGCGATCCGGCGGCAACGGCGGGTACAGCGGGCACGGCGGGCAGCGCTGGCGGCACCGCCACGTCGGGCAATGCGGGCAATGCGGGCAATGCGGGCAGCACCGCCAATGCCGCGGGCCTGAATGGCGCCAACCCCGCCACGCTGCGCACCCAGCCGGATGTCGGCACGGCCAGTCTGCTGCCGGAGCTGAGTCGCCTGGTGATGCATGCATGGCGTCAGGGCGGCACGCTGTCGCCCGAAGATCAGCGGCAGGCCGGCGCTCTGGTGGCCCAGCGGACCGGGCTGAGCCAGGCCGATGCAGAGCGTCGCGTGAATGAGCTGTTGCAGCGCGCACGCACCGATGCGCAAGCCGCCGAAACGCGCGCCCGCGATGCCGCAGACACCGCCCGCAAGGCCGCGATGCAGGCTGCCCTGTGGATGTTCGTGGCCCTGCTGATCGGTGCCTTCACCGCCAGCTGGCTGGCCACCATCGGCGGCCGTCAGCGCGATCTGAACGATTGATCCCCTTCATCACCGGAGACTCTCATGCGATCCATTCTTCTGTACATGCTCGGTGTGCCCATTCCCATCATCATCCTGATTGCTCTAATCCGATGATGACGGCGACAGGTTCGGACGTGGTGTAGGTCACGTCCGACCTGTTTTGAAGGCGTTCAGGGGGTTCTCAGGGACAGGGGTGGGCCTGAATATCGGACCCAATAGAGATTCGAGTTTCGGGGTCCGCATCATGCATTCCGCCATCCTGTCCCCGTCCTGGACACTCCTGGGCATCGAGCCGTTTCGCGCGGCCTTTGAATACGCCAGCTGCCGTCTGATGGACCACAGCCGCTTCGAACCGGGGGACGGACATCCCGTGGTGGTGTTCCCCGGTCTCGCGGCCGATGCACAGACCGTCTCACCACTGCTGGCGTTCTGCCGCAGGCTCGGTTATGACGCGCGTGATTGGGGACGGGGCCTGAACACCGGCCCCAGCGGCGAGATCGATGCCTGGATCGACGCACTCGCGGAGGAAGTGGATGCGCGGTACAGCGGCCATGACGGCGGAATCACATTGATCGGGTGGAGCCTTGGCGGTATCTATGCGCGTGAGATTGCCAAGCGCATGTCGGTGCCCGTCCGTCAGGTGATCACCATCGGCACGCCCATCACCGGCGAGGCCGAACAAACGAATGTGAGCCTGCTCTACCGCTTGCTCAGTGGCGCGTTGCCGGTGCTGGAGCCAGCCTTCAAGCAGCGCCTGATGACCGCACCGCCGCAGCCGCTCACCGCCATTCACAGCCGCAGTGACGGTGTGGTGGCCTGGGAAGCCTGCCTGCAGCCCGCGGACCACGACTGGATCGAGAACGTGGAAGTGGACGGCAGCCACTGCGGCCTGTGCTGGAACCCCGCTGTGCTCGGCATCATCGCCGACCGGCTGGCCCAGGCTCCCGAGGCCTGGATGCCGTGGCAGGCCGCTTCAATGGAAGTCCCGGCTCTCGGTCTGCAGACGCCCCAGTAAAGGCGTCAGGTCCTCCAGATGGCCGGCGATGAGGTTGCGTACCTCGCCCTTGCGCTGCCATTGCCCCCGCACCGCCAGCAGCCGTGCATGCAGCATCACCTGACGCTGCCGTTGCCACAGCTTCTGATGCACGATCACCTGCACATCGCCTGTCTCGTCTTCAAGCGAAATGAAGATGGTGCCCTTGGCCGTGGCCGGCTGCTGCTTGACAGTGACGATGCCGCATCCGCGCACCACCCGCCCATCCGGTGATGCGTCCAGTTCTTCCGCCGTCATGAGGCGCCGCTCCTTGAGCAGCGGACGCAGCAGCGCCAGGGGATGGCTGCGCAGCGTCAGGCCCAGCGACGCATAGTCGAAGACGATGTCCTCGCCCTCCGGCGCCTGCGGCAGCTCCAGAAAATCTTCCTGTACCGGCGCCATCCGAAGCAGCGGCGGTGGTGCATGCTGCGCCGCGGCGTCCCACATCTGCTGGCGCCGATGCCCGCTGAGGCTGGCCAGCGCATCGCCCGACGCCAGCATCGTCATCTGCTGCTGGTTGAGACCCGCCCGGCGAGCCACATCTTCCGCATCGTCAAACGGTGCTTCCGCCCGGGCGCGCTGGATCTGCTCGGCCGAAGCCTTCTGCAGCCCCTTCACCAGACGCAGCCCCAGACGCACCGCCATCGGCGCCCGGACCGGGCCGCGATCCCCGCCGCCCGCATCCGCCGCGCGGCTGGATGCGCAGGGCTCCAGCGTGCAGTCCCAGTCGCTGAACATCACGTCCGGTGGCAGCACCACTACGCCATTGCGCCGGGCGTCCTGCACCAGCTGGCTGGGCGAGTAGAACCCCAGCGGCTGCGAGTTCAGCATGCCGGCCAGGAACTCGGTCGGGCGATGGCATTTGAGCCAGCAACTGCTGTAGACCAGCAGCGCAAACGAGGCCGCATGCGATTCCGGAAAGCCGTATTCGGAGAAGCCCTTGATCTGCTCGAAGATCGCCTGCGCAAAGGACAGTTCATAGCCGCGCGAGGTCATGCCCTGCACGATCTTGTCGTAGTACTTCTGTAAGCCACCCTTGCGTTTCCAGGCCGCCATCGAGCGACGCAGACCATCCGCCTCGCCGCCGGTAAAGCCCGCCGCCACCATGGCAATCTGCATCACCTGCTCCTGGAACACCGGCACGCCCAGCGTGCGCTCCAGCACGACCTTCAAGGCTTCGCTGGGATATTCCACCGGCTCCAGTTGCTGCCGCCGCTTCAGGTAGGGATGCACCATGCCGCCCTGGATGGGGCCGGGGCGGACAATCGCCACTTCAACGACCAGATCGTAGAAGCACTGGGGCCTCAGCCGCGGCAGCATGCTGCGCTGCGCCCGGCTCTCGATCTGGAAGACGCCGATGGTCTCCGCCCGCGAGATCATGTCGTAGGTCTTGCGGTCCTCCGCAGGAATGTCCTGCACGCCGAAGACATCCCCATCCCGCTCGCTGATCAGCGCCAGCGTCTTGCGCAGCGCCGTCAGCATGCCCAGGCCCAGCACGTCCACCTTGAGCAGGCCGACCGCATCCAGGTCGTCCTTGTCCCATTCGATGACGGTGCGGTCCGGCATGGAGGCGTTTTCCACCGGCACCATGCGGGTCAGCGGGCCCTGGGTCAGCACGAAGCCGCCCGGATGCTGCGACAGATGTCGCGGAAAACCCAGCAGCGTGCGGGTGAGGTCCAGCAGCTGGCGCACCGCCAGTTGCTGCATGTCCAGCCCGACTTCGGCGAGCCGCGCCGCATCAATCTCCATGCCGTCCCACCATTGGTGGTTGCTGCAGAGCGCATCCAGCGCTTCGGGGTCGAAGCCCAGGGCCTTGCCCACATCGCGCAGCGCGCTCTTGACGCGGTAGGAGATGACCACCGCCGCCAGCGCGGCGCGGTCCCGGGTGTATTTGCGGTAGAGATACTGGATGACTTCTTCGCGGCGCTCGTGTTCGAAGTCGATGTCGATGTCCGGCGGCTCGTTGCGTTCCTTGCTGATGAAACGCTCGAAGAGCACCTGCATGCGGGCCGGGTCCACCTCGGTCACGCCGGTGCAGTAGCAGACCACCGAGTTGGCGGCGCTGCCCCGGCCCTGGCAGAGGATGCCTTGTGAGCGGGCGAAGTCCACGATGTCCGCCACGGTCAGGAAGTAGTGCTCGTACTGCAGTTCCTCGATGAGCGTCAGCTCCTTCTCGATCTGTTCGCTGACCGAGGCCGGAATGCCCTGCGGCCATCGGCGCCCCGCGCCTTCGTAGGTGAGCCGGCGCAGATGCGAGGCCGGGGTTTCGCCATCCGGCACCACTTCGCTGGGATAGCGATAGCGCAGCTCGTCCAGGCTGAAGTCGCAGCGCGCCGCCACCTGCAGCGTCTCGGCCAGCAGGTCCGGCGCAAAGGTGATGCCCAGACGCGCGCGCGCCCGCAGATGTCGCTCCGCATTGCGCTCCAGGGCCTGGCCGCATTCGGTCAGCGGTTTGCACAGACGCGTGGCGGTCAGCACATCCTGCAGCGGCTTGCGGCTGCGCACATGCATCGTCACATTGCCCACCGCCACCAGCGGGATCTCGGTGAGCGCGCTGAGTTCGCGCAGCCGCAGCAGACGGATTTCATCGTCGCTGCGCTGCAGCTGGTCCACACCCAGCCAGCAGCGCCCCATGAAGCGGGACAGCAGCCAGCGCGCCAGCGCCATCAGCGGCTGGGGCTGCGCAAAGCGGTCGGGGCAGGCCACCACCACGCAGTCGTCCAGGTCCTGCGGACCGATGTCGTGCAGGCTGCAGCGGTAGGTGCCTTTCTCGCTGTTGCGGCGCAGGCGGGAGATGAGCTGGCAGAGATTGCCGTAGCCATTGAGGTTGCAGGCCAGCACCACCAGGGTGAAGTCGCAGGGAGCGTCCTGGATCTCGAACTGGCTGCCCACCAGCAGGCGCAGCCCGTGTTCCTTGGCGGCCGTGTGGGCCCGGACCATGCCGGCCATGCTGCATTCATCGGTCAGCGCCAGCGCCTGATAGCCTAGCGCCTTGGCCCGCTCCACCAGTTCTTCAGGCCAACTGGCCCCTTTCAGGAAACTGAAGTTGCTGATGCAGCGCAGCTCGGCATAGTCGGGCAACTGCGGCAACGACGGCAATTGCGGCTGCGTGCCACCCGTCGCCTGCGCGGCGGCGGACAGATCCGGAGAGGGGCGGGGAGCCGCGGGGCGGTCCGCGGAGGGCGACGTCATGAACGGTCCGTCCCATCAAGCGTAGACGCCGTGCAGATACCAGGCGCCTTCCCCATCGGCCAGGCGCTCCTGGAAGATGGCCAGCACACCGGCGTTGTCGTTGACCGCCACCCAGTAGTCCCGCATGACGTTGCGATGGCCGGGGCGATCAGCCGTCGGCGAAGCTGCCGGGGCCTTGGCCGCCTGGCGCTGGGCATCGGCGCCTGCGACGGGAGTCGCTGAAGCGGCGGTGGGCTCGATGGGATCGGTCTCCGGCAGGCGATCCCACCAGCCGCCCTCGACCCGGTCCGGGCCGATCAGCAGGGTGAGCGGTCCCTGATAGTGTGGGCGATGGTCCCGCACCGCCAGGCGCAGCGGCTCGTCCAGCAGAAACGCGGGCTCCGGGTTCTGCGGCGCCGCACAGGCGCGTGCGCGGCCCCCGCGTCTGGATCGACCCGGATCGCAGGGCTGCCAGCGGGTCATCCATTCCAGGCGGTGGTCGTCCGCCAGGGCGGGTTGCAGCACCTGCTCCGGACCCAGCCGCGCGGCGATGCGCTCCAGCGTCAGGTAAAGGGTCTCGCCGGTGCGGACATCATCGGGCAGCAGCGAGGCGCTGTCTTCCTGCAGGGACTGCACGCCCAGCGCCTCCAGCCGCAGCTCTCCCACCGGTGCCAGCAGCTGGGTCTTGGCCAGATGCTCGGCCAGCAGCCGGCAGAAATGCTCCAGCTCGCGGATGGGTTCGGCGGTGCGGACGGTGAGCTGGCCATGGTCGCCGATGTCGCGGGCGCGCATCGAGTCATGCACCCAGTGCAGGGTGATGCCGGTGGCGCCCGCATGTCGCGCTGCCAGCCAGCCGCAGAGCTGCATCAGGAGCGGGCGGGCGCCCATCAGCAGCGCGGGCGCACGGTCTTCGCGGCTGGGCAATTCGATGCGGGCGTGGAAGTCCTCGGGCAAGGCTTCCCAGGCATGCACTTCCGGACGCAGTCCGTAGGCCTGATCCAGGGCGGCCAGGACCGGCGCCCCGAAACGACGGCTCACACCGCCGCGCGGCAATTGGCGCAGTTGCCCCAGCGTGCGCACGCCCGCCCGGCTGAGCGAGGCGGCATGGGCCGCGGCGGCGGTCAGCGCGTCCAGGGGCAGGGGGTCCAGCACCACCTGCAGCAAACGGTCGCCCAGACCGGTGATGCCGCAGCGGGCCAGCACCAGGGCGGCCGTGGCGGTGGGCGCCCAGCCGATGCTGCACACGCCCAGGTCCGGCGCTTCATCCGCCAGACGGGCCTGCAGCGCCGCACGCCCACGGAACAGGCGCAGACTGGCCGAGACCTCCATGACCACCGCATCTTCGATGCGGGCCACCCTGGGGGTGAACTGCAGGCACCAGATCGCCAGCCCGCGCAGCGCATCGGGAGAAACGAACGAAGCGGACGAAGCCGCAGGGGCCGCCTGCGGGTCCTCGGCCGCGTCAGTAGGAGAGGGCGGAAGAATCAGGGCGACCCACAGCATGGTGGACCTCCTTCACAACAGACGCAGGGGAGAACGACGCCGCAGCGACGGCCTCCGGCACGGGCACCCGATCCGGCTGCGACACCCAGCCGCTGGGCCGCATGACCCGCGGCGTCAGCACCAGTTCCAGGCCACCGGGGATGGAGGGCAGCACCAGCGGCTGCTCATGGGCGGGACCTTTGCGCTTGATGAGGGTGACCCGCAGTTGCCAGTCCACATCCACCTCCACGGTGAGGCGCAGCGGCGCCGGCGAGGGGTCGTGGCGGGCCTGCAGGGGGCGGAAGAGAAAGACCGGGCCGTCGAAGGACTGGGCGAGCACCTGCAGCCGTCGCAATTGCTCCGGCGCGGCTTGCGGCAACCAGGCCATGATGGCGCCGGCCGCATTGGATTTGATGAGCTGCTCCGCGCACCAGAGCCGCTCGGAAGGGGCGCGGGCGGAGAGCCAGACCAGCTGGCGATCGTTCAGTCCGAGGTGCAGCAGGCCTGGCAGATGCGGTCGTTTGGGCGGGCCGACCATCACCACCGCGGCGCCATCGGCCACGACGTCCCGCAGGGACGGGCCGACGAGGCGCCATTCGGCCAGGGAGAATTGCGGCTGCAGGATCTCGGTGATCTGCCGGGAAGGCCATCCGCCGTCAGGCAACTCAGCGTCCAGCGCGGGGAAGCCGCTGGCCCAGTGGGTGTTGCAGGACCGGCCGAACGAATCTCCGCGCCACAACGCCTCCGCCACATGGGGCGGCAAGGGCGCGGGCTCGGGGCCGGCGGCATTCTGTGAAGGGGACAGCAGTCCCGCTGGAGAGGGCAGGGCCCCCGCCTCGGCAAGCTCGGATGACATGATCAAAAAAGACTGTATGGGCATACAGTATAGGAGTCGATGTCCGGTCGGCAAGCAGGTCAAGGTCACGGGAACAGGGACTTCGGACGAATCCCGCACGAAGCGTGGATGAAAAGTTCGCCCTGGGTTCGAAGCGTCCGGGTTCCTGTTCGCATCGCGTCGAATGGCCTTTCGTTAGAGTCGGCGACCCATCTCTTTTGTCGTACGGATACGGGTGCGGCGCATAATTTAGGTACTAACCCTATGTTTATGCCGCATACCTCTGTTCCCGGCCTGACCTCGGACCTGCTCACCGCACGTCTGCGTCTGCGGGCCCCCGCTCCGGGTGACTTGCGCGCGCTGCATGAAGCGCTGATGGACCCGGCCAATCTTCGTTTCGGTACCGAATGCACCGGCGCTGCGGCCCGGCTCGCCGACTGGCAGGCCCGGTGGGCGACCGATGGCTTTGGCCCCTGGGCGGTGGAACTGCAGGACCATCCCGAGGCTGGCGCCATCGGATTCGGCGGCCTGACCCGTGCGCTGGTGACCGGCGTTCCCACGCTGCTGCTCGAATTCCACTTCCGCTCCGACTTCTGGGGCTGTGGTTACGCCGCGGAAATGTCGCTGGCCGCGCTGCGGCTGGCGTTTCACGATCTCAAGTCGGGAGAGGTGCAGTCCCTGTTGCCCCCCGGCAACGTGGCTGCACGCAAGACGGTGGAACGTCTGGGGCTCCGGCTCAAAGGCTCGGTGGCGGATCACCCC
This sequence comes from uncultured Roseateles sp., assembly GCA_966211495.1. Classification (GTDB taxonomy): domain Bacteria; phylum Pseudomonadota; class Gammaproteobacteria; order Burkholderiales; family Burkholderiaceae_C; genus Roseateles. Next base: position 33,966 of record CBIHOT010000020.1, on the reverse strand, counting down.
GGAGAGGCCGCCAGCCTGCTCTACGAAATCAATGTGACGCAGTTCAAGGCGTGTCCGCCGCAGCAACCGGAGCCGACGCCGTTCGGAGCGTGAGGGGCGCCTGAACCGAAGGGCTGCCGAACTGCTGCAGCCCGGCGGCGTCCAGCACCTGCACGCCCCCGTACGCCACCTTGATCAAGCGCTCGGTTTCCAGTCGTCCCAGCGCCTCATTCACCCGCTGACGCGACAGCCCCACCAGTTGCCCCAGCTCCTGCTGGGTGATGCGCAGCAATTCCCCCACGCCCGGATGAAGCCGGGGATGCGACAAAGCCGCCAGGTGCCGAGCCACCCGTAGGTCCGGGTCGCTGCGTCGCTCCAAGTCGCGCAGCGTGGCCACCTGTCCCAGCCGCTCATGCAGCTGGAACAGCAGATACTGATTGAAGCCGAGGCTGCTCCCCAGGAGCGCATGAAAGTCCTCGACCGGCAACGCCGCCACCACACTGCGCCGCAAGGCCCGCACATCGCATCGATACGGCGCGCGTTGCAGCAGCGTGTCCTCGCAGCACCAGCCGCCGGGAGCGACGCCGCCAAACCCGGTGGGCTTGCCCTTGTCGGCCGGGTCGCTGTGCCGAAGCAGGCCTTCGAGCACCCCGAACCAGTAGCTGGCCGCACGTCCGCTGCGACACAGCGCCTCCCCGGGCATCACCTCCACCACGAGCATGCCGTTCGAGACCTGCTGTCGTTCGGCGGGGGTGAGCCCTGACAACCAGGGCACGGCCGACAGTTCCCGCGGCAAAGCCGCTCTCGCCCGATCGCGCACGGATGCCCGGACCGCACGCGGCGGCTCAGGGCGGGTCTCCAGGGACAGCGACGTTGCAGGCAGAGACATGGCACGATCATCGTGCCGTCGGTTGACACTGTACGGACAGTCCCTCTTCGGGAAAATCCGCCCCGGGGTTGACCCTAGGAATGTCGCTGTACGCTTGTTGAAATGTCAAACAGCGCCGTGACCGGCTGAACTTGTGGAGACACCATGACCCAAGACCCTCAACATCCTCAGGAAGCCCCCGGTGATTTCTTCGCCCTGCCACCGTTCAACCCGGAGGCCGCACTGGTGCAACTCAAGCGCGCCCTGCGGGACCTGCGATCGCTGACCGAGCGCGGCTCGGCCTTCAGCTTCGAGGGGCAGGAGGTCCTGACCCTGGAGGCGGGCGCCGACCAGTTGACCGCGCGACTGGCCAAGCGTCCCGCCCGCAGCCCGGAATGGGAGACGCGCATCTGCCGCAGCGCCGCCGATGTGCGCAAGCTTCAGGACGATCTGAAGCGGCGGCTGCTGCAGTGGCAGGACGATTGAGGGCCGGAGTTCAGGCCTCAGTGAAGGGGCTGAGTGGTGGGCCTGAGCAGCCCGCCGGTCGTCAGGTCGCGGAGATCGAGACCCGATCCAGCGATCGACGTTTCGCCGTCGACGACAGGTGCTCCAGCGTCTGGAGGTGCTTATTGAAAGCCGCCAGATCGCATTGACCCGCGGCGTTCTGCGCCTTCACAAACGTATCGATGTAGGCTTCGCGCTGCGCCCCCAGTTGCTTCATGACGACCCTGTTCCCCAAGTCCTCCAGTCGCTCGAAGGCCGTGATGCTTTGCTTGAGCTTCGTCGTGAATTGCTGGGGCACGCTGGGCCCTCTGCCAATGCCGAGGGTATGAGGGTCGGTGGTGGTTCGCGGGGGGTGATAAGACTTCATGAACGCCTCGGCGTCGAGGAGGATGGCTGGCCTGGGCACGACGCCGAGGGCGACCTTGTTCAGAACGGCCATTTGAAACCCCATGTCCATCACCGAGGCGCTCTGGTGCTTGGCGCTGATCTCGGACAGATGGGCCGTGATGCGGTCCAGCGTGGACCGGTCCAGGCGCGCCTGACTGGCATGGCTTTGCCGCAAGGGATCAGGCAGGGCAAAGCGCTCTGGCATCAACGACGGGCGGTCCGACCTGATGCTGCCTGCATAAAGGCTGCGGAAGTTCGCGATGGCCTCACACAAAGCGACGTATTGCGCCTTGCTGTCCGGACGGAGTTCCGCAATCGCCGGATCCTTCGAAGCCATCAGCCGCAGGAGAAGGTTCGCATCAAATTCGTTGTAGTGGATGGAGCGGATGACCGAATTGACGGCTTCACGCAGCAATGGCGGATCGGATCGTCCTGTATCGATCGAGATGTCATGGTGAGCCATCGTGGTGACAGCGGGACGGAGTGCGTGCATGGGGAAGGACGCTGAGCGCCTCGTGTAGAAAGAAGCCTCTGGGTGCTGCCCCGCCACAGAGCTGGTTCGGCCTTCACGCGGCCACCCTTACGTAGTTTCCGCTAGTCGCACCGGGGTCTGGTTCTTTAGCATCGCTGCCACCACACACTCCTGATGGAAGACAGCCATGAAGAAGACTTTGTTCGCCTGCATCGCGGCGTTGAGCGTGGGCGCCGCCTGGGCCGACTACCCCGAGAAGCCGGTGACCATCGTCGTGCCGTTTGCCGCCGGTGGCCCGACCGACAAGGTGGCCCGTGATCTGGCCGAAGCCCTGCGCAAACCGCTCAATGCCACCATCGTGATCGAGAACGTCGGGGGTGCCGGCGGCACGCTGGGCGCGACCAAGGTGTCCAAGGCTTCGCCCGATGGCTACACCCTGCTGCTGCATCACATCGGCATGGCGACCTCGCCCTCGCTCTACCGCAATCTGCAGTACAAGACGCTGGACGACTTCGAATACCTGGGCCTGATCAACGAAGTGCCCATGACCATCATCTCCCGTCCGACGCTGCCGGCCAGCAGCTATGCGGAACTGGCGAAGTGGATCGATGGCAACAAGGGCAAGATCAACCTGGCCAATGCGGGTCTGGGCTCCGCGTCGCACCTGTGCGGGCTGCTGTATCAGAGCACGCTGAAGACCGACATGACGACGGTGCCGTACAAGGGCACCGGCCCGGCGATGACGGATCTGATCGGCGGTCAGGTCGACATCATGTGTGACCAGACGACCAACACCACCAGCCAGATCGAAAGCGGCAAGGTGAAGGCGTTTGCGGTGACCACTCCCAAGCGTCTGGGCGGCGGGCTGGCCAAGCTGCCGACGCTGGATGAAGCCGGTCTGAAGGGCTTCAACGTGACGATCTGGCACGGTCTGTACGCGCCGAAGGGCACGCCCAAGCCGGTGCTGGACAAGATCAACACCGCCCTGAAGACGGCTCTGAAGGATGCTGACTTCCACAAGCGCGAGGAAGCGCTGGGCGCGGTGATCGTGACCGACGCACGGGTGAATCCGGCCGACCACAAGAAGTTTGTGGAAGCCGAGATCAACAAGTGGGGGCCGGTGATCAAGGCGGCGGGTCAGTACGCCGACTGAGCAGGCCGACTGAGCAGGCCGACTGAGACTGCGGCTTCGCCCGCCCACAAGCCCGCCATCCGGCGGGCTTTTTTCTTGGCTTTTTGCTGGGCTTTTTGCTGGGCGGATTGCTGTGTGGATCGCCGGGCGGATCGCTCAGTGATGGATCAGGCCGGCGTGCGGCAGACGATGGCGAGTTTGTGGCCTTCCGGCGAGCGGAAATACGCGGCGTAGAAGTTCGGACCGTATTGCTCCCGCACCCCCGGACGGCCCTCATCCCGGCCGCCTGCCGCCAATGCGGCCGCATGCACCTCATCGACCTGCGCCCGGGTGGAGGCCGCCAGCGCCAGCATGTTGCCGTTGCCTGCCACGGCATCCAGGCCATCAAACGGCTGGACCACCCACAACTGGGTCTCCCCACCGCGCGGCCCATAGCCCACCATCTCATCATCCGCATAGGACGCCGTGAGGCCCAGAGGGGCCAGGGCCGCATCAAAGAAGGCTTTGGCCTTGATGCGGTCATTGCTGCCGAGGGTGACGTAGCTGATCATGATGCGAGTCTCTTTCTGATCGATCACAGGCGGATCGGAATGGTGACGGGGCCGTCGTTGACGAGGCTGACCTGCATGTCGGCACCGAACTCTCCGGTGGCGACGATGGGATGCTGGGCCCGAGCATAGGCGACGGCATGCTCATAGAGTTCCCGGCCCAGAGCGGCCGGTGCGGCGCCGGTGAAGCTGGGGCGGTTGCCGCTGGACGTGTCGGCGGCCAGGGTGAATTGCGAGACGATCAGCAGGCCACCGCCAGTGTCCTGCAGGCTGCGGTTCATCTTGCCGGCTTCATCGCTGAAGACCCGCAGCTTGAGCACCTTCTGGATGAGCTTCTCGGCCGTGGCCGGGGTGTCCTGCGGTTCAGCGCACAAGAGCAGCAGGAAGCCGGCGTCGATGGCGCCGGTGCAGCGGTCTCCCACATCGACGCGGGCATGCTTCACACGTTGGAGGAGAGCGATCATGGCTTGTGAGCGTGAGGGGGCGTGCACTCGATTTCATCAAAGCGGGTTTCCACATTGACCGGCAGCAACTGGATGCTGGCCCGCAAGCCGGGCAGTGCCTGCATCAGCGCCTGTTCCACCTCGCCCCGCAATGCCGCCGCCCGGCCCAGGGTCCAGGGCGCCGGCAGGTGCAGGTGGAGGTCGACATAACGACGCTGACCCGCCATGCGCGTGGCCACATGGTCAAACCGCAGTTCGGGACCCGCGAAGCGCTGCAGCACCCCGTTGATGGCCAGCTGGTCTTCGGACGACAGCGCCTGGTCCATCAGGCCGCCGGTGGAGCGCCACATCAGGTGCACCGCCTCGCGCAGGATGTTCAGCGCCACCAGCAGGGCCAGCAGCGGGTCCAGCCAGGTCCAGCCGGTGAAGCGCACGCCCAGCAGGCCGATGACCACGCCCACCGAGGTCCAGACGTCGGTGAACAAGTGGCGGGCATCCGCTTCCAGCGCGATGGACCGATGCTCCCGCGAGGCCTTGAGCATGGCCCAGGCCAGGACACCGTTGATGACGGTGCTGATGAGGGAGAGCACCAGGCCGATGTCCAGCGACTGGATCGGCTGCGGCGCGCGAAGGCGGTCGATGGCGGTCCAGGCGATGCCCAGGGCCGCCACCAGAATCAGCGCGCCTTCAAAGGCGCTAGAGAAATACTCCGCCTTGTGGTGGCCGAAGGGATGGTCCTCATCCGGTGGGCGACGGGCAATGGTGACCATGCCCAGGCCGAACAGCGCCCCGGCCAGATTGACCAGCGACTCCATCGCGTCGGAGAACAGGCTGACCGATCCGGTCCAGTGCCAGGCCGCCATCTTCAGGGCGATGGTCACCAGGGCGACGACGACCGATAGTTTCAAATAGTGCTGGACTTGCATGTCCGGCATTGTGCCGGTCCTACAATCCGCCCGAGTTTTTCATCAGCTTCCAGCCCGGACCGCACCATGAAGCCAGATTCCTCCGCGCCCGCCACCCCGACCCCGGTCGGACACGCCCAAGGCGACCTGAGCCACATCCCCCCGCGGGACAAGGCTGAGCTGCTGTCCCAGGCGCTGCCCTACATCCGCAAGTACCACGGCAAGACGATCGTCATCAAATACGGCGGCAACGCCATGACCGATCCGGCCCTGCAGCAGGACTTCGCCGAAGACGTGGTGCTGCTGAAGCTGGTCGGCCTGAATCCGGTGGTGGTGCATGGCGGTGGCCCGCAGATCGAGGACGCGCTGAACAAGCTCGGCAAGAAGGGTCACTTCATCCAGGGCATGCGCGTGACTGACGAAGAGACGATGAGCGTCGTCGAATGGGTGCTGGCCGGTGAGGTGCAGCAGGACATCGTCGGCCTGATCAACGTGGCCGGTGGCAAGGCGGTGGGCCTGACCGGTCGCGATGGCGGCATGATCCGCGCCAAGAAGCTGAAGATGGTCGACAAGGACGATCCGGCCAAGGAACATGACGTCGGTCAGGTGGGCGATATCGTCGCCATCGACCCCAGCGTGGTGAAGGCGCTGCAGGACGACCAGTTCATCCCGGTCATCAGCCCCATCGGTTTTGGCGAGAGCAACGAAAGCTACAACATCAATGCCGATGTGGTGGCCGGCAAGCTGGCGGAAGTGCTGAAGGCCGAGAAGCTGGTGCTGCTGACCAATACCCCCGGGGTGCTGGACAAGGCGGGCAACCTGCTGACCGATCTCTCCGCCCGCGAGATCGACGAGCTGTTTGCGGACGGCACGCTCTCCGGCGGCATGCTGCCGAAGATCGCTTCCGCGCTGGATGCTGCCCGCAGCGGCGTGAAGGCGGTGCACATCATCGACGGCCGGGTGCCGCATGCGATGCTGCTGGAGATCCTCTCGGAGCAAGCCTACGGCACGATGATCCGCTCGCATTGAGTTTCTCTCGACCCGATGCAGGAGCCGGTCTGGCTGTTTGATCTGGACGACACGCTGCATCACGCGTCCGCGGGGATCTTCGCGGAGTTGGGGGTGGCGATGAACGACTACATCGTTCGCCACCTCGGCGTCAGCGGCGAAGAGGCGCAGGACCTGCGGCGCCGCTATTGGCGTCGGTATGGCGCCACGCTGCTGGGCCTCGTGCGGCATCACGCCATCGTCGGCTCGCACTTTCTCGATGAAACCCACGCCCTGCCGCGGCTGGAAGAAGGCCTGCGGGCCTCGGCACCGGACATCGCCTGGCTGCGACGCCTGCGCGGCCGCAAGGTGCTGCTGACCAACGCACCGGCCCGCTACGCGCGGCGCGTGCTGCGCGCTTTGAATCTTTTGCAGGTCTTCGATGCCGTCATCACGGTGGAGGAGATGCAGATCTTCGGCCACTGGCGACCCAAACCCGATGTGCGGATGTTTCGCCATGTGTGCGCACGCCTGCGTGTTTCCCCCAGCCAATGCATCCTCGTCGAGGACAGTCTCGCCAACCTCAAGGCCGCCCGCAGGCTGGGCATGTCCACCGTGTGGATGCGCGGCTGGTCGCCCACCCCGCAGCCGCATCGGCCCGCCTTCGTGGATCACCGGGTGTCACGGCTGCGTGAGCTGAAATCGCGCCTCTGACACCGACATCGCCACTCGGAAACCGCTGCATCCATTCGATGCGCCTGTGGGCGCACTCCCCGGAATGCGGGGGATCCACCGGCGTAGGGCACCGTGTTCCACAACATTTTGAAACGCAGCAGGAGCACCCCTTGCCCTTGAGCGCTCCTCGAGGGAGAACCAGTCATTCCTGCGGCACACCCAGCACCCGACCTGTCTTTGGTCACTCCACTCCAAGCTGGGGATTGCCGGTGTGTTGTGCTGACACACAGAATGTGCTGGGACGGCCTCTAAGCCGTGAGGGAATGCATGTCACTGTTCAGCGTCTTGATCGTCGAGGACCAACTTCGCTTCCGCGAAGGGTTCGCCCATGCGCTAGAGAAGGCGCCAGATATCCGGTTGGTCGGCATGGCCACCGACCTGCCGCAAGGCCGGAAAATGTTCGACCAGACGCGCCCCGATGTGCTGCTGGTCGACCTCGACCTGCCCGGAGGATCCGGCATCGAGCTGATCCGTCATGCCGCCCATGTGGCGCCCGAATGCGAGGTGATGGTCATCTCGGTCTTCGGTGACGAGCAGCATGTGCTCTCCAGCATTGAAGCCGGCGCCACCGGCTACCTGCTGAAGGACTCGCTCGCGCTGGACCTGCCCGGCCAGCTGCGCTCGCTGCGCGCCGGTGGCAGCCCCATCAGCCCGGTCATCGCCCGCCGGCTGCTGCTGCGCCTGGCGCCGCAGAACGGCCACGGCACCCGCGGCTTCACCGACTCGGCCTCGATGCCGCTGGTCGATGAACAGGTGGTCGCCCTCTCGGAACAGGAGTCGCGCGTGCTGCACCTGGCCGCCAAGGGATTCACCTTCGACGAAATCGCCCAGTTCATGAATGTGTCTCCGCACACCATCATGACCTACGTGAAACGCACCTATCGCAAGCTGCAGGTGCGCTCCAAGGTGGAAGCCATCTACGAGGCCCGCAGGCTCGGCTGGCTGCGCGACTGAGGGCTTGACCGGGGCCGGTGTCGGCCCCGACCCAGGCGGCAGAGAAGGGGCGGCGAACCGGATCGGGGGCGTCGCTCACCGGGCGAGGGCAAAGCATGTGCCAGAATCCACGCACTCGTTCTGGCCCCGCCTATGCATACCAGCCCCCCCGACACCACGGATACCGCCGCGACCAAAGCCGCTGAGCTGCCGCGCAAGCGCCTCAAGCCCGGTGAACGCCGCGTGCAGATCCTTCAAACCCTGGCCAGCATGCTGGAACAGCCAGGCGCGGAGCGGGTCACGACCGCCGCCCTGGCCGCGCGCCTGGAAGTCAGCGAAGCCGCGCTGTATCGCCATTTCGCCAGCAAGGCGCAGATGTTTGAAGGACTGATCGAATTCATCGAGTCCAGCATCTTCTCCCTGCTCAACCAGATCGCCGAGCGCGAGCCCTCGGGCCTGGCCCAGGCCCAGCGCATCGTCGCCGTCCTGCTGCAGTTCGGCGAACGCAATCCCGGCATGACCCGGGTGATGGTGGGCGACGCCCTCGTTTATGAAAACGATCGGCTGGTCGCCCGGATGAATCAATTCTTCGACAAGGTCGAGTCCTCCCTGCGTCAGGCGCTGCGCTCCGCCGCGGAAGCCTCGGGCTCCAGCACGCCCACGGTGGAAGCCCAGGCCCAGGCCTCGGTGCTGGTGAGCTTCATCATCGGTCGGCTGCAGCGGTATGCCCGCTCGGGCTTCAAGCGCCTGCCCACCGAGCAGCTAGAAGCCGCCATGCGGATGCTGTCCTGACCGCAGCCTTCATGGCTGCTCCCAACGCTTCCCCAGCTCGCCATGTCCGACGCCCTTGATGCCCTGCTGCAGCGCGCCGATGCGCTGTTGAGCCGTCTGGAAGCGGTGCTGCCGCAGCCGCTGGTGGCGCCGGACTGGTCGTCCTCCGTCGCCTTCCGCTACCGCAAGCGCGGTGCGAGCGCGCGGCTGGAGCCGGTGAAGCATCTCTCGGGCATCCGCCTGGCCGATCTCAAGGAGGTCGAGCCGCAGAAGGAGCGCCTGCTGCGCAACACCCGCCAGTTCGTGGCCGGACAGCCCGCCAACAATGTGCTGCTGACCGGTGCCCGCGGGACCGGCAAGAGCTCGCTGATCAAGGCCTGTCTCAATGAATTCGCAGGGCAGGGCCTGCGCCTGATCGAAGTCGACAAGACCGATCTGGTGGACCTGCCTGAGCTGGCCGACCTGGTGGCGGACCGTCACGAACGCTTCGTGATCTTCTGCGACGACCTCAGCTTCGATGAAGGCGAGGCCGGCTACAAGGCGCTCAAGTCGATGCTGGACGGCTCCATCGCCGCGGCCACCGACAATCTGCTGATCTACGCCACCAGCAACCGCCGCCACCTGCTGCCCGAGCAGATGAAGGACAACCTCGGCTACACCCATGCCGAGCGCGATGGCAATGTGGAAGTGCATCCCGGCGAAGCGGTGGAAGAGAAGATCTCGCTGTCCGAGCGCTTCGGCCTGTGGATCAGCTTCTACAGTTTCAGCCAGCAGGAATACCTGACGATCGTGGCGCAGTGGCTTCGCCATTTCGGGCTGAGCGAGGCGCAGATCGACGCCGCCCGCCAGCCTGCGCTGGTGTGGGCGCTGGAGCGGGGCTCCCGCTCTGGTCGGGTCGCTTACCAATTCGCGCGAGACCTCGCCGGTCGCGGCGGCACGGACGACGCCGGCCTGCCGACGAGCTCGTCTGCCACCCGTGATGGCACCGGCTCCGGTGCTGCCGCCGCTTCTTCTGCCACTGACGATGATGCCCCCCAGGGGCTGGACCATGTCTGAGTCTGCCAAGATCCCCGCTGCCGCATCCACCCAAACCCTCGCGACCGACGTCGCAGCTGCAACTTCGGTTTCTCCGTCCACCCCGTCTCCCATTCCCTCCGCCAGCCCGGCCGGCGCGCCCAGTTCGGTCAATGGCCCCGCCTGGCCGGAAGACCGGGTTCCGGTCGATGTGGCGGTGGGCGTGCTGGTGCGGCGATCGGCCCAGGGCCACGAAGCGGAATTTCTGCTGACATCCCGCCCCGAAGGCAAGGTCTATGCGGGCTACTGGGAGTTCCCCGGCGGCAAGCTGGAGCAGGGTGAAACCGTCGAGCAGGCGCTGCGCCGCGAATTGCAGGAAGAGCTGGGCATCACCATCAGCGCGGCCCATCCCTGGAAGGTGGAGATGATGGACTACCCCCATGCCCGGGTGCGTCTGCATTTCTGCAAGGTGTTCGACTGGACCGGTGAGTTCGAGATGCGCGAGCAGCAGGCCATGGCCTGGCAGGATCTGCCGGTGCAGGTGCAGCCGGTGTTGCCAGGCACCCTTCCTGTCCTGCGCTGGTTCGCCGAAGAACGGAAGCACGCCGGCCCCACCCACGTCGGCTGAGGACTACACTGCCGCCATGGATTGGCTCGATCAGATCAAGTGGGACGCCGATGGGCTGGTCCCCGTCATTGCGCAGGAGCAGGGCTCCGGCGATGTCCTCATGTTTGCCTGGATGAACCGCGACGCCGTCGCTCGCACCGCCGAGCTCGGCCAGGCGGTCTACTGGAGCCGCTCGCGCCGCAAGCTCTGGCACAAGGGCGAAGAATCCGGTCATGTGCAGCAGGTGCACAGCATCCGCATGGATTGCGACAACGACGTGCTGCTGCTCACCATCACCCAGCACGGCCATGAGCCCGGCATCGCCTGCCATACCGGCCGGCACAGCTGTTTCTTCCAGCGCCTCGAAGACGGCCGCTGGACCTCCGTGGAGCCGGTCCTCAAGGATCCGGCCCAGATCTACAAGAGCTGAAGCATGAGCGCCCCCATCAGCGACTCTCCGGGCGACGACACGAGCGCCTCGATCAACGCCACCGCCCCCGTCAACGCCCCTTTCAGCGCCCCGGCCTGGACCGGCCCCGACGTACTGGCCCATCTCGGTGAGGTGGTCGCTCAGCGTCGCGACGAAGGCCAGGCCGACACGAGCTATGTGGCCAAGCTGTTTTCCAAGGGCCTGGACCACATCCTGAAGAAGGTCGGAGAAGAAGCCACCGAAGTCGTGCTGGCTGCCAAGGACGGCGACCCGCAGAAGCTGGTGTATGAAGTGGCCGACCTCTGGTTTCACTCCATCGTGGCGCTTGCCGCGCTGAAGGTGGAGCCCTGTCAGGTGCTGGCGGAACTGGCCCGTCGCGAAGGACTCTCCGGACTGGAAGAGTTTGCCGCCCGGTCCCGGCCGCCCAGCCCGTCCGCCTGAATTCGACTCGCAACATCCGATTCACAACCACCACCAGGGAGAGCGCGCGATGAATGAGGAACTGAGTTTGAATGCCCCGACCGGCGAGAAGCTGGCCAGTCTGAAGCAACTGACCTTGATCACCTATGTGCTGTATGCGCTGAGCTTCTTTACCGGCATCACCAGCATCGTCGCGATCATCATCAACTACGTGAAGCGCGAAGAGACTGAAGGCACGATCTACGCCAGTCATTTCACCTGGCAGATCCGCACCTTCTGGTGGAGCCTGCTGTGGGCAGTGATCGGCTTCGCCCTCCTGATTGTCGGCGTCGGCATCGTCGTGCTGGCGGTGGACACGCTGTGGATGATCTATCGCCTGGTCAAGGGCATCCTGAACTGGAACGACAACAAGCCGATGCCGGTCTGAACCGGTCCAAGACCTGCTGAAACACCATGAGTCACGACCCCAACTGCATCTTCTGCAAGATCGTCGCGGGCCAGATCCCGTCGAAGAAGGTCCATGAGGACGAAGATCTGCTGGTCTTCCACGACATCCATCCCTGGGCGCCGGTCCACATCCTGCTGATTCCCAAGCTGCACATCGCCAGCATGGCCGATCTGCAGCCTCAGCATGCGGCGCTGATGGGCAAGATGACGGTGCTGGTGCCGCAACTGATGAAGCAGCTGGGCGTCACCAACGGCTTCCGCACGGTGGTGAACACCGGTTCGGATGGCGGGCAGGAAGTCTTCCACCTGCACATGCATGCAATGGGCGGTCCCCGCCCGTGGGCCAAGGGCTGAGGCGCTGCAACCCTCTCCGCTGGGGCATATGTCGCTCATGCGGGAAGGGCTTGAAGGGCCACCGCCGTGTTCGTGTCACGCGGGGCCACTAGAATTTCGATATCCACTCTGGAGAATGTCATGGGTAGTATGAGCATCTGGCACTGGCTGATCGTGCTGGTGGTCGTGATTGCGGTGTTCGGCACCAAGAAGCTGCGCAATGTCGGCGGCGACCTGGGCGCGGCCGTCAAGGGTTTCAAGGACGGCATGAAGGACGGCGGCAGCGATGCGCCTCCCCAGCAAGTGGCCAACGCCAACAAGGCCGCCGATCCCAACACGGTGGACGTTGACGCCAAGACCCGCAGCTGAGCGTCCGCATGATCGATTTCGGCTTTGACAAGCTGATCCTGATCGGCGGCGTGGCGCTGGTCGTGCTGGGCCCGGAGCGTCTGCCCCGGGTTGCGCGCACCGTGGGCCACCTGCTGGGCAAGGCGCAGCGTTATGTGTCCGACGTGAAGGCCGAGGTCAACCGCTCGATCGAACTGGAGGAACTTCAGAAGATGAAGACCCAGTTCCAGACGGCGGTGAACGACGTGGAAACCACCGTCCGCCAGGAAATGGACTCGGCCCATCAGGCCATCCATTCCACCTGGTCCGATCTGTCGGTGGAAGGCGGCTCGAGTGAGGCCGCCATGGCCGCGTCCGCGCCCCCGCCGGCCTATAGCCATCCTGGCAAAAACTGGCGCCTCAAACGCGGCGCCATGCCGCTCTGGTACAAGCAGCGGCAGGGGGTGCGCAGGCACACCCAGTCCGGCGCGGCCCGAGTGGCGCGCTTCCGTCCCCCACGCCGAGCTTCATGAGCAGCCCCCACGACGACGCCTCCAAAGACGAACTGGCCGGTACCGAGCAGCCCTTTGTCTCCCACCTCATGGAGCTGCGCGACCGGTTGATCCGCGCATTGCTGGCCGTTGGCCTGGCTTTCGGGGTGCTGTGCCTGTATCCCGGCCCCGGAGGGCTGTTCGATCTGCTGGCGGTGCCGCTCGTGTCGCATCTGCCGCAGGGCAGCTCGATGATCGCCACCAATGTGCTGTCACCGTTCCTGGTGCCGCTGAAGATCACGCTGCTGGCGGCCTTTCTGGTGGCGCTGCCGGTGGTGCTCTATCAGGTCTGGGCGTTTGTGGCGCCGGGCCTGTATTCCCACGAAAAGAAGCTGGTGCTGCCGCTGGTGGTCTCCAGCACGCTGCTGTTTTTTGCCGGCGTGGCGTTCTGCTACTTTGTGGTGTTTGCGAAGGTGTTCACCTTCATCCAGAGCTTCGCGCCGAAAAGCATCACCGCAGCGCCGGACATTGAGGCCTATCTGGGCTTCGTGATGAACATGTTCATCGCCTTCGGCGCCGCCTTCGAGGTGCCGGTGGTGGTGGTGGTGCTGGCCCGCATGGGTCTGGTGACGGTGGCGCAGCTGAAGGAATTTCGAGGCTATTTCATCGTGATCGCCTTCGTGGTGGCGGCTGTGATCACGCCGCCGGACATCGTCTCGCAGCTGGCGCTGGCCATTCCGATGTGCATCCTCTACGAGGTGGGCATCTGGGCATCGAACGCGTTTGCGCGCTACAGCAAGGCGCCGGACACGGACGCCGCAGGATCGACGGAAAGCTGATGGGCGTTCGGGGAGCCGGGTCCGTGGTGGCCGGGCGGCTTGCCGGCGCCACGTCCAAAACAAAAGGCCATGCCCGAGAGGTGCATGGCCTTTTGCGTTGTGCGCTCCGCTGATTCAACGGCGGTGGCGTGTCATTCTTCCGGGGTGGCCTCATCGGTCAGCGGCTTGCGCAGCCCGACCTGCAATTGAAGATTCAAGGTCTGCTTGCCGCGCTGCACCTGGACCTGCACCTGGCTCTCCGGCTTGAGCGCCGCCACCACATTGATCAGCTCCCGCGGTGACCGCACCGCGCGGCCGTTCACCTCGGTCACCACATCACCGGCTTCGACCCCTGCCTTGGCGGCCGGGCTGGCCTTGAAGACTTCCTTCACCAGCACGCCCTGCTGGACGGAGAGCTTCATCATCTCCACCACCTCGGCATTCACCTCGCCGGTGATCACCCCGATCCATCCGCGGCTGACCTTGCCGTCCTTGATCAGCGCTTCCAGCACCTGATAGGCCGAGTCCACCGGAATCGCAAAGCCGATGCCCAGGCTCCCGCCGCCGGTGCGGGAGTAGATGGCCGTGTTGATGCCCACCAGTCGGCCCTGGGCGTCCACCAGCGCGCCGCCGGAGTTGCCGGGGTTGATGGCCGCATCGGTCTGGATGAAATTCTCGAAGGTGCTCAGGCCCAGCTGCGAGCGGCCCAGCGCACTCACGATGCCGGAGGTCACCGTCTGTCCCACATTGAACGGATTGCCGATGGCCAGCACCACATCGCCCACCTGCAGGTCTTCGGCGCGGCCGGGATGGATGACCGGCAGCGGCGCGGCCAGCTCGATGCGCAGCACGGCCAGGTCGGTCTCCGGATCCGTCCCCACCAGCCGGGCGGCAGCCTCGCGACCATCCGGCAACTGCACCCGGATCTCGGTGGCGCCCGACACCACATGGTTGTTGGTCAGCACATAGCCCTCGGGCGAGACGATCACGCCGGAGCCCAGGCCCGTCTGCTGCCGCTGCGGAATGCGCCGTCCGAAGTGGAAGCGCAGCCAGGGGTCGGCTTCGATCTCACGCTGGGTGAGAGCCGGCTTGTTGGCCAGCACCGCCACCACCGCCGGCGACGCAGCCTGCGCCGCCGCCGCATAGCTGAATTGCACGGCAGCACGCGGGGGCGCACCGACGGCCGCCGGCAACGTGGCCAGGACGGATGGACCTTGATGCAGCCATTCCGGCTTCAACGAGGCCACCACAAATACACCGGCCAGCGCCACCGTGGTGGCCTGGGAGAAAATCAGCCAGGTTTGACGCAATTGAGACCCTGTCATGGCACATCGCACGGAACTGGAGCGGCTGCTCGCCGCCACACTGGAGCCCTCGCGCTTCAAGGATTATGGGCCGAACGGTCTGCAGGTCGAGGGACGTGAGCAGATCGGTCGCCTGATTTGTGGGGTCACGGCCAGTCTGGCGCTGATCGATGCGGCCATCGAAGCCCGCGCGGACGCGATTCTGGTCCACCACGGACTGTTCTGGCGGGGGCAGGACGGCCGGGTCGTCGGCTGGATGAAGCAGCGGCTGTCCCGTCTGTTGTCGCATGACATCAACCTGTTTGCCTACCACTTGCCGCTGGATGCACATCCCGAGTTGGGAAACAACGCGCAACTGGCGTTGCATCTGGGCTGGCAGGCAGACGGTCGTTTCGGGGAGCAGGACCTCGGATCGATCGGCGACCTGCCGGCGTCCTTCGCTGATCTGCCGTCGCTGACCCATCATCTGGAAGAGCGCCTGGGTCGCGCCACGGTGCAGGCAGTGGGGGATGGACGTCCGCTGCGCCGGGTGGCCTGGTGCACCGGCGGCGCGCAAGGCTATTTTGAAGCGGCCATTGCGGCGGGCGCTGACGTGTTCATCACCGGCGAGATTTCCGAGCCGCAGGCCCACTATGCGGCGGAGACTGGAGTCGCCTTCATCGCGGCCGGCCATCATGCGACCGAGCGTTATGGGGTGCAGGCCCTGGGCCGCCAGGTCGCACAGACCCTGGGCCTGGACTATCAATTCATCGACATTCCGAATCCCGCATGACCGCGCCACTGTTGATCACGATGGGAGACGCCTGCGGCATTGGCCCGGAGGTGGCAGTCGCCGCCTGGGCGGCGGACCGCGGCGCCGATCTGCGCCTGGTGGGCGATGTGGCGGTGCTCCGCCGTGCGGTGCAGATGCTGGGCCTGACGCTGCCGGTGGTGCAGCTGGAGACGGCCACGGAAGCACCGCCGCCGGACTGCCTGCCGGTGTGGCAGCCACCCGGGCTGCTGGACGGAGCGGCCGCATCGCTGCTGGACCAGCCGATCGGGCAGATCAGCGGCGTGGCCGGACTGGCGGCGGCGCGCTGCATTGAAGCGGCGGTGGCGGAGCAGCAGGCCGGCCGGTCTCGCGGCCTGGTGACGGCACCCATCCATAAGGAAGCGCTGCATGCGGCGGGGGTGTCCTATCCGGGTCATACCGAAATGCTGCAGGCCCTCTGCGCCGATGCGCAGGGCCAGTTGCCCCCGGTGCGCATGATGCTGGCCAACCATCAGTTGCGGGTGGTGCTGGTGACCATCCATGTGGCGCTGCGCAAGGCGGTGGACCTGATCACCGCCGGCCAGGTGCTGCAGACCTTGCGCATCACCGATGCGGCGCTCAAGCGCGCCGGCATCGCCGAGCCGCGCATCGCGGTGGCGGGCTTGAATCCGCATGCAGGGGAGGGCGGACTTTTTGGCGATGAGGAGATCCAGCACATCGCACCGGCCATCGCGCAGGCGCAGTCGCTGGGCATCCGCGCCACCGGGCCCTTCGCGCCGGACACCATCTTCATGCGGGCCCGGCATGCGCCGCCGCAGCATCCCGGGGAGTTCGATGCAGTGGTGGCCATGACCCACGACCAGGGCCTGATTCCAGTGAAGTACCTGGGCGTGGAAGACGGCGTCAATGTGACGCTGGGGCTGCCGCTGGTGCGCACCAGCCCGGATCACGGCACGGCGTTCGACATCGCCGGGACGGGCCGGGCGGACCCGTCCAGCATGCGGGCAGCGATCCGGATGGCGCGGCAGTTAAGCAGCGCCGGCGCGTAGCATCAAACGCTCGGCTTGGCCGTCGGCGCCTGCGCCTTGACGCTCGCGCTCAGTGCCGCGAGCTGCTTGCGCGCACGGGCCGTGGCGCGTTCCAGCAGATAGGCGCTTTCGAAGGCGCGCAGCCGGCCGCCCTCGCACATCTTGTGCAGCATCCGCGAGGTCATTGTCAGCGTGCCCTGATGGCGATCGCCATGGGTGAAGATGAAGAAGCTGCGGCCGCCGCTGATGTGGGCCAGCCGCACCTTGATCCACTTGTTGTCGCGGTTCATCTGGTAGGCAAAACCCAGCTGCAGATGCTCCAGCAGCAGCACCCCGCCGGTCGGCTCCGGCGCTTCCTCCGCCGCCGGCAGACCGTCGATGCTGATGTCCACCGCCATCAGCGGCCCCTGTTCATCGCCACTCAGGTCGATGTCCAGATGGCCGTCCCAATCGACCTGCTGGTCGTCCACCAGGCCCAGGCGGTTGGCTTCTTCGTCGGTCAGACGCTCGGTGAGGTCCAGGTCCAGCGGCGTGTGGGCGGGCAGGTCCTGCTCACGCGGGGGCGCAATGCCGAAGACGGTTTCGAGCTGCTTGGCCAGCAGGTTGTATTCCAGCGGGCTCAAGGCCTGTCCCTTGAGGGAGTCGGCATGGGCCGGCAGCAGCTCGGCAAAGAATTTCTTGCGCTCGGACTCCGGCCAGCGGACAAGGTCCAGACCGTCGTTGAGGGTGCGCATCAGCACCGGCAGGGAAGCCAGGAAGGCCTGACGCTGCTGCGGTGAGGTCTTGGGCTGCACCGACAGCACCAGGTCGCGGCCCATGTTGCGCAGCCGCTCCAAGAGGCCGGCGTCCAGGTCCGGATTTCGCGACGCATGCACCAGCACCTGGCTCCAGGTCTGGGTGAGGAACTCGCGCAGGAAGTCGCGCATGTCCACATTGGCCATGGCCTGCTGCAGCTGCTGCATGTAGCGCTGCTGCAGCCGCAACTCGGTTTCCTTGCGCTCCACCAGACCGGCGGCATCGCCCTGGGCCTTCAGCGCCTGGGCCGTCTGCTCGGCGATGAACTGCTCTAGCTGGTTCAGCTTGGCGTCATACAGGTCCATGCGGTCGAAATCGCCGCTGACGATGTCCTGGATGAGTTCGCGCACCAGCGCCAGGAAGCTCTTGCCCGGGTCCTCGTTGAAGTTCTCGTAGGCCATCGCCAGCGAGGCGATGCGGTTGACCAGCCGACGCACCGGATGGCGACGCGACGAGAAGAAGCTGCGATCCCCCAGCGCCGCCCGCAGCACCGGCAGCTGCAGCCGGGCAATCTGCTGCGACATCTGCGGGGGCAGCTTGGGGTCGGAGAGGATCTGGTCGAACAGTCCGGCCACCACATCAATGACCATGTGGTCCAGCGACCCGGTGGCCGCCTGACGCAGCTCGTCCCGGTGCATGTGGATGAGGTTGGGCGGCAGCACGATCGGTGCGCCTTCCAGCATCGGACTGCCGGCACCCACGGTGTCGCCTTCCCAGTGCTGCCACTGGCTGGGCGTGCCAAGGCCCGGCGAGAGAGGCATGCCGCCGGTGGACACGCCATTCATGCCGCCCATCCCCCCCATGCCGCCGCTGTAGGCGGGCACCGGGGTCTGCGCCAGACGGCGCAGGAGGTCCATCAGGTGCGGATCGACCGTGCCGACCACCGGATAACCCGGGTGGAAGGCGCCGTGGCCGCTGTGCGGCACGCCCAAGCCCCCCGGGACGCCGCCCGGCATGCCGCCCGCTCCGAGGCCGTGCAGGCCGCCCGAACGGGTCGGGAAACCATGGCCGCTGAGACTGTTCAGCGCGCCGGGTTGGGTGGCGTAGCGGCTGTCGGTGCCCAGCGGGCCGTGGCCGCTGGGCGCGCCGCCCGGACCCATGCTGCCGCGCAGGGACTGCCCGCGGGAGTTGTCACCGCCGCGAACC
The DNA here is from genome assembly GCA_966211495.1 of uncultured Roseateles sp. Classification (GTDB taxonomy): domain Bacteria; phylum Pseudomonadota; class Gammaproteobacteria; order Burkholderiales; family Burkholderiaceae_C; genus Roseateles. The sequence goes on along the minus strand of CBIHOT010000020.1, from coordinate 15,391 downwards.
TTCAGGTCCTGCGGACGCAGGCCGCGGCTGCGGAACAGGCTCGCGATGTCCGCATAACAGGCCTTCATTTCCTGGGCCAGGGCGCGGGTGAGTTCGTCGATCAGGATCTGGCGGGTGTCGCTGTCATCGGTGGCGGCGTACACCCCGTCGATCAGCGCCTGCGCAATGTTCTGGGGCCGCAACGGGTGGCGGTCTTCCTTGCCCGTCATGCCGGGAATGCTGCCGATGTAGCCATCGACCTCGCGCAGTTCCCATTCGCTCTGGTGGCCGATGGCCAGACCAATGCGGTCCGCCGCGACCAGCGCATTGACCTGGTCGTCGTCCATCAGGGACAGCTCGTCCCACTGGGTGTTCTTGTGCTGGCCGGGGGCAGGGGCGCTCGTGTCCTCCGCCTGACGGCGCATGGACTGGTCAAACCGCTGGGAGAACAGGGCCTGCTGCTTGCGGAAGATGAATTGCGCCGACAACAGGGCATCGCGCCGCTTGGCCTGTCCAGCGGACAGGGCGGCGAGGCCCAAACCTTCGGCGCCGCGCTCTGCGGCTTGTTCCACCGCGGAGCGCACGCGCTGCAAGGCCGCGTCGAGGTGGGGATTGAGACGGTTCATGAATGCATCTGGCACGCATTGTGGTGACCTCACCACAGCATGCAGTATCGTCCATGCAAGCCCCCCGATCGGGCGGGGCACGCACGGACGTTGCGCAAAAGCTGACGTTTCTAGATGGCTTTACGCTTTGTCACGAATGAGCGCGTCGCGAATCTCGCGCAGCAGCTGGACATCGGCGGGTTCCGGGGCGGGAGCTGCGGGCGCCGTAGGGGTTTCCGAGGGTGCACGTTTGAGGCGATTCACCTGCTTGATCATGAGAAAGATGATGAAAGCCAGGATGATGAAGTTCAGCAGCACGGTCAAGAAGCTGCCATACGCGAAGAGGGGCACCCCCGCCTTGGTCAAGGCTTCATAGGTCATCGGCCCGGTGTAGTTGGCTGGGGGGCTGCCCAGCATGATGAAGTAGTTGCTGAAGTCCAGTCCACCGACGACCTTGCCCACCAGCGGCATGATCAGGTCCTTGACCACTGAATCGACGATCTTGCCGAAGGCACCGCCGATGATCACGCCCACCGCCAGGTCCATGACGTTGCCCTTGACGGCGAATTCGCGAAACTCAGTGAGAAATCCCATGTTCGTGCTCCGTTGACCTTGGAATGGCTGCGGTCTGCGCCGCGAGCTAAGCATCCTAACGGCGTTCTCGCCACGACAAATGTCAACTTGGTGCGCGCATGCACATCGGTAGAGCGCCTTAGAGTCAAGGTGATTTTTCATGCCTAGAATCTTTGGTTGCCCCCTATCAGAAGTTCCCTTTAAGGACCCTCATGAGTAGCCAACAAGTGGACAAAGGCAAGCGCACCTGGATCATCGCCACCGGTTGTGCGGGAGCAGTGGGCGGTGTCGCGACAGCGGTCCCATTCGTCAGCACCTTCGCCCCGTCCGAACGAGCCAAGGCAGCCGGTGCTGCCGTCGAAGTCGATGTCGGGGGGCTGGCCCCCGGAGAGAAGCTCACCGTCGAATGGCGGGGCAAGCCGGTCTGGATCGTCCGCCGTACGCCAGAGCAACTGAAGGCACTGCCGGGCAATGACCCGGAGCTGGCCGACCCCAAGTCGGACCGCAAGGCCTTCCCCATCCCCGATTACGCCAAGAACGAATGGCGCTCGATCAAACCCGAGTACCTCGTGGTGGTGGGCATCTGCTCGCACCTGGGCTGCTCGCCGAGCGACAAGTTCCAGTCCGGTCCGCAGCCGTCGCTTCCAGACAACTGGCATGGGGGTTTCCTCTGCCCGTGCCATGGCTCGACCTTCGACATGGCCGGTCGCGTCTTCAAGAACAAGCCGGCTCCCGACAACCTCGAGGTGCCGCCCCACATGTATCTGTCAGACACCAAGCTGTTGATCGGTGAAGACAAGAAGGCTTAACCCGGACCCGAGGCAGACGACATGGCTGAATTCAAGGAAGCACCCGCCGGCGCCCCTGCAGGCGTCCGGTTCATGACGTGGGTGGACAACCGGTTCCCCGCGACCCAGCTCTTCAAGGAGCACATGTCGGAGTACTACGCTCCGAAAAACTTCAACTGGTGGTACATCTTCGGGTCTCTGGCCCTGCTGGTGCTGGTCATCCAGATCACCACCGGCATCTTCCTGGTGATGCACTACAAACCCGATGCATCGCTGGCCTTTGCATCGGTGGAATACATCATGCGGGACGTCCCCTGGGGATGGCTGGTCCGCTACATGCATTCCACCGGCGCCTCCGCGTTCTTCGTGGTGGTCTATCTGCACATGTTCCGCGGGCTGATCTACGGCTCGTACCGCAAGCCGCGGGAACTGGTGTGGATCTTCGGCTGCGCCATCTTCCTGTGCCTGATGGCAGAGGCCTTCATGGGCTATCTGCTGCCCTGGGGCCAGATGTCCTACTGGGGCGCGCAGGTGATCGTGAACCTGTTCGCCGCCGTGCCGGTGATCGGTCCGGACCTGGCGCTGATGATCCGCGGTGACTATGTGGTCGGTGACGCCACGCTGAACCGCTTCTTCAGCTTCCACGTCATTGCGGTGCCGCTGGTGCTGATCGGTCTGGTGGTGGCTCACATCATTGCGCTGCATGAAGTGGGCTCGAACAACCCGGACGGCGTGGAGATCAAGGCCAAGAAAGATGCCAACGGCATCCCGCTGGACGGCGTTCCCTTCCACCCGTACTACACGGTGCACGACATCTTCGCGGCAGGCCTCTTCCTGATGGTCTTCTCCGCGATCGTGTTCTTCGCGCCGGAGTTCGGCGGCTACTTCCTGGAGTACAACAACTTCATTCCGGCCGACCCGCTGAAGACGCCGCCCCACATCGCGCCGGTGTGGTACTTCACCCCGTTCTATTCCATGCTGCGCGCCACCACCGATGTGATGGTGAAGGTGCTGTGCGTGGTGGTGGCCCTGAGCGTGTTCATGACCCTGATCAAGGGCCGCATGTCGGCCATGGCCAAGGGTGCGGTGCTGGTGGGGGGCGTGGTGGCGATCGGGCTGCTGCTGGTGCTGGACGCCAAGTTCTGGGGCGTGCTGGTGATGGGTGGCGCGGTGATCATCCTGTTCTTCCTGCCCTGGCTGGATCACAGCCCGGTCAAGTCGATCCGCTACCGTCCGAGCTGGCATCTGTGGATGTACATCCTCTTCGTGCTGGTGTTCCTGATGCTGGGCTACCTCGGCATCCAGCTGCCCAATGACGCCTTCACTTTGATGTCGCAGGCCGGCACCTTGTTCTACTTCGGCTTCTTCCTGCTGATGCCGTGGTGGTCGCGCATGGGCACCTTCAAACCGGTGCCGGACCGTGTCACCTTCCATCCGCACTGAGCACCACGGAGTCGACGAATGAAAAAACTCATCGCTTTGCTGGTGACGTCTCTGGCTCTGGGTGTGGGCGTCAGCCCGTCCGCCCAGGCCAACGCTGCCGGACCGGCCTGGGACCAGTTCCCGGTGTCCAAAATGAACGACGTCGCCGCCCTGCAGCGCGGGGCGAAGATGTTCGTGAACTATTGCCTGAATTGCCACTCTGCCGCTTACATGCGGTACAACCGGCTGAAGGACCTGCAGCTCACCGACGAGCAGATCAAGAACAATCTGTTGTTTGCCGGGGACAAGGTGGGCGAGACCATGAAGGCCTCGATCGACCCGAAGCAGGCAAAGGCCTGGTTCGGGGCGGCCCCTCCTGACCTCTCGGTCATCGCCCGTTCACGGGCCGACGGCAGCAAAGGTTCGGGGGCCGACTACCTCTACACGTATCTGCGAAAATACTACCGGGACGATACCAAGGCCACGGGATGGAATAATCTCGTGTTCCCCAGCGTTGCGATGCCGCATGTGCTGTGGGAGCTCCAGGGTGTCCGCACCGCCAAGTTCGAGGAACGGCCAGATCCGCATGACCCCAGCAAGGTCACGCATGTTTTCGCCGGATTCGAGCAGGTGACCCCCGGGACGATGTCGCCGCAGCAATTTGACGATTCGGTCGCCGATCTGGTGGCCTATCTGCAATGGATGGGCGAACCGGCTCAGGGAACCCGATTCCGTCTCGGCGTCGTGGTGGTGCTGTTCCTGCTGGTGTTTACCGTATTCGCGTGGCGCTTGAACGCCTCCTTCTGGAAGGACGTCAAGTAAGTCGATGATCCAGCCCTGGCTGGATCCTCCCGCGCAGTGGGTGCCGAAAGGCTCCACTGCGTTTGCCTTTTGTTTGGTTAGAAATCGAGGAAGCCGAGAGGCTTCGATCAGGAGTCCACTGCCATGATGGTGCTTTATTCCGGAACGACTTGCCCTTATTCGCACCGTTGCCGTTTCGTGTTGTTCGAGAAGGGCATGGACTTCGAGATCCGGGACGTTGACCTGTTCGCCAAGCCCGAAGACATCGCGCTGATGAACCCGTACAACGAGGTGCCCATCCTCGTCGAGCGCGACCTCATCCTGTACGAGTCGCACATCATCAACGAGTACATCGACGAGCGCTTCCCGCATCCGCAGCTGATGCCCGGGGACCCGGTGGCCCGCGCCCGTGTGCGCCTGTTCCTGTTCAACTTCGAAAAGGAACTGTTCGCCAACGTCAACATCCTGGAAAACCGCGGTCAGCCGGTCAAGCCGACTGAGAAGCAGCTGGAAAAGGCGCGCGCGCAGATCCGTGACCGTCTGACGCAGCTGGCGCCAATCTTCCTGAAGAACAAGTACATGCTGGGCGACGACTTCAGCATGCTGGACGTGGCGATTGCACCGCTGCTGTGGCGTCTGGACTACTACGGCATCGACATGTCGAAGAATGCCTTGCCGCTGCTGAAGTACGCCGAACGCATCTTCTCGCGTCCGGCCTACATCGAGGCGCTGACGCCGTCCGAGAAGGTGATGCGCAAGTAATACACTGGCACGCATGGACGACAGCAAGGATGGCAGCGGCACCGCTGCCAGCTCGACGCGGCCTTATTTGATCCGCGCCCTGCACGAATGGTGTACAGACAACGGTTTCACGCCCTACATCGCGGTTCACGTGGACCGGACGGTGCAGGTGCCGCTGGAGTACGTGAGCAACAATGAGATCGTGCTCAACGTCGGTTTTGAAGCGACCAGCAACCTGGACCTCGGCAACGAGCTGATCCAGTTCAAGGCACGTTTCGGCGGCGTGGCGCGCGAGATCATGGTGCCTGTGGATCATGTGGTGGCCATCTATGCCCGTGAAAACGGGCAGGGCATGGCCTTTCCGCCGCCGTCGGCTGAAGAAGCTGCGGCTGCGCCACGGGCAACGGCTCCGGCACCTGCGGCGGTGGCGGCATCGCCAGCGCCGCGGGGTCTGCGTCTGGCGACCGAGGCGGACGGGGAGACGGCAGGTGGCAAGCCTGAAGCGCCCTCGGCGCCGACGGCAGTGCCCTCCGGCGACGGCGATGACGACCCCAGCGGCGGCCCGTCGGGCGGCCGTCCGGCCTTGAAGCGGGTGAAATAAATCGGGTGAAATAAGTGGCAGCTTCTCTGACGGCACTCTGGAGTGCGTCTAGAATGCGGCCCACGTCATTGGCGCTTCGGTGCGGATGACATCAGTTTTCGTGTGCCGGCTTAGCTCAGTTGGTAGAGCAACCGCCTTGTAAGCGGTAGGTCATCAGTTCGAATCCGATAGCCGGCACCAAAAAATCAACGGGACCCTGCGTGAAGCGGGGTCCCGTTTTTTTTGGTCATGCGCGTTCCGGATATTCGCTATTCGCGAATTGAGAATTTCCGCGATTTTCTCAATCCACGCAAGGACTTGGAGATGTCTGTTGTCTTCTTTTCAAGGCTTGGTGGACGTTTTGCCACCCCGGTGCTGGCACTAACTTGTCAGAGGCACCGACCTTTGCCCCTCGTCAATGCCTGACCCTCAGCACTCGCTGAGAATCGGTGGCATCCTTGCCCTGTTCATGCGCGGATGTCCTGCCCGTGCGCATCACCGATCCACCGCAGCCACGCCCGCCCCATGTCCTCTCCCGCAACGCTCCCTGCCGACCGCCCCCAGACGCTGGGCGAAGAAATCGCCAATGCCATCAGCCACGGGCTGGGGGCCTTGCTGGCCATCGCCGCGCTGCCCATCCTGGTCAACCGCGCGCTGAATCATGGCGGCATGGCCGATGTGGTGGCCGCAGCCGTCTTCGCTTCCACCGGCATCCTGCTCTACGGGATCTCCACGCTCTATCACGCGCTGCCGGCCTCGCTGGCGCAAGGGCGCATCAAGTCCTGGCTCATGCGTCTGGACCATGCCGCCATCTACGTCTTCATCGCCGGCAGCTACACCCCCTTCACCCTGGGCGTGCTGCATCAGGGCCCGGGCGTCACGCTGCTGATCGCCGTCTGGGCCGCCGCGGCATTTGGCGTCACCATCAAACTGCTCAACCGCCTGCGTCACCCGCTGGTGTCCACCGCGCTGTACCTGGCCATGGGCTGGGTGGTGGTCTTCGCCCTCGGCCCGCTGATCGAGCGCACCGCTGGCCCAGGCCTTGCGCTGCTGGTCGCCGGTGGCCTGAGCTACACGCTGGGTGCGATCGTTTTCCTGTTTGACAACAAGCTGCGCTACGCCCACTTCGTCTGGCACCTGTTTGTGCTGGGCGGCAGCGTGTGCCACTTCTTTGCGGCGCTGTTCTACGCCTACCGGTGATGGAGCAGGGCCACCACGCCCACCCCGGCTTCCTCAGGACTGACGCACCTTGATCCGCAGTTCGCCCTGCTGCAGCAGCCCTTGCTCCTGCAACAAACGCAGCAGAACCGGCTGCATATGTCTCAGCTTTGTAGCAATCGCTGCGTTGTGTGCCACGACGGTCCAGCCGTTTTCGTCCAGCGTGCCCGCCTGAACGAACTGGCGCATCGGCCCGGGCAGGGCCACGCTGATGACCGCCAGATGATGCTGCGACGCCTGGAGACGCTGCCCCAGCTGGGCCAGCGTGCCATGACGCGACAGGGCCTGGCCAAAATCCATGGGATCCGGCGCCTCCGGTCGGGTGCGGGGCGGCAGGTAACGCGTCGTCATGCCCCGAAGTGTACGGGAGCGCCCCGCCCGGGCCCGCTCAGGACCGAGGGATGCCCGGAGTCCCGGGTGCTAAACTCCGCCGGTTTTTCTACGCGTGGATGCTGCCGGGCGTGTGCCCAGCCGCCGCTGTCCAGGCGAGGAGACCAGTGAGGGTTTGCACCCAGTCGTTGACCTGCGTTGACGGCAGGGCTTGCAATGCCCCGCCGAACCCTCACCTGACGGCATCCCGTGTATCCACGACAAGAACACCACCAGCTTCATGTTGCCCAAGCTTTTGACCCAGATTTTTGGCAGCCGCAATGAGCGGCTGCTCAAGACCTATCGCAAGGTCGTCCAGCAGATCAACGCGCTGGAGCCCCAGTACGAAGGTCTAAGCGACGAGCAATTGCGCGGGAAGACCGAAGAGTTCAAGAAGCGGATCGCTGACGGCGCGTCGGTCGACGACCTGCTGCCCGAAGCCTTCGCCGTCTGCCGCGAGGGCAGCAAGCGCGTCCTGAAGATGCGTCACTTCGACGTGCAGCTGATCGGCGGCATGGTGCTCAATGCCGGCAAGATCGCCGAAATGCGCACCGGTGAAGGCAAGACGCTGATGGCGACGCTGCCGGTCTACCTGAACGCGCTGGCTGGCAAGGGCGTGCATGTGGTGACGGTGAACGACTACCTCGCCCGCCGTGACGCGGAGTGGATGGGCCGGCTCTACAACTTCCTGGGCCTGAGCGTCGGCATCAACCTGCCGCATGCCCCGCGGGAGCAGAAGCAGGCTGCGTATGCGGCCGACATCACCTACGGCACCAACAACGAATACGGCTTCGACCATCTGCGCGACAACATGGTCTACGAGCTGCAGGATCGCGTCCAGCGCGGCCTGCACTACGCCATCATCGACGAGGTGGACTCGATCCTGATCGACGAGGCCCGCACCCCGCTGATCATCTCCGGCCAGGCCGAAGACCACACGGCGATGTACCACGCCATCAATCAGGTCGCGCCGCAGCTCAAGCGTCAGATCGGTGAGATGGACCCGCGCACCGGCGAAGGCGTCATCGAGCCGGGCGACTTCACCGTGGACGAGAAGTCCCACCAGATCTACCTGACCGAAGACGGTCATGAAAACGCCGAGCGTCTGCTGGGCCAGGCCGGTCTGCTGGCCGAAGGCGCCAGCTTGTATGACGCCGCCAACATCACGCTGATGCATCACCTGTATGCATCGCTGCGGGCCCACCACATCTATCACCGCGACCAGCACTATGTGGTGCAGAACGGTGAAGTGATCATCGTGGACGAGTTCACCGGCCGTCTGATGACCGGCCGCCGCTGGAGCGACGGTCTGCACCAGGCCGTGGAAGCCAAGGAAGGCGTGCAGATCCAGGCCGAGAACCAGACGCTGGCCTCGGTCACCTTCCAGAACTACTTCCGCATGTACGGCAAGCTGGGCGGCATGACCGGTACCGCCGACACGGAAGCCTACGAATTCCAGGAAATCTACGGTCTGGAAACCGTGGTGATCCCGCCCAACCGTCCGACGGTGCGCCGCGACGAGCTGGACCTGGTCTACAAGACCGACAACGAGAAGTACAACGCCGTCATCGAAGACATCCGCGACTGCCACAAGCGTGGACAGCCGGTGCTGGTGGGCACGACCTCGGTGGCCAACTCCGAGAAGATTGCCGACATGCTCAATGCCGTCGGCCTGCCGCATCAGGTGCTGAACGCCAAGCAGCATGCCCGTGAAGCGGACATCATTGCCCAGGCCGGTCGGCCGGGTGTGATCACCATCGCCACCAACATGGCGGGTCGCGGCACCGACATCGTGCTGGGCGGCAGTATCGAGAAGGACGTCGCGGCGGTGGAAGCCGACGAGACGCTGTCCGAAGCCGACAAGCAGGCCCGCATCGCCGCCCTCAAGGACGAGTGGAAGCAACTGCATGAGCAGGTGAAGGCCGCTGGCGGCCTGCGCGTCGTCTCGACCGAGCGCCACGAAAGCCGCCGGATCGACAACCAGCTGCGCGGCCGTTCCGGCCGTCAGGGCGACCCGGGCTCCTCGCGCTTCTATCTGTCGCTGGACGACCAGCTGATGCGCATCTTCGCGGGCGACCGCGTGCGGGCCATCATGGACCGCCTGAAGATGCCCGAAGGCGAGGCAATCGAAGCCGGCATCGTCACCCGTTCCATCGAAAGCGCGCAGCGCAAGGTCGAAGCCCGCAACTTTGACATCCGCAAGCAGCTGCTGGAATACGACGACGTCTCCAACGATCAGCGCAAGGTCATCTACCAGCAGCGCAATGAGATCCTGGAGTCGGAAGACCTGCTGGCCCAGATCACCCATCTGCGTCATGGCACGCTGACCGACATCGTCCGCGGCTTCGTCCCGGAAGAGAGCCTGGAAGAGCAGTGGGACCTGCCGGCGCTGGAGCGCGTGCTGCGTGAAGACTGGCTGCTGGACGTGCCGCTGGTGGCGCTGCTGGACAAGAGCGAGACGCTGACCGACGAAGACATTCTGAAGAAGGTCATCGAAGCGGGCGACGCCTCCTTCCAGGACAAGCTGGACCGCGTCGGTCTGGAGCAGTTCACGCCGTTCATGCGCATGGTGCTGCTGCAGAGCATCGACCAGCACTGGCGCGAGCATCTGGCCGCGCTGGACTACCTGCGTCAGGGCATCCACCTGCGCGGTTATGCGCAGAAGAACCCGAAGCAGGAATACAAGCGCGAAGCCTTCGAGCTGTTCTCGCAACTGCTGGATGTCGTCAAGACCGATGTCACCCGCGTGCTGCTGAAGGTCCGCATCCAGAGCGAAGCCGAAGCCAGTGCGGCGGCCGATGCGATCGAGCAGCGTGCCGAGAACGTCAGCAACGTCACCTACACCCATCCGAACGAAGACGGCTCGATTTCTCAGGAAGCCGAACCGTCGGGCCCGGGCGCCGTGCCGGCCGAGTGGGGCCATGTGGGCCGCAACGATCCCTGCCCCTGCGGCAGCGGCAAGAAGTTCAAGGCGTGCCACGGCAAGCTGGCCTGATCTGATGCGGTGACGCCGCCCGGATCGCGCAGATCCGGCCGGTTGTTGCTGCGGCGACTGCGGTGACCTCGGTGACCGCCACCCCTGCCTCAACGGCGCCTTCGGGCGCCGTTATTTTTTGCGGCGTACATCCAGGGGAGGCGGCAGGGGAAGCACGTCGCCGACCACCTCGCCCGCGCCTGCGTGCCGGCCAACCTGAACGCATCCGCCGACGCAGGCCCGCACTTTGCCGCCCTCGCTTTACGAGGGCGCTCCTACAATGCGCGCCAAGATCGTCCGGTCCCTGCCTGGGGCCGCTTTTTCTCCTTTCAGAGCAGCACCGCCATGCCTGTCAACCTCACCGCTCCCGATCCCCAATCCCTGCTGCCCGTGCCTGGCGTGCGGCTGGGTGTCACGATGGCCGGGGTCCGCAAGGCCAACCGGCGTGACCTGACGGTGGTGGCGCTGGACGCCGGTGCCAGCGTGGCCGGTGTCTTCACCCGCAACCGCTTCTGCGCCGCACCGGTGCAGGTCTGCCAGGAGCACCTGGCGCAGCGCAGCGACATCCGCGCCCTGGTGATCAACACCGGCAATGCCAATGCCGGCACCGGCGCCGACGGCCTGGCCCGTGCCCGTCAGACCTGCGAAGCGCTCGCCGGCCTGATGCAGCTGTCGCCGCAGCAGGTGCTGCCGTTCTCCACCGGCGTGATCATGGAAACCCTGCCGGTGGACCGCATCGTGGCGGGTCTGCCTGCCGCCATCGCCGCGCTGGGGGAGAACCAGTGGGGCGAAGCTGCCGCCGGCATCATGACCACCGACACCCTGCCCAAGGCCTGCTCGCGCACGGTGGTGATCGGCGGCAAGACGGTGACGCTGTCGGGCATCTCCAAAGGCGCCGGCATGATCCGACCGAACATGGCCACGATGCTCGGCTTTGTGGCGACGGACGCGGTCATCGCGCCGGAACTGCTGCAGCCGCTGGTGCGTGAAGCGGCGGACCTGTCCTTCAACCGCATCACCATCGATGGCGACACCTCGACCAACGATTCCTTCGTGCTGATCGCGACCCACAAGGCCGGCCATGCGCCCATCACCTCGCTGACGAGCGAAGAAGGCCGTCTGCTGCGGGATGCGGTGGTGGCGGTGTCGCAGCAACTGGCGCAGGCTATCGTGCGCGACGGCGAAGGCGCGACCAAGTTCATCTCGGTGGTGGTGGAAGGCGGCAAGACGGAAGACGAATGCCGCAAGGCCGCCTATGCGATTGCGCACTCACCGCTGGTCAAGACCGCCTTCTTCGCGAGCGATCCCAACCTGGGCCGCATCCTGGCGGCGGTGGGTTATGCCGGCATCGACGATCTGGACCAGAGCCTGATCGAACTGCATCTGGACGACGTCCATGTGGTGACCCGCGGCGGTCGCCGTCCGGAGTACCGCGAGGAAGACGGTCAGCGGGTGATGAAGCAGAGCGAGATCACCGTGCGCGTGGGCCTGAACCGCGGCACCGCGAGCACCACCGTCTGGACCTGCGATTTCAGCCACGAGTACGTGACGATCAACGCCGACTACCGGTCCTGATCCTGGGCTAGAAATCGACCGCGCGGGCGCGCAGCCCGCGCGCCAGCAAGGTGGCGTTGATGAGCTGCGCTTCTTCGCGGCTGCTGAACGGCCACACTGCAGCTCGCCAGCCTTCCTTGGTCTGGAAGACGGCACCGTTGAGCTTCTGAGACCCACCACGCAGCGTCTCGCCGACCATCTCCTGCATGCGGGCCAATTGGGCCTCCGCTTCCGGCTTGGTCTTCTGCGGAAGGGCCACCAGCGCCACCAGCTTGGTACCCGCGGGGCCGGGGGTGATCAGCTTGCTCAGGCCTGCGTCATCCACCGCCAGGCGCTGTTCGGCTTCATCCTTGGGCCGGGTCGCGCCCGACTTGGCGGCGGCGCCCGATCCCTGGCTCGTGGTCGCGCCTTCCTTGCCAGCGGCTTCCTTGGGCGAGCCCGACTTGCCGGGCGGCGTCCCTGGCGCCGTTCCAGGAGCCGCCGTCGTTCCGGTTCCAGGGGTGGCCCCAGGTGCGGCTGCTGACGGCTGCGCGGACGGGCTGGTCTTACCCGCCGCCTTCTGCGCTTCTTCTTCCTTCAATCGCTCCACACCGGACTGCAGGCTGGGACGTCCACCGTTGCTGCGCGCTTTGGGCAAGGGCAGGGGGACGACCCCGCTGGCCGCCGTCGCGCCTGAGGCCACTGCAGCCGCTGCGGACGCTTGTGCCGCGGCTCCTGAAGCCGCGGTGGCGCCCGGTGCAGCGTTATTGGCCGCGTTGGCGGACGCCGCACCCTCCGTGGCCGTTCCAGCCGCCGCACCCACTGCGCCCGTTCCACCCGCCGCGCCGCCAGCGCCCGAAGCGGCTTCGGCGGGTACCGCCGCTGATTCCCCGGATTCAGCCTCGCTCGCCGCCCCGGACGCAGCCGATGCCGCTGGAGCGGCCACTGTGCCGCTGACCGGAGCGGAGGCCGCCGCTGCGGCAGAAGCCGCCGCTGATGCAGACGCCGCCGAAGCGGCTGTCGCTGCGGAGCTCGCAGCATCGGCCGACTCCTTCGGCGCATGAGGCCACAGCAGCCAGGTGAGCAGTGCCAGCAGCAGGACCGCCACGCCCGCAACGATGCCGAGCCGCTTCGGGTCCAGCGCCCGTTGGCCCAGCACCTGATCGCGGCGGCCCACCAGCACGCGGGTGCGGGCAGGTCCGGCATCGATGGCGGCGCTCAGCAACACCAGCTCCATCGGCCAGGCACCGCTTTGGGTCGCGCCGCCCGACTCCAGTTCACTGTTGTTGATCTCCACCCGGCGCAGCGGCAGTTCGTCCGGCGCGCTGGTGAAGCCGTGGTCCAGCGCCATGGCGGCGACGGCGTCCGGCTTCAGGCCGGGGATGAAGACATCACTCCAGGCGCGACGCGGGCCGGCAGTGTTGGCCGGCTTGCGTTGCCAGGGCCAGCGCCGCTTGGGCTTGGCTGCAGGCGCATCCGCCGCGCCTTCACTGCCCCCGGGCGCCGGTGCGGCTTCCAGGCTGGGCTCCTTGGGCAGCGGCTGCGCCAGAAAGGGGAGGGCCACTGCGCCAACGGTGTGCACGTCCTGCACACCAATGCGGCGGGCCAGTGGATGTTTGTTGTGCCAGTTGACCAGCAGCCAGGCGACGGCATCGGGTGCCGGGCCTTCCCACGGGGCGGCCGCTGCGGCTGCGCCTGGGGCGCCGCCCGTGGCGGTCCCGGCCGCAGTGCCGGTCGAACTGCCAGTCGAAGTGCCGGTCGCAGCGCCAGTCATCGACGCGGCGGCCGACCCGGTGGTCGCGGAAGCGGCCGGCGACGCACCTGAGGCAGTGGCCGGCGGCATGGAGGGATCATTCGAACCGGGCTGTTCATCCATGGCGGACGATTATGTCGCGCAACGAACCGCCGCCAAGGCTTCCAGGCGTTTCGCACCCGCCGAGGTGCCGCCGCCCGAGAAGGATGCCGCTGAAAATGCGGCCGGGACTGCCGCAAACCCGGATCGGCCGCCGTTGGAATCCCCGCCGTTGGATCCCCCGCATCGTTCATTCTTGACCGATCTGGATCGCCACCTCGCTTCCAGCCACAACGCCGCTTGTGAAGCGGGCATGGGATTTGTATGGTGAAGAGATATGCCTGACCTGATGCACGAAGAGAAGTCCCCCGCCGCCTTGCGGCTGCTGATCGTCCAGGCGCTCTCGGTTCAGCCGCTGGCCGAGGTTCTGGAGGAGAGCGGCTATGAACTGATTCGCGCTGGCGACGCCGCGACCGCCCGCCGCGTCCTCCAGGATGCGGCGAACGCATCCACGCCTGGGCACGACGCCGGGCCCCGCCCCCGCCTCATCCTGATGGACATGGAGCTGCCCGGCCTGCCCTGGGCCGACGCGGTGGCATTGCTGCGGGAGCTTGCCAGCGCCGGCGTCCCGGTGATCACCTTGAGCCGCCGCCAGGACGCCCAGCAGGGCGGCGCGCTGCTGGCCGCCGGCGCGACCGACTGCCTGATCAAGCCGGTCCGGCTTAGCGATCTGCTGTCGCTCATTGAGCGGCGCATTCATCCGGTCGCCCGGCCGATGGCCGCCGAGCCGCAGCGGCCGGTGGCCAGCATGACGGTGCGGGAGCGAGACGGCCACTGCAGCTGGCAGACCCCGCAGGCGCGTGCGCTGATGCTGCAGTACTTCCCGGCGCCCTGGGCGGACCATGCCCGCCTGCCGCCGGAGGTGCTGGCCTGGCTGCATCGCGAGGCCTTGCGTCGCCGGGCGGGTGCCGTGCCGGCCGGTCTGACGGTGGCGCCCCGGGCGGGGCATCTACGGCAGCGGCTCAGCTTCTATCTGATGCCGGCCGATCCGGAGGTGATCGGTCCCGGCCACTGGCTGCTGGTGCTGCATGAAGGCGACGAGGCCGCGTTGGTGGCGCGGTTGGCCAAGACGCTGGACCTGCCGCAGGCGGATGCTGAACTGCTGTTCTGGACGCTGGGGCAACCGGTGCCCCGGCAGCAGGTGCATGAACTGGGGCTGAGCGAGGAGGCCTACCAGAGCCGCATGCGCGCCCTGTGCGACCGGATGGGCGTGGTGGATCCGGCGCAGGCGGTGGCGCGTGCCCGCCATGCACTGGTGCCGGAAGGATAGGGCGCCTGCGCCGGCTGCAGCCGTCCGTTGCACCGCAGGTAGCGCCGCCCGCCGCGGCATCCGCTGACAGGGCTTCCCGGCGAGCCGAAGGACCCCGAACCGCGATTCCGCGACAATTGCGGGCTGTTCCCCGTGTGGTCGCCCATGTTCAGCTCTCTTGTTCCTCCATCCGATTCGCGCCCCGCTCCCGACGAGCGCGAGCGCTTCATGCGTCTGCTGCAGACGGCGGTGGTGGAGCGTCGCCTGGAGCGGTTGCTGCTCAGCAAATATGAGGGCGACGAGGACATCGAGCGCCTGACGGTGCGCCTGATCGAGTTGCGGGGCGCTCCCACGCTGAGCTTCCTCTGGCGCCATGCGACCAAGGACATCACCCGCAACCTCGCCGTGGACAAAGGACTGGCCGAGATCCAGCAGTTGATGGGCAGCGTCTTTGCGCAGGCCAACCTTGACACAACGACCCAGCAGGTCCAGCTGCGCTTCAGCCGCAAGGGCAAGCCGCTGCTGCATGTGGCGCGCAAGCCGGGGGCGGCGCAGCCGATGGCCACGGGGGGCGACGGGGCCGCGGTGTCGTCCGCAGATGGGGGGGCGAGCACAGCGTCTGCCAATGGCCCGGCGGGCGCGAAGCGTCCGATTGGCGCATCCGACGACATGGCGGCCACCGCTGCCGACAACGCGGGCGCGCCCGG
>CBIHOT010000019.1:0-94167 GCA_966211495.1 uncultured Roseateles sp. | reverse complement strand
GGTTCACCAAGGACGAAGAAGGCAACGGCGGCCTGGGCGACTGGGACATCAGCCGTGACGCGCCCTACTTCGGTATCGAGATTCCGGATGCGCCGGGCAAATACTTCTATGTCTGGCTGGACGCGCCGATCGGCTATCTGGCTTCGCTGAAGAATTACTTCGAAAAGACCGGCCGTGACTTCGACGCCTTCCTGGCGGACGAGTCCACCGAGCAGGTGCACTTCATCGGCAAGGACATCACTTACTTCCACACGCTGTTCTGGCCGGCGATGCTGCATTTCAGCGGCCGCAAGACGCCCAACCATGTGTTTGTGCATGGCTTCCTGACCATCAATGGCGGGGAGAAGATGAGCAAGAGCCGTGGCACCGGTCTGGATCCGCTGAAGTATCTGAACCTGGGCATGAATGCCGAGTGGCTGCGCTACTACCTGGCCGCCAAGCTCAACAGCAAGGTGGAAGACGTCGACTTCAATCCGGAAGACTTTGTCGCGCGGGTGAATTCCGATCTGGTGGGTAAGTACATCAACATCGCCAGCCGCGCCGCCGGCTTCCTCGCCAAGCGTTTTGGCGGCGAACTGTCGGCCGATGTGGGGGTGGAAGGTTCGGCACTGCTGGACGGCCTGCGTGCCCACAAGGACGCGATCGTGGAGC
Source organism: uncultured Roseateles sp. (assembly GCA_966211495.1). Taxonomy (GTDB): domain Bacteria; phylum Pseudomonadota; class Gammaproteobacteria; order Burkholderiales; family Burkholderiaceae_C; genus Roseateles. The sequence continues at coordinate 93,516 of CBIHOT010000019.1, read as the reverse complement.
TCTACGAGACCCGCGAATTCGGCAAGGCGCTGCGCGAGATCATGTTGCTGGCCGACCGCGTCAATGAATATGTGGACCAGAACAAGCCCTGGGAACTGGCCCGCCAGGAAGGCAAGGATCAGGTGCTGCAGGACGTCTGCACCGTCTGCATCGAAGCCTTCCGTCTGCTGAGCATCTATCTGAAGCCGGTGCTGCCCGCGCTGGTGGCGCAGGTGGAGAACTTCCTGCAGGTGGCGCCGATGCGTTTCGAAGACGCGCAGCGCACGCTGGGCAGCCACCGCATCGGCGTGTATGAGCACCTGATGCAGCGGGTGGATCCCAAGCTGCTGGAAGCACTGTTCGAGCCGCCGGCCCCGCCGAAGGTGGTGCCGGGGGGTGAAGAACTCGCGCCGGAGATCAAGATCGACGATTTCTCGAAGGTCGATCTGCGGGTGGCCAAGATCGTCAAGGCGGAACTGGTCGAAGGCTCGGACAAGCTGCTGCGCCTGACCCTGGATGCTGGCGAAGGCCGCCTGCGCAATGTGTTCAGTGGCATCCGCAGCGCCTACAGCCCGGAACAGCTGGAAGGCAAGCTGACGGTGATGGTGGCCAACCTGGCACCGCGCAAGATGAAGTTCGGTGTCTCCGAGGGCATGGTGCTGGCCGCCAGCCACAAGGACGAGAAGGCGCACCCCGGCATTTTCGTGCTGGAGCCCTTCCCGGGCGCCCAACCGGGGATGCGCATCCGCTGAGCGGGGGCGTCCCCTGAACCTTTCCGTGAAGGGGTCGCCAGGCCGGTGAGGTCTGGTGACGCTTAGAATCCGGCGAGTTCCCTGATTTGCGTTTTTTTTCGCACCCTGTTTGCACCTTTATTCCAATCACGCCATGCCGCTCTTCTGGAAGCCCTACAAGTCCGACGTCACGCAGTTCATTGAGCAGCTGAAGGCCCAGAAACCGACGCTCGAAGCGGAGCAGCGCGCCGGCCGCGGCCTGCTGTGGGACCGCCCGATCGACCGTCAGGCCCAGTCGGAATATCGCGAAGCCCGCGTGGAGCAGCAGCCCTACGTGTATCAGACCAAGTCGGAATAATCCGGTGGTGCGGGCGTTGGGTCCGCGCCAAGGCTTGGCATCGCGGTGAGCGACCTTCCGGAGTCCCACGCCCCCCTGGCCCTGCCGGACACACCGGTCGGGCCTGAAGGCGCTTCCACGACGCCTGACACCGTGGATGGCGTCGCGGTGGCACGCCTGTATGGCGAGCCGCTGTTCACCCTGCCGCAAGACCTCTACATCCCGCCGGATGCGCTGGAGGTGTTCCTGGAAGCCTTCCAGGGACCGCTGGATCTGTTGCTCTATCTGATCCGCAAGCAAAACTTCAACATCCTCGATATTCCGCTGGCGGAAGTGACCCGTCAGTATCTGAGCTATGTGGAGCAGATCCGCCGGCACAACCTGGAGTTGGCCAGCGAATATCTGCTGATGGCGGCGATGCTGATCGAGATCAAGTCGCGGATGCTGCTGCCGCCGAAGAAGTCGGACGACGGCGCGGAACCGGAAGATCCCCGGGCAGAGCTGGTGCGGCGGCTGCTCGAATACGAGCAGATGAAACAGGCGGCCTTGCGGCTGGATCAGTTGCCGGTGCTGGGACGGGATTTTCTGCGGGCGCAGATCCACATCGAGCAGTCACTGGCGCCGCGGCTGCCGGATGTGAGCGTTGATGACCTGCGGGCGGCGTGGGCCGATCTGATGCGGCGGGCCAAGCTCAATCAGCACCACAAGATCAGCCGGGAACAGCTGTCGGTGCGGGAATACATGAGCCACCTGCTGAGGAAGCTGCAGGGTCAGAAATTCGTGGAGTTCGAGGATCTGTTCGAGCTGAACCGCGGGCCGCAGGTGCTGGTGGTCAGCTTCATCGCGATGCTGGAGTTGTCGCGGGAGCGGCTGGTGGAAATCACCCAGGCGGAGGCGTTTGCGCCGATCTACGTGCGGTTGACGTATGAGGCGGTGGTGAGGGCCTGAGGCCCCGGGCGCCCAAGGTCCTGCACCGAGGCTGGCGGGGGGGAATATGTGGCGTGCGGGGATCGGTGCGATGAAGTTCGCTACCGCACTTGCACGAAGTCAGCGGAAGGTCGTGAACGCCGCGTTGGGTTGGCGTTGCACCATCTGCCCCACTGCCAGCACGGCCTGCGTGCGTGAGCTGACGCCCAGCGCCTTCAGCACCGCAGCCACATGGTCCTTGATGGTCTCGACGGACACGCCGAGTTCGCGAGCAATGATCTTGTTGGGCTTGCCTTGCAGCAGCAGCGCCAGCACATCGGTCTGGCGCGGCGTCAGCTGCAGACCTTCCAGACCCGTCGTGGTCTGGTAGCCCGCCTGAGAGGCCAGCGCGTGCACCTGCTGCAGCTTGTCAGCCATGGTGACCGGCGCCGCTTCATGCGCGACGGCCTCCACCGGCTCCGGCGCTTCGCTGCCCAGAGACATCGGCGGGACATAGATGCCGCCGGACATGACCAGCTTCAGCGCCTGCGCCAGGACATCGTTGGTGGTGCGCTTGGGGATGAAGCCCATCGCACCCTGGTCGATCGCTCGGATGACATCGCTGGCACGGTCCGAGGCCGAAATGACCACCACCGGCAGCGAGGGATAGAGCGCCCGGAACTCTTCCAGGACATCAAAACCGCTGGCATCGCCCAAATTTAGATCCAGCAGCACCAGATCAAAATCCTGCCGCGCCTTGAGCGTGTCACGCGCCTGGGCGGCACTGTCCGCCCCCAGCACCTGGACGTCTTCGCCCAGGCCTTGGATGACGGTCTGCAGCGCGGCCAGGATCAAAGGGTGGTCGTCGATCAGCAGAACCCGCACGCGTCTCTCTCCTCATTCCTGTCGCCAGGACAAATGTGCACACCGGGCACGTTGCCCATGGAAGGCGCGATCATAGGGTGGGTGTTGCGTCGAAACACTCCCCCTTACGGTGGCATGACAAGTGCGGAGAAGTTCTTTAAAAGAACTTTTAAAGGAGTTGGTTTCTTTGGGTTACCAGCGACACCAATCTCTTGCCGATCGGGGCTTGATTCAGCGCTATTTAATGGTCTCTAGCGGTACTGGCGGGTGATGGACTCCGCCACGCAGACCGGTTTGCCGCCCCGATCGGATTCGACAGTGACCTCCACCAGCAACTGTTTCCCCCCTTCGACGGGGTCCATCCGCTTGAGAACAAATCGGCCGCGCAGCCGGCTGCCCGCGGGCACCGGCGCGGGAAACCGGACGCGGTCGAGTCCGTAGTTCACCCCCATGCGGGTTTCGGCGACGCGAAAGCCGGTTTCGAAGAAGCGGGGCAAGAGGCTCAAGGTCAGAAAGCCATGCGCAATCGGCCCACCAAACGGGCCTTGGGCCGCCCGCACCGGGTCGGTGTGGATCCATTGCCGGTCTTCGGTGGCTTCGGCAAAGGCATTGATGCGGGCCTGGTCCACCTCGATCCAGTCGGACAAGCCAATCTCCTGGCCAATCAGCGGTTCGAGCTGGTCCAGGGTGTCAAACATTCGCATGCGGGTCTCCTGTGGCTGCGGTCGTGGGGTGCAGGACCGCTTGCCGCAGGCGCGCGCTCAGTTGAGGGTGGGCGGCTCCAGCCAGGCGCACAGTCCGTGCCACTGCTCCAGGTCGCGAGTCACCCGGCCCGGTGCGATGTCCCACAAGGTGAGGCCCCGCGCCGCCAGTTGCACGTAGTTCTGCGTGTCCCGCAACTGCGCCAGCATCGGCAGCCCCAGCTGCTGGATGAACTGCTGCAGTTGCTGCTGGGACAAGGTGCCCTCACGCACCCGCATCGCCACCAGCCCGACCGACAGACGCTGTCCGTGGGACCCACGATCCTGCCGGGCATCTTGCAGCTCCTGCACAAAATCGTATGTCGCCTGGATGTCAAACAGGCTGGGTTGCAGCGGCACCACCACCCGGTCCGCAATCTTGAGCGCCTGCGCCAGCTTCTTGCCGTGCAGTCCCGCCGGGGTGTCCAGCACCGCATGGGTCACCCCCTTGGGTGTGCGAAGACCGTCCACCGATTGCAGTTCCCAGCCCTGCACCAGCGGCACGCTGGCGGGCCGCTGCGCCAGCCATCGCGCCGAGGACTGCTGGCGGTCGATGTCCCCCAGCATCACGGTGTGTCCTCTATGGGACAGGTAGCCCGCGATGTTGCTCGCTAGCGTGCTCTTGCCAACACCGCCTTTGGGGTTGGCGACCAGAATCACCGGCATGGGCCCTCCTCTGCTGGATGTACTCCTCGATCGGGTGCCACAGGATCTTAGGGGATACCGCATACTCCCGGCCCATGTCCTCCCCCCAACATCCCCCTGGTGCCAACCCTGAGAGGGACAGCACCCCGCCAAAGCGGCCCGAGTCCGATCCGGCCGCGCCCGTGCTGATCCTGGCGGCCCATCCCGACCTGGCCCACTCCCGCGTGACCCGCGCCCTTCTCTCCGCCGTGCACGGCATGCCGTCCGTGCGGGTGCGCGATCTGTATGCGCTCTACCCGGATTACTCGATTGACACCCATGCCGAGCAGGAAGCCCTGCGCGACGCCAAGCTGCTGGTGTGGCTGCATCCGATGCATTGGTATGGCATGCCGGCCCTGATGAAGCTGTGGGTCGACGAAGTGCTGAGCGTCGGCTTCGCCTACGGCAACAGCGGCCATGCGCTGCATGGCAAGGACCTGTGGCTGGTGACCTCCACCGGCGGCAGTGCCCACGCCTACAGTGCCGAGGGCTACAACCATCATCCGGTGGAAGACTTCCTGCTGCCGTATGCCCAGACCGCCGCGCTGTGCGGCATGCGCTTCGTTCCACCGCTGCTGCTGCACAGCGCGCAGAAGGCTTCGAACGAAGAGATCCAGGCCCACGCTCGCCGCTTCGTCGAAGGTCTGCAGGAACTGCCCGAGTGGTGTGACCGCCAGCCGGAGCCCGCCCAGGAACAGGTGCCCACCGAGGACCGCCCCGCCAGCCAGGAAGGAGTGCCGGTCTGATGGAGTCGCATGGCAACTGGTTGATGACGCCCCTGGTGCTGCTGGCCGCCGCCGTGCTGGCGGTGCCGCTGGCGCGAGGTTTGAAGCTGGGCGCGATCCTGGGCTATCTGGTGGCCGGCGTGCTGCTGGGGCCGCAGGTGCTGGGCCTGATCAGCCACCCGTCCACCGTGCTGGAAATCGGTGAATTCGGCGTGGTGCTGATGATGTTCCTGGTCGGCCTGGAACTCGAACCCAAGCGCCTGTGGGCGATGCGCCGGCCGATCTTCGGCTGGGGATCGGCCCAGATGCTGGGCTGCGCGGCGCTGCTGCTGGTGCCGGCGTTCTGGCTGGATTCCGACTGGCACACCGCGGTCATCGCGGCGCTGGGCCTGGCGATGTCGTCCACCGCGGTGGCGCTGGCCATCCTGGCGGAGAAAAACCTGGGCGGCACCCGCGCCGGTCAGAGCGTGATCAGCGTCGCGCTGCTGCAGGACATCGCCGCCATCCCGGTGCTCGCCCTGGTGCCGCTGCTGGCCAGCCAGGGCCGGCCCGCAGCCGGCCACAACAGCGCCAAGCTCTGGCTGGCCCTGGGCGCGCTGGTGGCCATCGTGCTGGGCGGCCGTCTGCTGCTGCGCCCGCTGCTGCGCTGGATCGCCCGCAGCGGCACGCCGGAAATCTTCACCGCCGCCTCGCTGCTGCTGGTGCTGGGCACCGCGGCGCTGATGCAGAAGGTGGGCCTGTCGATGGCGCTGGGCGCTTTCGCAGCGGGCGTGCTGCTGGCCGAAAGCGAATACCGCCGTGCGCTGGAGGCCGACCTGGAGCCGTTCAAGGGACTGCTGCTGGGCATGTTCTTCATTGCGGTGGGCATGGGCCTGGACCTGACGGTGCTGTGGGAGCGTCCGCTGGTGGTGCTGGGTCTCCTGGCTGCGCTGTGGATCTGCAAGGGCCTGGTGCTGTATGCCCTGTCCCGCCTGATGGACCTGCCCAAGCTGGAAAGGCCGGTGTTTGTGATCCTGCTGGCGCAGGGCGGTGAGTTCGGTTTTGTCGTGTTCCAGCTGGCCGAGCAGGCCACCTTGCTGGACGCGGCCCAGCGCTCGGTGCTGGTCGCGGCCGTCGCCCTGTCCCTCGCACTGACGCCGGCCCTGCTGGCCTGGGTGCAGCGACGCGCCGGCAAGGAGACGCGCAGTTCTCCGCATGAGCTCAAGGAGCAGCAGGAATCGCCGGTGATCATTGCAGGCTTTGGTCGCTACGGGCAGATCATCGGCCGGGTGCTCAATGCCAACGGCGTCAGCGCCACCGTGCTGGACCACGACGCCGATACGGTGGAATCGCTGCGGCGCTTCGGCTGGCGGGTGTTCTGGGGGGATGCGACGCGGCTGGAACTGCTGCGCATCGCCGGGGCGGACCAGGCGCATGTGCTGGTGATCGCCGTGGATGACGTCAACCACAGCCTCAAGATCGCAGAACTGGCCAAAGAGCAGTTTCCGCATCTGCAGGTGGTGGCTCGGGCGCGCAATGTGCAGCACTACTATGCCTTGCGGGATCTGGGCGTGTCGATGATCGAGCGGGAAACGCTGGACTCCGCCCTGATGAGTGCCCGCAGCGTGATGGAAAACATCGGCTGGACACCGCATGCCGCCCGCCAGTTGGCGATGCGCTTCAGGCGCCACAGTGTGGAGCAGATGGAAGCCATGCGGCCACACCGCGGCGATATGGACACCCTGATTGCGATGTCCAAGCAGGGGCGGCAGCAGCTGGAAGAACGCTTGGCGCAGGAACGGCGCGCGATGGCGGACGGTCAGGCGGCCCGCCCCTGGCAGGAGCCGGAGCAGGCGCCGCAGCAGCAGCCCCAGGCCGGCAAGTCTTGAGCAGGCAGGCGACAATCACTGCCTATGTTTGCTCCCTCCCAACTTGAAGTTCGCAAGTTCTTCTGCGAGACCTACCGCAAGCAGCGCGAGAGCCTGCCCCTGACGCCGATGGAAGTGATCGCGGCTGACTGGATCGTGGAACATCCTGAGTACCACGACGATCTGGCTGACCCGGCCGCTGCGCTGGCGGCGGTCTACACGGTGGAGGACGGACGGACCAATCCGTTCCTGCACCTGTCGATGCACCTGACCTTGATCGAGCAGCACAAGATCGACCAGCCGCGGGGCGTCCGGCAGGCGCTGGACCTGCTGGCGGCACGGCGGCAGTCGCTGCATGAGGCTCACCATGAAGCGATGGAGTGCCTGGGCGAGATGATCTGGACGTCCCAGCGCAGCGGCCTGCCGCCGGACGGCCATGCCTATCTGGATTGCCTGCGCCGCAAGGCGACCCGCTGATCCGGACGCGACTCGCCGCACAAACAAAAAGCCCAGCGATGCTGGGCTTTTTTGTCAGGCTGATTTCACCCGAAGGGCGGTCTCGTAACTGCCCGCAGGGCAGACACCCAGGGTGCGCAGTTGTCCAGAGGCCAGCGCTTTGCGCGCCGCTTCCAGCGTGCGCGAGACGCTGGCTTGCTTAAGGGCAAGCACTTTCATGTCGATGTCCTTACGTTCTTTGGTATGCATGGCAGGCTCCTGCGTGATTGAGTGTGATCAGTCCCCCCTGACGAGCAGCAACGAGGGCGCGAAACACCCTGGCGTAGAGCCGCAGCAGTCGAGGACTGGCGGGAAAGTACAAGAACTGCTGGATCTCCGGAATGGCATCCAAGTAAAAGCTCATGACACGCCGAATCACCTGTGCGAATTGGAAGATCTGGCGAGGCCGCGGAAGTTTCCAGCCGTCCGGCTTGAAGATGCCGACCTCGGCATCAGCGCGCCAGAATTTGACTAGCCGCGAGGCCCGGTCTGGAGGGATCTCGGCATCGACGTTGCTCATCATCAGTTGCAAGAGTGCAGCGTCATTGCCGGTCTCAACGTGCGGCGAGACAAAAAGAAACCAGAAGTCCAGTCCGGCAAACCGCACTGGAACGATCTCTCTGTCGGGTCCGATGCCCGACAGGTTCCCGATCCAGACCTCGCCGTCGAGGGCGGCGGAAAACAGCGCTTTCCGCAAAGTGTCGTCGATGCCCAAGTGCCACATGCGCCCCTCGCCATGAATCCGGAGGGGTCGCAGAGCAGGCTGGCCCAAGAGCCGCTGATGCCTGCCTCACACCCTCCGATGAAGTGGAAGCCATGCTGCCAGTCGCGTCATTTTTCGCGAACAGCTCAGATCCATGGGCGCGAGCAGGAGAGCCACGGGAACCCGCAGCCTGTCTGACTTGAACTCGTTATTCAGCGCCGCCAATGCAAAAGGCCACGCGTTGCGTGGCCTTCTTTGGGGCTGAACGGCGGGGGCTCCCCCACCAACCGGTCAGGCCTGGATCGACCCACCCGTCAGCGCCGACTTGCGCTCGCTCTTGCCCGAGGCGCCATACAGGCCCGACGGCTCGCCAGGCATCAGCACATCGATCGCCCGGTCCAGGGCGGCGGTGGCACGTGCCAGCGATTCCCGCTGCGCCGCCACACGGCCACCGGCCTGCACCAGCCGGGTCCGCAGACCCGCCGGCACGGTGCCGCTGCGGGCGGCCAGGGTGAATTGCTCGATCGCGCGGGCCAGCGCCAGATGCAGACTCGCCGCATGCAGTTCGATGGCCTGGGTGTCCCGTCGATGCAGGGCATCACCCAGCAGGTTCAGGCAGCTTTCCACCTCTTGCAGGGGCTGCTCAAGGTCGACCGAGGGCTGGGCATTGGGCGTTGCAGACATGGCGACACCAGGCACGTTGACGGACACGTTGATCTTCGGGGCAGACATCAGTGAGACTGTACCTTGCCCAGCAGCTCCGCCGTGTTGGCGATGAGCTTGTCGGCAATCACGCCGGCATTGATGCTGAATTGCCCGTTGCGGATGGCTGCAGCGATACGGTTCACCTTGTCCATGTCCACACTGTCGTCCGACGACACCGAGGACGACATCAGCGTGCTGGCCGTGCTGGACAGCGCCACCTGCGACGCCGAATCCTGCGCCGCCACACCCGTGGCCCGGACGGCGCTGCCGGCACTGCCAGCACCACTGCTGGCGGCATCCGTCGCGCTCGGGGTCGTGGTGGTGGTTGCGGGGGCGGCACGGCCGGCATCGGCCCCACCGGTGCGCGGGCCGCTCACCTTGGTGTAGGCATTGAGTTCTGGGCTGTTACCGATCTTCATGGCCACTCTCCTGGCATTCATCCGTGGGCCTGGACCGACGCCAGACCCCATTCGATATTCGGTATATCGACCTGTTCAGACCAGACTTTAGGGCCAGTCCTCACCAAATGGCTAGCAAAGAACGGGGCAAACCCCGCCCATTTCACGCTGCAGGCCCCAATCTCGGGGGGCGGCACCGGCTCCAGACCGGATTTTCGGGCCGGATTCACAGCAGCACCTCAACTTTGCGTTCGCCCACCGTTCGCCCGGTGACCATCCGTCCGTTGTCAAACCGGATCCGGACATCCTGGCCTTCCAGCCCGACCCCCATCGCCTGCCCTTCCCCGGACACCGCATAGCCGTCGCCGGCCGCCTGCACCTGTACCCGGTCCCCCGGCTGCACCCACTGGCGCAGCTTCAGGTCGGTGGAGCGGAGTGCCTCGCCAGCCATCAGGCCCTTGGCCAGATGGCGTCCCACCCAGGCTTCCGGATGGGTGAAGATCACCCCGGTTTCGCCTGCAATGTCAGTTTCGGCCAGACGCAGCCGATCTTGAGTCAATTCGGTGCCCACCGGCAGATCGGCCACCGCCACATAGGCCGGCGCGTACACCCGGATGGTCAGCGGCAGGCTGACATTCCACTTGGTCGGGCCGCTCAGGCAGCGGATGCCGATGCGGGTGCGACCCCACATCCGCTGGTTGGGCGGCAGATACGGCTGGATCTGATCACAGGGGGCCAGACGCAGCCGGGGATCCAGCCGGCCCAATTCCACTTCCACCCGGGCCGAACTCGGCGCCACCTGACGCGCCCCGGCCATCGCCAGCATCTGCAGCGACTCCTGCAGGCTCGCCTCCAACGGGCTGGGCGGGGCCTGAGTGGGCGCCGGAGCGATCCGGCCGCCCCCGGGCACGATGCTCTGGGTCCCCGAAGGCGGCGGCGGTGCCTGGAAAGCATTGGGGAGTTGGCGCTGCGGCATCGGCGCGGAAGGACTGCCCGATGCCTGCGCCGCCACGGCGCCCATCGTCGGATCAATGATCGGTTCTGGCAGCGACCCTGCCGCCGCTGCACCTGCAGCCCCCACGCCCAGCAACAGCAGAAGTGCCTGCAGCCGCAGCCGCAGCCGCGCGCGCACTTGCACCCGCACCTCGCCCCCCGCCGCCGCACCGAAGTCGGTGCACGGCATGGAGGCCACAAGGCGCGCGGGAATCGCGTGAGGGGTGAGGATCATCGCCATGGCCGCTGACTCTACCGACGCCCTCCCCCCGCATGGCTTCGAAATGGCCTGCAAACCCCCGTCTTATCGCGCTCATGTTTTCCGGTGGGCTGCCCACAATGGCCGAACGTGATGAATCCCAGGCCGCCGTCCCTCCCGGACCCGGCCACCACGGAAACGCACAGGAGCCGCACCATGATGAACCGACTGACCGACGCGATGAACTTCCAGGCCCAGGCGCTGACCCTGCGGGCGGAGCGTCAACGCCTGCTCGCCAGCAACATCGCCAATGCGGACACCCCGGGCTACCAGTCGCGGGACCTGGATTTCGCCAAGGCGCTGCGGGAGGCCACCTCCCCCGCCGCGGACACCTCCAACCAGACGCTGACCCAGCGCACCCAGGGTGTGCTGCAGAACTCCCTGAATGCGATGACCAGCATGGACAGCAACACGGTGGACATGGACCGCGAACGCGCCAGCTTCGCCGACAACACCGTCAAGTACGAAGCGTCCCTGCGCTTCATCAACGGCAGCGTGCGCACCCTGATGGATGCGATGAAGTCGCCGAACGCGGCTTGAAGACGCCGTAGGAGGACCCCGCCATGTCGATGTTCAGCATCTTCCACATTTCCGGCAGCGCGGTCAGTGCGCAGAGCCAGCGCCTGAATGCGGTGGCCAGCAACATGGCCAATGCCGACACCGTCGCCGGCCCGGACGGCCAGGCCTACAAGGCCCGCGAAGTCGTTTTCCAGAGCCTGATGAACCAGAACGGCGGCATGACCGACGCCACCGATGTCGGTGTGCAGGTCGTCGCGGTGAAGGAAAACCAGGCCCCCGGCCGCCGGGTGCACGACCCCAGCCACCAGCTCGCCGATGCCGATGGCTACGTCACCTACAGCAATGTGAATTCGGTGGAGGAGATGGTCAACATGATCTCCGCCTCGCGTTCCTACCAGAACAACCTCGAAGTCATGGGCACCGCCAAGTCGCTGCTGCTCAAGACGCTCCAGATGGGCCAGGGCTGATCACGGGCCTGACCGCCTGACCGCCTGAACCGCCCCCACCCCCGCACCAGGATCGCCCATCATGGACTACACCACCCTGAACACCACGAGCAAGACGTCCGCCGGCCTCGGCGGCACGTCCAACAGCTCGACCCCGACGGCCGCCGACACCCAGGACCGCTTCCTGAAGCTGCTGGTGGCGCAGATGCAGAACCAGGATCCGATGAATCCGATGGACAACGCCCAGGTCACGACCCAGTTGGCGCAGATCCAGACGGTGACCGGCGTGGGCAATGTCAACACCAGCATCCAGAGCCTGGCCAACCAGTTCAGCCAGATGCAGGCGCTGCAAAGCGTCAGCCTGGTGGGCCGCTCGGTGACGGTACCCGGCAATCAGGTGACGGTGGACAACGGCAAGGCCCAGCTCAACTATGAGCTGGCCAACCCGGCGGACACGGTCAAGGTGGAAGTGCTCAACGGTGCCGGCACCGTGATCGCCACGCAAGACCTCGGCGCCCAGAAGGCCGGCAACCAGACCTACACCTGGGACGCCAGCAAGTCCGGGGAAACCACCGGCCTGACCTTCCGCGTCACCGCCACCAAGAGCACCAATCCCGTCACGGCCACCACCTACACCCGTGATGTGGTGAGCGCCGTGAACACCAGCGGCGCCACCTTGCAGCTGGAACTCAAGAACAGCGGTCTGGTCGATTACGACAAGGTCCGCAACATCGTTTGATCGTCCGATCTCCGACTGACTTCGCGGCCCACCCGCCCGACCCGACTGAACCGCCCAAGGACTTCACATGAGCTTCCAACAAGGCCTCTCCGGACTGAACGCTTCCAGCAAGAACCTGGAAGTCATCGGCAACAACATCGCCAATGCGCAGACGTATGGCGCCAAATCGTCGCGGGCCGAGTTTGCCGACATGTACGCCACCGCGCTGAATGGTGCTGGCACCAACCAGATCGGCATCGGCGTGCAGTTGCAGACGGTGGCCCAGCAGTTCACGCAGGGCAACATCACCGTCACCGAAAACCCGATGGACCTGGCCATCAACGGCAATGGCTTCTTCCAGGTCAGCGACGGCAAGAGCCCCACGATGTACACCCGCAACGGCCAGTTCAAGGTCGACCGCGAGGGCTACATCGTCAACAACGACCAGCTCAAGCTGCAGGGCTATCCCGCGGACGGCAATGGCGTGATCCAGCCGGGCCTGGCCACGTCGCTGAAGCTGCCCACCGGCGGCATCGACCCGAAGGTGACCGGCAACATCGAGATGGAATTCACGCTGGATTCCCGCGCCGCCGCCACCGCGCCGTTCGAGCTGAGCGACCCGGCCGATCCGAAGTCCGCCAAGATCGACAAGACCGGCATCACGCTGAGCGATCCCAAGACCTACAACAACGCCACCTCGCTGACGGTGTATGACGCCAAGGGTCAGCCCGTGGCGGTGACGCTGTACTACCAGCGCGCCAACAACGAAGACGCCAACGGCAACACCGTCTGGAACGTCTACGTAACGGCCAACGGCAGCGCGGTGCAGTACGACGCGCAAGGCAACCCGATCCAGACGGAAGACGGCACCGCCACCGGCAATCCGCTGACGCCGTTCACCCAGGTGACCTTCCTGCCCACCGGCGGCAAGCCGGTCTCGCCGGCCGCCAATGAGCTGCTGAACCTGAAGATCCCGGCGGGCGTGAACTCGCAAGGGGCACCGACGCTGGCCATTCCGGCGCCGCCGGCCGACCCGTCCGACCCCTCGGTCAAGGGTGTGTCGCTGGACATGACCTCTGCGGTGGAAAACGGCGCCAACTTCGCCGTCACCAGCCTGACCCAGGACGGCTACGCCCCCGGCCAGCTGACCGGCATCAGCATCGAGAACAACGGAATCGTGACCGCCCGTTATTCCAACGGCCAGTCCAAGCCGGCCGGCCAGGTGGAACTGGCAACTTTCCGCAATCCGCAGGGTCTGCAGCCGCTGGGCGGCAACCTGTGGAACCGCACCAATGCCTCGGGCGACGCCGTGGTGGGCGTGCCGGGCGACGGCAACCTCGGCGCCCTGAAGGCCGGCTCTCTGGAAGAGTCCAACGTGGACCTGACCAATGAGCTGGTGAACATGGTCACCGCGCAGCGCGTCTACCAGGCCAATGCGCAGACCATCAAGACCCAGGACCAGGTGCTGCAGACGCTGGTGAACCTGCGCTGATCGCGCTGGCTGATCCGACCCACGAGCAGACACCCGAGCAGACACAAGCCAAGGACCGCTGACCATGGACCGCATGATCTATCTGTCGATGAGTGGCGCGCAAGCGGCGCTCTCGCGCCAGGACGTGCTGGCCAACAACCTGGCCAACGTCAACAGCAACGGCTTCCGCGCAGAGCTGCAGGCCTTCCGGTCGGTGCCGGTGCGGGGCGACGGGTCGACCGTGCGCGCCTTCTCGCTGGAAACCACCACCGGTCACGACCTGTCGGCCGGCCCGCTGGAAACCACCGGCCGCAATCTGGACGTGGCCATGAAAGGCCGCACCTGGATGGCGGTGCAGGCGCTGGACGGCACCGAGGCCTACACCCGCGCCGGCTCGATGGACGTCAACGCCGAAGGCCTGCTGGTGATGCGCAACGGCCTGCAGGTGCTGGGCGACGGCGGCCCGATCAGCGTGCCGCCCAATTCCACGGTGGACATCGGCTCGGACGGCACCATCACCGCCAAGACCGGCAATCAACGGCCGGTGAACATCGGCAAGCTCAAGCTGGTGACCGAGGACGGCCGCTTCACCCGCCGCACCGACGGCCTGTTCGCCGCACCCGACGGTGAGCCGCTGCCCGCCGATCCGGCAGGCCGTGTGCAGGCCGGCGCCCTCGAAGGCTCCAACGTCTCGCCGGTGGAAACCATGGTGGGCATGATCGCCGCGGCCCGGCAGTTCGAGCAGCAGATGAAGCTGCTGCAGATTGCCCAGACCCACGGCCAGGCCGCGTCCAAGCTGCTCAGCGACAGCTGATCGCCCGACCCCACGGTTTAGCACCGCATAAGCCCCTCTCATCCAGCCTTCACCCGCCGCGGATGACGGCACAGTGCCCGTCTGAAGAATCAGGAGTTCAACATGCTTCGTTCCCTCTGGATCGCCAAGACCGGCATGGAAGCCCAGCAGATGCAGCTGGATGTGGTCTCTCACAACCTGGCCAACGTCTCGACCAACGGCTACAAGCGCGAGCATGCGGTGTTCGAGGATCTGATGTATCAGAACCTCCGTCCGGCCGGCTCCGCCACCTCCGAGCAGACCAGCCTGCCCACCGGCCTGCAGGTCGGCCTGGGCGTGCGTGCCGTGGCCACCTCCCGCAATCACACCCAGGGCTCGCTGCAGCAGTCGGGCAACTATCTGGATGTGGCGGTCAAGGGCAACGGCTTCTTCCAGATCCAGATGCCGGACGGCACCACCGCCTACACCCGTGACGGCAGCTTCCAGCTGGACGCCAACGGCCAGGTGGTGACCAACAACGGCTACACCGTGCTGCCCGGCATCATCGTGCCGGCGGATGCCAAGTCGCTGACCATCGGCCAGGACGGCACGGTGGCGGTCACCACCGCCGGCAGCACCGCCCAGACGACGCTGGGGCAGCTGCAGCTGGCCAACTTCATCAACCCGCCCGGGCTGGAATCGCTGGGCGGCAACCTGTATGCGGAAACCGTCGCCTCGGGCGCGCCGCAGACGGGCGCTCCGGGCACCAACAGCCTGGGCGCGGTGCAGCAGGGCTTCACCGAAACCTCGAATGTGAATGTGGTGGAAGAGCTGGTCTCCATGATCCAGACCCAGCGCGCCTACGAGCTCAACTCGAAGGCCATCCAGACCTCGGATCAGATGCTGCAGAAGCTGTCGCAGATCTGAGCGGCGGGCTGATGCCGCGCCCCTGATCGGGTGCGGCCGGCCCTCTCTGCCTGATCCGCGCCCCCGCTTCGTTGTTCCAGGAGTTGTTCATGTCCCGGTCTTCTTCCCGTCTCATCCGCACCGCGCTGCTGGCCCTGTCGGCCCCGGCACTCGCCGTTCTCAGCGCCTGCAGCACGCCCTACCCGGAACCCCGGGTGGACATGCAGCCGGCGCCGGTGGTGCGCATGCCCGAGCCGATTCCGGCCTCGGCCAACAACGGCGCCATCTATCAGAACGCGAACTTCCGTCCGCTGTTCGAGGACCATCGGGCCCGGCTGGTCGGCGACATCGTCACCGTGACCATCACCGAGAAGGTCAGCGCCAGCCAGAAGTCCAGCTCCGCACTGGACAAGACCGGCTCCCTGAGCGCGGGCGTCACCGCCATTCCCGGCTTTGCGGCCAATTCCTTTGGCGGCGGCCGTGCGGAGGTGGGCGGTACCTCGTCCAACAAGAACACCGGCAAGGGCACCAACGAGAACACCAATGACTTCTCCGGCACCATCACCGCGGTGGTCACTGGCGTGCTGCCCAACGGCCATCTGCTGATCTCCGGCGAGAAACAGGTCGGCGTCAACAGCAATGTGGACGTGCTGCGCTTCTTCGGCCAGGTGGATCCCCAGACGATTCGTCAAGGGAACACGGTGCCCTCGACGGCTGTGGCCAATGTCCGTGTGGAACAGCGCGGCCGCGGCGCGGTGGCGGATGCGCATTCAATTGGCTGGCTATCCCGGTTCTTCTTGAACCTTTCGCCGACTTAAGTTTGCCCACAATCGGTCACACGAGTCTGCCTCACGTGTGACCGAGATGTACCCCAACACCTTCCCCCCTCTCCGCCGCTTTTTCAGTCCCTGCCCCCGCCTGCTGGCCAGTGGCCTGCTGAGCCTGATGGCGCTGCTGGCTGTGGCCACTCCGGCCCAGGCCACCCGCATCAAGGAAGTGGCGGCCGTGCAGGGCGTGCGTTCCAACCCCTTGACCGGCTACGGCCTGGTGGTGGGTCTGGACGGCACCGGCGACCAGACCACCCAGGCCCCCTTCACCGGCCAGAGCCTGACCGCGATGCTGCAGCAGTTCGGTGTGCTGCTGCCCCAGGGCGTCACCATGCAGCCGCGCAACGTGGCGGCGGTGATGATCACCACCCAGCTCCCCCCGTTCGCCCAACCCGGCCAGCCGCTTGATGTGGTGGTGTCGTCCATGGGCAATGCCAAGAGCCTGCGCGGCGGCACGCTGATCGCCACGCCGCTGCGCGGTGCGGACGGCCAGGTTTACGCCATCGCCCAGGGCAACCTGATCGTCGGCGGCGCTGGCGCGTCGGCCGGGGGCTCGAAGGTGCAGATCAACCACCTGAGCGCCGGCCGCATCCCCAACGGGGCGCTGGTCGAGCGCAGCGTGCCCACGCCGCTGCAGCAGAACGAATTCCTGCAGCTCGACCTGAATGCCTCCGACTTCGGTACCGCTCGTGCGGTGGCCCGCGCCATCAACAAGGCCAAGGGCGAAGGCACGGCCCAGCCGCTGGACGGCCGGGTGGTGCGGGTGCGCGCACCGCTGGCGCCGGAAGCCCGCGTCGCCTTCCTGGCGGACATGGAAAACCTGCCCCTCGATCTGGACACGCCAGCCGCCCGCATCGTCATCAATGCCCGCACCGGCTCGGTGGTGATGAACCAGGCGGTGACGCTCTCGCCCTGCGCGGTCGCGCACGGCAACCTGGCGGTGACCATCTCCAGCACCCCGCAGGTCAGCCAGCCCAATGCCCTCTCCGGCGGCCAGACCACGGTGACGGAGAAGACCGATATCTCGATCAAGCAGGACCCCGGCACGATGATCCAGTTGCCGGCCGGCACCCGCCTCAATGACGTGGTGAAGGCGCTCAACACCCTGGGTGCCACGCCCCAGGACCTGCTGGCCATCCTGCAGGCCATGAAAAGTGCCGGCGCCCTGAATGCCGAGCTGGAGGTGATCTGACATGGCACTCTCGACTCCCCTGAGCACCGCCCTGGGCAACGGTGGCCTCTCCACCGACACCCGCTCCATCGATCAGCTGAAGTCGGTCGCCACCCGCGACCCGAAGGCGGCGGTGAAGGAAACGGCCAAGCAGTTTGAAACCCTCTTCATGCAGGAAGTGATGAAGAGCATGCGCCAGGCCACGATGAGCTCCGGCATGATGGACAACTCCGCCACCCAGATGGGCGGCGAGATGCTGGACCAGCAGTACGCCGGCAAGATGGCCGGCCTGCCGGGCGGCCTGTCGCAGGCGATCGAACGGCATCTGCAGCGCCAGCTCGGCGTGAAGGACGGCGAGCTGCCCAGCGCCAAGGCCGCCGCCGGCACGCAGCAACTGCCGCAACTGGCCACGAAGAACGTGCAGCCGCATGTGCAGGACTTCATCCAGAAGCACGACAGCGCCGCCAAGTCCGCCCAGGCCGCCACCGGCATTCCGGCCAGCTTCATGATCGCCCAGGCGGCACATGAATCCGGCTGGGGCAAGCGCGAGATCCTGAACAAGGACGGCAGCAGCAGCTTCAACGTCTTCGGCATCAAGGCCGGCCCGGGCTGGACCGGCAAGGTCGCCGAGGTCAGCACCACTGAATATGTGGATGGCAAGGCGCAGCGCGTCACCGCCAAGTTCCGCGCCTACGGCAGCTATGAAGAAGCCTTCAAGGACTATGCCAAGCTGATCAGCGGCAACGACCGCTATCGCGATGTGGTGGCCAAGGCCAGCACCGGCAGCGCCGAAGGCTTTGCCAAGGGCCTGCAGAAGGCGGGCTACGCCACCGATCCCGAGTACGCGTCCAAGCTGGCGCGGGTCATCAACACGACCATGCGCGTGCAACGCGCCATGGCCTGACGTCCTAGGACACCAGCATGTCGACCTCCGCCCTGCTTTCCCTTGGCGTGCGGGCCATGTTCGCCAACCAGGCGGCCCTGCAGACCATCGGCCAGAACATCGCCAATGCCAACGTGGCCGGTTATTCGCGCCAGGAAGTGGTGCTGACCACGCCCGAGGGGCAGTTCACCGGCGCGGGCTACTTCGGCAAGGGCGTGAATGTGCAGACGGTCACCCGGTCGCACAACGAGTTCCTGACCCGCGAAGCGGCAGCGGCCAAGTCGCAGGCCTTCATGGACAACACCATGCAGGCCCAGCTGGCGCAGCTGGAAAACATCTTCCCGACCGGCTCGGACGGCATCGGCCAGGCGAGCAACGACTTCCTCAATGCCCTGGTCGATGTGGCCAGCCGGCCGTCCGACCCGTCGGCGCGCCAGGTGGTGCTGGGCAAGGCGCAGGAGCTGGCATCGCGCTTCCAGAGCGCCGGCCAGCAACTGGCCGACCTGCAGGCCGGTGTGGTCAGCGACATGAAGGCGGACGTCAAGACCGTCAACGAACTGGCCAAGCAGATCGCCGTGGCCAACGACCAGATCGCCCGGGCCAATGGCACCAGCCATTCGCCCAATGACCTGCTGGACAAGCGCGACCAGCTGGTCTCGCAGCTCAGCCAGTATGTGCAGGTCTCCACCGTCGCCAGCAGCGACGGCACCATCGGCGTCTTCATCGGCGGCGGCCAGCGGCTGGTGCTGGGCGGCCAGGCGCAGGAACTGCAGGTCACGCCCGACCCCTACGACAATTCCCGCGCGCAGCTCTCCATCACCGAAGCCAACGGCACCCGGGTCCTGGACGACAGCACCCTGACCGGCGGCTCCCTCACCGCCCTGCTGCGCTACCAGAACACTCACCTGCAGGATGCTCGCAACCTGCTGGGCCAGATGGCCACCGCCATCGCCACCCGGGTGAATGAACAGCAGTCGCTCGGCGTGGACCTGAAGTCGGCCGCCGGCGGCCCGCTCTTCAGCATCGCCGATCCGACGGTGCTGCCCGCCGTCACCAACAAGGGCGACGCCAAACTCTCGGCCACCATCACCAACGGTGAGATGGTGCCGGCCCTGTCCTTTGTCATCTCCGCCGATCCCACCGGCACGCCCGACAGCTATCAGGTCGCGGTGCGTCCGGACGGCACGGCCACGACGATGAACAAGGACCAGATCGAGAAGGCCTACGGCATCAGCCTGACGATGACCGGCACGATGCAGGCCAACGACCGCTTCGTGCTGGAGCCGGTGGCCGGCGCCGCCACCAGCTTCAAGCGCGCGATGGACGACCCGAGCGGCCTGGCCGCCGCGGCGCCGGTGGTCGGCACGGTGGATGTCAACAACAAGGGCACCGCCACGGTCGACTCGCTTTATGCGGTCAATTCGAAGTTCGACAAGACCCTGCAGCCCGCCACGGTGCAGTTCGGCACGGTCAATGCGGACCAGAGCATCAACTACACCATCACCCTGTCGGACAACACCAGCTACACCGGCACCTGGAAGGCGGGTCAGGCCATCGGCAATGATCCGGCGGGCGGGGTGGACCTCGGCTTCGAGCTGCGCCTGAACGGCGTGCCGCGCGAAGGCGACAAGATCAACCTGCAGAAGTCGGATGCCGTGGTCGCGACCAACAACGGCAATGCCAAGGCCTTCCTGAAGCTGCAGAGCGAGACCTTCGTCGGCAAGCAGTTGCAGGCGGATGGCACGATGTCGCGCGGGCAGACCGTCACCGAAGCCTATGCGGCCGCGATTGCGGACGTGGGCTCGCGGGTGCAGGGCGCGGAGTATCTTGCCAGCGTCTCCACCACCGTGGCCAGTCAGGCCGAATCGACCCGATCGGGCCAGGCCGGCGTCAACCTCGATGAGGAAGCCGCCCGCCTGATGCAGTTCCAGCAGGGCTACCAGGCTGCGGCCAAGGTGCTGCAGACCGCCCAGACCATCTTTGACCAATTGCTGAGCATCGTGCAGCGCTGAGCGCGCCACGCGATTCATCCCCCTCACTCAGTGAACTGACGCCAGGACGACCGCCATGCGCCTCTCCACCGCCAACATGTTCGAGGCCAGCATCTCGACGCTGCAGAAACGCCAGCAGGAGATGCAGGATGCCCAGCAGCGCCTCACCTCCGGCAAGCGGGTCGAAAAAGGCAGCGATGACCCGACCGGCGCCGCCCGTGCGGAACGCGCCCGGACCGCCATCGGCCAGGTCGATGCCAGCACCCGCGCGCTGGAGGCCAGCCGCAACAGCATGACGCTGGCGGAAAGCGCCCTGGGCGATGCCAACGAAATCATGCAGCAGATCCGCGAGACGCTGATCGCCGCCGGCAACGCCAGCTACACCGACGCCGAGCGCAAGAGCCTGGCCAACAAGGTGCAGGGGCTGCGGGACCAGCTGCTGTCCATCGCCAACCGCGGCGACGGCTCCGGCGGTTACCTCTTCTCCGGCCAGGGCACCACCGGCACCCCGTTCCTGGACAACCCCGTCCAGCGGGACGCCGCCGGCAACCGCACTGGCGGTGGCGTGGCCTTCGACGGCATCGGCGGCAGTGTGTCCACCGGCAACCTCGAGAACTACCCGCTGAGCGTGGACGGCAAGGCCGCCTGGGAGCAGGCCCGCAGCGGCAACGGCACCTTCGTCACCAACGCAGGCACCAACCTCACCACCGGCGCGGCACCGGCGGGCTGGATTGACGCCGGCCGGGTCACCGACCCCACCGCCGTCACCGGCGCCTCCTACTCCATCACCATCACCGGCACCGCCCCGTCGCAAACTTACACCGTCTACAACGAGACGCAGGGCCATGTGCCGGTCGCCAGCGACAACTACACCGCTGGCAACACCGTCAAGTTCGACGGCCTGTCGATGACCATCGGCGGCCAGCCGGTGGACGGGGACACCTTCACCGTCGAACCCGCCACCAGCGACCTGAAGGTCTTCGAGGTGCTCGACCGCACCATCGAATCCCTGCGCAAGGAGGGGCGTACCGGTACCGAGGTGACCCAGGCCAACCTGGTCAATTTGCGGGATCTGGATGCCGTGATGGGCAACCTGACCAACGTCCGCAGCCAGGTCGGCGAGCAGATGAACAACCTCGACGGATCCCAGACGCGGCTCCAGACCTTGAAGGTTTACAACCAAGCCGAGCAATCTGCCGCAGAGGATCTGGATATGACGCAGGGCATTTCCGATTTCCAGAACCAGCAGACGGGCTACGATGCGGCGTTGAAAACTTACGCGATGGTTCAGCGCATGTCGCTGTTCCAATACCTCAACTCCTGAAGCCGCCATCTGCATGAACTCGACGCACGCCGTGCTGGGCCAACTGGCCCTGGGATACGCGCCCCTGGTTACCAGGCCACTCGACATCGAAGCCACTCGCGTCACCGTGTTCGCTTTGCGCCCCGAAGCCACTCCGGCGGCGGCGGACGTGCTGGCAGCCCTGACCGACGCCTTCCCCGCCAAGGCAGTGGTGCTGAACGTGGCCCATGAGGGACTGCTCAAAGGCCTGCTGGCCGCGCCGCTGCCCCGCCATTTCCGGGTGGAAGTGCCCGCCTTCCTGGTCGGGGACGCCGAACTGGCCACCCAGATCCAGGCCCGCGCCTCGGAAGGGGTGGTGACCCTGCTCAAGGGACGTTCGGACGCTCCCGGCTTCAAGCAGATCGTGCTGGACCTGCCGGACCTCGCCAGCGGCCCTGCGCCGGCCGGCAAGACGGTGCTGGTGTCGGGCGCCCGCAGCGCCGGCGACTTTCAGCAGGCCTGGGACAAGGGCGCGGCCGGTGTGCTGGGCTGGCCCTTCCACGGTGAATTCGAGGCACCGGCCACCCCGCCGGCCACCAAGGACACCCAGGCAGCCGACCTGCAGGTCATTGTCGAGCTGATGTCCCGCGTGGACCAGGGCGAAGATGTGGAACGCCTGGAGCAGACACTCAAGCGCGACCCGAGCCTGGCCTTCAAGCTGCTGCGTTACATGAATTCCGCGGCCTTCGGCCTGTCGGTGGAGGTGTCCTCCTTCCGTCACGCGATCATGCTGCTGGGCTACGCACGCCTGCGCCGCTGGCTGGCCTTGCTGCTGGCCACCGCCAGCAAGGAACATGCGATGCGCCCGGTGATGTTCGCCGCGCTGCGTCGCGGCCTGCTGATGGAAGACCTGGCCAAGAGCATGGCCGAAGCCGAACTGCGCGATGAGATGTTCATCTGCGGCCTGTTCTCGCTGCTGGATCACATGCTGCGCCAGCCGTTCGAGAAGCTGCTGCAATCCATCCCGGTGCCGGAGCGGGTGCGTCAGGCGCTGGTCGACCAGACCGGCCCCTACAAGCCCTACCTGGACCTGGTGCAGGCCATCGAGAACGAATCCGTCTTCGACACCCGCAGCGCCATTGACGCGCTGATGCTGTCGCCGGAAGAAGTGAACAACGCCGTGCTGCGCGCCCTGCACAAGGCCGGCCAGCTGGAGTAATTGCCGCGCCCATGGACCCGACCCGCACCGACCCTTTCCGCTCCCTGCTGAGCAAACGGTCGGTGGCCGGGTCCTCCCTGCTGACAGGGCTCTGGGAAGGGCCATGGCCGGCGTTGCTGATCGACGGCCAGGGGCAGGTGCTGCTGGTCAACGACCGGCTGATGGAACTGCTGGGGCCGGTGACGCTCAAGAGCCGGCGGCTGCAGGGCAGCTCCCTCGCCCAAGGCGCCCGTCGCGCCCAGGAACTGAGGCTGCTGGATGACCAGCAGCGTGAGCATGTGCTGCAGGCCTCGCTGCATCCGCTGGAGCGCACCGACCTGACGCTCGCCCTGCTGCAGGACCACAGCCCCGGACACGCCGCCCGGGAACGGGCCGAACACATGCAGACGGAGATCGACCAGTGGCTCGATCTCTGCCCCCTCCCCGCCCTGATGGAGGACGACCAGGGCCTGCTGCTGCGCAGCAACGCCGCCTTTGGCCGACTCGCCGCTCGTCTGTGCCCACAACCGCCCGCCAGCGTTCAGGAGCTACCGCCGGACTGGCGCGCACTGCTGAGCGGCCTCCTGCCCGATCCTGGCACCGAGATCCATCGCGACGCACTGGTGGCCGAGCCTCAGGGCCGGCCGCGCTGGATGCGGGTGCGGGCCCGTCGTCTCACCGGCCCATGGGACCGCCCGCGGCTGCTGCTGATGCTGGAAGACCGGAGCCGGGACCAGGCGCTGGAACTGGCGCATCTGCAATTGCAGGCCCTGATGGATACCGCCGGCGTGGGGCTGGCGACGTTCCAGCCCGATGTCGGCTGGATGCGCCCGGGAGAGCTGCCCGACACGCTCGGAATGCCGGCGACACCGGCTGCGATGTCGCCCGCGGGCCCTTCAGCCACAGTCGCGCCGCTGACCGCACCCGGCGCTTCGCCGCCAGCCAGCGCGCGTGCGTCCGCAGCGGCGCCCCCTGCCAGGGCCAGCGCCTTGCACGGCGTCAACCGCGACATGGTCGAGGCCGACTCCCGCGCCGACTATGAAAAGCTCCAACAGGCCATCAAGCAGAACCTGCCGCTGGCGCTGCGCTACGCCGTCCGTCATCCCGAGCTGGGCCTGCGCTGGCTGCTGACGCGGGTCGAACCCGGCGCGCTGTCGTCGGGCCAACGGATCACCTCGGTGCTGACGCTGGACATCACCGACAACCAGCAGGCGCAGGCCCGTTACGAGCTGCTGCTGCGTGAACTGGGCGCGATGCTGGACGGCGCTGGCCTGGGCATGGCGTATGTCCGCCGTCAGCGGCTGTTGCGCAGCAATGGCGCGCTGGGACGGATGCTGGGCCTGGGCGGCGAGCCTGAACCCGGAACGCCGTTTGACGCCCTCTTCCAGGCCCTGCCGGACCTGCATGCGCAGGTGATGGCGGCACTGCCGACGCTGGATGAAGACGGGCGCGAATTCGAATTTGAATGGCCCGGTACGTCCCTCCCACCGGCCACGGCCGGCGGCAGCGAGCCGCGCTGGCACGCCCTGTCGCTGCGCCGCGTGGTGCCGCCCGAGGCGCCTCAGGAGCAGGCGCTGGTGGCGGTGGTCAGTGACATCTCCCGGCTCAAGGCCCAGCAGGCCGAGCTGGAAGCGCTGGCCCAGGACCGCGAGCTGATGTTCGAGCTGTCCGACGTCGGCATCGCCATCCTGCGGGACGACCGGGTCGTCCGCGCCAATGAGGCGCTGGGCCAGATGCTCGGCTACCGGCAGGAGGAACTGATCGCCCTGCCGCATGCGGAGCTGTTTGAATCGCCCGCTGAATTCGAGCGCGACCGCCGCGCCGCCGCCCGCACCCTGGCCGACACCGGCCTGTGGCGCAGCGAGCGACGGGTGCGTCGGCGCGACGGGTCCATCCTCTGGATGCTGGTCAGCAAGCGGCCGGTGCGTCCGGGGCAGCCGGAGGCCGGCATCATCGCCACCTATCTGAGCGTCGATGAACGCCATCGCGCCCAGCAATCCCTGCTGCTGCAGACCGAGCGCGAGCGCGCGGTGCTGGACTCGGTGCTGGTGGGCATCGTCACCGTCGGCCGGCATGGCATCGAGTGGATGAACCGCTCGGCCCGCCGGATGTTCGGCGGCGACCTGGCCGCCTTTGCCGGCCAGCCGATCAGCATCGTCGCGACCGAATCGCCGGAGCATCCGTTCCGCCAGACCCACTATCTCGACGACCTGCCCGAAGGTCAGGCCGAGACCTTTGAATGCCGCCTCGTCGCGCGTGATGGTCGCGAATTCTGGGTGGTGGGCAATGCGGTGGTGACCGGCAGCGGCGCGGACGGCGAGCGTCAGCTGACCTACGCCCTGCTCGACATCGAACGCCGCCGGCAAGCCGAAGCGCAAAGCGAGCAGGCCCAGGCCTCTTTGCAGCGCATCATCGAGGCGGCACCCATCGCCATCAGCCTGCATGACGCCCGCACGCTGCAGGTGCGCCAGATCAATCAGGCCGCGGCCGCACTCGCCGGACGTGAGGAAGAAGAACTGGTCGGCGCCAGCCTGGAAGCACTCTTCGGCACCGAGCAGGCCGAGGCGGTGCGCGCCGACATGGAATTCGCGCTGGAAAGCTCCGAGGTGCTGCAGCGCGAATACCGGCTGCAGGTGGCCGGCCACACCCGGGTGTGGGACACGCGACTGCTGCATCTCTCCGGCGTCAACGATGCCAGCGGCGAAGTCGAGCCGGAGCAACTGCTGCTGGTGGCCAGCGACGTCACCCAGCAGCGCGCGCAGGAAGCGGCACGGCTGGAAGCGGCGATCGCCCAGCGGGAGCTGCTGGTGCGCGAGGTGCATCACCGGATCAAGAACAACCTGCAGGGCGTGGCCGGTCTGCTGCAGCAGATCGCTGCCCGGCGACCGGAGGTGGCAGGTGTCATCAACGAAGCCGTGGGTCAGGTGCAGGCGATTGCCCAGGTGTACGGGCTGCAGGTCGGGGAATCCGGGCCGCTGCGCTTGCGCCGGGTGATCGAGGCGGTGCTGGGCTCGGTGCAGCGCATGTTTGGCCGGGACATCCGGGTGGAGGTCAGCGGCGCGGCGGCGGATCAGTCCCAGCGCTGGGGCCTGCCGGAGGTGGAGGCGATCCCGATTGCGCTGACCCTCAATGAGTTGTTCACCAACGCCCTCAAGCATGGCGGCAGCGCACCGGTGCGGTGCGAACTGGTGTTCGATCCGGAACAGGTGCTGCTGCGCATCAGCAATGAAGGTCAGCTGCCGCCCGGCTTCGACCTGGCGCAGATCCGGGGCGGCGTGTCCGGTCTGGGGCTGGTACGCGCCTTGCTGCCCCGCCGCAGTGCCTTGCTCAGCCTCCAGCAGGAGGGCGACCGGGTGCTGTGTGAACTGAGTCTGTGGCCCCCGGGCGTGAGCTGGCTGCCGCAGGCGTGAGTCCGCTTTGTGAAGACCCGGCCGGGAGATTGTGACCGCTCGCAAACGAGCGGGGCGCTCTCCGGCATTTGGGTGACAATGTTTGATCCGCCAATGAAAGCTTGGACAGCAGCGTGAACAGCGTGAGTGGCTTGGGCGACCGCCCATTCGGAAATCGGCCCGGTCCGGCCGGCCGGGGAGCGGCGCACGGCAGGAGTGCCGGCGCCAGCGCCAGCTATGGTTCGCCCGGCACGCACGTTCACAAGGGTCGCATCCTGGTGGTCGATGACGACCGACTGGTGCTCGCCACGCTGACGCACGGCCTGGCCCAGGCCGGCTACGACGTGCTGGACGCCGACAACGGCGACGACGCCATCCTCATCGCCCGCCAGCAACGGCCCGATCTGGCGCTGCTGGACATCCGCATGGAAGGTATGAGCGGCTTTGATGTCGCCGGTTATCTGCGGGACTACCTGCAGATGCCCTTCATGTTCCTCTCCGCCTTCGCGGACGAGGCCACGGTGGCCAAGGTCAAGGAACTCGGTGCGTTGGCCTATCTGGTCAAGCCGCTGGACATTCACCAGATCGTGCCGGCGGTGGAAGCCGCCTTTGCGAATCGTCCGGCCCGCGGGGACGCGGAACCCGCCCCGGTGGCCCCGGTCGAAAGCCAGGAGGCGCTGGACCGGGTCGAGGCCATGGCGCTGGGCATCCTGATGCATCGGTACTCGCTGACTCGCGCACAGGCGCTTGCGCGTCTGCAGCGCATGGCGACCGAGCAGAAGATCAGTCCGGTGGATCAGGCGCAACGATTGATCGAAGCGGTGGAGCAGTTGGCGCTGGGCGCGTAAGCGTGCATGTCAAGACATCGCGCCTGAGCGTCCATTTCAACGCACTGCGCGTAAGCGCCCGGCTCACGCCATCGGCAAACTGAAATAGAACCGGGCGCCCTGCCCGAGCTCCGACTCCGCCCAGATGTCGCCGCCATGCCGCCGCACGATGCGACGCGCCGAGGCCAGCCCGACACCAGTGCCCTGGAATTCACTCGCACTGTGCAGCCGCTGGAAGACGCCGAACAGCCGGTCGGCAAAGCGCATGTCAAAGCCGGCGCCGTTGTCGGAAATCACAAACACCTGCTCGCCGTCCCGGGTCATCGACTCGAAGCGGATGGCGGCGGTGTCCTGCCGGCTGCTGTACTTCCAGGCATTGCCCAGCAGGTTCTCCAGCACCATGCGCAGCAGCGTCGGATCGCCCACCACCCGCAGGCCGGGCTGCACGAAGGTCTCCACCTGACGCTCCGGCGCCGAGCGGCGGAGTTCTTCCAGCACCAGCGACGCCAGCAGCGACAGATCCACCGTCTCCTGCCGCAAGGTCTGGGAGGAGAGCTGGGACAGCGCCAGCAGCGCATCGATCATGCTGTGCATCCGGCCGGCCGCACTCAGCACCCGGTCCAGATGGTCATTGCCGGCGCGGTCCAGCAGCCGGCCGTAGTCTTCCTTCAGAATGCGGGTGAAGCCTTCCACCACCCGCAAAGGCGCACGCAGATCGTGGGACACGGTGTAGCTGAAGGAGGCCTGGTCCGCCCGCGCCTGCTCGGCGGCGCGAAGGGCCAGAGCCGCCGGCACGGTGTCCACCGCCCCTTGAGGCCACAGGCTCAGCAACTGGCCCTGCCCTTGCGGCACCGGCGTGAGACACAGCCACCAGGCACCGCAGGCGCTGCCTGATTGCAGATCCGGCTCGGCCAGCGCCTGGCGCAGTTCCTCGGGCAGACGTTCTTCGCAAATGCGCCAGAGCTGGCCTTTGACCTCGACCGCGCCGCCCATCATCTGCGCTGCGGCCTCATTGAAATCGATCAGACGGGTGTTGGCGCCTGGCACGGCGTCACTGAGCAGCCAGCCTGGACCCGGCAACGCGTGCAGCCAGTCCGTGGTAAGCAGAGGGAGCGGCGCGCCAGCCTGCGAGGTCTGCGGGGTGTCCAAGGTCTGCGCGGTCTGGGCCGGCGCCTCCAGGCGTGCCGTCCCGAGGTAGCCATTGAAATGCCCGGTGGCATCCAGCACCGCCTGCCCCCGCAGCTCCCAGCAACGGCCCTGGGCATCCCGCACCCGCCAGCCCTGGAAGGACTGCCCGGCTGCCAGCGCCGCCGTCAGGTCCAGGCCCGGGTCAGCGGCTTCGAATCGTTCCCACAGGGTCTGCGTGACGGCGCCATGCAGGGGCCCGCCGACCCAGCTGGAGGACGGCGCGCCCTGCGGCGCCTGCCAGCGCACCAGATGATGGGCGGCATCCGTCTGCCATTGCCAGTCCGGTATGAGTTGAGTGAGTAAATGGGATTGCTGACGCGATTCCCGCAGCAGTTCACCGAACTGCGCCCGCGCCAAACGTACGGCCATATGCCAGGACACGGCCGCCACGAACATCATCAGCACCGCCCCCGCCACCAGCGCGGTCAGCACCAGGCCGGGGCCGGCCTGCTCCAGATTCAGGGCCACCAGGAGGACCAGAGCGAGCGCCGCCAGCCCCAAGGCCAGCGCCGCTCCCTTCCAAGGCCGACGGCGAACGACGGCTTCCCCCAACCTAGTCATGCTAGCCATTGTAGGCAGGCGCGCTGGGGGCGCGGCGGCTCGCAGGACCGTCTCATCAAAGTGGAGGACGTCTGTCACACGCCCAAAACCAAGGGCTTACCCCCATTTGCCGAACGGAGCACCCCAGATTTGCCGCTTTTTCGCATGCCTGAGGGCTTCGACTGACAGACAATGCAGTGTGACCATGCGTGAAACCATCACTGCAGATCCATCATTAAAAGATGTCACCAGACTCCACCCTGACGATGCCTTCGCGCCCGATGACCCCTTCTTCCGTGCTGGACGAGCAGGCCCTCGCCCGCCTGCGCGAACTGGACCCGGGTGGCAACAATCATTTGCTGGAACGTGTGGTGGGCGCTTTTCTGAAAGCGCTGGAGCAGCAGGAGGCTGTGCTGCGCCAGGGTTTGTCTCCGTCTGCCGATCTGGCGGCGGTGCGCCATGTGGCGCATACGCTGAAATCCGCCGCGGCCAGCCTGGGCGCGCTGGCGCTGTCCCACTGCTGCGCCGACATCGAAATGGCCGCCCGTGCGGGCGAGGCCGAACGGCTGCCCGCCCTGACCAGCGCCGTGCTGGCGGAAATCGACACTGCACGCCAGGCGATGCAGCGCCTGCTGTCCCCCACCCAATGAAAGGGGCGACGTGAAGGACAGCCTGCTGAATGAACGTCCGCGCGTCCTGTTGGTGGACGACGACCCGGTCAACCTGATGTTGATCGAGGCGGCCCTGCGCGAGCACGGCTTTGATGTGACCAGCATCCACAGCGGCGAAGAGGCGCTGGATCTGGTGACGCAATGGACGCCCGAATTGATCGTGCTGGATGCATTGATGCCGGGGCTGGATGGGTTCCAGACCTGCGAGCGATTGCGCGCCCTGCCCGGCTTCGAGAATTCGCCCATCCTGATGTTGACCGGTCTGGATGACGAAGCCTCGATCACCCGCGCCTATCAGGCCGGTGCGACCGACTTCTTCGTCAAGTCCACCCAATGGCGACTGCTGGCGGGACGGCTGCGTTATCTGCTGCGCAGCTCCCGCACCCGCATTGAACTGGAACGCAGCAAGGCCAAGCTGGCCCGCGCGCAGGACCTCGCCCGCATGGGCAGTTTTGAGTGGCAGACCGGCCAGGGATTCAAGCTGGCGAATGAGGCCTTGCGCGTCTTTGGCCGCAGCCCCACCGATCCGCTGGATTTCATCGGCGTGATGCGCATGGTGCCGCGGGAAGAGCGGCTTTTGTTCATGCGTCTGCTGCGGGATGTGGTGGCCCACAACTCGGTGCTGGTGACGGACCTGCCCTTCACCTTGCTGGATGGCCGGCAGCGCGTCATTCACATTGAAGCCGAGCCGGAGTTCAATGAACACGGCAATGCCTGCGGCTATACCGGCGTCATTCAGGATGTGACCGACCGGCGCATGGCCGAGGACCGCATCCGCCAATTGGCCAACTTCGATGCCCTGACCGGCCTGCCCAATCGTCGCCAGCTGATGTGGCGGGCGGAGCGGGCCATTGAGGCCGGCCGTCGCATGGGTCATGACGTCGGCCTGCTGCTGATCGATCTGGACCGCTTCAAGGTCATCAACGACACCCTCGGCCATGCGGCCGGTGATGAGCTGCTGATGGAAGTCGGCCGCCGTCTGCGCTCCTGCGTGCGCCATTCCGATCAGGTGATGGAGGGCATGCTGGAATCGGTGGGCACCCGGTCGCACCGGACCCTGGAAGCGGTTGGCCGCCTGGGCGGTGATGAATTCGTGGCCCTGCTGCCCGAAGTCAGCGACGAAGGGGATGCCGAACGGGTGGCCGAGCGGGTGCTGGAAGCCCTGCGCGAACCGATCTTCATTGCCGGCCAGGAATGCTTTGTGACGGCCAGCGTGGGCATTGCGCTGTATCCGCGGGACGGCCTGACGATGGCCGACCTGCTGCGCAATGCCGACGTGGCGATGTACGCCGTCAAGAACCAGGGCCGCAATGCCTCGGCGCTGTATTCGCCGATGCTCGCCGGCCGCGGCCGTGAAAAGCTGGAACTGGAATCGGCGCTGCACAAGGCGATTGAGCGTGACGAGCTGGTGCTGCACTATCAGCCCAAGATCGACGTGCGCACCGCCCGGATGGTGGGCGCCGAAGCACTGATGCGCTGGCGCCGTGGCAATACGCTGGTGCCGCCGGGTGAATTCATTCCGCTGGCGGAAGAGACGGGCCTGATCGTGCCGCTGTCCGAATGGGCCCTGCGGGAAGCGGCGCGCCAGGCCAAGGTGTGGCAGCTGAATTTCGGCTTTTCCGAGTCGATTGCAGTCAACCTGCCCAACCGGCTGTTTGAACGCTCCGATCTGGTGGAGCACATCCACCAGTTCGTGAGTGCCTGGGGCGTGCCCCACCGCGCCATTCAGCTGGAAATCACCGAAACCGGCCTGATGAAGGACCTGCAGAGCGTCATTCCGGCCCTGCACCGTCTCAATGAGGTGGGCGTCGAAATCTCGATTGACGATTTCGGCACCGGCTATTCATCGCTTGCCTACCTGACCACCCTGCCGATCTCGGAAGTGAAGATCGACCGCAGTTTTGTCCGGGATCTCGGTATTACGCCGCAGAGTTCCGCCGTGGTTACTGCGATCATTGCATTGGCCCGTTCGCTGGGCTTGCAGGTGATTGCTGAAGGCGTGGAGACCCTGCGCCAGATGGAAGTGCTCAGACGGCTGGACTGCAGCCTGATGCAGGGCTTCCTGTTCAGCAAACCGCTGCCTCCGGACGAACTGGAGCGGTGGCTGGCGCAAACCGTGCTGCCCCGCAAGGCTCCCTGGATCCTTCCCTCGGCCGAAGCTGGCGAAGAATTGTCCCAACGCTGAATTCAAGTCTCACCGATGCCGCAGCAGCCCCCCGCACTGATTGCCAAGGCGGCCCTGCGCCGCCTGGCGCTGGACAAGCTGGAACCCACGCCGGAAAACTATGCGCGGGCCTATGCGCAGGAGGCCGGTGAACCCCAGCGTGACAGCACCTCCCTGCCCGACCGGGCGCAGGCACCGATCAGCCGCCTGCTGAGCCTGGCGGTGCCGGACCTGCAGGTCCGCACCGGCTTGGCGACCCAACTCAAGGAAGGCCGCTGGGACGAGTTGCAGCGGGCGCTGGAGGCCCTGCAGCAGACCCATGGCGCCGGCGCGCAGGCCGAGCAGATGGCCCAGCTCATCGAGCGCTTGATGAAGGGGCTGGAGCGCGGCGGCCGGCAGTGGACGCTGGCGCGCAAGAAGGATGGCGTGCTGCGGGTGCTCGCCAGCAACCGGACGGATCCCCAACGACTGATGCAGCGGCTGCGCCAACTGGTCGGCAGCTGGGACAGCGACACCAGCGACGCACGGGTGGAGACGCAACCGGCCCCGCTGGATGACGGTCTGGACGATACCGATGACCGCGACGGCGGCACGCCCAGCCAGTTCTTTACCGATGATGAAGTGGCGCTGTCCCCGGGAGACGGCACGGCCGCGGCGGGTACCGAGGCGCGTTATGGCGAGCTCTCCAGCCTGCTGCGCAGCAACGGCCCGGGCGAAGCCCGCTGGCCGGAGGTGGGCGCCAGCCTGAACGGCACGGTGCAGCATGCCCTGCGCGGCGAAGACCCGCGCGCCGTCGCCCTGGTGGCGGAGCTGGATGCAGCGCTGGCCGAGATCCGCCGCGACGGCGCCACGCCCGAGCGTGCCGAAGCCATGGAAGCCCTGTGCGCACGGGTGCGCCGCTGGCTGGACCATCGCGACCATGCGTTTGTGGAACTGGGCAAGCTTTGCGGCGCCCTCACCGACAGCCTGGCCGATCTGGCCGAAGACGATTCCTGGGCGCGCGGCCAGTGCGAGGTCATGGGCCAGACGCTGGCGCAGGGCCTGACCGCCCGCAGCGTGCGCTCGGTCAACGAGCTGCTGGTCAACACCCGCAGCCGGCAGGCCAGCCTGCGCGAGGAACGCAGCCGTGCGCGTGATGCCCTCAAGGGCCTGATCAACCGCATGCTGCAGGAACTGGGCGAACTGGGCCAGCACACCGACCGCTTCAGCGACAGCGTCGGCAAATATGCGGAAGTGATCGAGAAGGCGGACACGCTGGAAAGTCTGGCGGGTGTCGTGCGCGAGATGGTCGAAGAGAGCCGCAGCGTGCAGTCCCTGGTGCAGCAGACCCAGGGCCGGCTGCGGGATGAACATGACCGCGCCAGCCAGTTGGCCGAGCGGGTGGAAGCGCTGGAAGGTGAACTGCGCAAGCTGTCGAACGAAGTGCAGACCGATCAGCTCACCCAGGTGGCCAACCGTCGTGGCCTGATCGCCGCCTTCGAGACCGAGCGGGCCAAGCTGGAACGCGAGCCGCACCCGCTGGCCCTGGCGCTGCTGGACATCGACAATTTCAAGAAGCTCAACGACAGCCTCGGCCATGCCGCAGGCGACGAAGCGCTGAAGTCTCTGGCGGCGCGAGTCTCCGGCCTGCTGCGGCCGGGGGACAAGGTCGGCCGCTGGGGGGGCGAGGAATTCGTGCTGATCCTGCCCGAGGCCCCGCTGGAAGAAGCGCAGGCGGTGCTGCTGCGTCTGCAGCGGTCGCTCTCGGCCAGCCTCTTCATGCATGAAGGCCGCGACGTGTTCGTCACCTTCTCGGCGGGCGTCACGCTCTATCAACAGGGCGAGACGCTGGAGCATGCGCTGGACCGCGCCGACGAAGCACTCTACGAAGCGAAACGCACCGGGAAGAATCGGGCCTGCGTGGCCTGAAAGGGCTGAAAGGGCTGAAAGGGCTGAGAGGCTGAGAGGCTGAGAGGGGAACACGGGAGGCGCCCTGGCCACTCAGGGTCGGTTGCAACGGCCGGAGTGCCCGCATGATCAGCCCCCTTGTCTTTCCTTCCGTCTGCGATCAGCGCGATTCCTCTGACTCGTTGGCCTCCAGCTCGTCCAGCACCTTCACCGCATCCAGCGCGTCGCGCTCCGTCAGTCCGGACTGCCCCACGCTGGACCCGGAAGCCCTCTGGCACCGCTACAACCAGCATCCCGGCCCGATGCCCCCCGGCGCGCACGACCTTGCCCAGGTGCTGTATGCCTTCTTGTGTGTCATCCGTGATCATGAGGGCCCCTCGCAAGAGCGCCAGCTGCATGACATCGCGATGCTGCTGTCGCGCTACTCCCGCCTGGTGTTGCCGTCGGACCCCGGCATTCGGCAGATGGCCCACGAATCCCGCGAGCTGCTGAATGTCATCCTGGCCCCCTCGGGGACCGAGGGTCGCCGCACCCGGGGCGTGCAGGTGGCGCTGGACGAATTCCTCATCCATTACAACAACATCCTGAGTGCCCCCGGCGCGGATCCCCGCCCGGCCATGATCGTCAAGTCGGTCCCGCTCAGGGAGGAGCTGCTGACCTGCCCCGTCGTCGCCAGCGGGGTGTCCCTGGGCCCTCTGCAGCCGCCACCTGAAACCCTCCTGGCCAGCACGCCGATGCCGAACCCGCCGGCCTCCCGCGATGGGGACCGGGCGCCCCATCAGCCGCTGCTGTCCATCGTCAGTGCGCAGGACCGGCTCCGGCTCGAAGTCGCGCCGCAGAGCGACCGCGACTGGCGGACCCGCGGCGGCCGCCTGCAGGAAGCGCAGAAGACGCTCGAGCGGGCGCTGCTGCTCTCCATGGCGAACAACAGAAGGCTGCAAGACGCATTGCACCGCTTCAATTGCAGCGAAGACCCTTGTTTCCGTCTGACGATGGCACCGGATCTCCCGGACGCGGTACGAGCCGCACCGCTGCTGCCCCAGCCAGGGTCGGGCAGCGAGGTCATGCTGTGGTTCGACTACGCCCTGCTGGCGACGCCCGGCGCGCTCGACCTGCGGATTGATCGCCCCGCGCCCCTGGAGCGCCTCAACGCCTGCAGGCGGCATGTGCAGGACGCGATGGAAGCGGTGGTGAACCAGTGGCCGCCGAGCCTGCCTGCGGCTCTCCGTCAGTTCCGCCCTTCCCTGGTCGCCGGATGCGCCCTCCATCTCTGCCTCGAAGCAGCGAGGCAGGCTTACCCGCTCGACACCGACTTTCATTTCCTGGTGCCCGCCCATGAGGTGACCGTCCGGATGACGGCCACGGAGCAGGCCCTGGTGCGGGCGGTGCTGATCTCGCTCAAGTCGCGGTATCCGGCGCTGGATCTGTCGGCGATGGAGCGCCCCGCGCGCTGGCGTCCGGCCCCCACCTACGTGTCGATGGACCGCGGCAGTCCCATGGGCTGTGTGTCGGTGCGGACCCGTCGCGACGTCCCGGCGCAGGACGCGCCGCCGATCGCTGCACCCATGGCTGCACCCATGGCTGCACCGCTCGCTGCACCGCTCGCTGCACCGCTTGCGACGGCACTCGATGCGTTCGATGACAACAGGTCAGAAGGCTTCGACAGCGTCCACGACCCCCTGCCTGAAGCCATCAGCGCAGCCATGGACATCACCACGCCCGGAGTGACCAGCCCGAGGCGGGCGGTGGCGCGCTGGCTGGACGACTGGATGGACTGAGGCGCGGCCATCGCGAGAAGACGCTTCCCCGCCGCTGAAAGGCTGCCGCTGCCCCGGTGAACGCTCCATCCCCTCGCGCCACTCATGATCGTTTCCACCGGTCCGAGTGCCCGCATGATCAGTCCCGCCGCCGCCCCGTCGTCCCATTTCCAAACCGATGCCCACCGGCCCGTCCCGGCGCCGCGGGCCAAGGCGTCCGCATCACGGGGGCCGCTCGGCACCGACGCCGAAGCCTCCTCTTCGCTGGATGCGGACGCGATCCTGCGGGCCTATCGCGGCCCGGAGGGTGCGTTGCAGGCCGGGGTGCTGGACATGGCGCCGCTACTCGTCGAGTTCTACAAGCTGACGCAGACCCGGCCCGACGCGTTGAGGGACCACCAGATGCAGGAGATCGCCCTGCAGATCTCCCAGACCAGCCGCTTCCACCTTCCGAAGGACGAAGCCATCTGGCGACTGGCGGACGCCACCCGGTCCCAGATGCTCAACCTGATGGCCGGGCACGGCACACGCATGCCCCGTACGCCCGGAGTGCAAAAGGCGCTGGACGAATTCGCCCGGCAGTGGACGCTTGTCTTGGACGCGCCAAGATCGCAGGTGCACCCGGTGACGTTCGCCAAGTCGGTCCCGCTGACAGACCGCCTGCTCTGCGCCTTCGGCGTGGACACGGGCCTCCACCTGGGGGTCCATCACCCGCGGGATGGCTTTTGCGTGGGCAAGAGCGCTGCAACCGCCACGTCCGCCTCTCCCGGTGGCAGCTTCCCATTCACCCAGAGCCTGCTGAGCCTGCGCGCCGATGACAAAGGTCTGCGCATCGAAGTCGCGCCCCAGAACGAGGAGCAGTGCCTGGAGGACGATCTGGAGCACCTGGATGAAGCCATGCAACAGCTGCATCGGGTGCTCGAGACAGCGGCGGAGCGCGGCGACTCCCTGGTGCAGGCCCTGCGCAAGTTCAATGAGACGGCAAGGGAGGAGTTCCGTCTACGGGTCCGCTCGACAATTCCAGCGGCCACCTGGGTCGCCCCGCTGCACAGACAGGGCGATTCCAGCCGCAGCGACCGCCTCTGGTTTGAATGCTCGCTGCTCAGCAAACGCGGCGCACTGGACCCGCTGATCACGTCTGCAGAGGCGCGATCCCGCGTCGACCAGATCCGACGCCTGGTGGTGGAGGCCACCGATGCCCAGGTCGCTCGGGTCCGCCGGAACTTCCATCCGTACCCGCTGAATGATCTGCGCGTCTCCCTGGTGGCCGGATGCGTCATCCAGCTCTGTCTGCAAGCCGCTCAGAAAGCCCAGCCGGGAGGGCCGCAGTTCGACTTTCAGGTGGGTGCTGAAGAGATTTTCTTCCGCATGTCGTCCACCGAGCAGTTGGTGGTGCATGCGGTGATGGACGCCCTTGGGTCGGTGATTCCCGGCCTGTCGCCGTCGCTGCTCCGGCAACGAGAAGCTTTGCAGTCCGTTGACACCTATGTGAGCATGGACAGCGGCGACCCGATCGGCTGTGTGTCCTTGCGGCACGATCCATCCGAAGCATCGGCCGCGGACCGCTGGCTGCCCTCGGGTTCTGGTGCCCTGTCCAAAGCAACAGACCAGCGCCTCGCCAAAAAAGCGGAGCAGGACAATCTTGCAGCCGCCATGGCAGTCGCTCTGGCCGATGCGATGGAAGCTGGCCTGAATGCGGCGCTGGTGGCCTCATCAACACCTTCCGCGCCGCAGGCTCGCCCTCGCCCCATCCCGGCGCCGCGAAAAGCTTCGCAAGCGGTCGCCGCTCCCAGACTCGCACCGCTGTCAGCTCCGGCGTCCAGCCAACCGCTCGTCGCGAACTCGAGGCTGGCGTCTCCCGCCACCACTTTTGACGAACTCCAGCCGGAGCCTCGCCAACCGTCATGGATCGCCCGATTGATGAAGGGAGACGACGCCGACATGCGGGTCGGTGACCGAGGAGGCGCTTCGACGCCTCCCATTCTGCTGGAAAAAGACACTTACGCGCACCTCGATCAGGACTATGACGAGTTACTGGATGGCTTGCTGAAAGACATTCGAACGCCGGGTCTGTATACGGACTTCAGCTCCGAAGTGGCGCCGCGACTGCTGGTGAACTGCCTGGGGTGGCCGTTCGGTCGAACGCTGGACATCCACAACATCCATGGGGGCTCCCTGATGCTGGAGGCAGGCCTGCAGGTGGACGACCACCCGCCCGTGCGCATCGTGCGCTGGCCTGAGGTCCTGCACTACATGGCACTCCAGAACGGCGTGCTGATGCGCACACCGGCGGCGGGTGAATGTTTCTACATTGCCGTTCTGGCCTCGATGGAGCCCCACGAGCGGCAGGAATTGCTGGCCGCCGCCGGTTGCACCGGGCAGGATGCGGAGCATCTGGCGACTGCGGCGCTCGCTCTGCGGCATCACCTCGCCAGACACCTCGGTGAACATCGTGAGGACTACCGCGATCTGCTGCTGCGACTTCAGTCATTGGTCGCCTGAACACCTGGCATCGCCGAGCCGTTCCCGTCCGGATGCGATGAACGCTCGAAGGCCTGGGCTCACTCATGCACCTCCTTCCCGGCCGGAGTGCCCCATGATCAGCCCCGTTGTCCTGTCCGCAGAGTCCAGTCTTCATTTTGACGATGCACCCCCACTGCCGCCGTGGAACGCTGCGCCTTCCGCATTGGCAGCGTCCTCCACCCCGCCCGGCACCCCCGCCGGCCCTGCTGGCGCCACCGGCGGGGCAGCAGCGCAAGCCCCGCTGACGCAGCGGGACGCCGACCGCCTTCTGGCGCGCTACCGCACCTATGTCGATCCGCTGCCGGCCCATGTCCAGGATGTCGCGCCGCTGGTGTGGGACCTGTTCAAAGTGAAGGACTGGCCCCTCGGCGAAGCGCAGTTCCAGTATCTGCGCGACATCGCCATGACCATCTCCCGCAGCCCTCGCCTGCATCTGTCCGGTGATGAAGGCTTCCGAGAGGTCGCCCGGGCGGTCGCCCCACACATGAAGCAGTTGCTCGCCCCCAAAGGGCTCTTCTTCGACTGCGGGCCCGGCGTGGCAGCCTCATTGAAGGAATTCAACAACAAGTGGGAGGCATGGCTGAACGAGAGCCATGTGGAATCCAGGCCGGTGACGCTCGTCAAGTCGGTCCCCATCCACGGCCCTCTTTCCGCGTCGATCGCCTCGGTGGCCGGTGTGACCCTGGGCGCCGGGCATCCCCCCGCCGGCACCTGCCTCGCCAGCAGCCCCCCCGGGCCGGGAGGCGCCTCCCAACCGCTGCTCACCCTGCGCAGCGAACCCGCCGCCCTCCGCATGGAGGGCGCCCCTCAGACCGACGCGCAACTGGCGGCGGCTGACGCGCAGGACTCCCCGACCGCGCTCGAAATGCACTTCTTCCAGTTGCAGGATGCGCTGGAGGCCACGGTGAAGGCCGGCGGTTGTTTGCAGGATGCGCTCGACCGCTTCAATCGTGATGCGGCGCCCGAGTTCCAGCTGACGGTCGCGAGGCACCTCCCCCCGGCCGCGGCCCGCGCTGAACTGCAACCGACCGGCCGGTCAGGCGCTCGGGTCATGGCCTGGTTCGATTACCGTCTGCTGACCATGCCCGACGCGCTGGATCGCTGGGTGACAGAGCCGGCCACCCAGCGGCGCCTGCAGCTGTGCCGCATGCTGGGGCGGCAGTTCACGGCCAGAGAAATGAATATGGCGCGCAAGCATCACCCCGGCCTGCTGCCTTCGGTGCGGGACTGGCTGGTGGCCGGCTGCGCGGTGCAGGTCTGTCTGGAGACCACCCAGCTGAAGCAGCGCGGCGGCCAGCGGTTCGACTTCAAGGTGCCCGTTCATGAGGTCTTCCAGCGGATGACGCCCACGGAACGATCGCTGATGGAGCAGGTGCTCTGCGGCGTGCGGCCCCACCTGCCCGGCATGCCGCCGATTCGTGAGCTGCTGTCGCTGCCCGAGCGCTATCACGCCGATATCACCTACCTGTCCATGGACGGCGGCCATCCGATGGGCTGCGTGGTGCTGCGGGACGACCGCCATGCGGATGCGCCCGACGACCTCCACGCCCCGGGCGACGCTGACGCTGCCGGCTCGGCCGCGTCCAACGACTTCAGCCTGCACCCCGACCACGAGGCCTTGCTGGCAGCCCTCGAAGCGGGTCCTCTGCCGGACTGGGACGACGAAGATCCGGTCGGGCTCCCGGCCGGCCACAACAACGCGATGCCCCTCGACGGCGACGAGGCGCTCACGGCCCGATTCACTGCCCTTCAGATCGAGCGCGACGAGCGGCTGGCGCAGCTTCGGTATGAGCAGAGCCTCGATGCGGCGATCCACATCCACCCCCGTGGTCCGGAACGCGCGATACAGCGCTTCGAGGAACTGCGTCCGACGATCTCTCCAGCGTGGACGGATGAGCTGGTGGCGAGTGAGGCACGGGGCGCCGCCGCAGGCGCGAGCGGGGACAGCGTGGATCCGGCACTGCTGCTGAGTCCCGAGACGCTGGCCTCGCTGGCGCCGACCTTCAGCGCCGCGGTGGATCAATTGCTCCGCGATATCCGCACGCCGATGCGCTGGACCGACTTCAGCGCTGACCTGTCTCCGCGCCTGCTGGTGGATCTGGCCGCGTGGCCGGTCGGCCGCACCCTCGACATCCACGATGCCCAGACCGGCGCCTTGATGTTTCGCTTCGGTGAGCCGATGGCAGACCGCGTGCCGGTCCGCGTGGCCCGCTCACCCCAAGGGGATCGCTACGCCGCCGTGCAAGGGGCAGAGACGCTCCTCTCCCCGAACGACGACGGGTTTTATACCTCGGTACTGGCAGCCATGGCGCCGAAGGAGCGGCTGGAATTGCTCAAGGCTGCGGGCTGCACCGAATCCACGGCCGAGTGGGTGGGGCCGTCCGTGTCGAAGTTGAGGGAGCATCTGGCGGGTCATCTGGAACAGCACCAGGAGGACTACCGGTCCAGCATCGTGCTGCATCAGTTCCTGGCCGGCTGGTGAACCTGTCCCGGCGCGGGCTTCCCCAACGCTGACTTCCCTGACGCTGGCTTCCCTGACGCTTTTCAGAACGAGCGGCTCGGTGCCGCTCAGCGAAGCAATGTCGTCCCGGCCTGCACAAAGCGGTTGGTCTCCGCATCGAAGTCCCACCGATGCACCTGCCACTGCGCGCCGAGGTCGATCAGGTTGACCG
Organism: uncultured Roseateles sp.; assembly: GCA_966211495.1. Taxonomy (GTDB): domain Bacteria; phylum Pseudomonadota; class Gammaproteobacteria; order Burkholderiales; family Burkholderiaceae_C; genus Roseateles. The sequence goes on along the minus strand of CBIHOT010000019.1, from coordinate 53,348 downwards.
AATTCGGCACACCGCCGCGCACCCGCGTGCTCAAGGCGGTGCCAGCCTGAACCGCCCACATCGGGCGGGCCAGCGCCGGCCAGCGTTCCCGCAGTGGCACCACAAACGGCAGATGGATGTGGCCGCCGACAATCAGGTCGGCGCCCGCCTCCGCCCAGGCATGCACTGCCGCTTCATGGCCGTGCAGCAGGTTGTTCAGATCACTCTGTCGAGTCACCGCCACCGGCTGATGGACCGCCACCACCCGGCAGCGCGCCTGATCCGCAGCACGCAGCCGCTCCGCCACCCGCGCGATCTGCGCGACCGACAGCTCCCCGTCCGTATGCCGATACCAGCGCGTGGTGTTCACCGCGATCACCTGCACCTCCCCATGGCGGAACTCGCCATCGAGGGCCGGCTGGAAATGCTGCTGGAATCGACGATAGGGATGCAGACACCGGCTCCACAGGTCAAAGAGCGGAATGTCGTGATTGCCCGGAATGGCCAGCAGCGACTGCGGCGCGAGCCGGTCCAGGAAGGCGCGCGCCGCGCGGAATTCCTGCACTCGCGCGCGCTGGGTGATGTCACCGGTGAGCAGCAGCAGATCGGGCGACTGCTCCCGCCAGAGGGTCTCCAGCGCGGCCACGACGGCCGGACGTTCGGTCCCGAAATGCGGATCGCTGACCTGCAGCAGCACCGTCACGGAAGCGACCTTTCGGGCTCCGCCGCCGGGGTGTCTTCCCGCTGCGCCTGCTGGGCCGCCCGTTCCGGCGCCAGCCCGCGCGGCCGCACCAGCATCAGCGGCTCCGGCGACACCTCGAAGGTCAGCGGCAGCTGCATCCAGACGATTTCGCCGTCGGTCGCCACCTTGACGCGGCGGGTGCCGAAACGGCGGGCGCGCACCGTCAGGCGCTTGAATGAAAAATCGACCAGGGCATCCGCCTCACCCAGGCGACCCAGCGCTCCACGCAGCAACAGTCCCAGCAGCGCCCAGCGGCCTACCGGTTTCAAGGCTACGCCGGCCAATCGACCGCGATCAATGGCGCGCGATTCCGGCAGGCCCACCTGCTCCATCTGCAGCGCGTTGTTGCCAACGAACAGCGTGGGCGTGCGAAGTTCCTGCGGCGCATCCGGCGCATCCGGCGCATCAAAGTGCAGGCGCAGCGAGCGATGACCCTTGAGCAGCGTCGCAATGCCCGCCCCCAGCGCCACCAGACGACTGCGGCCGATGCGCTGTTTCCAGCTTTCCCGGTCTTCCAGCAATTGCGGATAGAGACCCACACTGGCATTGACCAGAAACGCCCGTCCATTGACCAGCCCCACCTGCACCGGCTGCGGCGACTCTTCCAGCAAGGTCTTCATCGCCTCGCGAATGTCGGCCGAAATCCCGTGGGTGCGGCTGAAGTAGTTGAAGGTGCCGCGCGGCAGCACGCCGTACGGGCAACCGCTGCCGAGCGTGGCCTGGGCCACCGCACTGAGCGTGCCGTCCCCACCGGCGGCCACCACGATGCCGCCCGCCGCCTTGGCACGGCGCACCGCCTCCCGGGCCGTCTCCATCAGACGGTCGGGGGCCTCGACGCGAAGCAGCTCCGCCTGGCGGCCCTGGGCGGCGCAGGCGGATTCGATCTCACGGCGGACCTCCTCGCGGTCACCGCGACCGGAGGCCAGGTTGAAGACAACAAACAGAGGAGGACCCGCCATGGTGAACCTTCAGCCCGCGTTCATTCGCACTTCGCCGGATTCTCCGAGCTTCTCCGGCTGCTTGCCGGTGACGACCGCCTTGGCCATTTCGTACAGCTGCGTCAGCTTGCTGGCCTTCACATCCCAATAGTGGGCGTGGGTGATCTTGACCTGCACCAGCGCCAGATCCGGATCGTCAATGCCCTTCGGGAACCAGGCTTCAGCGGCCTTGTTCCACAGCTTTTCCCGGCGCTGGCGATCTTCATTCAACGATGCGCGACCCGAGACTGACACATAGCTGTCGCTGTCCGTATTGGAATAGCTGACGTTGACGACCGCATCGTTCTGGATGTCAGCCACCGGGTCGCCCGAGCGGGACATGAAGAACCACAGCGTATCGTCCTCGTCCACCGACCGGTTCTGGGTGGTCATCGGACGGGAGTGCAAATGCCCATTGGCATGCCGCGTGGTGAACATCGCGAAGCGGGTGTCCTTGATCAGATCCCACAACTTATGCCGACGATCTGCCTCGTTGGTGGGGGTGGTCGTGCTGGAAACAGACATGGTGTGAACTCCTGAAGACTTGACCGCTTTCTTGGCAAAGGGCGTGCCACTACCATCCGCGCAACTTTGCAGTACCGCTGGAAGACCAGCCCCCTCGGAATGAAGCGCTTTTGTCTTGCCTTCGGATTTGTCTGTCCGACGCCGATCTCGGCTTTCGCGGCCGGCGGCCATCATGCGGTGGACGATGCCGCCATCCTGGACCCGGGCCAGTGCCAGCTGGAAGTCTGGCAGGAACGCAGTGAACACACCGGCGCCACGCTGAATCACGTCGGGCCGGGATGCCGCCTCGGGGCGTTGGAGTGGGGACTGAACGTCGATCAGGTCCGCACGCCCGGTGAGGGTCGTCAGACCTTCGTCGGCCCCCAGGCCAAATGGGCCATGCCGATCAATGAATCGTGGAGTGCGGGCCTGTCCGCCGGTGCCACCTGGGACGGGCGCAGCGGCCATTACACCGCGAGCACCTTCGGCATCCCGGTGACCTGGCAGGTGACACCGACGCTGGCGGTGCATGGCAATCTGGGCGTGGACCAGGTGGCCGGCGCCGGGTCGCATTCACGCCGCGGTCTTGCGGCCGAATGGACACCGACGGCCCACTGGTCCCTGGTCGCCGAGCGCTTCGACGACCATGGGGCCCGCCACTGGCGTGGTGGGGTGCGTTATCTCTTCAATGAACGCGTGTCCCTGGACCTGAGCCGTGCGGCTCATCTGGGCTCAGAGACGCGCCCGTGGTGGGCGCTGGGTCTCAACTGGGCTTTCAGTCCAGGCGCACATTGAGGCGCAGCCAGGTCAGCGTGCCCTGGGGACGATTGCGGACGGAGAACTCCTGCATCGTCTTCAGGTCCACGCCCCAGTTGCCGCTTTCGGCGACATAAGCGATGACCGGGCCGGCCGACAGCGCCTGCACCTTGTTGTCGCCCGCCAGGCCGCCCTTGTCGGCGGTGAACTGCTTCAGCACATAGCCCTGCACGCCCAGTTGCCACTGGTCGTTCAGACGGTACATGCCGCTCCAGTCCGCATGCAGATACTGGCCGGACTTGATGCCGGTGTCGTCATTGCGGGTGTTGATGTTGTAGGTGGCGCGCAGGCCGATCGAGAAACCGTTCTCCCAGGCGCGGGTGGCCACCAGCAGCGGCTTGAAGGTCCAGTACTTGCCTGCACCGGTGTTGACGACGCGGTTCTTGTCGTAGTCACCCAGCGGCGGGTTCATCGCCACACCGGCGACGATGCGCGATTCATCCTGGGCCCAGTCCAGGTAGGCCGCCAGTTCAGGATCGGCCAGACCCGAGTGGCTGCCCGAGCGCTGCGCACTGGCTGTGGCCAGTGCACCGTTCACACCCGCCACCACCTGCGCCGGCGTGCCGGCCGGCAGCGTCGTCGTCAGGTTCACATGGGTGGTCTGATGGACCATCGGCAGCGCGGCGGAGAAGCCCAGGCGACCGTCCCAGATGATCTGGTCGGTGACGAAGGTCAGACGCGGCACCAGCACATCGGCGCGCACGCTGCCCTGCACCGTCAACGGCAGGGTGCCGACGCCGGGAATGGTCGTCTGCGTCGTGGGGGTATTGCCGCTGCCGTCGCGCAGCTTCGTTGCTTCGTAATGCTGCGCCCAGATTTGGCCGTAAATCCCGGGGAACTGCGGCGTGGCCAGCTCGTAGGACGGTGCCCCCAGCAGGCCGCGGACCTGGCTGTTCTCGGTGGCAAAGGTGGCGCCAGCGGTCAGGCATAGCACAGCGGCCGCAACTGCGCGGCAATGAAGCATCGTCATAGAACCCTCGATGAAGTTGTTGTCTCAGTCTGTTGGCAGGTGCTGGCCGGGCCGCCCGCGGCACTGGGGCCCAACACCTGTTGCGCTTGGAAGGCCGATGGCAACGGCCTTTGCGACGATGCGCATCATGCCGACCATCCGCCAAGTCGGGCGTGCCAAACGTCACAAGCTGTGTCAATTAGAGGCGCAACCCCACATCGCGGGGCTGTGCGAGAGGCGGCGCTTCCGATGTAATTCGCGGCGCCGCAACGCCGATGACATCGGTGGAAACGGCGGTGCGCGCAGGTTCGGGTGAAGTCACAAGCCTGCGTTGCATCACAAGAACACGACATGAACGACCCACGAGGAGCAAGCCCTATGACCCGTCCTTCCTTCCGCCTTTTGAGCCTGGCCCTCGGCCTGGCTGCCCTGACCTCGACGGCCTTTGCCGAGGTCGACGTGGAAGGCTACAAGTTCCAGGACACCGAAGCCGTGTACGGACAGAACCTCGTCCTGAACGGGGCCGCCACCTCGAGCATCCTCTCCACCCGCTCCACCGCCGTCGGCTTCTATCTGCCGAAGAAGCAGAACACGATGGAAGGCGCCGTCGCCGAGAAGGGTGTGAAGCGCATCCAGTTCTACATGCTGCGGGACGTTTCGGCACGCGACCTCTCCAATGCGATGTTGGACCGCATCCGTCAGAACGCGCAGGAAGAGTTCGCGAAGAACATCATCCAGACCTCGCAGCTGGGCATCGTCTTCGGCAGCCGCTCCAAGCTGCTCAAGGGCGAGCTCGTGACCATCGACTACGACCCGACCAAGCGCACCACCACCTTCGCGGTGAACGGCCAGAAGACCGGCGACGCCATCGAAGGCGAAAGCTTCTTCCCGATGATGATGAAGGTGTGGATCGGTCCGAAGGTGCGTGGCAGCACGCGCGACGGTCTGCTGGGTCTGGCACCGGCGAAGTAATCGCGACTGGAGCGCGGGTCCCGCCCTCGCAGCGAGAGTCCCGTCTCTCAGCGCGAGGCTCGCTCTCTCAGCGCGAGGCTCGCTATTGCAGCCAGGCCTTCAACGCATGCAGCAGCAGCCCGATGGCACCGCCCACCAGCGTGCCATTGAGGCGGATGAACTGCAGGTCGCGGCCCACACTCAGCTCGATCTGACGCACCAGGCTGCGATCGTCCCAGGCCTTCATCGTGGTGGCAATGTGATCGGTGACGCCGCCGCGCAGGCGCGTCACCAGATGACCGGCCACCGACAGCAGGTGATCATTGATCGCCTGCGTCAAGCCTTCATCGTGCGCCATGCGCTGCGACAGTGAATTCAGCGACTGCACCAGATGGCGCAGCAGTGCGGAGTCGTCGCGGCGGATGTCCGCCTCGATGCCGGCACGCAGCTCGACCCACAGACCGTCCAGATACGCGCGGACATCGGGGCTCTGAACGACCCGGTCCTTCAGCGCATTGATCTCCTGGGCGAAATGCTCATCGTCCCGCAGGCGCTGGATGAAGTCGTGGATCCACACGTCGAACTCGCGCCGCACCTGATGGTCCGGCTGCGACAGCGCTTCCTGCACCTCTTCCACCAGCTGCAGCGCCAGCTTGTCCGACAGGCTGTCGGCCATCTTGTCGACACTGGACAAGGCATCCACCACCGACGTCACCTTGGGCCACTGCGCCCGTGAGAACTTCACCAGGCGAGCCGCCACCAGCGTGCGCACCTCCGGCGTGGCGAGATAGTCGCGCAGCTTCTCCAGCGCACCGTCGAGCACCTGCTGATGGCGGCCGGCATCGGTCAGCACATCCAGCACCCCGGCCGCGGTCGCGGTGGCATTCCACGACATCGCCCGCTTGAGCAGAAACTCCCCCAAGGCCCGGCGCACCGATTCTTCATTCAGCAGCGACAGCGCCTCCAGCGCCATGCTGCGCGCCGAGCTGGCCACCTGCGCCTGATGCTCGGCCGAGGCCAGCCACTCGCCCAGCCGCTGCGCCGGATTGAAGCGCTCCAGCTTGGCCAGCAGCACATCGGGATGGAGGAAGTTGTCGCGCACGAAGGCGGCGAGGCTGTCGGCGATGCGATGCTTGCCTTGCGGGATCAGCGCGGTGTGGGGAATGGGCAGCCCCAGGGGATGTCGGAACAGCGCGGTGACGGCAAACCAGTCGGCCAGCCCGCCGACGGTCGCCGCTTCGCAGAAGGATTGGAACCAGCCCCAGCCGCCCTGCCCGCCCATCACCACACTCACCCCGAGCCCGGTCAGGGAGAGGCCCAGCGCCCCCAGGGCGACGCCCTGCATGCGTCGCAGGTCCCGCAGTCGCTGCGCGGGATCGGTCATCCGCGTGCCCTCGCTCAAAAGCCGAAGGCCAGCCTCAGGCCGCCCCAGTGACGTCCGGCGACGGTGATCGGCGCCGAGGCTTCCTTGAGCAGCACGAACTGGCCCCCGCCCATGTCCCGGCGATAGGTCTGCAGCAGGAAGGGCCGCTGGTTGCGCGCAGAGGCCAGGCCGGTCCGGTCGTTGAAGATGCGTCGATAGCGGCTGTTGGCGGTGTTCCAGGCGGTCTCGCCGGGGCGCTGCGGATGGCAGTAGCGGCGGTTGTGGGTGGCCACGTAGCCATTGCGGTCGACCGCGATGCAGAACACCACCTTGTCCGAGAAGGTCAGCATGCGTTCCTGCACTTCCGGGAAGAGCTGGTCGGCCAGCTCGGTGAAGCGGGTGCGGAACTGCTGGGGATCGGTGCCGGCCATCGGCTGGTATTGCTCATCGAACAGCGCGGCGGCATCGATGCGCCGGGCCGAGAGCGCCTGCTCCAGCAGCGCGCTGATCTCACCCGCCGCCTTCTGAGCGGCTTCGATGTAGGGCGAATCGTCCACCGCCACGCCGCTGGAGGCGATCTGCTCGATCATCTGTTCGGACAGGCGCAGGAACCGGTCACTGCAGGCGAAGGCCGATTCCAGCTTGTGCATCGCCTGCTGGATCTCCTGGCCCAGTTCGCCGGACCGCTCGGCCAGCTGCTGCGTCGTGAGCTGGCTCTGCTGCGCGGAGCGGGAGATCAGATCGACATCGGATTCCACATCGGCAAATGCGCGGTGGATGGTGCTTTGTGCCACACCGTCGGGGCCGCCGTCGGCATGCAGCTCGCGGCTGAAGGCTTCGATGCGGGTGTCGAGCGTGCCGACCGTGCCCATGATGGCCTTGGACGATGCTTCGACCTGCGCCGCAAGATCCTTCACCGCATCCGCCACCACTCCGAAGCCCCGTCCGGCCTCACCGGCGCGTTTGGCTTCGACCGAGGCATTGAACGCGACCAGCCGCGTCTGCAGTGCAATGCGGGTGATGTCGGACGCCGCATCGGACACCTGCCGCAAGGTGGCGACAATGCCGCCGACTTCATCCCCCACGCCGGCCAGCGCCACCCGTGCGCGGGCCACCGCTTCACGCGTCTGCGACGTGGATTGATTGATGGCGTCCTGCGCATGCCGGACCTGGTCCAGCTCGCTGCCCAGCGCCTGCATCGCCTGGGCCTGGGAGAGCACGACCTTCTGCGTGTCTTCCAGCAGGCCGCGCACCTCGGCGGCATCGCGGCCCAGGCGGGACACGCCGCCGGACAGCTCACGCACCACCCGGGTGGTCTGATTCGATTCGCTTGTGTTGCCTGCGGCCGTACCGGGTACGGCCTTGCTCGCGTCAGGCGAGGAGCCGTCTTTCGGTCCACGCCGGCGCCATGTCTCCCACATCGCCGCTCCTTATGGCTCCCGGGCCGCCCACGGCGAGCGGCCTATGCAGGAGCTATTGGGGCTGGTTGCCACCGGTCCAGCGACACGGCAAGCCACAAGCCCGGAGGCTGTTTCGCGTCGCCGCAATCAGCCCCAGCGGCCTCTTTTACCAGTCGCGCAGCTTGACGCGCAAGCGGGCAATCGCCTGACTGTGCAACTGGCACACGCGGGATTCGGTCACCTTCAACACGGCGGCGATTTCCTTGAGGTTCATGTCGTGCTCGTAATACATCGACATGACATAGGCCTCGCGCTCGGGCAGGTTCTTGATCGCTTCCACCAGCGCCTCGCGCATGCGGTGGTCGCGCAGCATGCTCATCGGGTCGGCGCTGTCGTCGCCGACATGCCGGTCCAGATAGTCGTCGCTGTCGTCGTCGCCGGAGATGTCCTCCAGATACACCAGCTGCGTGCCGCGCACCTTGGAGAGCATGTCCTGGTATTCCCCCAGGCTGATGCCCATTTCTTCGGCGATTTCCGATTCCTGCGGCGCCCGGCCGAGCTTTTGCTCCAGCTTGTGCACCGCGGATTCGATCGAGCGCTGCTGACGGCGGCTGCCGCGGCTCATCCAGTCGGAGCCCCGCAGTTCATCGAGCATGGCGCCGCGGATGCGCTGGGTGGCGAAGGTCTCGAACTGCACGCCCTGCGCGGTGTCAAAGCGAGACAGCGCATCGGTCAGCCCGATGAGACCGACCTGGATCAGGTCATCCAGTTCCACATTCGCCGGCAGCTTGGCAATCATCTGATGCGCGAGGCGGCGCACCAGCGGGCTGTACTGGCGGATCAGGGTGTTGTTGTCGAGTTGGCCCTTGGCGGTATACATGCTTGTCTCCAAGACCCGGATACTCAGTGGGACGACACCTGCGCACGGGTGGCAGGCGGTTGCCACATCGGACGCGGACGCAGCGGCATGGCTTCGGCGGCGCTGTCCAGCGCGGCGCCCGGCACCGAGGCCAGCAGCAGTTCCCGCGCCATGTGGCGAAGTTCAGGGCTCAGCGGCGCGGAGACCGGCTGCTTGGGATCCAGGCAGCTCCATTCCCGCAGCACCGCACCGAGGAATCCGTCCCCGCAGCTGGAGAGCTGCTGGGCGATGCGCTCGGCCAGACGCAGTTGCGGCGAGCAGGCCAGCAGCAGGCTGTAGACCATCAGGCCGGCGCGCTGCGTCACCCACTTCATGCCGGCGTAGGCATGGGTGACGCTCTGCACATCGGTATCGGCCAGCAGCACCGGACGCACCTCACGCGAGACCAGCACGCGGGAGAGTTCCGCCGCGCTGGCATGCAGCAGCACGACATCGGCAAACGGAGCCGCATCGGTCACCGCTTCCAGAAATTGGGCGGCGGAGCCATTGGCGTTGACATACCGCATCGGCAGACCGCGTGCGGCGAGGAAGGACACCCTGGGCGACAGCGGCTCGACACAGGCGGCCAGATCGACCGCCGCGAGTTCGGAGGCGGCGACCGCCTGTTCACCGGCATCGACCACCAGCGTGTGCAGGCCCAGCTCGCCGAAGGCGGCGCACAGACCTTCCAGCAGCGCGCCGCTGCCCACCACATGCGGGTTGCTCACCACCGGCACCACGCGGACGCGGGCGGTGGCAAACAGTCGGCGCAGGCCATCGGCCTGGTCCTTGGGCGCATTGCTGAAGCTCATCGGGTCGCGCATGGGCTGCTCTGTGTAGGGTCTGATCCGTTACCGGAAGTGTCGCTGTGAGTGCCGTCTCCCCAGACTGCATTGAACGGGGAAAACACCCTGCTTTTCAAGTCCATCCCCCGGACAGCCGGAGGGCGTTTGCGCACTTGTGCCAGCGGCGGTGTCCCCGCCGGAGGCGACAGGTGCGACTGGACATTCAATTCAATCCCATGGCCGAGACGGGCCCGGCCGACGCGCCCGGCACCGAGCCGGAGGCGAAGATCAGGTTGACGTCCGAGGCGTCCATCCGCCAGGCCGACGGCCCCTGGCTGCGCAGCGCCCGCTGCACCAGGGCCTGCGACGACAGGCGATGCCAATCTTCCGGCACCCGCTGGCCGTTGGCCACGCCCAGCACCCGCAGCTTGTGACGGATCACCGTATCCAGGGCCGGGGCGAGCTTCACCGCCTCATCAATCTTGGAGAGGATCACGCCCTGGGCTTCGCTGCCGCGCCAGGCCTGGACCACGTCTTCGATGGTCTCGCCCTGCTGGGCTGCGTTGACCACCAGAATGCGCTTGATGTTGCGGTGCGCCAGCATGTCCAGCAGTTCGGCGGTGCGGCTGTCCCGCTGGGCGGTACCGGCGGTGTCGATCAGCACCATCTTCTTGGCGGCCAGCAGGTCGAGCAGGTCTTCCAGCGACGCGCGGTCATGCGCGGTATGCACCGGCACGCCGAGGATGCGGCCGTAGGCGCGCAGCTGCTCGTGGGCGCCGATCCGGTAGGCATCCAGGGTGATCAGGCCGAGCTGGCTGGCACCGTACTTGGTGGCGAAGGCGGCAGCGATCTTGGCGGTCGTCGTGGTCTTGCCCACGCCGGTGGAGCCGATCATCGCGAACACGCCGCCCTGGTCTTCCAGCGCCGGCAGCTGCTCGGCGGTGGCGACATTGCGCGACAGCACATTGCCGGCCCAGGCGGTCCAGTCGGATTCTTCAGTCAGGTGAGCCGGCAGGCCTTCCACCAGCTTGCGCACCAGGGCCGGCGAGAAACCGGCGTCCAGCAGCTTCTGGGTCAGGCGGGCCTGCGTCGGCTGGCGCTGCAGCTTTTCCATGAAGGCCAGGGCACCGAAGCGCTCCTCGATCAGGCCCTTCATGGCGCGCAGCTCGGTCATCATCTCTTGCTCGCGGCGGGCCGGCATCTGGTCCAGGCCCGGCACACCGAAGCCGCCCAGATCCGGCGACTGCGCGGCATGGTTGACGCGGATCTCGTCGCGCAGCACCGGCGGCACGATGCGCTGGGCGCCCTGCTGCGGGTGATTCTGCGGGTGGTGCTGCGGCTGGTGGGCTTGCTGATGGCCTTGGTGATGCGCCTGGTGATGCGCCGGCGCAGCGGCATAACCCTGGCCATCGTCCACCCGGCGGGCGCCCAGCGTCTGCATGGCGCTGCGGGCGCGCTGGTCACGGGCGGCCATCATCGACGCCACCGATTCCTGCATCTGCATCGGGCTCGGTTCCGGCGCGTCCATCATCGGATCGGGCAGGCCGTTCATCTCGGCGGCGCGGCGCTTGAGCATGCGTTCACGCACGTAGTCCTGGAAGGACAGCGTGCTCATCGCCATCGCATTCACATCGTCACCGATGGAGGGCTGCTGGCTGTTCGGGCTGTTGGCAAAGCCGGGCTCCTGGCGGGCCGACAGGCGCTGCTTCACGGCCTGGCGCGGCTGCGCTTCGCCGCGGGGAGCGGCCTGCGGCGCGGGCTGGCGCGGAGCGGCCACGCGCGGGGCGGTCGCGGCCACACGCTCGATCTGCGACATGCCCTCCGGCGCCATGGCCAGCACTTCCACCCCTTCGGGGCAGGGCTTGTTGGACAGCACCACGGCGTCGTCGCCAAAAGCCTGGCGGACCAGGTTCATGGCTTCGCGGGTGTTGCGGGCGGTAAATCGCTTGACGTTCATGCCGTGCCTCCGATGATGGAGCCGATGCGGATAGTGTGCGTTTCCGGGATCTCGCTATGACCCAGCACCTTCAGACGCGGCGCAGCGCGCTTGAGGAGCCGGGCCAGGGGGGCGCGGATCAGGTCGGGAACCAGCAGACAGGCAGGCAGGCCACGGTCTTCCTGAGACTGGGCGGTCTGCGCGGCACTGCGGGCCAGCGTGTCAGCCACGCCAGGGTCCAGGGCAGCGCCGTGCGGGGAATTCAAGGCCTGGGTCACCAGGCGCTCCAGTTCGGGTTCGAGGGCAATGACGTCCAGTTCCTTCGCGGGTCCGTAGATCTGCTGCACGATCGCCGGAGCGATGTGGATGCGGATGCGGCGGGCCAGCTCGGCCGGGTCCGAGGTCATGCCGGCGTTTTCGGCCAGGCTTTCCACAATGGAACGCATATCGCGGATGTGCACGCCCTCTTCCAGCAGGAACTGGAGGACTCGTTGCAGGTTGGCGATATTGACCATTTTCGGAATCACGTCTTCGATCAACTGAGGCGCTTGCTTGGTGAGGTGTTCCACCAGCTGCTGGGTTTCCACCCGGCCCAACAATCGGGCCGCGTGAACTTGCATCAAGTGTGAGAGATGTGTGGCCACCACGGTCGCGCAATCAACGACGGTAAAGCCTGCCATTTGTGCCATTTCCCTTTGCCGGTCTTCGATCCAGACCGCCGGAAGTCCGAAGGCAGGGTCGGTGGTCTGGGTGCCGATCAGCTTCTGGGTGGCATGCCCGGGGTTGATCGCCAGCCACATGCCGGGGTAGGCCTCGGCTTCTCCGATGACCGCCCCGCGCAGGGTGACGCGGTACTGGCTGGGGCGCAGTTCCAGGTTGTCGCGGATGTGCACCGACGGGGGCAGGAAACCGACGTCCTGCGCAAACTTGCGGCGTACGCCCTTGATGCGGCTGAGCAGGTCGCCTTCGCGGCTCTTGTCCACCAGGGCGATCAGGCGGTAGCCCACTTCCAGGCCCAGGGTGTCGACCGGGGCGACGTCTTCCCAGGAGGCTTCGGCATCCGGATTCGGGGCACCGGCGGCCGGCGCGGCCGATTTCACGGCTTCCGCCGCCTTGGCCTTCACTTCCTTCTGCTGCATCCAGTAGGCCAGGTAACCCAGGCCGCCGGCGATGATCAGGAACACCAGATGCGGCATGCCGGGGATCAGGCCCAGGACGGCCACCACGCCGGCGGTGATGCCCACCGCCTTGGTCGAGCCGAACACCTGCTTGCCGATCATCGAGCCGACGTCCTTGTCCTTGCCCACGCGGGAGACCACCAGGGCGGAGGCCACCGAGATCAGCAGGGCCGGCACCTGGGCGACCAGGGCGTCACCGACGGCCAGCAGGATGTAGCTGTCGGCGGCCTGGCCGGCGGACAGCCCGTGCTGGGCCACGCCGATGATGAAGCCACCGATGATGTTGATGAACAGGATCAGGATGCCGGCCACGGCATCGCCGCGCACGAACTTGCTGGCACCGTCCATGGAGCCGAAGAAGTCCGCTTCGTCGCTCAGCTCGGCGCGGCGGCGCTTGGCTTCCTTCTCGTCGATCAGGCCGGCGGACAGGTCGGCGTCCACCGCCATCTGCTTGCCGGGCATCGCATCCAGGGTGAAGCGCGCGCCGACTTCCGCAATCCGCTCCGCACCCTTGGTGACCACGATGAAGTTGATCACCACCAGGATGGCGAACACGATCAGGCCGACGGCAAAGTTGCCGCCGATCAGGAAGTGGCCGAAGCTCTCGATCACCTGACCGGCCGCGCCGGCGCCGGTGTGGCCTTCCATCAGCACCACGCGGGTGGAGGCCACGTTCAGCGACAGGCGCATCAGCGTGGTGAGCAGCAGCACCGTCGGGAAGGCGGCGAAGTCCAGCGGCCGCACCATGTGCGAGGCCACCATCATCACCATGATGGCCATGGCGATGTTGAAGGTGAAGAACAGGTCCAGGGCGAAGGGCGGCAGCGGCAGCACCATCATCGCCAGCACCATCATGACGGCGATCGGCGCGCCCAGCGCGCTGATGATCCCGGCGCGGGGTCCCAGGAGGTTCTGCAAACGGGCCATCAGCTCGTTCATGGTTCAGCCTTCGTGTGTCTGGGTCAGGATTGCGGGGCGGCGTCGGTGAACAGGTCGTCCTGTTCCTCGGCAGGCGGTGTCCAGCCCGGCTTCTTGTGCGGATCGAGTTCGTCCGGCACGCTCGGATTGGGCGCTTCGTTCGGGCTCATGCCGCGACCGGCCAGGGCCGCCTTGAGCTGGTAGACATAGGCCAGCACCTGGGCCACGGCACCGAACAGGGCGCCGGGAATCTCGCGGTCGATCTCGGCGTGCGCGTACAGGGCACGGGCCAGGGCCGGGGCGCGCAGCACCGGCACCTTGTTGTCCTTGGCGATGTCGCGGATCTTGAAGGCCAGCAGGTCCAGGCCCTTGGCCACGACCCGCGGGGCGCCCATCTTGGTCTCGTCGTACTGGATCGCGACCGCATAGTGGGTCGGGTTCATCACCACCAGGTCGGCCTTGGGCACGGCGGCCAGCATCTGGCGCTTGATCATCTCGCGAGCCTTCTGGCGCATGCGATGCTTCATCTCCAGGTTACCCTCGGCCTCCTTCATTTCATTCTTCGCCTCTTCGCGCGACATCTTCAGGCGCTTGAGGTACATGAAGCGCTGCAGCGGCAGGTCGATGGCGGCGAACAGGAACAGGGCCAGACCCAGCAGCATCAGGCCGCCCATCAGCTGCTGACCGGCGAAGGCCAGGGCCGATGGCAGGGGCACCGACATGATGCCGATGAAGCCGGCGACGCGGTCCTTCAGCGCCAGCGCGCCGATGATGCCCAGCACCAGGGCCAGCAGGCAGGCCTTGAGCGCCTGCGTCAGGTTCTGCCACTGGAACAGCCGGCCGAAACCGCTGAGGGGATTGAGGTGGGAAAACTTCGGGGCGAGCGGCTTCATGGTGAAGTTCCAGCCGCCGCCGGCGAGGTGGCCGGCGATGGCGGCCACGCTCAGGATCAACAGCGCCGGCAGCGCCAGCGCAAAGGCCTGCCAGGTCAGGCCCGACAGACGTTCGGTCATCACACCGGCCGTGCGCAGCTGCTCGGCGTCAAAACGCAGCGAGCCTTCCAGCATCCGCTGCATGCGCTCCACCGCCATCGGCATGCCCATGACCATCATCGCCCCGCCGGCCGCCATCACGGTGAAGTGAGGCAGGTCGCGGGAACGCGGCAGTTGCCCTTCCTTGCGAGACCTTTCGATCTTCTTCTGCGAGGCGGGTAAGTTGCGGTCTTGTGCGTCTTGGTCGGCCATGGCGGGGTGCAGGTCTGCGACACCATGCCGCAGCACCGCCATTGTTCGGCGAGCCGGGTCCGCGCTTTAGCCGGATAAAGGGGGGAAAGGGGCGGCTCTTCTGCGCTGGTGGACGGCAGGCCTGCCGGGCCCGGCGGCCCAAAAAAAAGGAGATCCGAAGATCTCCTGGTTCGATGGGCGGCGGCGCGGGGCCGCGAGCCGCAGGGTCAGAAGCCCAGCGACGCCAGCAGGTCGTCCACTTCCGACTGGTTGCTCACCACGTCGGTGCGGCCTTCCGGGTTCACCACCGGGCCCTGCAGGATGCTCGGGTCCACCTTTTCGCGCTGATCCGGCGGCACCACCTGCACCAGCAGCTTGACCAGGCTGTCTTCCAGGTCATTGGCCAGCGTGACCACCTTGGCGACGACCTGACCGGTGAGGTCATGGAAGTCCTGCGCCATCATGATGTCGGTCAGGTGGTTGTCGATCTTGGAGGTCGATTCCTCGACTTCCTTGACGAAGTTGAACACCGCACCGGTGGCCACGGCCTTGACCGGGTCGGCGGTGATGGCCTGGGCCATGGCGTTGGCAGCCGCGGAAATGCGGGCATGCTCGGCCTTGGCCTGGTCCACGTGATTCAGCACCTTGTTGGCAGCATCGGCCGTCTTGGTGGCAATGTAGGTCAGGCGGCTGCGCGCATCGGGCAGGCCGTCCGTCGCCACCTGCAGCTTGGGCATGACGCCCAGTTGCTGCATGGTGTCATGCAGCACCCGGGTGATATTGCCCAGCTGCTGAAAAACCTCGGGCGACACCGACAAGGGTTCGGTGGCGTTTTGACTCAGTTTGGCCAACTCTTCCATCTGCATGGTGCTACTCCCAACGCGTCAGGCCGCAGCGGCCAGTTTCTGCATGATCTTCTGGACCTTTTCTTCCAGCGTCGCCTTCGTGAAAGGCTTGACGATGTAGCCGGCGGCGCCACTCTGGGCGGCCAGCACGATGTCTTCCTTGCGGGCTTCGGCGGTCACCATCAGCACCGGCAGGTGCTTCAGGCTGTCGTCGGCCTTGATGGCCTTCAGCAGCTCGAAGCCGTTCATGTTGGGCATGTTGATGTCGCTGACGACGAAGTCGAACTTCTGGGCCTTCAGCATGTTCAGCGCGATGGCGCCGTCTTCGGCCTCGTCGGCGTTGTTGCAGCCCATTTCCTTGAGCAGGCCGCGCACGATCCGGCGCATGGTCGAAAAGTCGTCGACGATCAAAAACTTCAGGTCGGTGGGGTTGCTCATGGCGAAGCGTCCTTCGGGCTTAGGCTTGCGCAGGTTATCGGTTGGCGGCGGTCGAACTTGAGGGCGTCTGCAGCAAAGGCAGCACCGGCAGCTCGATGGCCGAGGCCGCGGGCGCTTCGGCCTCGGCAACCTCGGGGATCTTGTTGAAGAAGCGGTCTTCCGCCTCGCGGTTCATCACGATGATGCTGATGCGCCGGTTGGCCGGGCTCAGCGGGTCGTTCTTGTCGAACAGGTTGCTCGAGGCGAGGCCCTGCACCCGCAGCACGCGGTCGTCCGGCAGGCCGCCGGCCACCAGCTCGCGCCGCGAGGCATTGGCCCGGTCGGCCGAGAGCTCCCAGTTGCTGTAGCCGCGCTCGCCGCCCGGGAAAGGCTGGGCATCGGTGTGGCCTTCGAGCGTCAGCCGGTTGGGCACCTCGCCAAGCACGCTGCCGATTTCGCGCAGCAGTTCACGCATGTAGGGTTTGACGATGGCGCTGCCGCTGTCGAACATCGGCCGGTTCTGCTCGTCGACGATCTGGATGCGCAAGCCGTCGGCCGTCATGTCGAGCCGGATCTGCGAGCTCATCGCGGCCAGCTTGGAGTTGGCCTTGATCTTCTGCTCGACCTTGCTCTGCAGGTCCTTCAGCCGCGCGATCTCGGCGCGGATCTGCTCCTGCTTCAGCGCCTTGAGGTTCACGTGCGCCCGGTCGGCCGCCACTTCGCCGCGCTTGACCTGGCCGGTGGTGCGGGTGAGGTCCTGGCCGCCGCCCTTGATGACGTGCGACGCATCGCCGGCGCCCGAGCCGCTGGACAGCAGCGCGATCTTCAGCGGCGAAGAGAAATAGTCCGCAATGCCCTTCTTGTCGCCCTCGGTGGTGGAGCCGAGCAGCCACATCAGCAGGAAGAAGGCCATCATCGCCGTCACGAAGTCGGCATAGGCGATCTTCCAGGCGCCGCCATGAGCGGCATGGCCGCCCTTCTTGACGCGCTTGATGATGATGGGCTGAAGTTTTTTGGCGTCTCCGGCCATGGTGAAGTCCTTGCGGCCTGGGTTACTTCTTCTTCACGTGGCCTTCGAGCTCGGCGAAGGTCGGGCGTTCGGTGGAATACAGCACCTTGCGGCCAAACTCGATGGCCACCTGCGGGGCATATCCCTGCATCGACGCCAGAAGCGTCGTCTTGATGCACTGCAATTCCTTGCCGGCTTCGTCCACCTTGGCCTCCAGCGCACCGGCCAGCGGCTCGGCAAATGCGTAAGCCAGCAAAATACCCAGGAAGGTCCCGACCAGCGCGGAGCCGATCATGCCGCCCAGCACCGCCGGGGGTTGCCCCACCGAGCCCATGGTGTTCACCACGCCCAGCACCGCGGCCACGATACCGAAGGCCGGCAGGCCACCGGCCAGTCGCTGAATCGCCTGCACCGCCAGAAAAGCCTCATGGTGATGGGTATCGATCTCGGCGTCCATCAGCGACTCGATCTCATGGGCATTGAGGTTGCCCGACACCATCATGCGCAGGTAATCCGTGATGAATTCCGCAACATGGTGGTCGTTGCCGACGGTGGGGTACTTCTGGAAGAGCGGCGAGCTGTGCGGATCTTCCACATCCTTTTCGATCGACATCAGGCCCTCCTTGCGGGCCTTTTGCAGGATGTCGTAGAGCAGCGCCAGCAGCTCCATGTAGCGGGCCTTGGTGTATTTGCTGCCCTTGAAGCATTCCCCCAATCCCTTCATGGTGGCCTTCATGACCTTGGGGGGATTGGTGGCCAGCATGCCGCCGATGGCCGCACCGAAGATGGTGGTCATCTCAAACGGCAGTGCATGCAGCACCACGCTGATGTTTCCTCCGTGCGCGATGAACACGCCGAAGATGCAAGCCAACGCGAGCACCCAACCAATGATGACAAACATGGAAGTGGTTCCGTCCTGAAAATTCCGCCGCGACCGTTGCCGGCACGACCCGTCTCATCTCATATCGACCGGGGGCCTTGCAGCCTTGAGCGGTCTTTTGGCGTCAGGTCCTCGACCCGGTAGACATGCAGCCGGTGACGGGTTCCGGTCTCCAGCTGCGCATGGGCGGTTTGCCCCGGCAGCGGGAAATCCAGGCTCACCAGCCAGCGGCCCGCAGGCATCTCGGCCCGCGCCTTGTCCAGCGCCCGTGGCATGGATTCGGGACGCTGGAACAGGTAGACCAGATCCATCTCCCGCCACGACTGGGCCCAGAGGTCGCCCCGGGACACGGTGGCCCACCGGCAACGCAGTCGAGCCAGCAGCCACAGGAACGGACTGTATTCAATCCCGTGCAGTTGCACGGCGGGATAAGCGCGGCGAAGCGCTACCAATCCATCGCCCAGACCACAGCCGGCGTCGAGAACGTGCGCTTGTTCACGCAGCGGCAGCACGGTCGGCAGCGCCTTCAGTGCGTCATGGGGGGTGGGAAACAGCGGCGCGTCGGACCAGCCACGGCGCGGATAGGCCACCAGCAGGATGGCCAGGGGAATCAGCCAGACCCAGCCGGGCAGCGGCGTGCCACTGACCAGCAGCGCCAGCGGGAAACCGCCCGCCACGATGGCGCGGCGCCAGGGCTGGCGCTGCAGGCCGGCGAAGATCAGGCCCAGGCCGATACCCACCACCGCGGCCGGCCAGTCCGGCCCGAAGGCCCGCCAGACCGCCCAGCAGGTGACCCAGACGGCCAGCGCATGCGCCGGCCAGCGCCAGGCGGGCGGCGGCGCTTCGTCGGGGGGATTCGCACGGGCTGCCGGGGAGGCATCCGCAGAAGGAGGTGCGTCTGGATCGTTCAAGCCGACGGTCGAGGATGAAGGCAAAACGATTGTGCGGGATTCAAGGCGCTGCCGGCCAGCGGCAACGCCTTGGGATGTCGTCTGCGTGGGTGACGGCGCGGTCACTGCGCTCAATGCATCTGCAGGCCGCCAGCCGCCTTGCCCTTGCCCGCACGTGCCGGCGGGTTGCACAGGCCACACACATAGTGCTTGGCCACTTCATGGGGGTGGGTGACAAAGTGGCCGTGGCACTTGCTGCACTTGGTCAGCGTCAGCATGCCGTTGTCCACAAACTTGACGAGGCGCCAGGCGCGGGTCACCGACAGCAGCGGCTCCAGATTCTGGGCCTGGGTCTGCTCCTGATAGAGCTGGTAGGCCTTGATCACGGTGTCGATCTCATCCATCTCGGCCACCTTGTTCAGGTATTCATGAATGTTCATGAACAGGCTGGCATGGATGTTGGGTTGCCAGCTCATGAACCAGTCGGTCGAGAACGGCAGTTGGCCCTTGCTCGGGCTCTTGCCCGAGACTTCCTTGTACAGACGCAGCAAACGCTCATAGCTCAGATCGGTTTCCGACTCCAGCACCTGCAGGCGAGCGCCAAGGTTGATCAGCGTCACGGCGCGTTCGATCTGCTTGGCTTCGGTCAGGATGGACTTGGTGCGCATGGGAAACCTCTCGGAACTGGAATTCAGGGGACGGGGCGACGTTCGATCAGGCGGCTTCGTGATGGCGACCGGCCATCAGGATCGAAGCGTGCAGGCGGGAGACCGAATCGTTCGCAGCCGGCTTGCCATGGCTGGTCAGCAGGCCCCAGACCAGATCGTCGTCCATGCGGAAGCGGCACAGCAGCGTGTTGCCGGCAGCCACCTTCATCATCTGAGCGGGGCTCAGGGTGTTCAGCAGCGTGGCGGTCTCTTCCGAGATGCCCAGGCGGAACAGGGCCTGCTCACGGTCCGAACGGATGAGGCTCTGGGCCAGCATCAGGTAGGACAGGTTGGCTTCGCGGATTTCAGCGAGGATCTGGTCAGCGTTCATCTCGTTTACCTCAAGTCTGTGTTCGGGGCCGTTTGTTGCGTCGTCGTGGTGACGTCGCGGCATGGGTTGAACTGTAGAGAACGAGAAACAAAGCCGACATCAGGTCGCTTCTATGCCTTTCTTAGGGCGCAGGACGACGGCCGTGTCAGGGAACTTCCTACAAGCTGCCAGATCAGCGCCATGGGAACCCTGCTTTTCTGCCAATCACGTCACGAACGAGGGGCTGGAAACTGGTCCCGCAGTGCCTGGGCTTCTTCCGCCCTCCCCGTCCCTTCCAGGACCAGCGCCAGGTTGTAAGCCGCAAGATAACTACCGCGGCCGGCGACCGCACCCGGCTGGTCGGGCTGCTCACCGAGCAGCAGACAGCGGCGCCAGGCGTCTTCGATCATCGGCAGCAGGACCTCGGCCTGGCTCGGATCCTCTGCCGCCCAGTCGAGCAGCAGGTCTCCTAGCGCGAAGAAGACATCGGGCGATGACTCGCAGATGACCAACTGGCTGTCTGCAAACATCACGCCGTCCGCATGGCGACCCAACCGTTTAAGGCCAAAGAGACGACGTGCGACCAGATCGGGCCACCAGGCGGGGGCTGCAGCGCCTCGGGTTTGAGGGTCGCTGTAGTCGGGTTCGCTGGCAGCGCCTCCCGCTGCATCGCGGGTGGCGCCTGCACCGTGTTCAAGCAAGCCTGCACAGCTCGCGAAGGCCTCTTCGGCAGCCGCAAAGTCTTCATAGACAGAGCAATCCTTGCCGAGCTGATACCAGAGATAGGGGCTATCGGGTTGATCCGCGACGGCCGTCTCCAGCAGGCGACGGTTGCGCCCGGCCTTGTCGCGCAGACGCACACCGAGGTAGCCATCGTGACCGATATGGAGGGGGACGGCGTACACCGGGCGCTGATGCACCGGCTGCTCATGGATGCGCCCGGCATAGCGGACGTCGCCGGGCAACAGCCGGCTCAGACGCGTGTGGGCCACACCGTCATCGAAGTGATCTTCGAGCGCGACGGTGCCAACGAAATCAGGCGCCGTATGACGCAAAGCCTGCAACGCTTCCCCACCGCTGATCAGCCATTCATCGGCATCCAGCACCAGATGCCAGTCGGCGTTCGCCAGATCGAGTGCGGTATTGCGCGCCTGGGCGAAATCGTCCGGCCACGGCGCATGGACCACTCGCGCACCGGCCTGTGCGGCACGGGCGGGTGTGTCGTCGGTGGAGCCGGTGTCCAGCACCAGCATGTCGTCCACCCACGGGCGGACACTGTCCAGCAGCCGCCCGATGTGGGCGGCTTCATTCCTGGCGATGACGACCAGGCAGGTGCGCCAGCGGTGGGACATTGGGCAACTGTCTCAGTTCAGTCGCATCAGTTCAATTGCATCAGTTCAGTTGCAGACCACCCGCCGCCTTGCCCTTGCCCGCACGTGCCGGCGGGTTGCACAGGCCACACACATAGTGCTTGGCCACTTCATGGGGGTGGGTGACAAAGTGGCCGTGGCACTTGCTGCACTTGGTCAGCGTCAGCATGCCGTTGTCCACAAACTTGACGAGGCGCCAGGCGCGGGTCACCGACAGCAGCGGCTCCAGATTCTGGGCCTGGGTCTGCTCCTGATAGAGCTGGTAGGCCTTGATCACGGTGTCGATCTCATCCATCTCGGCCACCTTGTTCAGGTATTCATGAATGTTCATGAACAGGCTGGCATGGATGTTGGGTTGCCAGCTCATGAACCAGTCGGTCGAGAACGGCAGTTGGCCCTTGCTCGGGCTCTTGCCCGAGACTTCCTTGTACAGACGCAGCAAACGCTCATAGCTCAGATCGGTTTCCGACTCCAGCACCTGCAGGCGAGCGCCAAGGTTGATCAGCGTCACGGCGCGTTCGATCTGCTTGGCTTCGGTCAGGATGGACTTGGTGCGCATGGGAAACCTCTCGGAACTGGAATTCAGGGGACGGGGCGACGTTCGATCAGGCGGCTTCGTGATGGCGACCGGCCATCAGGATCGAAGCGTGCAGGCGAGACACGGAGTCGTTTGCAGCCGGCTTGCCGTGGCTGGTCAGCAGGTTCCAGACCAGATCGTCGTCCATGCGGAAGCGGCACAGCAGCGTGTTGCTGGCGGCCATCTTCATCATCTGGGCGGGGCTCAGGGTGTTGAGCAGGATGGCGGTGTCTTCCGAGATGCCCAGGCGGAACAGCGCCTGTTCGCGGTCCGTGCGGATGAGGCTTTGGGCCAGCATCAGGTAGGACAGGTTGGCTTCGCGAATCTCGGCGAGGATCTGGTCTGCATTCATGGGGATCTCCTGGGGGGCGTTGTGGCTGCGTTGGAATGAATTCTGCGGATTCATTCAGGCCGACAACATCAGGGAGCCACCAGATACGAGCTAGGGAACGCGCCGACCGGCGTGTCAGCGCACTTCCTACACGCTGACAGGCGAGGCAGACATTCCAGGGGAGACAGGCCGCGCCGGGCGCGAGCCTCGGAAGTGCGCGCAAGCCCGATGGGCTGGGACTTCCGGGGGGACTGATGCTCCCGCCGCAGGAGCCGGCGGACGTCAGTCAGTTGAAGGCTCCGTGTCGGGGCCGGTGCGTCAGGCTGTGCGCCTGAACGCGATCCGCTGGAGCGGCGGATCACAAAAATACATCAGCGGATGACCCTGGCAGCGAGTCTCTCACCGTCCGGATCGGCCGCCCGGGAGCCCTTGGGGCTCACCGAAGCGGCACTTTGTCACGCTGCGCCCTCAGGTCATCTGCAGGCGACGCAGCTCGGTCGCCACCAGCGGCGCCAGCTCCGGGGTTTCGCGCTTGAGCATCTCGGCGGCTTCGCCCTGGCACAGGGTGGTCAGCACTTCGATGGCGGCCTTCACTTCACCGAGGCCTGACAGCGCAAAGGCCAGCGTATAGAGGCTGGGGGCGTGTTGGGGCTGGATCTGGATGGCCTGGTGGGCATACAGCGCGGCATCGGCCAGCTGACCGGCCGAGAGCAGCAGTGCGGCCACGTCGGACATCAGGTCGACGCTGGTCGGTTCGATTTCCAGCGCATTGCACAGCAGATTCACGCCTTCGCCGAGGCGGCCCTGCGCGGCCTGTTCAAACGCGGCATTGCGGGCTTGCGCCAGCAACAGCATGGCTTCGTGGGAACCGGGCTGAATGCGGCTCACGCCGTCGGTGGACGGGGTGGACACGATGGACGCGGCGGACCGTGCCTGGCCGATCGTGGAATTCGCGGATTTGGCGGTGTGCAGCGGCATAGACCTCTCCATATGGATCAGAAGGGTTCACTGGGACACGCAACGCCTACCGCACAAAACGGTGGTGGCTTCCCAGGGTGACGGGGTGCGTCACCGGGCTCGGCAACGCTGGAGAGGACTTTAGGGGGGAGCTCTTGTGATCAAGCACACGAAAAGCGCCGGAATCACCGGCCAATCCCTTCATTGCCGGGCGTGGATGCCGTTAATCAGGTGTGTCCGTCGCATTGACTGGCGGCAGGGGCGAAGCTCCCGCCAAACGTCAAACGCAGAAAAGCCTGTTGTCAGACCCTCTTTTCAAGTTTTCAGGTGTCTTGACAAACAGCCCTCAAGTTCTATGGCGACTGTGCCGACAACCAAAACAACGGGTCTGCTTGCAGACACGTCGTCCGGTTAGAAGGCCAGGCGTCCAGGCCCCGGGGAGGGGCGGGGGCGAAATGGGTTGACTAGCGCCGGACTGGCACAACTCCTGTGTGGTTCGGCGCTTTTGCCGGTATGTATTTCTAGATTGCTGTTAGGAGCAAAACATGGCCCAAGTCATCAACACCAACCTGCTGTCGCTGAACGCTCAGCGCAATACCTCTACCAGCCAGAGCTCGTTGGCTGTTTCGATGCAGCGCCTGTCTTCCGGCCTGCGCGTCAACTCCGCCAAGGACGACGCTGCGGGTCTGGCGATTGCGGACCGCATGCAGGCGCAGATGCGCGGCATGAATGTGGCCCAGCGCAATGCCAACGACGGCATCTCGCTGTCGCAGACGGCTGAAGGCGCGCTGTCCAAGGTGGGTGACTCGCTGCAGCGTATGCGTGAACTGGCGGTGCAGGCCCGTAACGCCACCAACACCACGTCCGACCTGGATTCGATCGGTCAGGAATATGCGCAGCTGGGTTCTGAAATCCAGCGCGTGCTGGGCGGCACCACCTTCAACGGCCGCGCCATTCTGGCGACGGACGCTGGCACCCAGACCTTCCAGATCGGCGCCAACACCACGACGAACGACTCGGTGGATGTGGTCACGACCAACATGACCACCGACACCACCATCACGGCGGTGACCGGCGGCGCCATCACCAACGCCTCGACCACGGCCGACCTGGCCACGGTGATCGACAACATCGACTCGGCCATCAAGACCGTCTCGGGTGAGCGTTCCAAGCTGGGTGCATCGCAGAACCGTTTCGACGCCATCATCTCCAACCTGCAGATCTCGGTGGAGAACCAGACGGCGGCTCGCAGCCGGATCATGGATGCGGACTTCGCGTCTGAAACCGCGAACCTGAGCCGTGCGCAGATCCTGCAACAAGCTGGCAACGCCATGATCGCCCAGGCGAACCAGGCTCCCCAGCAAGTGCTGGCCCTGCTGCGCTGATCGGCCCGGCCGCAAGCGCCGGATGAAGGATGGGGCTTCGGCCCTCTCCTTCGCAGCCCGCGCCTCGCCTGGATCTTCCGGGCCTGGCTGCGCCTGCGACGGCGCCTCTGCGTACAGTGTTCCCCGCCCCCGCAAGTACATCGACCTGTGCGATGGATGGAGTAGTGCCCGGCTTGCGGGGCGCGGCGGACGTCTGTGGACAGAGACGGGGCGGACGCTTGCTCTCAATGAGCGTCCGCCCGGTCTTTGAGCCGGCGCAACGCATTGAAGACAGAGAACAAAAAGAGGAAGAGGAAAACGTTCGTCCCGGTGGGAACACCGGAGAGCCCTGCGCCGCTGCCCTAGACATCGGCGGCGTTGCCGGGGTTCTCACCGGGACCGCGTCCTTCCCGTACTCGCCATCCGGGCGCCCCACGCCCCCGGTTGAATCGAAGAAAAGCCAGGGATTCACCCCCCATTTCTTCGACAACCCCCTCCAAACGCCCATGAATTCACATCCTGGGCACGCCGTGACACCCCGGCCCGAATTTTCCCCCTCAAGTCTTTTCAGTCCCGACCCGATAACGGTTTCAACGGGTCCGCAATGTCTAGCAAGGACCTCGTGGTCCGGCCCCGTCGGACAAGTTTTATCCGACACGGACCGACAAGGTCTACGCAACTGAAAGGATTTTGATCATGGCTCAGATCATCAACACCAACCTGGCATCCCTGAACGCTCAGCGCAACCTCAGCTCTTCGCAGTCGTCGCTGACCACCTCCATGCAGCGCCTGTCCTCCGGCCTGCGCGTCAACTCCGCCAAGGATGACGCCGCCGGTCTGGCCATCGCCGAACGCATGAATGCCCAGGTGCGCGGCATGAACGTCGCGGTTCGCAATGCCAACGACGGCATCTCCCTCTCGCAAACGGCGGAAGGTGCACTCTCCAAGGTCGGTGACTCGCTGCAGCGCATGCGTGAACTGGCCGTCCAGGCCCGCAACGCCACCAACACCACGTCCGACCTCGACTCCCTGGGTCGCGAATACGCCCAGCTGGGTGAAGAAATCGGTCGTGTCCTGGGAGGCACCACCTTCAACGGCAAGGCCATCCTGGCGGCCGATGCCGGCACCCAGACGTTCCAGATCGGTGCCAACACGACGGCCAACGACTCGGTGGACGTCGTCACCACCGACCTGACGCAAGATGCCACCATCACCGCGGTGACCGGCGGCACCATCGACAACGCCTCCACCCCGGCCACGCTGGCGACCGTCATCGACAACATCGATGCCGCCATCAAGACCGTCAGTGGCCAGCGTGCCGTCCTGGGTGCCTCGCAGAACCGTTTCGACGCCATCATCTCCAACCTGCAGATCTCGGTCGAAAACCAGACCGCGGCCCGCAGCCGGATCATGGATGCCGACTTCGCCGCTGAAACCGCCAACCTCAGCCGTGCGCAGATCCTGCAACAGGCCGGCAACACCATGGTGGCCCAGGCCAACCAGCTGCCGCAGCAGGTCCTGTCCCTCCTGCGCAGCTGATCGGGACGCAGACGCTCCGCGTCTTCAGGCACCACCCGCTTCCGGGGCGACAGCCCCGCCAAGCCTCGCGAAAGCACGGCGCCAGCGCCGTTTCACCGAAGGCCCCGCCGCCCTCCCCGCCCTGGGGATGGCCGCGGGGCCTTCTTTTCATTTGATCGGTCTTTCACCCCTTTATCGCGGCTTCAGGCCTGCGGCAGTTTCTCCACAATGGGACCCATCGAGCCTCCACTTGGACGGGCTCGACCACCGGTCCAACCGGCAGATCCATCCAGAGCGCCAGGGGCGTGGTGGGGGTCGGCAGGCGAGGTCGGGAACGACAGCGTCAACCACGATCACCGTCAGGATCTAAAGCCAGGACAAGGATCTCCGCAGGAGTGCATCAATGCCACAGACCATCAACACCAACATTGCTTCGCTCAACGCGCAACGCAATCTGAACAGCTCGCAGTCGTCACTGGCGACCTCGATGCAACGGCTGTCGTCGGGCCTGCGGGTGAACTCCGCAAAGGATGATGCCGCCGGCCTGGCCATCGCAGAACGCATGAACGCTCAAGCCCGCGGCATGAGCGTCGCCATCCGCAACTCGAACGACGGCATCTCGCTGGCGCAGACCGCTGAAGGCGCGCTGGGCAAGGTGGCCGACTCGCTGCAGCGGATGCGTGAACTGGCCATCCAGGCCCGCAACGCCACCAACGCCAACAGCGACAAGGATTCCCTGGACAAGGAATTCGGCGAGCTGGCCAAGGAAATGCAGCGCGTGCTGGGCGGCACCACCTTCAACGGCAAATACATCCTGGGCGCGGATGCGGCCACGCCGCAGACCTTCCAGGTGGGTCCCAACACCACGGCCAATGACGAGATCACCGTCACCACGCCGAACATGACCCAGGACCCGGCCATCACCGCGGTCGCCGGTACCGACATCAACGGCGCCGGACGTGCCGTGATCGACAACACCGCCGACCCGGCCGCCATCGCGACGGTGGTCGCCAACATCGACGCGGCGCTGGACTCGGTCAACTCCCAGCGCGCCGTGCTGGGTGCGACCCAGAACCGCTTCGACGCCGTGATCTCCAACCTGCAGGTGGCCTACGAGAACCAGACCGCCGCCCGCAGCCGGATCATGGATGCGGACTTCGCCCAGGAAACGTCCAACCTCAGTCGGGCGCAGATCCTGCAGCAGGCCGGCAATGCGATGGTGGCCCAGGCCAACCAGCTGCCGCAGCAGGTCCTGTCCCTGCTGAAGGGTTGATTCGCGTCCTGACGCGAAAAATTCCCTCAAGTCGGACGCCGGGCGTGCCGATACTTTGGACAGGGCCTCATCCGGGGCCCTGTCGTCCATTGCGCTTGCCTGACCGGCGGATGTACTGATCCACCCCTCTGGCGAGACCCAGGAGTCGAACCATGGCCACCATTTCCTCCATCGGCTCAGGCAGCGGGCTGCCTGTTGAGAGCATCATCTCCAAGCTGGTCGCCGTCGAGCAGCAGCCGATCACCGATCTGCAGGGCCGCACCGACACCCTCAAGACCCAGATTTCCGCGTACGGCAAGATCCAGAGCGCCTTCAGCGCGATGCGGGACGCCGCGAGCAAGCTCTCCACGCCCGCCAGCTGGGCCGCCCTGACGGCCACTTCCTCCGACACCACCATGGCCACCGTCACCGCCGGTTCCGGCAGTGGCGCGGGCAGCTACACCGTCTCGGTCGGCCAACTGGCCTCGGCACAGAGCGTGGTGAGCCAGGCCATGTCCAGTACCGCGCAGGTCGGCGCCGGCACCATGACCATCGAACTGGGGCAGTGGGGCGGCACCGACGCGTCGCCCTCTTTCACCAGCAAGAGCGGCGCCACCGCGGTCAACATCACCGTCAGCGCCACCGACACGCTGGCCAGCGTGCGCGACAAGATCAATTCCTCCGGCGCCGGCGTGCTGGCCTCCGTCGTGACCGATGCCACCGGCAGTCGACTGGTGGTGCGCTCCGCCGCGACCGGCGAGGCCAACGGATTCCGGATCTCCACCGCGGATGCGGACGGCAACAACAGCGACGCGTCCGGCCTGTCCGCCCTTGCCTACCCGCCCGGCGATGCCACCCTGGGGATGCAGCGCAATGCCGCCGCGCAGGACGCCAAGGTCAAGATCAACAACATCGACATCGTCTCGTCGACCAACACCATCGAGAACGCGGTCGATGGCTTGAGCATCAACATCCTGAAGAAGGGGGACCTCACCGTCACCGTCGGCCAGGACAAGGACAGCATCAAGAAGAACATCACCGACTTCGTCACGGCCTACAACAGCCTGATGAATCTGCTGCGCGACAACACCAAGTACGACCAGACCAGCAAGGCGGCCGGCGCCCTGCAGGGCGACAGCACCGCGGTGAATCTGCAATCGCAGTTGCGCAACATCACCTCCGGCGGCAGCACGCTGGGCGGCTCATATGCGCGGCTGGCCGACCTCGGCCTGAACATCGGCACCGCCGGCACGATCACGGTGGATGACACCAAGCTGAGCAGCGCCCTGGGCCACGTCAGCGACCTCAAGCAGCTGTTCATGGGGGTGGACAGCACCAATGCCGCCAACAACGGCATCGCCACCAAATGGCGGGCGCTGGCCGACCAGGTCACCGGCATGGATGGCGCCATCACCACCCGCACGGCCGGCCTGCAGTCCCGCGTCACCTCCAACAACAAACGGGTCGATGAATTGACCGACCGCTCGGCCGCCTATGAAAAGCGTCTGCGGGCGCAATACACCGCGCTGGATACCCAGATGGCCAAGCTCAACGACATGTCCAGCTACGTCAGCAAGATCACTGGCATGCTCAACAGCAGCAGCTGAAAAAGCGCGTCTTTTGCGGCGCAATGAATAACGCGCCCTGAAGCCTCCTCACGGAGGCTTTTGTTTTTGTGAAATACCGCAAAATTCCAGCATTAATCCTGGCGAGGGTCGGCTCAAGTTAGCCGCGTGAGAGCCGAAAACTAAAACAAGCACTACGACAACCCTCGCAGCACATCATGTACGGAAACTCCTCTCCCTTTGCTTCCCACGGCCAGCGCGCAAGCAACATGTACAACCGCGTCGGCGTGGAAACCGATGTGCTGCAGGCCTCGCCGCACCGGCTGGTGCAGCTCCTGCTGGACGGCGCCAACGACGCCATGACCCAGGGTCTGGGAGCGATTCGTGCCGGGAATGTCGAAGCGAAGGGCCGCGCGCTGAGCAAGGCCGTTCGCATCCTGGACGAAGGCCTCAAGGCCGCGCTGAATCCTGCCGCCGGCAACCTGGCCAACGACCTGCGCGACCTCTACGCCTACATGAGCATGCGCCTGACCTACGCCAATCTGCACAGCGACATCGCTGCGGTGGAAGAGTGCCAGCGTCTGATGCAGCCCATCCGCGAAGCCTGGGCCAGCATCGCCCCGGCTCAGAACGAACAACGCGTTGCCGCCTGAAGGTCGGCCGTCATCCCGAACGGCAAGATACGAGCTCGACCATGACCAAGCCCTCCGCCGCCAAAACGCATTCCGCCGCCCCGGCCTCTTCCGCCCCGACGACGACCATGAACACTCATCTCCTGAGCTACTACGAAGCCATCGAACAGGCCAGCGCCGACATGCTCAACGCCGCTCGCACCGGCAACTGGGATGAAGTCGTCAAGCTCGAAGGCGCCTGCGTGCTGCTGATCTCGCAGCTCAAGCATGCCGCCACGCAGCAGCAGCTGGGCACCGAGGAGTCGCAGCTCAAGAGCCGCATCATGCAGCGCATCCTGCTGAATGACGCCGAGATCCGCCATCTGGCCGAACCCTGGCTGGAAGACCTGGATCACCTGATGAAGGGCAAGTCCAAGACAGTTCACTGAGCGGCGCGGCCTTGCGCCTCTTGATCGGCAGCGACCCGAGTCCCCGACCTTGAACGACCTCCACCCGGACACCCCGCCCCTTCCAGCCGCCGCTGACGACCTGGAAGGCGCCGACGACTACCGCCTGGACGCCCCCGGCGAGGTCCAGAGCTGGCTGCGCGAGCTGATGCAGGCCCAGGCCCGTGTGCAATTGAGCACACCGGACGGGGCCCTGCTGCACACCGTCGTGATGGCGGTGGACCCGGCGCATGGCGTGTTGAGCCTGGAAATGCCGGTCGATGCTGCCGTCGCCGAGGCCGTCCTGGCCAGCCCGGAAGTGAATGCCATTGCCTACCTCGACCGCATCAAGCTGGCTTTCGAGGTGTCGGGCCTGGTGGCCGTTCGGGGGAGTGGCGGCACGGTGCTGCGGGCGGCTCTGCCGGCGCGGCTCTACCGCTTCCAGCGCCGTCAGGCCTATCGGGTGCAGTCGCCCGGCCAGATGTATCCCGCCCTGCGACTGAACACGCCCGAGGGGCTGCGCCTTCGGGTGCTCAATGTGAGCAGCGGCGGACTCGCCCTGCAATGGCCGCAAGTGGCGGCTTCAGGCTTCACCGGGCAGATGCCCCCGGCCCCGGTCGCGGGCACGGAGCTGTCCGGCACCCTGGAGCTGGAGCGGGAAGTGAGCTTTGCCACCCTGCTGCGTGTGCAACATGTCACACCCGGTGAGGATCAGGCACCGCATCAGCTGGGCTGCGCATTCGTGTCCCTGGCGCCCACGGCCTCGCGGGCGCTGCAGCTGTTCATCGATCAGGCGCAAAAGCGCGAGCGGATGCTCAAGCGCCCGGGCTGATCTCAGCCGGCGCCGGTCGTCAGGTGAAGCGCGGGCTCACACCTGCATGTTCATGACTTCGGAATAAGCCGAGACCAGCCGGTTGCGCACCTGCAGCGTCGCCTGGAAGCCGATCTGGGCTTTCTGCATGGCGATCATGGTCTCTTCCAGGCTGACGGTCGGGTTGTCCAGCTGGACTTCCCGCTGCAGGCGTGATGCCTCGTTCTGCTGGTTGCTGACGGACTTCAATGCCGAACTCATCGCATCGGCGAAGTTCGTCCCGGACGCGGGCTTGGCCACCGGCTGCCCCTGGGGGGTCAGACCGGCACGGGCCACCGCGCTGGCGAAATTGAAGGGTTGAAGTTTGAGGTCCACGGACTGGACTGTAGACATTCCCTCGCCCACACAAGAGCAGAACAAGGGGGGCTTCTTCGGCCTGTTTCCCGCATTCTTGAGGCCGGGTTTGCGAATAATTTCGACTGCGGCCTGGAATCTCCCAAGCCGTGCGACGCCCGACCCACTTACGCCGACCGACCCGCCCCATGGACAACGCCCTGAGCCCTGCCGCCGGACTCCCTGCCGAGGTCAAGCCTGAAGCGCCCCAGAGCTTCCCGGCCCGCCTGGCCGCGATGCCCACCAAGAGCAAGCTGATGCTCGGCGGCGGCCTGGCCGCCCTGCTGGCCGTCATCGTGGCGATGACGATGATGACCAGCAAGGGAGACTACCGCCCGCTGTTCTCCGGCCTGTCGGACAAGGACGGCGGCGCCGTCATCGCCCAGCTGGCGCAGCTGAATGTGCCCTACCGCAATGAGCCGGGCGGCACCATCATGGTCCCGGCCAATCAGGTGTATGACCTGCGGATGAAGCTGGCGTCCCAGGGCCTGCCCAAGGGCGGCATCGTCGGCTTCGAGCTGATGGACAAGCAGTCCATCGGCCAGACCCAGTTCAATGAACGTCTGAACTTCCAGCGCGGCCTGGAAGGTGAACTCACCCGCACCATCACCGCCATGGCGGATGTGGCCGATGCCCGGGTGCATCTGGCCATTCCGCAGCAGAACGGTTTCTTCCGCGAGCAGCAGAAGCCCAGCGCCTCGGTGATGCTCACCCTGCGCGGCGGCCACACCCTGGACCGCAACCAGATCGCCGGCATCGTGCACCTGGTCTCGTCCTCGGTGCCCGAACTCAATCCCAAGGCGGTCAGCGTGCTGGACAGCACCGGCACCCTGCTCTCCAACAACAACGACAACAACGGCACCGGGCTGGACAGCCAGCAGTTGCTCTACAAGCAGCAGGTCGAGAACAACCTGAACAAGCGCATCGCCGAGCTGCTGGAGCCGGTGGTGGGCCGTGACAACCTGCGCTCCACCGTGACGGCGGACGTGGACTTCAATCAGGTGGAATCGACCGCCGAGGAGTTCAAGCCGAACCAGGGCCCGAACACCCAGAGCTCGGTGCGCCGCATGAATTCCGAAGAGCAGATCGGCAGCACCCCGCCGGTGCCCACCGGTGTGCCGGGCGCCACGACCAATCAAGTGCCCCCGCAGGCAACCGCGCCGATCAACGGCCAGGCCCAGCAACTGCAACCGGCCGGCACCAGCGGCGGCTCGCAGAACACCCGTCGCGTCAACGGGACCGAATTCGAGGTCGATCGCACCGTGCGGGTCACCCGCAATGCCATCGGTCAGGTGCGCCGCCTCAATGCGGCGGTGGTGATCAACCAGAAGATGGTGACCGATGCCAAGGGCAAGACCACCAGCCAGCCGCTGTCCGATGCGGAACTGGAGAAGCTTGACAGCCTGGTGAAGGAAGCCATGGGCTTTTCCCAGGACCGTGGCGACTCGGTCAAGGTCATCAGCGCACCGTTTGTGGCGGACAAGAACGAGCCGGCCGACCTGCCCCTGTGGCGCCAGCCCTGGCTGCGTGATGTGGCCCGTGACGCCGCCATTCCGGCTGCCCTGGTGCTGGTGGCGCTGATTGCGGTCTTTGGTCTGGTCCGTCCGGCCCTGAAGGCAGCCTTCCCGCCCCCGCCGCCGAAGGAAGATGCGGAAGCGGCCAGCGCGACCGAGCTGAATGTCATCGAGAACGAGCAACTGGCCCTGGCGGCCGGCCCGGGCGGCCTGCCGGCCCTGGAAGCCCCTATCTCCAACGACAAACTCGAGCGCGCCCGCCAATTGGCGAGAGACAATCCGGTGGCCGTGGCCAACATCATGCGGGCCTGGGTGAACGGGGAAGAGCTGGAGACGGCCAAGCGCTGATGCGCCGATGGCAGTCCCCAGAGCCCCCATTCCCCACCGCATCACGAGATCCAAGCGAGACCCGACATGGACGACAAAGGCGTAGAAGACGCAGCCATCCTGCTCATGTCCCTGGGCGAGGAAGAGGCCTCCGAGGTCTTCAAGCATCTGGCCCCCAAGGAAGTGCAGAAGCTGGGCGAAACCATCGCCAAGATGAAGGTGGTGCCGCGCGACCGCGTCGAGTCGGTGCTCGACCGCTTCGACAAGGTGGCCGAGACCCAGAGCACGCTGGTGTCCGACACCGACGAATATGTGCGCTCGGTGCTGCGCAAGGCGCTGGGCGAAGACAAGGCCAACCTGCTGCTGGACCGCATCCTTCAGGGGTCGGACGTGTCGTCCATCGAAAGCCTGAAGTGGATGGACCCGGGTTCGGTGGCCGAGCTGCTGCGCAATGAGCACCCGCAGATCGTCGCGGCCATCCTGTCGCACCTGGACTTCGACCAGAGCAGCTCGGTGCTGCGTGTCTTCACCGAGCGGCAGCGCAATGAAGTGCTGATCCGAATTGCGACGCTGGACGGCATTCAGCCGATGGCCCTGAAGGACCTCAACGAGGTGATGGGTCAGATCCTGGCTGGCGGCGAACGCATGAAGAAGTCCAACCTGGGCGGTGTGAAGACGGCGGCGGAAATCATCAACATGATGGGTTCCAGCGTCGAGGCGTCGGTGCTGGACTACATCCGCGAAGCCGACTCCGATCTCGCCCAGAAGATCATGGACAACATGTTCACCTTCGACGATATGGACAAGATCGACGACCGTGGCATCCAGGCCATCCTCAAGGAAGTGCAGTCCGAATCGCTCATCGTGGCGCTCAAGGGCGCGGGGCCGGAACTGCGCGAAAAGATCTTCCGCAACATGTCCAGCCGGGCCGCCGAAACGCTGCGCGAAGACCTGGAATCGCGCGGACCGGTGCGCCTGTCGGAAGTCGAAGCCGAGCAGAAGGAAATCCTCAAGGTCGTACGGCGTCTGGTCGACGAAGGACAAATCGTGCTGGCCGGCGGCGGCGACGACCAATTCCTGTAATAGGCTTACGGGTCGCAGTCAGGACAGTTCATTTCCATGGTCAACCGCCCGCCCCGCCAAGTGCCGCCGCCCACCCGCCCGGAAGGCGATCAACCGCGCGGCACCAGCTACAGCCGCATCATTCCGCGGGAGGAGCTCTCAGGCTTTGCCGCGTGGAATCCGGGCTCGCTGGATGGCGGTGCCGCGCCGCGTCGCCCGCCGGTGAGCGCGCCGCCGCCGGTGGAGCCGCCCGCGCCCCCGCCGCCGCCCGCACCCAGCATCGACGAGCTGCTGCAGGGTGCCCGGCAGTCCGGCTATCAGGACGGCTATCGCGACGGCATGGCCGCGCTGGACGCGTTCAAACAGAGTTTTGCCAAGCAGATCAGCGCCCAGGTCGGCGCACTGGTCACCAGCTTCGATGCCGATCTGCAAAGCCTGGAGCGGGACATGGCGGATTCGCTTGCCCGCACCGCGGTGGAACTGGCGCGCCAGGTGGTGCGCAATGAACTTCGCACCCATCCCGAATTGATTGCCAAAGTGGCGCACGACACGGTCGAGGCGCTGCTGATCAGCGCCCGTCATGTGCGCATGCGGGTGCACCCGGACGATCTGCCGCTGGTGCTGGACGGCGCCGGCGAAGAACTCCGCGCCCGCGAGACCCAGGTGATTCCGGACCTCAGCATCGCCCGCGGCGGCTGCAAGGTCGATGCCGACATCTGCAGCGTCGATGCCACCTTGCAGGCGCGCTGGCAGGCGGCGGTGAGCACGATCGGTCAGGCGTCGGTGTGGGAGGACCGGCGTTCGGGTTCGGACGGTGACGCGCCGCGTGCACGGGCGCCGGAGCCGGGTCGCGACGCTCGCCCGGAATCCCGCACGGAAGGCAGGCCGCCGCTGGACGAGATGCTGCGGGAGGATGTGGGACGGGATCCCTCCAGCGCGCAGGAGCCTGGTCGCATGGAGTCGGGTCGTATGGATTCCGGTCGATTCGAGCCGAGCCGGTTTGAAGCCAGCCGCTTTGACCAGAGCCGCTTCGACGACGACACGCCCGCCTGAGGTCGCCCATGAGCAGCCGTACCGATCGCTGGCAGCAGTACTTCCGCGACCTGCAGAATTTCTCCACCAACGCGCCCTCGCTGGAGCCGCAAGGCAAGCTGGTGCGGGTGGCCGGTCTGGTGCTGGAGGCGACCGGCGTGAAGGTGCCGGTGGGCTCGGTGTGCGAGATCCACATGCCCTCCTCCGCGGCCCAGCCGCGCCGCGGCCAGCGGCCGGTGCAGGCCGAAGTGGTCGGCTTTTCCGGCGACCGGGCCTACCTGATGCCCACCGACGAGATCCACGGCCTGGCCAGCGGCGCGATGGTGCTGCCGCGTCCGGCGGCCCTGCACGGACCGGCGCTCGGTGAAGAGCGCCACCCCTGGCGACGGGACGAGGACCGGGGCCTGCACCTGCCGATGGGCGACGGCCTGCTGGGTCGCGTCGTGGATCCCCAGGGCCATCCGCTGGACCGTGGCGGCCCGCTGCAGCAGGTGCGGGACGAACCGATGGTGCGCCGGTCCATCAATGCGATGGATCGCGACCCGGTGCGCCGGCCCCTGGATACCGGCGTGCGCGCCATCAATTCGCTGCTGACGGTGGGACGCGGCCAGCGGCTGGGCCTGTTTGCCGGTACCGGCGTCGGCAAATCGGTGCTGCTGGGCATGATGGCCCGCTACACCCAGGCGGATGTGATCGTCGTGGGTCTGATCGGTGAACGCGGTCGCGAAGTGAAGGAATTCATCGAGGACATCCTCGGTGAAGAAGGCCTGCGCCGCTCGGTGGTGGTGGCCGCCCCGGCCGATGCGCCGCCGCTGCTGCGCATGCAGGGCGCGAGCTATGCCACCGCCATTGCCGAGCATTTCCGGGACCGCGGCCAGCATGTGCTGCTGCTGATGGATTCACTGACCCGTTATGCGATGGCGCAGCGGGAGATTGCCTTGGCCATTGGCGAACCGCCGGCCACCAAAGGTTATCCGCCTTCGTGTTTTGCCAAGCTTCCCCAACTGGTGGAGCGCAGTGGCAACGGTTTGGCGGGGGAAGGCTCGATCACCGCCTTCTACACCGTCCTCTCGGAAGGGGATGACCAGCAGGATCCGATCGCCGATGCTGCGCGGGGCATTCTGGACGGGCACATCGTGCTCAGCCGGGAGCTGGCCGAAAGCGGACATTACCCCGCCATCGACGTGGAGAAATCGATTTCCCGGGTGATGACCAGCGTGGCGGACCGTCGTCATGTTGAACTTGCGCGGCGATTTCGGCAATTGCTCGCGAAATACAACAAAGCGCGTGATCTTATTCAGCTCGGCGCGTATCAGGCAGGGCACGATCCGGAACTGGATGCCGCCGTTCGCTTGCATGCCGACATGGTCCGATTGCTTCAACAAGACATGCATTCACCCGCTTCTTTGGCGGATTGCCTGAACCAGTTGGCGGCCACACTTCATTCCACGTGAAAGACGTGGAAATCCGTGGACGAGGTAAGCCAATGAGTAGTTCCAACCTGCAAGCGCTGACCGTGCTGCTGGAGCGCGCGGAAGCCGAGCGCGACGAAGCCCTGCGCTTCCTCCAGGACGCTGAACGGCGGTCCCAGGCGGCGCGGCTGCAGCATGACCAGCTGAGCCAATATCGCAGCGACTACCAGTCGCGCTGGAAGCAGGAATTTGCCCAGCGCACCACCATCCAGATTCTGGGTTGTTATCAGAACTTTGGCGGGCGGCTGGACCAGGCCATCGGCCAGCAGGCCGGGGTGGCCGACTTTGCGGATCAACGTCTGGACGCGGCTCGCCGGGTGCTGCAGGAGCGTGAGCTCCGTGTGGCGTCCGTGCGCAAGCTGATCGAGCGCCGCCGTGCCGATGCCCTGCGCACCCAGATGCGTCAGGAGCAGCGCACCACGGACGAGCAGGCGGCGCGTGCCGCGGCTCGGGGCGGCAATCCCTTGAACCGTCTGGTCGCCTGAGGTCCCTGTCCATGTCGCAGATCCCCCTGAATCATTCCAATGCTGCGGGCAGCAGCGCCCTGAGCGGCCTCGGCGGCCCCTCGGCGGGCAGCCGCAAGGACAGCGGCCGCGCCGCCGCCCTGCCGACGACCTCGCCGAACTCGCAGGCGCCGTCGTTCTCGCAGTTGCTGAACCAGAGCGCGTCCCATCTGAAAACCCAGGCGCCGCAGACGCCGTTTGCATCTTCGTCGCTGCCGGCCCCGTCGATGGCGGCTCCGCAGACGCCGAACGTCGCCACACCTTCGACCACCACGGCTCAGGCGGCCCAGCGGGCAGCCCAGAACCGTGCCGCCAATGGGCCGGGGAATGGCAATGGCAACGGCCCCAGTGGCACGACGCAGGAAGAAAACAAACTCAATGCCCGCAATGCGCTGAACCGCAACGCGGCCAACAAGCAGGCGGATGCGCCCAAGGCACCGTCTCAGTCGGCCAAGGCCAAGGCCGATGCGGCCGACGCCGACACCCAGCCGGTGGGCGCACGCAACACGGCCACCGACAACAGCCAATCCGCCCAGGCGAGCAAGACCGATGGCAGCGAGCCGGCGGCCGGTCAGGACGAGCAGGACGGCAAGGACGCCACGGCGTCCAGCGATCCGACCGCCGCCGCGCAGCAGATGCTGGCGATGCTGCGGGGAGACGCTCCGGCCGAGGTCCGCCCGCAAGGCAAGGCGGACGGTCTGGTGGACGGCACGGGTGACGGCAACGCCGCCGTGGCCGGACATGGCAAGGGCGGCCATGCGCATGCTGGCGGCGCCGCCGGGCATGATGCCCTACAGCAGGACCTGCAACAGGCCGCCGCGACCGCCACGGACGGCAAAAAGTCTGCAGATGAAGCGCTGGACGGCCTGCAAGCCCTGGCCGGTGGCAGTAAGGAGATCGCGCTGGGCGACTCGGCGGCCGCGGGCGGCCCGGGTCACAGCTTCGAAGCCTTGCTGGCCGCAGCCCAGCAGGCGGACGGCACCGGCGCCGCGGGTTCCGCCGACGCACCGCGTGCAGCGGACGTGCCGTCGGTGCCCCTCTCGCAACCCCTGGACAGCCCGGACTTTGCGCCGGAACTGTCGGCCAGCGTCAGCCTGCTGATCCAGGACGGTGTCCATGAGGCGCAGTTGCAGCTGAATCCTGCGGACATGGGGCCGGTGGCCATCCAGATCCAGCTCGACGGCCAGCAGGCGCAGGTGAATTTCCATGCCGCCCAGGCCGAGACCCGTGACGTGTTGATGCGCAGCATGCCGGATCTGGCGGCGGCGCTGCAGAGCCAAGGCATCACCCTCAGCGGCGGTGGCGTTTTTGCGCAGACCCAGTCGGGCAACGGCCAGGACGGGCGCGGCAGCGACCGTGACGGCGACGGACGCCGTGGCGGCTTCACCGGCACCAGCGGGGACGACGGCCTGACCTCGGTGGCCCGCAGCGAGCGCCGTACGGCACCGCGCGGTCTGGTGGACCTGTACGCCTGAGGGCGCGGCGCTCCCCTGCCGAACGTCGGCCGGGGGTAGCCGGCGGGGTAGCGCGCGTCGGGATCAGTCCGGCCGGACCGGGAGGGTTCTGGCGAGGCGTGCGAAGTCCTCGGTCCAAGCGCCAACTGCTGTTTTTCCTGTCTTTTCCAGTTTTGGCGCGGACGCGGTCGCCGCACAATGGACGGTAGAGGGGCTCCTGGTGAGCCCGCATGTCCGACTGATTACAGGAGCCCACCCATGGCCACTGCTGCTGCAGGGAATGAGGTCGCCGCCAAGGGCGGCGGCAAGAAGAAGCTGATCATCATCATCGCCATCGTGCTGGTGCTGGTGCTGGCTGGCGTGGGCGCCCTGCTGATGATGAAGAAGAAGTCGGCCGCGGCCGATGATGAAGGCGGCGCGGCTGAAGAGACGCATGCTCCGGCGGCGGCGCACGTCAAGCCGGGCACGCCGCCCACCTTCGTGCCGCTGGACCCGTTCACCGTCAATCTGGCGGACAAGGAAGTGGACCGTTTTGCGCAGGTCGGCATCACCCTGGAGGTGGCGGACCCGCACTTTGCGGACCAGCTCAAGGCTTACATGCCGGCCATCCGCAACAACGTGCTGCTGGTGCTCTCCCACAAGACCTCGGCCGAGCTGCTGACGGTGGAGGGCAAGGAAAAGCTGGCGCGCGAGATCCGCCGTGAAGCCGTCCGCCCGATGGGCATTGAACTGGACGACGAGGACGAAGAAGACAGCGACGCGCCGAAAAAGAAGAAGAAGCGGAAGAAGCAGGTGGAAAGCCCGGTCACGCAAGTGCTGTTTTCCACCTTCATCGTGCAATAAGCGCGGGTCCGTGCAAAGGTTGAAGTCATGAACCAGCAGATCCTCTCCCAGGACGAAGTGGATGCCCTGTTGCAGGGCATCACCGGCGAGAGCCAGAAGCTTGAGGCCGAAGAGGTCCAGAGCGGTGGCATTCGCGAGTACAACCTGGCCAGCCAGGAGCGGATTGTTCGTGGGCGCATGCCCACGATGGAAATCATCAACGAGCGTTTTGCACGGAACATCCGTATCGGGCTGTTCAACTTCATCCGCAAGAGCCCGGAAGTGGCAATTGGCGGCATCAAGGTGCAGAAGTACAGCGCCTTCCTGCGCGAGATCGTGGTGCCGACCAACTTCAACATCGTGTCGGTCAAGCCGCTGCGGGGGTCGGGCCTGATCGTCTGCGACCCGACGCTGGTGTTTGCGGTCATTGACTCGCTCTTTGGCGGCATCGGCAAGTTCCACACGCGGATCGAGGGTCGTGACTTCTCGGCGACCGAGCAGCGGGTCATTCTGCGGCTGGTGGAAGTGATCACCCAGGAATACCAGAAGGCGTGGAAAGGCATCTATCCGCTGGAGCTGGAATATCAGCGCTCGGAAATGCAGCCGCAGTTCGCGAACATTGCCACGCCCAGCGAAATCATTGTCTCGACCAGCTTCACATTGGAAATTGGCGAGACCAGCGGCACGGTGTACTTCTGCATTCCGTATTCCACGCTGGAGCCGATTCGCGACGTGCTCTACAGCACCACGCAGGGCGATTCCAGCGAGCCGGACCGGCGCTGGGTGAATCTGCTGAAGCACCAGATCCAGTCGGCCGAGGTGGAGCTGGTGGCGGAGCTGGCGAAGGCGCCTGCGACGGTGGAGCAACTGCTGGCCTTCAAGCCGGGCGACTTCATTGAACTGGATCTGGAGCAGATCATCCAGGCGAAGGTGGATGGGGTGCCGGTGTTTGACTGTCACTACGGCACGTCAAACGGCAAATACTCGATCAAGATTGAAAAACTGCTGACTGGCCCGGATGCGGGCTGGCTGGGAGCCCGCAATGGCTGACACTCCGAACCCGATGGACGAACAGGACGCAATGGCCGCTGAATGGGCGGCGGCGCTGGCTGAGGCTGGCGGTGGTGGTGGTGGACAGGCTGTGGAAGAGGTGCAGTCGGTGGCGGAGCAGGTGGCTCCGGCGACCTTCACCAATTTCACGCCGACGCCGGGCAATATGCCGGGCAGTGACATCAACATGATTCTGGACATTCCGGTCCAGCTGACGGTGGAACTGGGCCGCACCCGCATCCCGATCAAGAACATTCTGCAGCTAGCGCAAGGTTCCGTGGTGGAACTGGACGCGCTGGCCGGCGAGCCGATGGATGTGCTGGTGAATGGCTACCTGATTGCGCAGGGCGAGGTCGTGGTGGTGAACGACAAATTCGGTATTCGCCTGACCGACATCGTGACGCCGTCCGAGCGGATGCGCCGTCTGAGCAAGGCCTGAGCAAGGCCGAAGCAAGACCAAGGCAAGGCCCGACGGCAGCCCTGGGACGGCATCGCCGGCGTTTACCGCACAGGAGCGCCCGTCCAGCGAGCCACCCGTCGCAGTGCGCCCATCCTTCCCCTCCCCGCAGTTCTCGGTTGGAGAAACCGACGATCGGCGGCCCTTTTCCGTAAGTAAAAGGGGGAGGCCCCGGAGGGGCCGGAGGACTGAGCCCGGACACAAACAGTCCTGTGGACTGTTTGTGCCTGGCGAAGGCCACGGCCTCTGGCCGTGGCATGAAGGAAAAGGGCCCCCGGTCGGCGGTTTCGATCCACCGATAACGCCCCCCACTTCCCCTGTTTGTTTTGGTGAAGGGCCCCAAGAGAACCCTCCATAATCGGGAGGTATGAACACCTCCCTCGCCCCTCTTCTGTGGTTCCTGGCGATTCTCGCCCTCATCCCTGTGGTGCTGTGGCTGTTGAAGCGCACGCCTTTGGGCGGTGCTGCACAGGGCGGGCATTTGCGCACGGTGGCGCAGCTGGTGATTGCGCCCAGCCAGCGAATTGTGATTGTGGAGGTGGGCCAGGGGGATGACCGGCAATGGCTGGTCCTCGGTATCACTGGCCAGCAGATCCGCACCTTGCACGTCATGCCGCCGCAGGCGGATGTCGGTGCGGCCCTGCAGTCGGCGCAGCCCAGCTTTGCCCACATGCTCAAGCGCAGCCTCGGCGGCCGCCAGGTGGACGGAACAGGACCGGGGCTCTGACATGCGTTGCACCGTCTCTGCCCGCCGCCTCGCCCCGGCCCTCACCGCCCTGCTGCTGAGCACCCTCAGCGCCGCCGCATTCGCCCAACAGGCCGCCGGCGGTTCCCCCGCCTCGGTGCCGCTCATCATCGGCCAGGGCGCCGGTGGCAACAGCTATTCGGTCCCCATCCAGACCCTGCTCTTCTTCACCGCACTGGGCTTCCTGCCCGCCGTGCTGCTGATGATGACCGGCTTCACCCGCATCGTCATCGTCCTGTCCCTGATGCGCCAGGCACTGGGCACCCAGGCCGCGCCGCCGAATCAGGTGATCGTGGGGCTGTCGCTCTTCCTGACCTTCTTCGTCATGAGTCCCACGCTGGACCGTGTCTATGCGGACGCCTACCAGCCCTACTCCACCGGCCAGATCAGCTTTGAAGTGGCGCTCGACCGTGCGCAGGTCCCGATGCGGGCGTTCATGCTCAAGCAGACGCGCCAGTCCGATGTCGCGCTCTTCTCCCGCCTGGCCAAACTTGATGCGGCCACCACGCCGGAGAATGTTCCGTTCCGTGTGCTGGTCCCTGCCTTCGTCACCAGTGAATTGAAGTCGGCGTTCCAGATCGCCTTCCTCATTTTTATCCCGTTCCTGGTCATCGACATGATCGTGTCCAGCGTGCTGATGAGCCTGGGCATGATGATGCTGTCACCGGTGCTGGTCTCCCTGCCGTTCAAGCTCATGCTGTTTGTGCTGGCGGACGGCTGGAACCTGCTGCTGGGATCACTCGCCGCGTCCTTCGCCCAGTAGGGGCCGCCCGACGTCCGCGACGAACGTTCCTTTTCAACGGTCAGACCTCTGCAGCGCTTCGACCCCATCAAGCCCTTCAGCCCTTCATCCTTTCAGCCCAACAACGCACCATGGATGCCCAACAAGTCTTCACCATCGGCCAGCAAGGCCTGTATGTGCTGCTGATGGTCGCGGCCCCCCTGCTGCTCACGGTGCTGGCCGTGGGCGTGCTGGTGTCGGTCTTCCAGGCGGCCACGCAGATCAACGAATCCACCCTGTCCTTTGTGCCGAAGATCGTTGCCGCGGTGCTGGTGCTGGCGGTGGCGGGTCCGTGGATGATCACCACCCTCGTGGAATACATCCAGCGCACCCTGCAGAGCATTCCGCAGGCGCTGGGCTGAACGGACCGCCAGACCGCCAGACCGCCAGACAGCTAGACCGCATCAACGCCGCTCATGCTGACCTTCAGCGAAGCCCAGGTCATGGCCTGGCTCAATCCGATCCTGTGGCCGTTCATCCGTACGCTGGCGCTCTTTGCCGGCATGCCGGTGTTCAGCCAACGGGCGGTGCCGCAGCGGGTCAAGATCGGGTTGGCGCTGTTCATCGCGGTGGCGGCGCAGCCGTCGCTGCCAGCGATGCCGGTGGTGCCGCTGGACTCTCTGCCGCAACTGCTGGTGGTGGTGGCGCAGCAATTGCTGATCGGCCTGTCGATGGGCTTTGCGGTGCGGCTGGTGTTTGCGTCGCTGGAGTTTGCGGGTGAGCTGATCGGCCTGCAGATGGGGCTGAACTTCGCCGGGTTCTTTGATCCGTCCACCGGCTCGCAAG
This sequence comes from uncultured Roseateles sp., assembly GCA_966211495.1. Taxonomy (GTDB): domain Bacteria; phylum Pseudomonadota; class Gammaproteobacteria; order Burkholderiales; family Burkholderiaceae_C; genus Roseateles. The sequence continues at coordinate 10,471 of CBIHOT010000019.1, read as the reverse complement.
GCACGTCGTCGTCGCGATTCCTCGGGTCGATGGTGGCGTTTCTCTTCATCGCCATCAATGGGCACCTGATGCTCATCCAGTCGCTGGTGGCGAGTTTTCAGGCATTCCCGGTGGGGGAAGAGCCGTTCCGCTTCCTGCGGGTGGCGCAGCCGCAGGTCTGGGGTGCTGAAGTCTTTCGCATGGGGCTGTGGATTGCGCTGCCGCTGGTGACGATGCTGCTGTTCGTCAATCTGGTGCTGGGCATCATCTCGCGGGTGGCACCGCAGCTGAATGTGTTCTCGGTCGGCTTCCCGCTGACGGTGAGCGTGGGCCTGGTTGGCCTCGTGGCCACACTGCCGCTGATGCATCAGCCGTTCATGATCGCGCTGGAGCGCTTGCTGGCGGCGTTCACCTGACGAGGCTCTGATCGAGTTTCACCAGGTTCACAGGTGAGCGGAACGAGCGTTTGATCCTTTGACGGAATCGGGGTTGAACGACTGATTCAAGTCGTTGGCAGCGAGGCCGGGAATTTTCAGAATGGGTGCACGTTGACCCTCTTCTGACCGTTCCAGCGCCCTATGCAGCTCACCGCCCATGTCACCCCCCAGCGAACCCGTTCACGCGGGCACCGCGTCCGAAGTGCCGCGTGCACGGCATCCCGGCAGGCCTCGTCGGCCAGCGCCACGCCCTATGTCGACATTGCCACGCTCCGGCAGATCCGAAAGCTCCAGCAGCGCTTCGAAATCGGCTTCTGCCGCCCGGACCGCTCGAACTGGCCGCCTGAAGTGGAGGTGGTGATCGGCACGCGCGAGTACCACGCGCTTGCCCAATGGTTTGTGCAACGCAAGCCCTTCTTCGACCCGGATGTGCTGAACACCTACCACCGGCTGCTGCGCAAGCACATGGGTCACAAGACGATCACCGCATTCCTCAGCGTCGATCCTGAAGACGGCTGGATCTCCATGGCGTTCTCGGTTTACGGCTGCCGCGCGCTGCGCGCTGATGAATGCATCCATCCGATGCATGCGCGCTTCCTGGCCGCCATCTACAACGAGGGACTGCAGTACCGGCAGATGGACGATCACATCACGCTACGGGTGTTGGACCAGCAGTACCGCCCCCTCCCCCCACTCACCGGAGTTCACGATGTCCCGGTTTCATCCAAGACGGTTTCTGGATCTCGCCGAAGGTCTGCTCGCGGGGCGCGATGAAGCCAGCCTGCGCTCCGCCGTGTCTCGCGCCTACTACGGCGTATTTCTGGAGGCGCGAGACCTGTTGGGGATGACGCACGTGGGTTCACAGGGGCATGGCGAAGCCCAGCAATTGCTCAAGCGCCGGGGTCTCCCGCAATTGGCGCATCGGCTGGACGCACTGCGCAAACTGCGCAATGTGGCGGACTACCAAGTCGACGCGCAAATCGGTTACCCGCAAGCCATGACCGGCATGCAGGCGGCGCGTTTAATCGCGAGGGAGCTAGACTCCCCCGCAGCCCGACGCCTTCTCAAAGCTCCCGCAACGCCGTCGTCACCGGCACGCTCGCGGCGCGTACCGCGGGGAACAGCCCGCCGATGAAGCCGATGGCCAGGGCCCATTTCAACCCTTCCCACAGCAGCTGACCGGACACCTTCAGCTCAAAGCTCAGCTTGCCCACCGAGCCCGCCGCCATGGTGGACGCCGAGTGGCCGTTGAACATCAGAAAGGCCACAACGCCACCGATCAAGCCCCCCAGCGCCGCCAGCAGCATCGTCTCCAGCATCACCGCCACCACCACCGGCAGTCCTGGAAATCCGATCGCCCGCAAGGTCGCAATCTCCCGCGCCCGGGTCGCCACCGCGGCAAACATGGTGTTCAGCGCCCCAAACACCGCGCCCACCGCCATGATCGCCCCCACCACCGTGCCGATGATGCGCAGTGTCTTGCTCATCGTCTCCGACTGCTTGGCAAAGAAATCCAGCGTCGTGGTGGCGTCCACTTTCAACTGCGGATTGCTGCTGAGGCTCTCCTTGAACCCGGCCATCGCCTCCGGCCCGGTCAACCGCACCGTCACCGAATTGCGGCTGCTACCCCGGCGGAACGCATCCGCCAGAATGGTCGCATCGGCCCACAGTTCAGATTCCATCGCATCACCGGACGAGAAGATGCCCACCACCTTCCAGACCTGGTTGCCCAGCCGCACATCCTGGCCCACCACCAGTCCGTTGAACTGACGGGCAGCGCCCTTACCCACCATCAATTCCCTCAGCCCCGGCTGAAAGCGGCGCCCCTCGATCACCTTCACCTGCGGCCGCACCAGGAAGGCTTCATCACCCACCCCTCGGAACTGGACGCTGCCCTCTTCATCCTTGCCTCCGCCCTTGACCGGCAGGTTGGCCGCCACCACCGTCTCAGCCGAGACCAGCGCCTCGCCCTTGTCGGTGCGGGCCACGCCAGGCGCCTGGCTGATCAGCACGATGTCATTGCGGCTGAGTTGCGAAGACACCTCGGCCGCCGACGCGCCCCGCAGCACGATGGCCGTGTCCAGGCTGCCGGAGCGCTTGAGCGTCTCCGCATAGCCCTCCGCCATCGCCAGCAGCGCCACCAGCACCCCCACCACACCGGCAATGCCCACCACGATGACCGCGGACGAGCCCATGCGCTGCGGCAAGGTGCTGATGCCCACCCCCGCCACCGAGCGAGCCTGCCCGCCCCGACGGCTGAGCAGCAGCCACAGCGTCAGCAGCACGGCCAGGCCCAGGGCGCCGGTCCACGGCAGGAAGACCCATCCCACCACCGCCAGGATCAGGAAGATCACCAGCCCGAATCGTTTCAGAATCGTCATGTCCGGCTCCTCAGCGCAATGCGTCCACAATCTTCAGTCGCATCGCGTTCCAGGCCGGCAAGGCCCCCACGATGGCACCAAAGATCAGCGCCAGGCCCACGCCCGTCGCCCAGCTTCCCAGCCCCGCCGCCGGCAGGCGCAGCGCGCCGCCGCTACCCGCACTCACCGCCGGCCCCATGACGCTGGCCAGCGCCAGCCCGATCACGCCGCCGATCAGCAGCAGCAGCATCGATTCCGCCAGCACCATCGCCATCACGCTGCCGCTGGAGAAGCCGATGGTCTTGAGCACCGCAATCTCGTTGGTCCGCTCCCGCACCGCCTGCATCATCGTGTTGCCCGCCAGCAGCAGCAGGGTGAAGAACACCGCGCCCATGATGGAGCTGACGATCAGCCCGATGTCCGCCAGCTGCTTCACCCACGACGACATGGCGGCCTGCTCGGTCTGGGTGCGGGTTTCATGATCGGAATTGGCAGACAGTGCATCGATGGCCTTGGCCACCTGATCCGCCCGGTTCACATCCGTCACCTTGGTCACATACCAGCCCACCGTGCCCTGGTTCAGCGGCGTGGTGTCGTCGAAGTACTTCCAGTTGAGCAGAAAGATGGAGTCGTACCAGCCGCCTGTTTTCTTGTCGGTGGCCTGGATCAGTCCGACGATCTCGAACTCCCAGTTCTTGTTGCCATTGCGGTCCGGATAGATGGTGGATTGCAAAGGGATGCGGTCCCCCACCTTCCAATTGAACTTTTTGGCCAGTCGCTCCCCCACCAGCGCCCCGGTCCGCGTGCTGGCAAAGGCCTTCAGCGCCTCATCCGTCACCCGCATTTCGGGATACATGTCCACATAGTTGGGCGCCACCGCAAAGCTGAACACCGCATTGCGAGGGTCTTGATAGGCGCCCCCGAACCAGTTGGCATAGGTCAGCTTCTGCACGCCATCCACCTGACCGATGCGTGCCTCCAGCGCCTTGGGCAGCGTCTGGATGAAGGACAGGCGCGCGCCGGTCTGCAGCCGCGACGCGCCGTTGGCGCTTTGCCCCGCCTGGTCGAAGGAGATGCGCACGGCATCCAGCAGCCCGAACAGCAAAAAGGCGGTGATGATCGAGACGAGGGTGAGGAAGGTCCTGAGCTTGCGCCGGAACAGCGCCGCCCACACCAGATGAAGGTATTTCATCGCGGGCTCCTCAGGCGCTCACCTGCTCGACCAGACTGCCCTTGTCCAGATGCAGCACCTGGCCGGCACGTTCGGCGGCGCGCGGGTCGTGGGTGACCATGACGATGGTTTTGCCCTGATCCCGGTTGAGCGCCTGCAACAGGCTCAGCACATCTTCGGCGGACTGGCGGTCCAGGTCACCGGTCGGTTCGTCGCAGACCAGCAGCGTCGGGTCGGAGACGATGGCCCGGGCGATCGACACCCGCTGCTGCTGACCGCCGGACAGCTCGGTCGGCTTGTGGCTGGCCCGGTCCGACAGGCCCACCAGAGCCAGTGCGATCGAGGCCCGCTTGCGCCGCTCCGCCGCCGACAGTTTGGTCAGCAGCAGCGGCAGCTCCACATTGCGCTGCGCCGACAGCATCGGCATCAGGTTGTAGAACTGGAAGACGAAGCCGACCCGCGCCGCCCGCCAGCGCGACAGCGCCGCCGAACTGAGCTGGTCGATGCGCTCGCCACCGATGCTGATGCTGCCCGAGGTGGGCCGGTCCAGGCCCCCGATCAGATTGAGCAGCGTCGTCTTGCCGGAGCCGGACGGCCCCATCAGCGCCAGGAAATCTCCCTGCTTGACCTCAAGGTCGATGCGGTGGAGCACTTCCACCTGCTGCTTGCCTCGGACATAGACCTTGGAGAGGTCGCGGATCTCGATCAATGGGCTCATGCTCACTCCTCGCCTGGGGGCCTCGTGGGACCCGTTGAATGGACGTGTTGGTTCCAAGCTCAGGAATGGACTGCAGGCCCTGACGCCTGGGACAGATGCTGAAAGGAACGACGGACGACGACGGCTTCAGCGGGCCGCCGGGGTCACGCGGACTTCATCGCCGCTTTTGAGGGTGTCGGGAGGACTCAGCACCACCGTCTCTCCGGCCTTCAGGCCTTCGAGCACCACGGCGTGCTCGCCCACCGGGGTGCCGGTGCGCAGTCGCCGCAGCTCGGCGCGCTCACCGTTGAGCACAAAAGCCGCGGGGGCGTCGTTGCGGGTGACCACCGCAGAACGGGGCACCAGCACCCCCGGGGGCGGGGCCGCGGCGGTGTCCGCTCGGGCCGCGAGGAAGGACACCCGCACGCCCATGTCCGGCACCAGGCGCTGGTCCTTCTGCTCCAGCGCCACCCGCACCTTGACGGTGGCCTTGCCCCGGTCGGCCGCTGGCACCACCGCGATCACATGCGCGGGAATGCGCCAGTCGGGATAGGCATCCAGCACGGCTTCGGCCGGCATGTCGGCCTTGACCTGACCGATGTAGGCCTCGTTGACATCGACATCGACCTCCAGCGAATCCATGTCGACGATGGTGCCCACGCCGGTGCGGGTGAAGCCGCCCCCGGCGGACAGCGGCGAGACGATTTCGCCGACCTGCGCCGCCTTGGCGGTGATGACGCCGGAGAACGGCGCCCGCACCACGGTGTAGTCGAAGTTGACCTGGGTCTGAGCTGCCTGCGCCATGGCGGCTTCCGCCTCACGGCGACGCGCCTCGAGTTGCGCGGCGTAGCTGTTGACGGCGGTGCGGGCCTGCTCCGCCGCCTGGCGGGTGGTCATGCCGCTGGCGGAGAGTTCCTCCTGCCGGCGCAGGTCCGACTGGGCCTGCAGCCACTGCGCCCGCAGCGCCTCGACATTTGCCTGCGCGCTCTTGACCGACGCCCGGGAGGCTTCCAGCGCCGCCCGCAGCGCATGGTCTTCCAGCCTCGCCAGGACCTGACCCTTGGTGACCTTGTCGCCCTCCTCAAAGAGCACTTCGGTCAGCGTCCCGGTGATCTGGGTGGAGACCGTGGCCGACCGGCGGGCGGTGACATAGCCGGTGGCCTGCAGCACGGCATTGCCGCCGCCCGCCGAGCGGGACGCCACCGAGCCGGTCTGCACCTCCGGCACCTGCGCGCTGCGCCACCACCACCAGCCGCCAGCGGCCAGCAGCGCCAGCACCAGCAGGGCCGCGGCCGTGATCCAGACCCAGGTCGGCACGCCGGTGCGCACCTCTTCGCGCTGCGTTCCATCCAGTCGCAGCTCTTTCAACAATGCGGTATCGATGACAACCCCCTCGTTCGTGGCTCAGACTCTCACTGCATGGCGGGCATTCTGGGAATGCCCGGACCGATCCGGCAGCGGCATGCGACGAACGGAGGGACGGCGTCGCGAAACGACGCCAGGCAAGCGCGATCAGCTTTCCACGAGCCCGTTCCTGATGGCGTACACCGTCAATTCCGAATTGTTGGACAGGCCCAGCTTCTCCAGCACCCGCGCGCGATACACGCTGACGGTCTTGGGGCTGAGCATCAGTTCTTCGGCAATATCCGACAGCCGCTTGCCTGATGCAATCATCACCAGGGTCTGCAATTCGCGATCGGACAATTTCTGGTGCGCCTGTTCCGGCGCTGGCGCGGTGAGGCTCTCCACCAGCATCTGGGCGATCTCGGGCGTCACATACTTGCGGCCCTGGGCCACCGTGCGCACCGCCTGCACCAGCAACTGCGGATCCCCACCCTTGTTGACATAACCGTAGGCGCCCGCCCGCAAAGCGCGGATGGCGTACTGGTCTTCGGGATACATCGAGACGATCAGCACCCGGGTGGCGGTGCCCTCATCCTTGAGCACATGCAGCACATCCAGGCCACTGCGGCCCGGCATGTTGATGTCCAGCACCAGCACGTCGCACTGCTTGTCCACCGGCAGCGCCCGCATGACGCTGCGCAGTTCGGGGTAGTCGCCGGCCTCACCCACGACTTCAATGTCGGGCGCATCGGCCAGGGTGTCGCGAATGCCCCGGCGGATCAGGGCATGGTCGTCACACAGAATCACTTTGATCATAGTTGGCCCCATGTGGACGGGTCATGCTCCGATTGAGCGCCGGCACCCGCGGCGCCCGCCCCGTCCTCCTCCGCAAAATCATCCTCAAACGGGTGGATCACCCCCCGCAGCGGGACCGACAGAATCAGGCTGGTGCCATGCACACCTGAACTCATGTCCACCCAGCCGCCCACCGTGGCCGCGCGCTCGCGCAGGCCCCGGATGCCGAAGCTGCGGGCCTTGCTCAGGTCGCCCGGTGCCAGGCCCTGGCCGTTGTCCTTGACCTCCAGGGTCAGCACACCGCCATCCATGCTGAGTTCCACATCCACCCGGGTTGCATTGGCATGCTTGGACACATTCGTCAGCGCCTCCTGAGCCGTCCGGTAGGCCACCAGCGGCACGCCGGCGGGCAGCGGCTGCACCTCGTCCCCGCTGCGAACCGCCGTCGGAATGCCGGTGCGCCGCTCGAAACGGGCGGCCAGCCATTGCACAGCTGCCAGCAAACCCTGTTCCAGGATCGCCGGCCGCAGGTTGTGCATGATTCGCTGGCTCGATTCAATGGCGCTGCTGACGGTTTCCAGGGCGGATTGCACCCGCTGCTGGACCGCGGCATCATCAGAATGTCGAGCAATCCAGGCCAGGTCGAATTTGATGGCGGTCAATGAGCCGCCCACATCGTCATGGATTTCACGGGCAATGGCGGCACGTTCCATTTCCACGCTGGTCTGCAGGTGACCCGCCAGCTCGTGCAATTGCTGTTTGGATTTGATGAGTTCCCGGTCCGATTCCTGGCGCGCGCGCCGGGCTTCGCAGGATTCAATCGCATGCAGCAGGGCCGGCGCGAGGCGGGCCAGGTTGTTTTTGAGCAGGTAGTCGGAGGCGCCATTGCGCATGGCGGCCACCGCGGTGTCCTCCCCGATTTCCCCGGACACCAGGATGAAAGGCAGTATCAGCTGACGCTGCCGGATGAGGTCCAGCACCACCAGCCCGGAAAAGCCGGGCAGGTTGTAGTCCGAAATGATGGCATCCCAGGGCTGGCCCAGCGCCGCTTCCACGGCGGGCAGGCTGTCGAGCCGGCTGATCTCGAAAGAAAGGCCGGCCCGTTGCAACTGGGCCAGGATCAGTTGATGGTCCAGATCGGAGTCTTCGATGTGCAGCAAACGCAGGCGGCGTTCGCCCTGAGGCAAGGCAGGCATGCCGCGAGTATGCCAAGTTTGTCGCGACTCCCCGGGATGCGCGCACGCAACTCGTCTTCGTTCACATCTGGAAACCTTAGAGTCCTGGGTTTACGCTGGAGAGGAAGTTCTCGGGAGCCGGTTCTGAAAGTGTGGAAAGGTGGACGAAGCCCAATATTGGGGTCACTTTGGCCAATTACTTCCATCGACAGATGCCTGCTAAAAGCCGAAGATTCCTGTAGCCAAGAAGAGTCTCGCCGCACACCGAGTTGGGTCGGTGTGAGCACGAAGTGTGGACATCGCATGTGGAGCCAAGATGCAAATCGATGAGACAGCGGTCGAGCAGGACAGTGGCCTGATGCCGTTGCTGGCCGCCGCCGAGCTGCAGGACCATCTCATGACGGTCAACAATGACCTCGAGCGCCTGCAGCGGTTGCTGGACGACACGGGAGAGACCTTGTCCAGCCACTTTTTCGGGGCGTCCGGGCTGATTGACCAGCTCCTGTCACGCGCCAGCAGTGACCAGGACAAAGATGCCCTTCAACAGGTGATGCTGCATCTGGCCGGCGCGGTCACGGCGCTGCAGTTTCACGACATGTCCACGCAGCTGATCAACCATACCAGTCAGCGTTTGCGCAATTGTTCCGATCAACTCGCCCGAGATGCCTTCGGGGACGACGAAGATGGGGCTGCTGTGGTGGAAACTGCCCCTCTGAGACCGAATCCGGTCACCCAGGACGAAATGGATGCTGGCTCGATCGAGCTGTTTTGACCTTCGTCAGCAACCACAAGTCCTCAAAAAATACAACCGCTGCTGTAGCCTAAAGAATCTCAAGCTGCAACCGAAAACCGCTTGTCATCCGGAGAACCAAAAATGCCCTCGATCCTCGCCGTAGACGATTCGGCCTCCATGCGCCAGATGGTCTCGTTCACCCTCAAGAATGCGGGTTTCAATGTCGTGGAGGCGGTGGACGGGCAGGACGCCTGGGAGAAATCCACCCAGCGCGACTTTGATCTGGTGCTGACCGACCAGAACATGCCCCGGATGGACGGCATCAGCCTGACCAAGAAGCTGCGGGACAACCCGAAGTTCAAGACCACTCCCATCCTCATCCTGACGACCGAGTCCAGCGACCAAATGAAGCAGGCCGGCCGTGCCGCCGGTGCCACTGGCTGGCTGGTCAAGCCGTTCGACCCGGCCAAGCTGATCGAAGTGATCGGCAAGGTCATCCGCTGAATCCGCGGGGAGAGATAGATGGGAGACATGACCTCCGAAGGCGCCAACCTCGGCGCCGGCATCGACCTGAGTCAGTTCTACCAAGTCTTCTTTGAAGAAGCGGGTGAGAACCTCGACAACATGGAACAGCTGCTCCTGAATCTGGATATCGAGAATCCGGACGACGAGCAGATGAATGCCATTTTCCGCTGCGCCCATTCCATCAAGGGGGGCGCCGCGACGTTTGGCTTCAACGATGTGGCCGAGCTGACCCACCAGATGGAAACGCTGCTGGACAAGCTGCGCCGTCACGAACTGGCCCCCACCTCTCAGATGGTGGACGTGCTGCTGCAGTCCGGCGACGCGCTGCGCGCGCAGCTGGCCCGTCATCAGGGTTCCGGTGCCGATGCGGTCGACACCAGCGCGCTGCTGGTGGACATCCGCGCCCTGGTGGAAGGTCGCGAGCTGGACGGCAATCGTGCGGCGCCCGCCCCTGCCCCGGTGGCTGCTCCCGCGCCGGCCCCCGCGGCGGCATCGCCTTCTCCCGCGCCGCTGACCTCTTCGGTGCGTCAGCTGGAGCTGCTCGTCGGCCCGCTGAGCAATCCGGCACAGGCGGACAACCTGGTGGACCTGTTCAAGGAAATCACCGACCTGGGCACGATCGAGCCGCTGGACGGCGGCATCTCAGCCGACGGCATGCGCCGCTTCAAGGTGCTCACCAGCAGCAGCGACAACGACCTGCTGGACCTGTTCACCTTCCACGTCTCCCGCGAGCAGGTCAAGATTCTGCCGATCGGCCCCGGCTTCGGCTTCCATGAAGGCGCCCCGGGCGCTCCCAAGGAAGAAGAGAAGAAGGACGAGGATCCGGGCTACGGCTTCTTTGAAGATTCCCCCGGCCTGCCTGCTGCGACCAATTCGGAGCAGAAGGCTGCCGAGGCGCCGAAGGCCTCCGTGCCGGTGCCGGTCAAGCCGGCCGTGCCGGCCAAGGCCGACGCACCCGCCCGCGCTGGCGGCGCCAACATGGACCAATCCACCCTGCGCGTCTCGGTGGAAAAGGTCGACCAGCTGATCAACCTGGTGGGCGAGCTCGTCATCACCCAGGCGATGCTGGCGCAGAACAGCCGCAACCTCGATCCGGCGCTGTATCAGCAGCTGGCCTCGGGCCTGGCCGATCTGGAGCGCAACACCCGGGACCTGCAGGAATCGGTGATGTCGATCCGGATGATTCCGATGTCGGTCGTCTTCAACCGCTTCCCGCGCATGCTGCGCGACCTGGCCGCCAAGCTGGGCAAGAAGG
>CBIHOT010000018.1:0-97778 GCA_966211495.1 uncultured Roseateles sp. | reverse complement strand
CCACGACCTTCAGGATGCCGCGGATGGTGTTGACCACCAGGGTGGCCAGCGCTTCACCGTCGACTTCTTCAGCGATGATCAGCAGCGGACGGCCAGCCTTGGCGACGGCTTCCAGCGTCGGCAGCAGGTCACGGATGTTGCTGATCTTCTTGTCGTACAGCAGGACAAACGGGTTGTCCAGCAGGGCGGCCTGCTTCTCGGGGTTGTTGATGAAGTAGGGCGACAGGTAGCCGCGGTCGAACTGCATGCCTTCGACGACGTCCAGTTCGCTTTCCAGCGACTTGCCGTCTTCCACGGTGATCACGCCTTCCTTGCCGACCTTGTCCATCGCTTCAGCGATGATGCGGCCGACTTCGGAGTCGCTGTTGGCGGAGATGGTGCCAACCTGAGCGATTTCCTTGGAGGTGGTGGTGGCCTTGGAGGCGGCCTTCAGCTGGGTGACCAGCGCGGCGACAGCCTTGTCGATGCCGCGCTTCAGGTCCATCGGGTTCATGCCGGCGGCCACGTACTTCATGCCTTCGCGCACGATGGCCTGGGCCAGCACGGTGGCGGTGGTGGTGCCGTCACCGGCGTTGTCCGAGGTCTTGGAAGCGACTTCCTTGACCATCTGGGCGCCCATGTTCTGCAGCTTGTCCTTCAGCTCGATTTCCTTGGCGACCGACACACCGTCCTTGGTGACGGTGGGGGCGCCGAACGAGCGCTCGAGCACCACGTTGCGGCCCTTGGGGCCCAGCGTGACCTTGACCGCGTTGGCCAGGATGTTCACGCCTTCAACCATGCGAGCGCGGGCTTCGCCGCCGAAGACTACGTCTTTTGCTGCCATGAGAGATTCTCCGAATTCAGTAGTGAGAGGTCGGCCACGCGGGGGGAGCGCCGCAAGCGGCGGCCCGTGTGCGCGTGGCGGGCGGTGCCGGAGCACCGCCGTGGGGCCTGGGGATTACTTGGCGACGACGGCGAAGAGGTCTTCTTCGCGCATGACCAGCAGTTCCTCGCCGTCGACCTTGACGGTCTGGCCGCTGTACTTGCCAAACAGGACGCGGTCGCCAACGGCCACGTTCAGGGCGATGAATTCACCCTTGTCATTGCGCTTGCCCGGGCCGACGGCCAAGACCTCACCCTGATCAGGCTTTTCTGCGGCGTTGTCGGGGATGACGATGCCGGAGGCCGTCTTGGTTTCGTTCTCGAGGCGCTTGACGATCACGCGATCGTGCAGAGGACGCAGTTTCATCTGATCTCCTTGACTGTGTCGGACTTGATAGCTAGGCCGGCCCCAGGGGCCGACCCGTCACAAGAATGCTGTTAGCACTCGACATGGTTGAGTGCTAGCAAGGAGATTATAGGGACGGGTTGTGACGTTTCAAGGGGGGGGGGCGGCGAATGTCATCCCGGCCCGAAGTGACTTTGGACCATTCCCGGCGGCGGGGACTCCCTCTACTCTGCGGGCTGGACGATCAGACTGAGCTCGCGCCCGCACCGACACCTTGACAACTCAAGACGGCCCTGCCTGAAGCCGCTCTGCGCGTACAGGCGCACACACCCGCGCAGAAGCGCGTGCAAGAAGCGTTGAGCAAGCTGAGCCACAGCACAACACCGAGCCGTCTACACGTAGCGCCAGCGGCGGCCCGTCGTGGGTTATGGAGGAGGATAGGTCTCGATGAACCTGTCGAATATTGTTTCAATTCTCGGAGCGTTTTATCCGGAAGAGCGCCTGACTCACTTCCTTGGTGAGTTTGGTCTTTCTGAGAAGCCGAAGCTGCCAAGAGACGACACCAGCACATACCTGCTCCGCCATGATCTGGGAATCGAATTAATTCTCACGAGTGAGCGGTATTTGAACAATCGGAGTCGAAGCTATCCGGAAGGGGCGCTTGTATTGGAGAGCGTGGGCGTCTACGGTGCCAAGGATTCCACGTTTGCACGCTTTGACGGGATGTTGCCGCATTCGCTGCAGTTTGGTATGACACTGGAGGAACTCTCGGAGAAGTTCGGAAAGCCAACCCGCTTCGATGATGAGCTGGCAACAGCACGATGGGATCTCTCCGATCATTCGGTATTCGCCGATTTCGATGACGACGGTCGCGCGGACATCTACAGCTTTCAACCTCCCGTTGTGGATGACTGACCTTCGCGCCTTCCGCCAAACCCACTCGCTAGAGCACTCAACAGCGGAGATCCATTGAACGCAGCCCATTTCATGACGACATTCGTGCAGTGCTACATGCAGAAGGAACGCCGGGCGCGCTGGCAGCAACTGGTACTGAAGCCGGGGGTGGTCTATCAAAAGCTTGCCCAGTTTGGCGCTCACATTGACCGCCGTTGGCCCGGCATCAAGCCCAGCCATGCAGACCGTCTGGCTGAGTTCGTCACCCGGTTCGCGCCAGTGTGGGGCTGGGATTTCGGCGAAGACGAGCCCACCTTGATGAGAACCCTCCACGACTGTGCAGCGTTCAACCGGCGGCGCGGATTTCTTGTCGCAACGCCGGATATGAGCAAAGCCCTCTTTTTTGATGGCGATACGGACTACAGGGCCTGCGGCCAATGGACGCCACAGGGGTAGCTGTCCGCGAAGTTACTGTGAGGGGCGCCTGCCGGTGCCACCAGAGATACACATGCCCATATTCTTTAAGTGAAACGGTGAAGATCCAATGCACTCAGATCAACTGATCGATCTACTGGGATCGACCAATACGGACGCTCCCTTGATGGAGGCCGTCAAGGTCCACGGCGGCTCCATCGACTCCATTTCTGCCAAAAAAATGCGGGAGTTCGATTCGGCTTCCATTGCGTTGAAAGACAAGGGCATTGAGCTGGCATTCCGGTCCAGAGAATCTTATTTGAAAGATTATGGAGCGCCGAAAGGTGAAGGCCCGTACGTGATGGCTGCGGTCTTCTACTTCCCCACCGGGTCTTCCAAATACTCTGCCTATCAGGGCAAGATTCCGCTCACCGAAGGGCCAGTGACCGATCGCGATCAGGCGTTTGCAGCATTTGGTGAGCCGTCGGAAACAGAAGAGGAGGATGGCGAAATCTACGGGGACCTTTGGACGATCGACGGCAGACTGGTGGGCGTGGACTATCGCGATGACCTTTCTGTCTCGGTGATTTCCGTGGGCTTCCCCAAAAAGCAGACGTCAGACCACGCAGGCGTGAACGTACAGGGCGCCGAATCGGCGGCGACCAGCGACGATCCCCTGACGCCGCCGGATGATCCAGCCCGCCTGCTGGGTCGAGGCTGGGACGATCCCGAGCTGCAGCAAGTGGTCGGCGCGTGGCCGGATCGTGAGTACATTGACGACGAATCGATCGAGAAAGCCGTCGAGAACGGCCGCCTCTCATTGTTCAACTTCGATCTGGGCATGTACCTGTTCCTGACGGACGGAGAGTCGTTCATGTCGCGCTACGGCGCCACCCAGACGGCAGGGGCCCTCCACGTCGGCCGAGTGGTGTTGTTCGGTCGCTTCCATGCAAACGTCAAGCCCTATTCGGGCGCCGTCGTCGATGGGTTGGGGACTCAGTCCTCGTTCCAGGACTGGACCGATGCCATCGGACAACCCGAGTGGGTGCACAAGATCGACGACGTCGTGCGCAAGGCGAGGTGGCATGTCGCTGAACGGGTGGTGGATGTCAGTTTCACGGCGTCCGGAGAATGTCTGCTGATCTCCCTCACACCAGCGCTTTCGCAGGAAGCCCTCGCCGCTCAATCTGCGGCGCAGCAACTGCATGCGCAACTGCTCTCTCCCGACGATGTGCTTGCGTCCCTGGGCAAGCCTTTGAGTTCATCGGACCTGGTGCGCAGCTTCCAGGCGATCGACTACGCGTCGAAACTCGGGGAGGCGCCTGGCTACGGCATGATGGATTTCTCCGACGACTATGGATTCGAGCTTTACGCGGCGACGCGTGACCAGCTGAAAGTCCAGACACCCTCGGAGGCCCAGCCTTCGGATCTCTGCCTGTCGGGCGCCCGGTACCGCACCGACCTGGATTTCAAATGCGCTCCGTGGCAAGGACCACTGCCGTTCGGGATCACCTTCGATGATGGACCTGACACCGTCCTCGCCAAACTGGGCCGGCCCGCGGATCAGCAGGAATTCGACGAGATGGACGGGTTTCATCGCTGGCAGTTCCCGTTCTACGACCTGCATGTGCTGTACAGCCTCCCCGAGGACCGGGTGTACCGCGTGACCTTGCTGGGCAGGCGCCAGGAAGGGAGCGCCTGACAGGGCGGCCCCTCCAAGCCGAGGGGCTCAGGAGACGGGGTTGCCGTTGGGCCACCGATACGGTCCGTACGGTTCACCGTCAAACCCGGCGGCTGTCATGTCGCCGGGTTTCCCAAGATATGGATTGCTCCGCCAGTCCAGCGACGCCAGATAACTGGAGATGCGCGCATCGTCCTGTTCTGGCGAAGACGTATAGCCGGGATTGACGATCTCCCTGGGCAGCGGGCGGCCGAGACCAAGCGTCGGATCCACCGGCGCCACCTGGATCAAGCGGACGAGTGTGTCATGGCGCCAGGCCGCGAAGGCCTCGGGAACACCGCACACACGCAAAGCCACTTCCGAGATCGTCACCGGCTGATCAAAGAATGCCATGCCATTTCGCGCATTGGCAAAGGCAAATTCAAGGCGCGAGATCGCGGCTTCCAACGGGCTGCCGATCTCGCGATCGAAATGCTCCTCCCAGGGCTGGTCGATGAAGGCGTCCAGGTAACGCCAATCCACCTGCCCGGCCCAGGCAGCATCCAGAAACTGGAATACAGCCTCATCCGGCAACATCCGGTGCAGGCGCCAGAAGATCCATTCGATCGAGCCCAGCGCGAAGGCCAAAGCGGCTCGGTCCGACATTTGTGCGATCTGCCTCGAGAACTGCGGTTGGGGGAGCAGGATGTCGTCATCCGTCTCGCTGTCCCAGTCGTACTCTGGCGCGGTGAATGGAACACCTGCTTCAATGATGTGGCGCGGCGGATGAGCATTCATGGGGCGTGCTGAGGGCAGAGTGTGGTGGTCGTCTCGCCGCGAGGCGTGAGTGCAACTCTGCCGTATTGTCCAGCGACGTCAACGATGCGGCGGAAACTCCGGAGGCACACGCACGAGATGCGTGTCCACGCCGTCATTGCGAGTTTGTCCGAACACCGCATTCCCGTACGCGGGTGCCTGGATGCCTGCCGGAATGGTCACCGGCGTTCCATTCTGCGCGTTGTACTGCGGCGCCACGGCCATCGGCGCCATGGGCACGACCTGGACCGGCGGCATCGGCCTTCCGGCGCGTCGCATGTCCATCTGCACCATGTGCGCCTGTGAGGACAGGTGCGGTGGCACCAGCATCGAATTGAAAGACTCCGGACGGATCGACGGTGCCGACTCCTCGTAGGGACGCGCACCGTGTACGGCAGGGCCGCCCTGGCGCGCCGTCATCATGAAGGTATTGGCCATGCGTCGCTCAGCTTCGGCATGCCCCGCTGCCGACAGCTGCTGCTCATTGCCAAGCATTCGTCGCGCCGATGCCTGGTACTCCGGAGGCAGTTGGGCAATCTCAGCCTCCTGGTGCGGCGACAAGGGCACGGGCTGCGTCCCCAATTCCTGATGCTGACGCTCCAGCGCCACCGTCAAGGCACCGAAGTGCGGCGAATGCATGGCGCCGTGTGCGGCTGCGTGTCGCTGTGGCCCGCTCATCCCCTCGCCGCCCGGGATGCGGGTCAGCGCGACGCGCGCGCTCTGATTGCGCCCGTCGTGCGAAGGGGTATATCCCATGTGCTGCTCGCGCATCGAGAGCTGGGACAGTACGCCGTTCTGAGCGACGCTGCGCATGGCCGTGGCGGTGGTGGAGGACGATGTCGGCATCGAGCTCGAGCGACGATGCCGGTCCGCTGCGGGGGTGGTGCTGGCGGAAGAAGTCGGCAACGAAGAAGGATCAGAAAAGCTGTAGCCCCTGGATGAACGAATGCTGCGGTCTGTCATGGGAGAGCCCCAAGCGTGGACGATGGGCCCATCTTTCAGACGTTCAGCTCGATCCGCAGGCGCTGCGCGAAGAGCATGCCCGGGATGCGAAGCCCTCCGGCGGCCTGACGGTCCCGCTACCTCAGGGATTTCACTCCGTGGACCCCGGGAAGCATTTCACAATCCCTGCGCTTGCGCTGCTGCACCGCGGCAATCCTGAGGCGCAGAATGGGCCTCAGAGGTCACCCGCCCCATCGCAGTCGCGCTGGCGGGGCACCCTATCACTGCAGAGAGGCCTGGCTCCATGAGATTCCTCCGCGACCTTTCCATTCGGCAGCGCCTGCTGGGCAGTACCGTGCTTCTGTGTCTGCTGATCATTGGCCTGGGGGCGTGGTCCGCCATCAGCATGGATCATCTGCAGACCCGTTCATCAGACCTGCTGGACCGGCAGAGCCTGACCGCTCAGGACACCGCCCGCATCCTCGCGTCGCTCGAGCGCATCCAGCGGCTCGAACAGTCGGTGATGCTCAACGGCAACAACACCAACGAGGCGGGGGAGCACCACAACCAGTGGAAGAAAACCGTCGCGGACATGCGCAATCAGCTCAAGGCGGTGATGACCACGCCAGAGCGCGAGCAGGCGCTCGCGCCCGCGGTCGCGGGTTTTGAGGCGCACGTCAAGCCGCTGGCCGACATCCTCCAGCAGGTGGTGGATGCCAAGATGGACCCGTCCGCCGCTTTTGCCTATGCCGGCCAGGCGCAAGCCGACCTTGACACCGCGCGCACCGTCTTCAACAAATGGGTCGAGGACACCCAGGCCGCCGTCACCGCCGAGCGCGAGGCGGACCATGTCTCTGCATCGACACAATCAAAGATCCGCCTGGCGGTGCTGGTGCTCGTGGTGGTGCTGGTCAGCGTGCTGATGCTGGCCATGGTGCGCTCCATCCTCACCCCCCTGGGGCGGGCTTCCGAAGTGGCCAAACGCATTGCGCTGGGCGACCTCAGCGCCGACATCGTGGTGCAGGGGCGCGACGAGGTGGCCACTTTCATGCGCACGCTGGCCGACATGCAAAGCGCGCTGCGAGAGATCGTGGGCCAGGTGCGTCAAAGCGCGGAGAGCATCCGCATTGCCAGCGATGAAGTGGCGACCGGCAATCTGGACCTCAGCCAGCGCACCGAGCAGACGGCTTCCAATCTCCAGGAGACGGCGGCCTCGATGGAGGAACTGACGAGCACCGTCCGGCACAGCGCCGAAGCCGCGCTCCAGGCGCGCGATCTGGCGACCTCCGCCTCCACCGTCGCGGACCGCGGCGGTCAGATGGTGGGGCAGGTGGTGCAGACCATGGGCGACATCAATCAATCGTCCCGGAAGATTTCCGACATCACCGGCGTCATCGACAGCATTGCGTTCCAGACCAACATCCTGGCGCTGAATGCCGCGGTGGAAGCGGCGCGGGCGGGTGAACAGGGACGCGGATTTGCCGTGGTGGCCAGCGAAGTGCGTGGGCTGGCGCAGCGCAGTGCGGAAGCCGCCAAGGAGATCAAGGCCCTGATCGGAGAGTCGGTCGACCGCGTGGAAGGCGGGAGCCGGCAAGTGGTGGATGCCGGCGAGACCATGGGGGAATTGGTGGCCTCGGTGCGCAAGGTGACTGACATCATCAGCGAGATCAGCCGAGCCGCCGATCGGCAAAGCCAGGGTATCGGCGAAGTGGGTGCTGCGGTCACGGTGCTGGATCAGATGACCCAGCAGAATGCGGCCTTGGTGGAGCAATCGGCCGCAGCCGCGGAAAGCCTGAAGAACCAGGCACGACAACTCTCGGATGTGGTGGCCACCTTCCGTCTGGAGCCTTCTTCTCAGTAACCGGGATTCTGCGGTGCCATGGCGGCTCCGCAATGCGCGCTGCGTCACCAGTGACCACCGCCCTCTCGGCAGCGCTGGCGCCGTCCTGTCGCTAAGCGAGAGGCTTGCGCCGCGGAGCTGAACTGGCGACGGGCCGAGAGCCTGACGGCGATTGCGCAGGACATGCGGGCACGTTAAAGCGCCCACCAATACGGTGCCGCTGGAAGCCGGCGCGGACGCTGCTCAATGGCAGCCCCGCTGAAGGCATCGCAATTGCCCGCACACAACAGCGCACGCACGCTGCTTGCATTGCGCACCCATTGCGTTCCCTTCATGCCCCAAGGAGTTCCCATGCGTCTGGACGGTTCCTGTCACTGCGGCCGGGTCAAATTCTCGGTGGACTCGCACGAGCCCGCCCCCTTCATGCGCTGCTATTGCTCCATTTGCCGCAAGACGGCCGGCACAGGCGGCTTTGCCATCAACCTGGGCGCGGACTGGCGCACTTTCAAGCTGCATCAGGGGGAGAAGGATCTGCGCGTCTACCGTGCCCATCTGAATGGGAAGGAAAGCACCGGCCAGCGTCACTTCTGCGGTCATTGCGGCACTGCCTTGTGGCTCTACGACGAGAGCTGGCCGGACCTGGTGCATCCGCATGCCGGCGCCATCGATACGCCGCTGCCGGTGCCGCCCGCGCATGTGCACATGATGCTCGGGTCCAAGCCCGAGTGGGTGGAGGTGTCCGATCACCCGGGCGACGACCAGTTCGACGAGTATCCGAAGGAGTCACTCGCCGACTGGCACCGTCGTCACGGGCTCTGAACGGCAGCGCGCCTCAGAAGTTGCGCCATTCGCCGCCGGGTTCTCCGTCGTGGTCCTGCGGATCCACACCGCAGGCTTCGGCGGCATCGATGAACAGCCCCACCAGCAGTTCGCGCTCGTCCGTCTCGAGCAGGCCGCCATCGGCCTCGTCGTTGATCTCGTCCAGCGCCTCATAGAGTTGCCGCATCGCGTCCAGCACGTCAGCTTCCGCGGCCGGATCCGGCAGGGCCTTCAAACGGGCAAAGTAGGCCAGGATCTGGCCGTCGACCTTGTCCGATGCCTCCTTGGTGTGGCCCGACAGTCCGGCTTCGCGGCACTCTTCCCAGTGCTCCTGGATCTCGGGAGCGGCTTCGGCCAGGATTTCGTCCAGCCGTTGATTTCTATCGGTCATGACAGATGCGTTTCGTGAATGGTGGAAAGCCCGACTTTAGCCGTGGCGCATGTCAGAAGCTCTGTCACGGCAGGAAGCGTTGTCACCAGGTCGATTCAAGGCGCCACTCGCCGTCCACCCGTCGCTGGAATTCGCCACCTTCAGCGAATCGCCACAGATGCAGCCAGCCGTGTTCCACCAGCTGCCGCACCACCGCATGCCGTTGCATGATGCGGTCGATGGCTTCGGCGGGTGCGTCGATCACCACCGTCAGGCGCACGGCCTCGTGACGCCAGCTTTCACCGTCATGCACCGACTGGCGGGCCAGGCCGATGCGCAGATCCCCGCCATTGCCCTCGAAGACACCGAGACTCCCGCCCACCACGTTGTGCAGCAGCTTGTTGCCGCTGCCCAGACGAACCGGTTCGCTGGTGGACGCGTGGTATTGCCAGTTGATCCAATGGGTCACCAGCATCGGCGCCGTCATCAGCAGCTCCAGCACGCTGCCGTCCTCATCCTGATCGGCGTTGTAGTCATGCAGGAACACGCGGCCTTGCAGCACCGTCCCGCGGGTGCGTGACCGCGGCGCCATCACTAAGGCGGCATTGCCCGCCAGGCCCCATTCCGGCCGGATCTGGGCCGCATCATTGGCCCGGCGTTGCAACTGATCGAGCAACTGGCCCGCCGCCATCCGCGGATCGAGTCCCAGGGACGCCGCGCGCTCACGCCGCACCTGGTCACCCGCTTGCACCAGCACCGGCTGCAGACGGGACCAGCGGGCCTGCGCGCTCAGCGGCAGCAGGTCCAGGTCAAATCCCTCGATCTGGTCCGTGGTGGTGTTGTGCAAGGCGGCCACAAAGGCCACGTCCGCCGGCAGCGGCAGGCCACGAGCCCGTAGCGCCGCCTGCACCGCCGGCTCGTTGAGCAGGCGCGCCAGCGCACGCGCATTCACCTCACCGGTCTGCCCACAGCAGGCGCCGCAGTCCAGCGCAGCCGCCTGGGCATTGTTGAGGCTCTGGCTGCCGTGACCCATCAGCAGCACCAACGGTGCGATGGCGCGGTCCATCGACATGGCGTGCAACACCCGTGCCGCGAGCGCCACCTTGGCGGTGAGATCCAGGCCGGACAAGGTCGGGCGGCACACAGGCCGGTAGCGGTTGGACAGACCCTCACCGTCAGCCACACAGCGGGCGGCCTTGCCCGGGCGCAGCAGATCCAGCATCTTGCCCACATAGCCCGCACCGATGGCTTCCACCGATGAAAACGCGGCATTGGGCCAGCGGGTGCTGGCGCTCCACTGGCGGGTTCGACGGAACTGCTGCTGACGCGCCTGCAGCACCTCCTGCGCATCGGGGGCAGCACTCAGGCCCGGGTCCGACACGATCACTTCATCCGTGACCGACAGGGCTGGCGCCAGCAGTCCCGGCAACTGCGGACGGTCCAGCGTGGTGCCCAGCGGCGAGTAGCTGATGGGAAGGCCGAAGAAGCCCGCGAAGCCCAGCGTCTGCACTGCCGGCCAGGCGGACTCAATGGCGCGGCGCAGCGGCTCGCTGCGAACGTCGATGCAGAAGACTGCCTGGACTTCCGGAGCCGATGCCTGCTGGTCCGCAACGCTGGTGGACGGATCCGGATGCGGTCCCACCATCGCCAGCCGTCGTGCCAGATCGCGCTGATACCCAATGTCCAGGGCGTTCTGCCACACCTCATCCACCCGCAGGCATTGATCGGCCTGCTGCAGCCGCTGGGCAGCCTGTTCCCAGGCCACCTGCAAGGCGGCGAAAGCCTGCTGCGCCGTGGAGCCGCCCCGGCATTCCAGCAGCACCGCGCCCCAGGCGAGACGAATGGCGAGCAGATCCCGCAGATGGCTGTCACTGCCGCCCTGCAGGCGGGCCTGCCAGCCGAGATAAGCGCACCAGGACGCCCAGCCATTCACCGTCAGCAGCACGGCTTCGAGATAGTCGGCCCAGGCGTCTTCGGGCAGGCCCAGACGGCTCAGCACCCAGCGCTCGGCCGCCTCGCGGGTATCGGGCAGCGCCTGCAGTCCGCGGGCGATGTCGGGCAGGCCCATCAGCACGCCGATGCCGTGGTCATGGAGAAGGGTGTCGCGCCAGAAGGCGTAGAGGCCTTCGCTGCGCTGCGGCTGCCAGTCGGCCTGGTGACGGTCGAAGTAGGCCGCGCAGGTCTGGCTCAGCTGATGGGTGATGGCCTGCCGCCAGGACAGTCGCGACTGGCCGTTCGGATCGTCATCCAGCACGTCGATCAGCAGTGGCAATTGCGGCAAGGCGGGCGTCTCGCTCAGAGCGGCAACGCAGCCCGCTTCGTCGAGACCGGCGTCCCCAAGCTCGGCGGAGGCGAGCAGCGCAGCCCGCAGATCACCCGGTTGGATGCGGCCCGATTGCCAGGCCGCCCTCAGTTGATCCCGCGGCGGGAACACCTGTAGACGTCCCAGCACCGCCATGCGGGCGGCCACGGTGCGCAGCGGCATGCCGATCCGTTCCCAGTGCGGATTGACGGCGATGGCACGATCCAGCGGCCAGGCCGGCGCGATGGCGCTGCAGGCCTTGGCGCAGGCCGCTTCCACTCGCTGATCAAAGTCCAGCGTGGCGTCAGCGGCCCCGGCACCGTTAAAGACGCGACTCACCGCGTCCTGCCCATCAGGGAAGGGTGCGCCGCGATCCTGAGCGGTACCTGTGCCGTTGGGTGCGGTCGTCCGTTCGCGTTGGGGCAGGGTGGTGGTGTTCATGGGGTCCTCGTGAAAGGCGGTGCGGGAAACTGCGGGGGAGGTGATTGGGGCAGCAGGCTTATCGCGCCGCCGGCGAGGCCCATCGTGTGGGCCACATCCGCAGGGTGATGCGGGTGACGTATTCGTCGATGTAGAAGCCGGCGTAGCTGCGTCGGCGCCAACCGGCGAGCACATCCGCGCCGGACTGCATCAGCACCAGGCAGACATACAGCAGCCCCATGCCACTCACCGCGAACCAACCGGCCCACGACGCTGGCGCATCGGTCACACCGAATGGAAGTGCGTGGCCCAGGAGCGCGGCACAGGTCAGGCCCGCGACCATGACGGTACCCATGAGCGGCTGACGCCATGGCGCTGCCAGCGTGGAATCACCCGCTGCCCGGCTGCTCCACATCAGCGGTGCCCAGGCCAGCGCCAGCAGGGTCGACCACCACAGCGGCCATCCGGACGTCCCGAGCAGAGCCGACGCCAGCGCGCTCAGTCCCAGCACCACCGCTGCCGCCGCGGCAGGCGCCAGCAGCAGACTCGGCAACGTGGCGGTGCCTGTGCCGCGCATGTCGGCGCGGCGGGTGTCGTCCACCACGCTGGACGCCATCAGGAAGGCATGGGCCTTGTAGAGCGAATGGCCCAGCAGATGCAGCAGTGCCAGGCTGTAAAGACCGAGCCCGCACTCCATCACCATGAAGCCCATCTGGGCGACGGTGGACCAGGCCAGTCGCACCTTGATGCTGATGCGGGTGAGCATGACCAGACCGGCCAGCACGGCCGTGAGCAGGCCTGCCCCCACCAGCAGCCAGCGGGCGAGTGGTGCGGCGTCCAGCAGCGGCGCAAAGCGGATCAGCACGCAGCCGCCCAGATTGACCACGCCGGCATGCAGCAGCGCCGACACGGGCGTCGGCGCCTCCATCACCTGGATCAGCCAACCATGCATCGGCAGCAGGGCGGTGCGCAGCAGCACCGCGAGAACGAGGCACACGGCGACGATCTGCAGGCTGATCGATGCCGGGCCGGCGGCCAGATGGTCCCGCAGCGCGGTCAGCGATCCGCTGCCGACGGCCCAGGTGCTCAGCGCTGCGGCGATCAGCAGCAGTCCATCGGCCAGGCGGTCGGCGACGCGTTTTTTGTGGGCGGCCAATTGGGCGAACGGGCGGTCGGCGTAGAAGCAGAGCAGACGCTGCAGCGCCAGGCCTGCCGCCGCCCAGCTGCCGATGAGCAGCAGCCAGTGATCCGCCAGCAGCAGCACCTGCACGGCGGCCAGCACGCCGCACAGGGCTGCGGCATACCGGGCCTGGCCGCGTTCGCCTTCCAGGTAGCGGGAGGAGAACACACCGATGGCCGTGCCCAGCAATTGCACGAGCAGCGCAACCCAGGCGCCGCTCAGGCTGAGGGCGATGAACGGCAAAGACGGGAACAGCTCGGTTGCGCTGCCCGAAGGGCCCGTGACTGCGTTGGCCGGCGCGAGCCGCAGCGCCAATTGCAGTGCCAGTGTCAGCGCAGCCGCCACGGTGGCCATGACCGACATCCAGCGGAAACGGCGCCACACCACGCGATCGCTGGCGACGCCTGAGGTCTGCCCCGGCAACGCCGCCAGCCTCATCGTGGCCAGCATCAGCGCGGCCGGCAGCACCGCGCTGATCCAGGCAGCCCAGGGAAAAAAGAAGGTCATCGCAGGCGCTCCAGAACTCAATGGCCGCGATGGTGCCGCCGGCGACTTGTTCTGTAAAATTCAATGATCAGAACCAACTGATCTGTAAAACAGAATGTTTGGCATCGAGCAACTGAATTTCCGCCACCTGTTCTACTTCTGGCAGGTCGCGCGCACCGGCCATCTGACGCAGGCGGCGCAGCAGTTGCACGTCTCCCAGTCGGCACTGTCCAGCCAGATCCGGCAACTGGAAGACCGCCTGGGCGAGCCGCTCTTCGAGCGCAGCGGCCGCCGCATGGTGCTGACCGAGCGGGGGCAACTGGTGCTGTCCTACGCCGAGAACATCTTCGGTCTGGGCCGGGAGTTGCTGGGACGCCTGCAGGGTCAGGGCTCCGGCATGGAACACCTGCGAGTCGGCAGCGTGGCGACCCTCTCCCGCAACTATCTGGAAAACTGGATCCGACCGCTGCTGACCGATCAGGCGGTGACGCTGTCGCTGGAGTCGGGCCTGCTGGACGGGCTGATCGCGCGTTTGCTGGAGCACCAGCTCGACGTGGTGCTCGCCAATGAAACGGTGGCCGCCAGCGCCGACCGGCCCCTGCATTGCCGCTTCCTCGGCAGCCAGCCGATCTCGTTGGTGGGGGCGGCCCAGGAATGGCGCGGCCGCAGCCTGCGCATGCCCGAGGACCTGGATGGCCTGGAGCTGGCGCTGCCCGGTCCGCGCCACGCGCTGCGCGGACCCTTCGATGCGCTGTGCGTGGCCGCGGGCGTGACCCCGCGCCTGCGTGCCGAGGTGGACGACATGGCGATGCTGCGTCTGGTGGCGCGCGACAGCGGCTGGCTGACCGTGCTGCCGGAGGTGGTGGTGCAGGACGAATTGCGCAACGGTGTGCTGGTGACGGTGGCCCGCTCCACCCAGTTGCGCGAGAACTTCTATGCCATCACCACCTTGCACCGCCATCGCATGGAGCGGCTGGAACGACTGCTGGCGCATGCACCGGTGCTGTCCGACGAGAACCTTCGCGGCTGAGCGCTCAGCCCAGCGCTCAGTCCGCCGCCTGCAATTGCGCCAGCAACTGTGACAGGTCGCCGGACTCTTCCACCGGTGCACGAGAGGACGCCACGGCGCTGCTGGGGTCGTCGGCCGCCTTTGGCCATTGCTGCTCGATGGCCTGCACCAGACCGGCACCCATCGCATGGAGCTGACGCATGACGGCCCGAGCTTCGTCCACCTGCTGACGACGCAGCAGCCGCTCGGCATGCCCCGCCTGATCCATCACCTCCGCCGCGCCCAGGGAACCGGCCATCGACTTGAGGTCGTGCAGCGCAGCGGCATGGTCGGTGAGTTGCTCGGGCGTCGGCGCGTCGAGTGCACACAGGTGTGCGTTGCGAATCAGCAGCTCCCGCACCGAGAGCGCCATATTGCGCAGCAGGGCCGCATCGCCGCTGAGCCGCTTGTAGGCGGCCACCGGATCGGTGTCGGCCAGTTGCGGCCAATCGGCTGGAAGGCGGTGAAGCGGCGCTGAAGCGGGCGATGGAGTTGGGGCCAGTCCCGACGTTTCTGCAGGTGCTTCTGACAGCGACCCGGCGTTGATCTCCGGCCCCACCGCCGGCACCAGCGGCGTATTCGCCAATGGCGGCCCCACCAGTTGCACCAGCGTGTGAAGCAGCAGATCGGGATCGAAGGGTTTGCCCACCACCGTGTCCATGCCCGCATCCTGGGCCCGCTGACGTTCTTCCAGCGAGACACCCGCAGTCAATCCCACCACCGGCAGGCGCGACATCCGCGCGTCTGGCAGGGCGCGGATGCGCCGCGTGGCTTCGAGCCCATCCATCACCGGCATCTGCACATCCATCAGCACCGCGTCGAAGGGGACGTCCGCCGCCTCGACCTTGGCGACGGCATCCTGGCCGTTGACGGCCCATTCCACTTCTGCGCCGTCCAGTCCCAGGATGCGTGCGGCGACCTCCCGGTTCAGGGCGTTGTCGTCCACCACCAGAATGCGGCGACCGCGCAGCGCGTGCGGCTGCGGCGCGCCAGCGGGCACAGGCGTTGAGCCCTCGTCCTGCGGAACGCTGTCCCCCAGCGGCAATTGCAACTCCACCGTGAAGTGGCTGCCTTCTCCTGGCGTGCTGCGCAGCGCAATCGTCCCGCCCATCAGCTCCACCAATTGGCGCACGATGGACAGTCCCAGCCCGGTGCCGCCAAAGCGGCGCGTGGTCGAGGTGTCGGCCTGCACAAAAGGCCGGAACAGCAGCGGCTGGATGTCCTCCGCAATGCCGATGCCGGTGTCGATCACCTCGAAGGTGATCGGCAGGAGCGAAGTGCCGGCGGCAGACGCCGCAACAGGCATGCCGGCCCGCACCCGCAGCGTGACGCTGCCTTCCAGGGTGAACTTGATGGCGTTGGTCACCAGGTTCAGGATGATCTGACCCAGCCGTGTGCGGTCGCCCATCAGCACCACCGGCTCGGTGGCGGGGTTGTCCACGATGAATCGGATGCCCCGCTGATGGGCCGACACCTCGGCGATCGACGCGATCTCCGTCACCACCTGCTGCAGGCGGAAGGGCGCGGACTCCAGCACCATCTCGCCGGCTTCGCTCTTGGAGAGATCCAGCACATCATTGAGCAGCGCCAGCAGGGCCTTGCCCGCCGTGCGGATCCGCTCCAGCATGCCGGTCTGGTCGGCATCCAGGCGGGTCTTGCTCAGCAGATGGGCCATGCCGATCACCGCATTCATCGGGGTGCGGATCTCATGGCTGATGTTGGCGAGGAAGCGGCTCTTGGCCTCGTTGGCATCCCGCGCTTCACGCATGGCGTCATTGAGCAGGGCGGTGCGTTCCCGCACCTGATCTTCCAGCGAAGCGTTCAGGTCGCGCATCCGCTGCGCGGCGGCTTTTGCTTCCCGGCCGTCCCGCAGGATCTTGGCCGACCCGACCACCTGACCCTTGTCGTCCCGGATGGCGGAGGCCGTGATCGAGACCGGGATGAGATCGCCGTCCACATGGCGGCGCATCGTCTCGAAAACGGTCACGCGTCCGCCGCTGGCGACGGTCTGGCGAATGGCGGCATCTTCCTCTTCACTGCCCGGTGGCACCAGCAAGGTCGTGGCAGTGAAGCCGATGGCCTGCGCCTTGGTGTAGCCGAACAGCCGCTCCGCGCCTTCGTTCCAGTCGGTGATCACGCCGCTGAGGTTCTGCACGATGATGGCGTCGCTGCTGCCTTCCACAATCGCTGCGCGGCGTGCCAGCTCCAGGCGCTGGCCCCGCGTGCGCTCAGCCAGTTGCGCGATGGTGGCCACCAGAGCCGCCAGCGCCGCGCCCATCAGCCAGGCCTGCAACGCCTGGATCGCCGGGGACTGCTGATGCAGCGAGTCCAGAAAGGCGGGCGTCGGCCGCAGAACGGCTTCCCAACGACGTCCGTACAGCGGAATCAGCAGCTTCTGCGGCGCCATGCTGGTGATGACCCGATTGGACTGGGTACCCGCGTAGAACGGCTTGTCGGCGTCGAAGTCCAGGTCGTAGAGCGCGAGCTGGTAGTGGAAGTCTTCCGAGTCGAGGCCGGCCAGCACATCTTCCATCAACAGCGGCGCGTAAGACCATCCCACCAGCTGTTCATCGGGCTGGTCGGGGTGCACCGTGGATGGCCCCGGTCGCAGGACCGGCAACAGCAGCAGCATGCCGCCAGAGCGTTTGCCGCTCGCCTGCACCAGCGTCAACGGGGGCGTGAGCGTGGCTTCGCGCGTCTCGGCGGACCGCAGTGCGGCCTCGCGCCGACCGGGCTCCGAGCCGATGTCCAGTCCGATGGCTTCGCGGTTGCGGGCCTCCGGCTCGACGAAGGTAATGACAAAGCGGTCGCCGTCATGCGGCTGGATCTGGCGGATGTTGAAATCGGCGGTATCCAGTTCGCGGCGCGTCAGCACAAAGGCCAGCTCCTCATCCTGCGGCACCCGGAGCACGATGCCGAACCCGCGGGCCCCAGGGAATTCACGGTCGATCATCCGGCTGGCAGCATAACGGGAGAATGCGGCCCGCGTCAGTTGTCCGTCGGCGGAAGCCGCCACACCGCGGGCGCCTCGCAATCCGTATTCATATCGATGCATGCGCTCGATGATGCCCAGCGAGACCCGCTTGGAAATCGCGGCGAAACGCTCTTCGGCATCGAGGCGGTTCTGCGTGTTCTGAATCAGATATCCAAAGACGGCGCAGAGCAGGCCGATGGCCATGATGATGCCGGCCTGGATCAGGCTCGGGCGAAGCGATCGACCCGGTCCGGAGTCGGGTGCCTCGGCGGTGTCGTCCAGCATCACGACGGCTCCGCCACCGGGCTCGCGGCGCCAGCACACGGGGCGGCAGGCGCTGCACCCGCGGGTTCATGCAGGGCGACCTGATTGCGGCCGCGAACTTTCGCTGCATAAAGGGCCTGGTCCGCCCATTCGATCAGGTCCGCCTGGCGGCACACCGCCTGCGGACCGTTGGGCAGCCACTGGGCCGCGCCGATGCTCACCGTCACCAGTGGCAGGGTGGAGGACTGCGCATGCGGCAGCTCCAGCCCCAGAATCTCTCCACGAAGACGTTCGGCGGCGGCTTGGGCACCGGCGAGCGGCGTGTCCGGCAGCAGTACGGCGAACTCCTCGCCACCCACGCGGGCCGCCATGTCGTTCGCGCGTTTGGACAGGCCATCCACCGTCTTTGCGATGGCCTGCAGGCAGCGGTCCCCGGCGGGATGACCGTAATGGTCGTTGTACTGCTTGAAGTGATCCACATCCAGCAGCAGCAGCGACAGCGGCGAACCGTTGCGCGAGGCACGGGCCCATTCGATGGCGAGGCGGCTGTCAAATGCGGCGCGGTTGTGGATGCCGGTCAGGCCGTCCAGCGTGGCGTTGCGGCGCAGTTCGTCGGACAGGCCCTTGAGCCGCAGCTGCGTCTTGACCCGGGCCAGCAGGATCGCCTCATGCACCGGCTTTGCGATGAAGTCCACCGCGCCGGCATTCAGGGCACGCACTTCGGCCTCGGCGTCGTTGTGGCCGGTGACGAAAATCACCGGGATGTCCCGCAGGTCCGGATCGTCCCGCATGGCAGCAGAGACCTCGTCGCCGGACATGCCGGGCATCTCCTGGTCCAGCAGCACCAGGTCCGGGCGCGATTTCTTCATCTCGCGCAGGGCCGCCGGACCGTTGGTGGCGAAGATCACCCGGGCCAGCGGTTCCAGCATCTTGCCCATCAGGGCGATGAGATGGATGTTGTCGTCGACGATGAGGATCGAATTCATCTCGGGCAGTCTTTGCAGTCTTGGCCCCAACCTTGAGTGAAGGTGCTTGGGGCGCTTGGGGCGTTGGAGCGTTGGCGGCGATTGGGGAGGGACCCAGGGAACCGCCGTAGAACGGACAGCGCAGTCCCGCTGAACGAATCGTCCCATCGGGTCGTGCTCCGTACGAGAGGCGATTCGAGGAATTGCCTGTCAGGCATTGCCCTACGTGGGCACCACATTTGCTGGGGCCGAACATGTTCGATCTACAAGTCCCCGTCTGGGAGCTGCTGGCCCGCGCAGTCCTGATCTACTTCGCACTCTTCCTGATGGTCCGCCTGTCGGGCAAGCGGACTGTGGGGCAGTTCACGCCCTTTGACCTGCTGGTGGTGATGCTGCTGAGCGAGGCGGTGAGCAATGGGCTGAGCGGCGGCGAGGAGTCGGTGACCGGCGCGTGGATTCTGGCCGCGGCGCTGATTCTGATGAACGGCCTGCTCGGCTTCATCAGCTCACGCAGCAAGAAGCTGGAGCGGCTGCTGGAGGGCTCGCCGGTGTTGATCGGGCGAGACGGTCAGTGGTTTCCGCAAGTGATGCGCCGCCACCGCATCGGTCAGGCCGATGTGAAGAAGGCGCTTCGCGAAGCCGATTGCTCGTTGCACGACATGAAGCTGGCGATTCTGGAGAGTGATGGCAGCATCAGCATCATCCAGCATTGAGCCGCTGCGGCATGGATTGCCGTTCGTTGGCGCACGCGGGTCGCCATTCCGGCGTGATGACTGTATTTGCCGCATTGCAGACGATGTCGGCAGTCGATTGTTCGCCTGCAACGCAAAGGCGTTCACCTGAAGTGACAGATGCAGCCACTGCCGCCGCGCTGCTACGACAACCGCGCGATCTGCGGTGATTCCGTTCGGATGCCTGCGGGTAACCCTTTCTCCCTGGCAGGTTTTCGCCTTGCTCCGTGAAAGCTCCACCACCCAGCTCAATCGGCAAGGAGATTTTCATGTTTGCGCACAACAAACGACTGCAATACACGGTCCGCGTTCGCGAGTGCAATCCTGCATTGGCCAATTTGATGCTCGAGCAATTCGGCGGTCCGCAAGGTGAGCTCGCCGCGGCCTGCCGGTATTTCACGCAGGCCCTGGCCGAGGACGACCCCGGCCGCAAGGACATGCTGATGGACATTGCCACCGAAGAACTCAGTCATCTGGAAGTGATCGGGACCGTGGTGGCCATGCTCAACAAGGGCGCCAAGGGCCAGCTGGCAGAAGCCACTGAATCGGAAGCGGAACTCTTTCGTTCGCTGCAGGGTGCCGGCAATGATTCCCACGTCACGCAGATTCTCTATGGCGGGGGACCGGCGCTGACCAACTCCGGCGGCCAGCTTTGGAACGCCGGTTATATCGACAGCATCGGCGATCCCAGCGCCGACCTTCGCTCCAACATTGCTGCGGAAGCGCGCGCCAAGATCGTTTATGAACGCCTGATCGCCGTCACCGATGACCCGGGCGTCAAGGAAGCCTTGGGGTTCCTCATGACGCGTGAAATCGCGCATCAGAAGTCATTCGAGAAGGCGCTGTATTCGATGGCGCCGAATTTCCCACCGGGCAAGCTGCCGGGCAATCCGGAGTACGCGTCGGTCTACTTCAACATGTCGCAAGGCGAGGGCGACATGCGAGGCCCGTGGAACGACGACTCGCTCTTCGCGTACGTGTCCGACCGGGATCAGCAGTCTGCGGTGGATGGCGGCGACGGTCAGGCGTCCGTCGGACTCACACCGGAGCAGGACCGCGATGTGACGGCGATGCGGGAGCGTACCGCCTCGGATCCTCTGAGTCAGCCCGTCACCGGTGTGGAGCTGGGCAGCGGTGCGACGCCGGTGGATGCGGCCAATGCAGCGATGGACAAGAAGCGCTGATCACGGGGCTCACGCAGGCGGGTTGCGCGTGCGTGGGCCTTCGGCAGGCGGGGACCGCTTGCGTGTCCTTCGCGCAGGCGGATCATGCCTGCGCGTCCGTGCGCGGCGCCCGGAGCGCCGCCACGGCCAGCCCCAGCGCGAAGGCCGCGTACACCCCGGTCAGGGCCCGGCTGGACAGCCGGCGCTCAAACCCCGGGGTCAGGCGCTTCGGCACCAGCACCAGATCCACCCCGGCGGCGCAAAGGGTGAACAGCGCCGCCTCCGCGGTGATGCGCAGGCCGCCATGCTCCCGCGCAGCCGGCCGAGCACGCGAGGCTGCATACAAGACACCCCAGAAGAACGACGATCCCTGATGCGTCAGGGCGCCCACCAGCGTATGCCGCAGGCTGAACCGCTGCTGATGCGCAGCGGATTCTCCGAAGAACCAGTGGCTGGGCGCATTGATGCCGGTGAGGGGACCATCCCCGCCCGAGCGGCTGGCCATCACCAGCGACGCGGCGGAGAGCAGCCCGCTCCACCAGCCGGCGGACAGCGCAAGAGGAATCAGACGCGACGGCTTCATGGCGGCACCTCGGGGGGGGGCGGTTGCAATGCTCCGGGCGCGGCAATGCGTGTGCCGCGGGTGCACGGCAGGGACGGGCACCACGTCCCGTCGCTGAAATTGCAGCGGAACGACTGGTGTCAACGATTCAAGGACTGCTCATGGAGTACGTGATCGTCAAATGGCTGCATGTGCTGAGCTCCACCGTGGTGTTTGGCACCGGCATCGGATCTGCCTTCCACATGCTGATGGCGAGTTTGCGCCGCGACCCCGCCATTGCGGCGCAAGTGGTGCGGCAGGTGGTGTGGGCCGATTGGCTGTTCACCACCACCACCATGGTGTTCCAGCCGCTGTCGGGCTGGTATCTGGCGCACCTGATGGGGATGCCTGTCTTGCAGACCCGTTGGTTGGCCGGTTCGTTGATGCTGTATGTCGTCGCGGGGCTGTGCTGGCTGCCGGTGGTGGTCATCCAGATCCGGATGCGGGACCTCGCGCTGCAGGCGCAGCACGCGGGAACCCCGCTGCCGCCGCGTTATTTCTTCCTGCTGCGGTGGTGGACCGCCCTGGGCGTCCCCGCCTTGCTGGCGTTTCTCGGCATCTTCTATCTGATGGTCGCCAAGCCGGTGTGACGGTACGCCAGCCGAAGGGCCTGGGTCTGGCGATTGCCGGATCTTTGCATCGGTGACCCACCTCAACGTCTCCGAACATGCGAAGGACATTCCATGCCCCAATCCGACCAATTGGAAAAAGAACGGCAGCGCCTTACCGGCCAGGCCCAGCATCCGCATGAGAAGGTACCCACCTATCAGGAGCTGCTGGACGCCGCGATTGAAGACACCTTCCCGGCGAGCGATCCGATCGCCGTCGGCGGCGCGACCCAGATTGCCGAGCCGCACACCACCCTGCGGGACGCCAGGGACTGGAGCCTGAAGCCTGGCAGCGAGACCATGCCCGGTGAAGCAGGCGCCCAAGCGCCCTCCGGCGGTCCGGAAGTCTCCGCCCCGTGTGACGGCTTCGTGGAACGCCCGATGACGCTGCAAAGCTCGGTGGATTCGGCGGTGCAGGTGCCGCGCGGCCCTTGCACCATTGAGCAGAGCGAGCACCGCGCGGTGGTGCGCTGGACGCAGGACGGGCAGTCCCGCCGAGGAGCCCTGTCCATCGAGGAGTACCGCGAGCGACTGGCCGACGGCAGCCTGCGCCGCGGCGGTCCCTGTGCTGAACCCGAAGAACCTGGAGCCTCCTCATGACCCCGCCCGACCCGATCCAGACCCAGAACACACCCACCCCGGTGTCCAGCGACAGCGCTGCAAAGTCCGAGCCTCAGACCGAGGAGGGCAAGCGGCTGGCGCAGCAATCGCGTGACGCCATCGACAACAACCGCGACGGTTTCCGCCACAAGCCGATGGATCTGCCGCCAGCCAGCAAAGAGACGTTCAAGGAGAGTGACACCGGCGGCAGGGAGCCGACCCATGTCCCGACGCGGCGCTCCGATCAGCAATGATGAAGCGGGCGCCGTCGGAGGGGAAGCGCCACGCTCATCCGCCGGTGCTGGTGCCAGTCTCGTCCAGTACGTCGTCATTGTCCGCATCATCCCCGGCGCGGGCGCGGATCACCGCATTGACTTCCGCGCCGTAGATCAGCGTGCTGGCCGTGATGTAGAGGAACACCAGCGTGGCCACGACGCCGGCAAAGCTGCCATAGAGCAGCGCCAGCTTGCCGGCGCTGCGCAGCGTGTAGGACAGCGTGGCCGCCGCCGCGACCCACAGGCCGGCGCCCACCACCGCCCCCGGCAACACGGTGCCCAGGCGCTGACGGATGTCCGGCAGCCATCCATACAGCAGGGCATACAGCACCACCAGCACGGCAAAGGCGGACCCGTAGCGCACACTGTTGCGCAGCCAGACAGTCTCGCGTCCCACGCCGGTCCCTTGTTCCAGGGCCTCCCACAGATAGGGCATGACGATCACCGAGCTGAAGGTCGCCAGGATCCCGCCGCCCACCACCACGGTGAACAGCGTCACCTTCAGCCGGGCCCGCCAGAAGGGCAGCCCGCGCTGGATGCCATACGCGCGATTGAGCGCGGTGCGCACCGCCTGCATGCCTGACGATGCCGTCCACAGCGTCACGAACAGGCCGATGGCCAGCAGCGCCTGACTGCGCTGAGCCAGCACCTGGTTGATGACCGGCTGCATGGCACTGCGCACCAATGGCGGTGCATATTCCACCACCCGGCTGACCAACGCTGCAGCATCGCCCGGGGCGCCGATGTAGGCGGCACCGGCGGACAACAGCAGCACCAGGGGGAACATGGCCAGCACCGTCGAGAAGGCCATGCTGCCGGCCTGATTGGCGCTCTGATGCAGCACATAGCTGCGCACCGCCGACAGCAGCACGCCAATGACGGGCAGGTCGAACACGCGGGTGCTCAAATGCTGAAAGAGTTTGCGCAGGAAGGCCATGGCGGGCGTTGAGGCATAAGACCGCGACAGAGCAACCCGCGTGCCGCCCCCCCGGCATCGGTGGCACGTGCGCCTTGAGCCCATGGCGCCGGCCTGCGGAGGGATACTGGTCAGATGGATTCGCAAGTCCCACCGCCTCCTCCCGCTGCAGAAACCGAGCCGGACATCCTCGCGTCCATGCGGGAAGATCTGGCTGACTGGCGCCAGTGGATGGCCCGCGCCGTCGTGCTGATCTATGCGGTGCTGGCCGGTCTGGCCGTGGTCCTGTTCACCTGGTTGAGCGACTGGGCCATCGAGGGTTTTGATCATCTTCGCCAGTGGTCCCCCTGGGCGCCGCTGGCATGGACGCCGTGCTGCACCGCCGCGCTGGTGTGGTTCACCCGCCGCTTTGTGCCCGGCGCCGGTGGCTCCGGCATTCCGCAGGTGATGGCGGCGTTGTTGCCGCAGGTGCCGCCGGATCGGCAGGGCCTGTTCGTGTCACTGCGGCTGAGTGCGTCCAAGCTGCTGCTGGTCTCGGGAGGCCTGCTGGGCGGACTCGCCATCGGCCGGGAAGGCCCCTCGGTGCAGATCGCGGCCGGGGTGATGCAACATGCGCAGCGCTGGTTGCCGCGTCGCTCGCCCCTGAACCATGAGGGCCTGCTGGTCGCGGGCGGCGCGGCCGGCATCGCCGCCGCCTTCAATGCGCCGCTGGCTGGTGTGATGTTCGCCATCGAAGAGATGACCCGCAAGATCGAGCAGCGCACCAGCGGTCTGCTGATCGCGGCCATCGTGCTGGCGGGTCTGGTGGCGGTGTCCTTCTTTGGCAATGCCAGTTACTTTGGGCGGCTGCGGGTCGAGCATCTGGGCTGGGGCGACCTCTGGCCCGGCCTGCTGACCGCCATCGCCTGCGGCCTGATGGGCGGTGTGTTTTCGCGCCTGCTGCAGCGCAGTCTGCTGGGCGGCAACGACCGCTTCAGCCAACTGCGGGCGCGCTATCCGGTGCGCTTCGCATTCGCCTGCGGACTGGTGATCGCGGTCATTGGCTGGGTGAGCCATGGCGCCACCGATGGCAGCGGCTACGGCTACACCCGCCGTCTGGTGGAAGGCCACCTGGACCTGCCGGTGCTCTATGTGACGCTGCGCATTGTCGCGACCTGGCTGGCGGTCTGGTCGGGCGTGCCGGGCGGGATCTTCGCGCCATCCCTGGCCATCGGTGCCGGCATCGGCAGTGACATTGCCCAGTTGGCGGGGGCCGGGGACGGCGCGGCGGTGATGATCGCCATCGGCATGACGGCGTTCCTCGCCGCCGTCACCCAGGCGCCGATCACCGCCTTCATCATCGTGATGGAGATGGTGGACGGGCATGCGATGGTGCTCAGCCTGATGGCGGCCGCCTTGTTGGCGAGCCTCATGTCGAGGTGGATCAGCGTGCCCATCTATCACCGCCTGGCGCAGGCGCAACTGCGGCGCCTGGAGCCGCCTCAGCCCGCGGCCGCCACCAGCTCTTTCACCAAGGCCTCATAGGTGCGCAGCGGATGGCCGATCAGCGCCTCCAGCCGCTGCGCCGTGCCCGCCGCCGGCTTCATGCCGTGCTGCTGGATCCGGTTCATCATCAGCCGCATGTCGTAGGCCATCCAGCCCGGGCCGTATTGCGCCAGCTGGGCTTCGAAAGCGTCCAGGTCGTCGCCGCCGTACCGAACCTCGCGGCCCAGCACCTGGCTCCACACCTGCGCGGCCGATGCGCCGGTGAACAGCGTCGGACCGCCCAGGTCCATCGTCACGCGGGGCAGCGGAATGTCGGAGGCATCACGGCGCAGCAGCTCTGCCACGGCCACGTCGGCAATGTCCCGGGTGTCGATCATCGCCACGCCGGCGTCACCGATCGGCATCGGATAGACGCCATAACCCTGGATCACTGACTGCACCTGCCGCTCGTTCTGCATGAAGTAGGCGGGGCGCAGCACGGTGACCGGCAGGTCCAGTTGCTCGATCATCCGCTCCACCGTGTATTTGCCGGTGAAGTGCGGCACATCGGTGAACTGGTCGGCATGAATGACGGACAGGTAGACGATGCGTTCGATGCCCGCATCGCGGGCCAGCGCCAGCGTCTGCAGGCCCTGCGTCACTTCGGCCGGCGTGACGGCGTTGATGAGGAACAGGCTGCGCACGCCCTTCAGTGCCTGGCGCATTGAGGCGACATCCGACATGTCGGCGACGACTTCGGTGCTGCCGGCCGGCAGGGAGGCCTTGCCGGGTTCACGGACCAGGGCGCGGACGCTGGCGCCGCGCTGGGCCAGACCTTGCAGAACGAGGGATCCAATGGTGCCAGTGGCACCGGTCACGAGGATGGTCATGAGAGAACTCCGTGGTGTCGTGGTTGCGATGGGTTGAACGATAGGCCGTTGCAAGGAATAAACACAGACGCCAGAATACCGACACACCGTCTCAGATCTGGAACACATGGACCTCAATGCCCTGGCCGACTTCAACCTGGTCGCCGCCCACGGCGGCTTCGGCCGCGCGAGCCGGGCCAGCCACCGGTCCAAGGCCACCCTGTCGCGCCGGGTGGCCGAGCTGGAAGAGCAACTGGGCGTGCGCCTGATCGAGCGGAGCACCAAGGGGCTGGAGTTGACCGAAGCGGGCCTGCTGCTGCTCAGCCGCACCGAGGGGCCGATGAGCGAGGTGGCGGAAGCCTTTGCCGCCACGACCGAAGGCACGGGGCAGGTGCGCGGTGTGCTTCGCATCGCGGCGCCGCTGCTGTTTTCCCAGTTGGCCATGGGGCGGCTGTGTGCGGAGTTCCGGCAACTGCATCCGCAGCTCACGCTGGAGGTGGTGGCGGAAGACCGCCTGGTGGACCTGGTGAATGAGCGGTTTGATGTGGCCATCCGGCCCAATCCGCGCATGGACAGTGCGCTGGTGGGGCGGTGCTTTGCGCAGGACCGGTTGGTGGTCGTGGCCCAGTCGTCGACGCCGCGGCCTGGCCTGCCTGTGGCGGAGAACGCCATGCCCGTGCCCGTGTCGGTGCCCGCAATCGTGTCCGCTTTCAGCGCGGGAGACCTCTGGACCCTGGAGAGCGGTCTCGTGCTGGAGCCGCAAGCCGTGCTCCGCCTGTCCTCGATCCTGATGGTGCGGGACGCGGTGCTGGCGGGCGCTGGCGTCGCGATGTTGCCGGAATCAGCGGTCGCTCACCGCCTGGCGCGCGGCGAGTTGGTGAGTTGGGGCACGGTCGTCGGCCGGGAGGTGGCGCTCTGGGTGCTGCACACCTCGCGCCGGCTGGCCAGTCCCAAGGTGAGGGCCTTTGTGGACTTCATGGCCAGCCGGTATCCGGACGGACGGCTGGTGCTGGGCGACTAGGAAGGATCAGGGACGATCAGGAGCGTTCAGGGCGGTCACCGGCGATCAACGGCGATCAACGGCGATCAACGGCGATCAACGGCGCCCTGCGCGACATGCGCCGACAAACCTTCCACCAGCGCATCGAAAACCACCCGGCAGCGCGGGCTGTGCCGCAGGTCTTCATGCATGGTGATCCACGTATCCAGCGGGATGGTCAACGCGTCGGGCAGGATGCGTTGCAAGGCGGGATCGCGCCGCGCCAGCGCCACCTGACACAGGCCGATGCCCGCCCCCGCCCGGATCAGTGCGAGTTGCGCCAGATCACTGTCGGCGCGCAGACCAAAGCGCTCCCGTGACAGGCTTGGAAACCGCCGCGCGAGTTCACGCACATAGGGCACGTCGCTGTCATAGCCGATCAAGGTGTGGCCGCCGCGTTTCAGATCGTCAAGGGTCTGCGGCGTGCCGCGCTGGCGAAGGTAGCGCTCATGGGCATGCAGACCCACCTCGATCACCCCGACGTGGCGGGCAATCAGCGCCTCCTGCCGGGGCTGCGTCATGCGGATGGCGATGTCCGCCTCGCGTCGCAACAGGTCCTGCACCTGGTTGCTGATGGCCAATTCCACCACCAGCCCCGGATGCTGGTCCCGCAGCGGCGCCAGCACCGTCGGCAGGACCTCCACCCCGACCATTTCACTCGCGGTGATGCGCACCACGCCTTGCACACCGTCGCCCTGGCTGCGTGCAGTCCGCTCCAGCGCGGCCGCGGTGCTGTCCATGGCCTCCGCCAGCGATCGAAGCGATTGCGCGGCTTCGGTGGCGACGAGTCCGGCGGGGGTGCGGATGAAGAGGGCTTGTCCCGTCGCGGCTTCCAGGGCAGCGATATGGCGCCCCACGGTGGGCTGCGTCAGGTCCAGCACCCGGGCCGCGCGGGAGAGGGAGCCTTCCCGCAGGACGGACAGAAAGGAGCGATACCACTCCCAGGCGATGGCTGAGGTCATGCGTAAATGTATAGCGGGAGGTCGATGGTCGGTACTTTTCGGCGGGGTTGCGGCTGCGCAGAATCCAACGAACCCCTCACACAGGAAGACCGCCATGAATGCCTTGAACACGCCTGACATCCGGACCGCCTCGACCCCTTCGACCCCTTCGCCGCACGCCGATTCCGCGTCCGCGCCCACCTTGCCGGAGGGTGAGGCCCGGGCCACCCAGCCTGGGCCATTCCATCCTCTTCTGGCCAAGACAGCGCTGGTGCTCGGCGCCACAGGCGGCGTCGGTGGAAGCGTCGCACGAAGTCTCCGGGACGCGGGCTGGACCGTTCGCGCGCTGCGCCGCGGCATGGCGGTCGACCAGGAAGTGCGCGACGGCATCCACTGGCAACGCGGTGATGCGATGAATCGCGACGAGGTGATGGCGGCCGCGCAGGGCTGCGGCGTCATCGTGCATGCGGTCAATCCGCCGGGCTATCAGCGCTGGAACGAACTGGTGCTGCCGATGCTGGACAACACCATCGCCGCTGCCAGCGTCCAGGGCGCGACGGTGGTGCTGCCGGGCACCGTCTACAACTTCGGTCCGGATGCGCTTCCGGAACCGCGCGAGCATTCTCCCCAGCATCCGGTCACCCGCAAGGGCGCCATCCGCGTGGAAATGGAGCGTCGTCTGCAGCAGGGCGCCGAGCGGGGCCGCTTCCGGGTCATCATCCTGCGCGCCGGTGATTTCTTCGGGCCGGGAGCGGCCAACAGCTGGTTTTCGCAATGCCTGGTCACGCCCGGGAAGCCGGTCGCCAAAATCCAGCAGCCGGGGACGCCTGGGGTCGGCCACCAATGGGCGTATTTGCCCGATGTGGCTGAGACGATGAAGCGACTCATCGAGCGACGTGACCGGCTTGCGGCGTTCACCCGTCTGCATTTCGAGGGGCACTGGGACGCCAGTGGGGAAGGCATGGCAGACACCGTGCGACGCGTGGTGATGCAACGCACCGGCCGCTCGCCGCGCATGACGCGTTTCCCCTGGTGGGTGCTGCCGCTGGGGGCACCGTTCGTGACGCTGCTGCGAGAAATGGCCGAGATGCGCTACCTGTGGCGCGAGCCGCTGCATCTGTCCGACGCTGCGCTGCGGCAGATGCTGGGCGACGACGGTGTGCCGCATACCGACTGGGAGACGGCCGTCGAGGCGTCGCTGGAGTTCCTCGGCTGCTTGCCGGCTGCAACGTCGTTGAAGTCAGCCACGCCGCACATGCCGCCCACGTCACACATGCCGCACCGGTCGTCCCCACCAGCGACACAGACCCCGCAGCTGCCACATTGATCACCCCGGGCCGAGCCTTGGTCCGGCACTGCGCACAGTCGCGGACGGAAAGCCGCGACAATTGCGCATGACCCGCACTGACTTTTCTGCCTCGGGCGCGCCCGGCGCCACCGATGCCACCGCTGCCAAGGCCGCCGCACTCCCCCATGCCAACGCGAACGCCAACGCGGACGCCAAGGCCGACGCCAAGGCTGACCCGAACGCGTTTGCCCGCC
This sequence comes from uncultured Roseateles sp., assembly GCA_966211495.1. GTDB lineage: Bacteria > Pseudomonadota > Gammaproteobacteria > Burkholderiales > Burkholderiaceae_C > Roseateles. The sequence continues at coordinate 68,428 of CBIHOT010000018.1, read as the reverse complement.
TGCCCCTGTCGCCCGCCATGCAGGCGACGCTGCAGCAGCTCGGCTATCTCTCGATGACGCCCATCCAGGCCGCCAGCCTGCCGCTGTCCCTGGCCGGCCGCGACCTGATCGCCCAGGCCAAGACCGGCAGCGGCAAGACGGCGTCCTTCACCCTGCCGCTGCTGGCCAATCTGAATCCCCGCCGCTTCGCGGTGCAGGCCCTGGTGCTGTGCCCGACGCGGGAACTGGCCGACCAGGTGACGCAGGAGATCCGTCGCCTCGCCCGGGCCGAAGACAACATCAAGACGCTGACCTTGTGTGGCGGCGCGCCCATCCGCAATCAGCTGGCCAGTCTGGCCCACGGTGCGCACATCGTGGTCGGCACGCCCGGCCGCATCCTGGACCATCTCTCGCGCGACACGCTGTCGCTGGAGGCGCTGAACACGCTGGTGCTGGACGAAGCGGACCGCATGCTGGACATGGGTTTTGCCGAAGACATCGCGCAGGTGGTGCAGGCCTGTCCGAAGAACCGTCAGACGCTGCTGTTCTCCGCCACCTATCCGGACGGCGTGGCCTCGATGGCCGCTCGCTTCATGCGGGATCCGCAGGAGGTGAAGCTGACCGAGCGTCATGCCGCCGGCAAGATCCGCCAGCGTTTCTACGAAGTGGAAGAGCAGGACCGGCTGCACACCGTGGGTCTGCTGCTCAATCATTTCCGACCGGCCAGCACGCTGGCGTACTGCAACACCAAGCAGCAATGTCGTGACCTGGTGGCGGTGCTTCAGGCCGCGGGCCTGAAGGCGCTGGAGCTGCACGGCGACCTGGATCAGCGCGAGCGCGATCAGGTGCTGGTGCAGTTTGCCAATCGCAGCTGCAGCGTGCTGGTGGCCACCGATGTGGCGGCGCGTGGCCTGGACATCGCCCAGCTTGAAGCGGTGATCAACGTGGACATCACCCCGGACGCCGAGGTGCATGTGCACCGCATCGGCCGCACCGGGCGGGCGGACGAAGAGGGCTGGGCCTTCAGCCTCGCGAGCATGGACGACATGGGCCGCGTCGGACGCATCGAGCAGCTGCAGGGCGCGCCGAGCGTCTGGCATCCGGTGTCGGAGTTGACCGATCAGGCGGGCGGTCAGCCGCTGCAGCCGCCGATGGTCACGCTGCAGATTCTGGGTGGACGCAAGGAGAAGATTCGTCCCGGCGATGTGCTGGGCGCGCTCACCAAGGACCTGGGCTTTGACGGCGCGCTGATCGGCAAGATCAACGTGAACGAGTTCTCCACCTATGTGGCGGTGGACCGCAGCATTGCGGACGCGGCGCTGCGCGGACTGAATGCTGGCAAGGTCAAGGGTCGTTCGGTGAAGGTGCGTCGCCTGTGAACACCTTTGCATCCCTGGGGCTGTCTCCTGCGCTGCAACGCGCCGCCGAGACGTTGGGCTTCGAGGCCCCGACGCCCATTCAGATGGCGGCCATCGGGCCGGCCCTGGCCGGTCGCGATCTGCAGGCCAGCGCCGAAACCGGCTCCGGCAAGACGGTGGCTTATGCCTTCCCGCTGATGCAGCAGATCGACACCGGGCCGCGTCCGGCCCTGCGGCGCACACGCGCGCTGGTGCTGGTGCCGACGCGTGAGCTGGCGGTGCAGGTGGGGGAGACGCTGCGTCAGCTGTCGCCCTTCCTGTCCGAGCCGGTGAAGGTGTCTGTGCTGTATGGCGGGGTGTCGATCAATCCGCAATTGATGGCGCTGCGCGGCGGGGCCGAGGTGGTGGTGGCAACGCCGGGCCGGCTGCTGGATGTGGTGGAACACAACGGCGTGAAGCTGTCGGACGTGAATCTGCTGGTGCTGGATGAAGCGGACCGGCTGCTGGATGCCGGCTTTGCGGAGGAGGTGCAGGCGGTCCTGGCGCTGCTGCCCGCACGCCGGCAGACGCTGCTGTTCTCGGCGACGTTTCCGGAGCGCGTTCAGCAATGGGCGACTGGACGTCTGCAGGCGCCGGTGCGGATCGAAGTGGCGGCAACGCCGGTGGATGAGGGGCGCATCGAGGAACGGGCGATCCGGGTGGATGAGGCCCGGCGGACACCGCTGCTGCGGCATCTGATCGCGCAGGGCGGGTGGTCGCGGGTGCTGGTGTTCGTCGCCACGCGATATGACTGCGACCATGTGGCGGACAAGCTGCGACGAGCCGGTGTGGCGGCGGAAGCCTTCCATGGAGACGCGAGCCAGGGGGCGCGGATGCGGACCTTGTCGGAGTTCAAGGCGGGTCAGCTCAAGGTGCTGGTGGCGACCGATCTGGGCGCACGCGGCATCGACATTCTGCGGTTGCCGGTGGTGGTGAACTACGACCTGCCGCGCTCGGCGGTGGACTATGTGCATCGCATCGGGCGGACCGGGCGTGCGGGGGAATCGGGCCTGGCGGTGAGTTTCATCGGCGAGGCGGGTGAAGCGCATTTCCGGCTGATCGAGAAACGGCAAGGGCGGCGGGTGGCGCGTGAGACGGTGGAGGGTTTTGAACCCGCCGTGGCGGCTTCCAACGCGGAGTCGACGTCGGAGGAGTCTGGCGATGCGCCGAAGGGACTGGATCCGAATGGCGGTATCAAGGGGCGCCGGCCGAGCAAGAAGGACAAGCTGCGGGCGGCTGCGGCTGCCGCTGCCGCTGACGGTGGAAGTGGATCCGTGGGACCCGCTGGCGGCAACATGAACGCGGCAAAGCGTCGGTCGGGCGATTCATAACGCATCAGAGCGGGGCCGGGTATAGGTCCTGCCCTTTGGCCGCGTTTCTTTGCCTGCGTCCGCCACGAAAGGGCCAAGGTGCATTGGCTCCATGCCAGGGCCAGTGGCCCTGGCCTTCTCCAGGCACAAATAGTCCACTGGACTATTTGTGTCCGGGCTCAGTCCTCCGCCCGCTTCGCGGTCTCCCCCTAATACTTACGCCAATACCCCTTGGCCCTTCCGCGGCTCTCACCGAGGACGTCAACGTTCAACCGGGGTAAGTGGCTTGCCAACACCGACGCGATCAAACTCGTCGCGCTTATTAGGCAGTTCCCCCGTGAGTGTCGTCACGGGTGGACTGCGATACTCGATCCACGCCACGCCCTCCCTGCTGCGAGATTCCCTTCATGATCGACAACGTTCCCCAGACGCCGGTGTTGCCCGCAGTGCCCGCTTTGTTGCCCGGGCACCCGGCACTGCACCCGCTGCTGCGTGGCACCGACTGGGCGGCGACCGACCTGGGCGATCCCGCGCATTGGTCGGCGGCGCTGTGCACCACCGTGCAGACGGTGATGGATTCGGTGATGCCGATGTGGGTGGCGTGGGGGCCTCAGCTCTCCGTGCTCTACAACGAGCCCTACATCGCCATGTTGGGCGACAAGCATCCGGCCGCGCTGGGCGCGCCGCTGCAACGTGTTTGGGGCGAGGTCTGGTCGGACGTGAGCGGCCTGATCAATGAGACGCTGGCCGGGCAAGGCGTGCATCGCGAGAACATGCCGCTGCAGGTGAACCGGAACGGGCGGATGGAGCCGGCCTGGTTCAGCTTCATTTACACACCTGTGCGCCATGAAGCCGGCGCGGTGCAAGGCATGGTCTGCAGCGTCTGGGAAACGACCGACAAGGTGTTGCGGCTGCAGCAGCTGGACGACAGCGAGCGCCAGTTTCAGACGCTGTTCGAGCGGATCGACGAAGGCTTCTGCGTCATCGAATTCATCGACGGCCCGCACGGTCCCCTCAGCGACTATGTGCATGTGCTGGCCAATCCGGCCTACGCCGCCAATGCCGGCATCCCCAATGTGGTGGGGCAGAAGGTGCGCGAGATGGTGCCGGCTGAAGCCGAGGGCTGGGTCGAGATCTATCGCAATGTGCTGCTCAGCGGCGTGCCGATCCGGTTTGAGCGCGAGCTGGAGCGGACAGGCCGGTATCTGGAGCTGGCCGCCTTTCGGGTGGAGCCGGTGGAGCGGCGACAGGTGGCCGTGCTGTTCCAGGATGTGACCCAGCGTCATCGCACCGATCAGGCCCTGCGTGAACTCAATGACACGCTGGAGCGCCGGGTGCAGGAGGAGCTGGACCATCGCCTGCGCACGGAAGAAGCGCTGCGGCAGTCGCAGAAGATGGAAGCGGTGGGGCAGCTCACCGGCGGCATCGCCCACGACTTCAACAACATGCTGGCGGTGGTGGTCAGCTCGCTGGACCTGCTGGCCCGCAAGTACCTGCGGGACGATGCATTGGCCATGCGCTATGTCGATTCGGCCCGCAATGCCACCCGCCGCGCGGCCCAGCTGACGCAGCGGCTGCTCGCCTTCTCCCGCCAGCAGCCATTGAAGCCGGAAGCGGTGAATGCCAACCGGCTGGTGGCCGGCATGTCCGATCTGCTGCGGCATTCCATGGGCGGTGCCATTGAACTCGAGACGGTGCTGGGGGGCGGGCTGTGGCGCACCCATGTGGATCCGAATCAGCTGGAAAACGCCATCCTGAATCTGTCGGTGAATGCGCGGGACGCGATGCCCGACGGCGGGCGGCTCACCATCGAGACGGCCAATGCGCATCTGGATGAGCGCTACACCTCGGAACAGGTGGGCGTGTCCCCCGGGCAGTATGTGATGGTGGCGGTGAGCGACACCGGCAGCGGCATGACGCCTGAGGTGATGACACGAGCCTTTGATCCGTTCTTCACCACCAAGGAGGTGGGGCGTGGCACCGGCCTGGGGCTGAGTCAGGTCTACGGCTTTGTGAAGCAGTCCGGCGGCCATGTGCGCATCTACTCGGAATTGGCGCAAGGCACGACGGTGAAGATCTACCTGCCGCGGCTGCTGAATGCGCCGGACGAAGACACGACGCCGGCGGTCTCCCTGCCGATGCCGCTCAGTGACGGCCAGGAAACGGTGCTGGTGGTGGAGGACGAAGAATCGGTCCGCCGTTCATCGGTGGATGCGCTGACCGAGCTGGGTTACCGCGTGCTGGAAGCCAGTGGTGGAGAGGCCGCGCTCAAGCTGATCGACAGCCACCCCGAAATCGCCCTGGTCTTTGCCGACGTGGTGATGCCCGGCATGAACGGCCGCAAGCTGGCCGACGAGGTGCGGCGCCGTCGTCCGGCGCTGAAGGTGCTGTTCACCACCGGCTACACCCGCAATGCGGTGGTGCATAACGGCGTGCTGGATGCCGGCGTCGAGCTGCTCGGCAAGCCCTTCACCCTGGACGAACTGGCGGCCCGGGTGCGGGCGGTGCTGGACAAGGGGGACTGAGCCCTCAGCCTTGTTCCTTGAGGTCGGCCGGGGCGGTGTCCCCGGGCGCCGGCGCAGTCTTGCGCTGCGCCTTTTCCTGCTTCTTCTTCTGCTTGGCCAGCTCGCGCTGACGTTTTTCGAACTGGTAGTTGGGTTTGGTGGCCATCGCGAATTCCTCCGGTTGTGTGGGGCGTGCGTTGAAGTGCCACAACGAGCCCATCGTAGCGCACACCGCCCGACTTGCAGGTCGATGTCCGCAAAGAGGAGGAGGGAAGGGGGACGCCGGAGGGACGGCGGGGGGAGGCCAGAGCCTAGCGCCTGAGCATCTGGCTCATCGGCTTGAACTGCAGACCGCCTGCCATCATCGATGGCCACAGGGTGGGATCGGACCAGACCAGAAATTCATGGCATCGCGCCGCCGCAATGGCGTCGCCGGGGACAAGGGCGAGGGCCGGATGGCACATGAGCAGATCCTTGTCCTGCGCCTGCACGAGCCAGGTTTCCACCTGCTGGCGGTAGTGGCCGGCATCCCCATCGAAGCCGTAGACCCCCAGCAGCCGGTGATTGAGCGAGAAGTCCAGCGCCCCGGCGTGATGCTCCAGGGCGCGTCGGCCCAGTGCGTCGATGACCCGCGGTTTGAAGCCCCCGCTGCCCGGCCGGGTGGATCGCAACCAGGGATGGTGGCCCGGATAGCGGACGGTCAATGCGGTGAGCAGCGCATCCCGCACGCCGGGGAATTGATGCACATGCTGATGACCATCCACATAAGCCGGCATGCGGCCCATGGCGTCCTCGAAGCGGTCGAGTTGCGCGTGGACTTCCCGCAGCAGGGCGGGTACGTCGCGAGGGCCCTGCAGCAGCCAGCCCGCGAGGCTGCGCGGCGCCACCGAGAGCGGATATTCGGTCAGGTCCAGATGCAGGCCGACATCCAGATGCGCCGGATCGATCCGTGCCAGAGCCCCGGCACCCCCACGCCAGGCCGGTGCGCCCACCATCGCACTGGTGGCCTGCAGTCGGCCCATCTCCACCAGCCGCATGACGGCCTCATTCACCGCCGGATGCAGGCCGAAGTCATCGGCGCAGATGCACAGACGCCGCGGCGGGGTCTGCACCGCGGCGGGAGGGGTGTCCGACGATCCCGCGCTGGCCTGGATGGGACGCACGGCAGTGTCGCTGTCATTCATCCCGGGCCCCTGTCATTCCAGCTTGCCGCACGGCAGCTGCGGTGGCTTCAGCCGCCATAACGAGAGCCCCCGACGCGTGGATACCGGCTCGACGTCCGTGAGCCAGCGATGAGCTGGCACATCGCGGGTGGAGGCCACCAGCCAACTCACCGGCGCCGCGCACATGGCCTTGAGCATGTCCGCTTCATTGACCAGATGCGGGTTCTGTCCGGTGGCAGAGAAATGCCGCGTCTCCGCCAGTTCCTTGCGCCAGTTGTCCCGCGCCATCGGATCTTCGGTGTCCCAATCGCTCTGCACCCAGACCGGGGTGTCCAGGCCGGCATACATCGGCAGGTCGTAGTCGAAGCGGTTGAGCATGAACACGGGTTCGCCGGCATGCCGCTGGCTCCGCAGGTCTTCAGCCAGGGCCCGCGTGGTGCGCAGCGGCGAGACGGTCAGCGCGATCACGGCGCCCACACTGACGGCCGCCGACAGTCCCAGGCTCACCCAGCCCCACATCCGCATCCGCGGCGTGGCCGGTTGCAGCCGCTGCCAGGCCAGCGCCACCAGCGCGGCCAGGGGCGGCACCGCGGGCAGGATGTAGCCCACCAGCTTCGATTGCGGCAGGGAGAAGAACACCACCACCGTCACCAGCCACACACCCATCAGCGACAGGAGACCATGATCGTCCTCCCGGTCCCGTGGGCGGGTGCCCAGATGGCCCAGCGCCAGCCAGGGCAGGGCGGGCAGCGAGGCGACCAGCAGCACCGCGGGGAAGAACCAGAACGGCATCGCATTGTTGAAGCCGCCACCGGAGAAGCGCTCGAAGTGCTGCACCACGAAGAAGAAGTGCAGGAACTCCGGAAACCGCATCTGCATCGCCACATACCAGGGCGCCGCCACCGCGATCATCGCCAGCAGGCCCGTCGGCCAGAACAGCACCGGCAGATCGCGCCAGCGGCGTCGCCAGGCCAGCCAGATCATCACGATGAGGCCCGGCAGCACAAAACCGATCAAGCCTTTGGCCAGCACGCCCAGACCGGCGACCGCATGGGCCGCCAGCAGTACCCGCCGCCAGGGCAGACCCTGCTGCCGACGCAGCAGTGCATCTGCCGCCAGGCAGACGGTGGCGCTGACGCAGCCTGCCACCAGCATGTCCAGATTGGCGTACTGGCTGCCCAGCAGGGTCAGGGGCATCGCCAGCAGCACCATCAGCGCCACACGAGCCAGCGCGGGCCCGGACCAGCGGCGCAGCAGCCACCACAGCGACAGCGCGGCCATCCACCCGCCCAGCAACGGCGCGGTGCGGGCGGCCAGCGCGCTGGAGCCAAACAGCGTCATGGACGCTTCGGTGATCCAGTAGAACAGCGGCGGCTTGTGGAAGAAGGGCTCGCCATTGAGCAGCGGCACCAGCCACTGACCGCTGCGCAGACCCTCCCACGCCACGCCCACATAACGCCCTTCGTCCGGCAGCTCCAGCGGGCGCAGCCCGGCACTCCAGGCGAGCCACAGCAGCGCTGCGAGGGCGACCCAGGCCCATTCCCGGCGGGACAGCGCCGGCGCTTTGATCACGGCGCTCATCAATGGCCCCGCAAGGAAACGTCTGCCGTGAGGCTGGCCGCTGCCGGAGCGTCCAGCCCCTGCCCCCACTGCTCCTTCACCAGATACAGGGGCCGGCCCTTCACCTCTTCGAAGATGCGGCCGATGTATTCGCCCACGATGCCCAGCGACATCAGCTGCAGCCCGCAGAACAGCATCAGGCTCACCACGATCGTGGTCCAGCCGCTGACGTTGTGGCCGTAGAGCAGGTACATCAGGGTGAGGTAGAGGCCATACAGCAGCGCGGGAACCGCCAGCAGGATGCCGCAGGTGCTCACCGCACGCAGCGGCCAGTGGGTGAAGGCGGTCAGGCCATCCAGCGCCAGTTGCGCCAAGCGCAGCGGCCGGAACTTGCTGTGTCCATGGGCCCGGGCGGCCGGCGTGTAGGGCAGGGCCTGGGTGTTGAAGCCGACCCAGGCGTACAGGCCCTTCATGAAGCGGTTGCGCTCGGGCAGGGCCAGCAGGGCGTCCACCACGCGGCGGTCCATCAGCCGGAAGTCCCCGGCATCGGGCGGGACCTCGAAGCGCGCGCCGCGATTGAGCAGTCCGTAAAACAGGCGGGTGCCGACGCGTTTGAGGCCGCTTTCGTCGTCGCGGGAGCGGCGCACCGCATAGACCATGTCGGCGCCGTGGCGCCAGGCGTCGAGGAATTGAGGGATCAGCGCAGGGTCGTGCTGAAGATCGGCGTCCAGCATCATCACCACATCGCCGCGGGCCTGGACGAGGCCAGCGCTCAGGGCGGCTTCCTTACCGAAGTTGCGGGAGAGGCGGATGACCTTCAGGCCCCGGAGCCGCGGTTGGGCGCAGAGCTGGCGCAGCACCTCGGCGCTATTGTCCTGGCTGCCGTCGTCCACCACCAGAATCTCCCAGCGGCTGCAGTGCATCTGAAGCACGTCGCTCAGGCGCGGCAGCAGCTCGGACAGGCTGGCGGCTTCGTTGAAGCTGGGGACGATGCAGGACATCGTCGGCAAGGCATGGCGATCCGGTGCGCGGGGCGCCAGTGAAGCGGCCGGCGTCGCCGAAGGGCTGGCACTGAAGGTTCCGGTCAGCGCTTCGGACGGTCGGAAATGCCCCGGGGGCAGGAATGTATCCATGGCGGAATGCTGGCTGTCCAAGCTGAACAGCCCCTGAAGAAAGCTGTCACGGGGCTGTCATGAAGCTTGCAGGCGAGCGGTGATGGCGGCGAAGGCGGTGACGTTGGTGACGTTGGTGACGTTGGTGTCGTTGGTGTCGTTGGTGTCGTTGGTGATGGCGGCGCGGACGCAGTGATACCCTCGAATCCCATCAATGTTTCACCCCGTGCGGGTGTCCGCGTCAGTGTCATCTCCCTTGGTCATGGTTCTTCGTCGCTGGTTGGGCCGTTTGCTGCGGCTGGTGTTGCTGCTTCTGCTCGTGCTGCTGCTGCTGGCCGTCTGGTCGGTGCTGATCGAACCGCGCTGGGTGGCGGAGCGCCGCTACGAGGTCACCGTGCCGGGATGGGACGGCCCGCCGGGGCTGAAGGTGGCTGTGGCGTCCGACTGGCACATGGGCCGGGATGCACTGCGCAGCGTGATGACGCTGGATCGCGCCCGCGCCATCGTGGCGGACATCAACGCGGCCCGGCCGGATGTGGTGCTGCTGCCGGGCGACTTCATCTCCGGCCGCGGCGAAGACGGCACCACACCCGAACAGGTGGCCGCCGTGCTGGGTCAGCTCAAGGCCACGCACGGGGTGTATGCGGTGCTGGGCAACCACGACTGGTGGACCAATGGCACCCGCTACACGCGGGCGCTGGAGGCAGCAGGGGTGCAGGTGCTGCAGAACGAAGCGCAGCGGCTGCCGGGCACATCGGTCTGGGTGGTGGGCATCGGTGACCGGACCACCGGCCACAGCGACCCGCTGCAGGCGCTGCGGGGCGTCCCCGCCGGAGCGAAGACCCTGACCTTCATGCATGACCCGGCCAGTGCTCTGCCGCTGCCGCGGGGCAGCGGGCTGACCGTGGCCGCGCACACCCATGGCGGGCAGGTCTGGATTCCCTTCCACGGTTCGATCGTGGCGCCGCATGGCTGGCCGGTGAAGAAGACCCATGGCTGGGTGCGGGTGAACCGGCGGGAGGTCTACATCACCAGTGGTCTGGGCGTGAGCATCTATCCGGTGCGCTTCAACATGCGGCCGGAGTGGGTGATGTTTTCAATCAAGCCGTCGGTGCGGCCGGATGAGACCGCCGGATCGGCGACGCCCGTGCCGGCCAGCTGACTCAGGCCGAGACGATCCGCTCGCCCAGCCACTTGAGCTGGCGCAGCGGCTCGTGGCTGTCGCCACTGAACTGCGTCTGCACAATGGCGCCGTCCACCGCCAGAGCCAGAGCGGCGGCGGTCCGTTTGCGCTGGGGGGAGGCCGGCAGCAGGGTCTGGATGGCGCTGCGCATCTCGTCCTTGTGCTCGGCCGTCAGCGTCACGGCCTCGGGCAGGCTGGTACCCATCTCACTCACGCTGTTCAGGAAGGCGCAGCCGCGAAAATTCGGCGACGCCAGCCATTCCCGCAGGGCCTCGGTCAGCGCCGATACCCCGGCAGTGCCAGCACCACCCGCACCGCCGTGCCGCTGAAGCGCATCGGTGAACCAGGCCATCCAGCGCTCATGCCGCAGTTGCAGGTATTGGACGATCAGGTCGTTCTTGCTCGGGAAGTGCCGGTAGAACGTGACCTTGGTGACGCGAGATTCCGCAATGACCCGGTCGATGCCGGTGGCGCGGATGCCATCCCGGTAGAACAGGTCGTGGGCCGTATGCAGGATGCGATCCCGCGCCACCAGGGTGTCCAGCGTCTCGGGATCGACCAGCAAGCCCGGTGGGGGCAGGGGAGCAGCAGCCATGGCGTCATTGTAGACAAGTCTGTCCACGGCTGCAGGCCGACTTCAGGCCGGCCTCAGGCCGACTGCTCACAGCAACCCGGAACGCTTGACCTGGTGATAGCGGTTTACCAAGGTCGCAGCCAGTGCGTGCGGCTCCACATCCACCGACAGCCGGTCGCGTTCCACCACGCGGGCAAAGGCGTCCTGGCGGGCTTGTGACAGCAGGTGGGCGCTGGCCACCGCCACCGCATCCTCGGTGCCGTGGATGGGCTGCTCGGCCATCACGCCCAGCGCCGTCTCCCGCAGGCTGGCCAGCAGCACCAGATGGCGGCGGCGCAGCAGTTGCAGGGCAGGGCGCAGTTCGGGCGCGTCTTCATCTCGGAAGTTGGTCAGGACGATGATCAGCGAACGGCGCTTGAGCCGCCTGGACATGTTCTCCGCCGCGGCGAGGTAGTCCGAATGGTGCGAACCCGGCTGCAGATCGTGCATCTGGTTCATCAAGGCATTGAGCGTCCCCATGCCCTTGCGCGGCGCATAGTCGCGCTGGTCTCGCGGGTCGCAGCCGAAGGTCATCGCGCCGACCTCGTCGCCTTCCTGCAGGGCCACGTAGGCCAGCAGCATCATCGCGTCCAGCGCATCGTCGAAGTGGCTGGCGCGGCGCTGCTGTTCGGAGGCTTCGTCCGCCCGCATGCGCCGGCCGCAGTCCAGCAGGAACATCACGCATTGGTCGCGCTCGTCCTGGTATTCGCGCACCACCGGCTTGCGATGGCGCATTGAAGCCTTCACATCCAGATGGCGCAGCGGGTCGCCCCGGCGGTATTCGGCCAGTTGCCGGAAATCGGTGCCCTGCCCCCGCTGCACGAAGTTCTTGATGCCCATCTGCGCGAGCCGCCGGTCGCCGGAGAGCCAGGCATACCGCGACAAGGCCGCAAAGTTGGGATAGATGCGCAGCTGGCGCGCCTCGCCCACGGTCTGGCGGACCTCGAAGATGCCGGCGCGGGTGCGCCACATCAGCTGCGTGCGCCCCAGGGTGGCGAGCCCCCGCTGCCGCGCGGTGACGCGGAAGCGCAGCGGGCTGCGGGTGTGGGCGACCAGGGTGAGGGCGGCGGGCAGGCCTTCGAAGTCGAACAGCGGGTCGAGGTCGTCAAAGACCTTGAGCGTCCAGCTCAGCGGGCCCTCATTCACCAGATCCAGCCGCAATTCGGTGGAGACGTTGATCGCGAACGCCGCCGGCAGCCAGCGCTCCACCCGCGGACCGACACGTGCGAACAGCCGCAGGCTGCGCCACAGGTCCACCCCGGCGCCCAGCGCGAGCACGGCCAGCAGGCCCAGTCCGACCGGGCCGGCCACGGCCACCGGCACGCCGGCCGCCAGCAGCACGGTGAAGGCCAGGCTCAGGCCCAGCAGCACCTGCAAGCTCAGGCGCGAGGGCAGGATGACGCGGCGCACGGTCTTCATCAGAGGCGCGGCGCCTCCACGCTGTCCAGCGCGGCCTGCAGCAATTCGTCCAGATTGCGGCCTTCGATCTGCGCATCCGGCGCCATCGTGACCCGATGACGCAGCACGGCCAGCGCCTGACGGGCGACATCGTCCGGGGTGATGAAGTCGCGGCCGTTGATCAGCGCGACGGCACGGGCCGCACGGATCAGCGCGACGCTGGCGCGCGGGCCGGCACCGAATTCCAGACCGGGCCATTGACGCGTGGCGCGCACCACCCGAACGGCATAGTCGATCACCTTGGTGTCGGCATGCACCAGCCCGGCCAGACGCTGCAGCTCCTGCACCTGCACATCGTCCAGCACCGGCTGCACCGCGTCCAGCGGCAGCTCGTGGCCGGCGCGGCCATTGGTCACCAGTTCCACCACGGCGGTCTCTTCCGCATGGGTGGGATAACCGATCAGGATCTTGAGCAGGAAGCGGTCCAGCTGGGCTTCCGGCAGCGGATAGGTGCCCTCGGTGTCCACCGGGTTCTGGGTGGCCATCACCATGAAGGGACGCGGCACCGGCAGTGTCTGGCCTTCCAGCGTCGCCTGGAATTCCTGCATCACTTCGAGCAGGGCGCTCTGGGTCTTGGCCGGTGCACGGTTGATTTCGTCGGCCAGCAGCAGGTTGGTGAAGACCGGCCCCTTGCGCACCCGCAGTCGGCCCAGGCCGCCGCCGGTGTCATCCAGTACGCTGTGGCCGATGACGTCCGCCGGCATCAGGTCCGGTGTGAACTGCAGACGGGCATATTGCAGACGCACCGCCTGCGACAGCGCACGGGCCAGCAAGGTCTTGCCCAGGCCCGGCACGCCTTCCACCAGCACATGGCCGGAGGCCACCACGGCCACCAGCACCTGCTCCACCACCTCGGTCTGGCCCACCACGGCCTTGCTGATTTCCTGCCGCAGCGCGTGCAGCCAGGTGGTGGCGAGCTTGAGCTCTTCGGGCTTGATCATCGGGAAGGTCTTTCTTGAGAAGGGGTCTGAAGTCGGCGTCGTGCCAGTTCAAGAATCTGCAGCCGGGCCGGGAGTTCCACACGGGTGCAGAAACGGGCGGACAGGGCTGCATGCAGGTCGTGTTCAGAGACGCCGGTCGCCTGGGCGATGCGGCGTGCGCGTTCCGGCAGCGGGTGGCGGCTGTAGTCCACCAGGCGCTTGGCGGCGGTGGATTCCAGCGCGCGTTGCTGCGCCAGCAGCAAGGCCTCGCTGCCGTGACGCATCAGGTAGTGGCCCATGCCGCGGACCTGCTCACCGATGGAGCGGCGCAGGCGTGGCGGCGTGGGCAAGGCCGGACCGAAACGGACGGCGCGGCGCCACAGTGCGGCCGCCAGGGTCAGTGCCCCCAGCACCGCGGCGATCCAGCCCTCCTGCCACAGCCAGGGCAACAGGGCCTGGCGCTTTTCGCTGAGATAGAACCAGACGGTCCCGCCAGCTTCCGCCTGCAGGGCGGCGGCCAGCATCGGGGCATGGTCGCAATCCAGGATGGATTGCTGCATGAAGGCGCTCGGGATGCTGTTGAGCACGGTGACGGTGCCGTCCCCCACGTCCACGCGCATCGCCTGAGGCCCACGATCAAAAATGCTCCAGACCGACTCCTGCACCTGACGCCCGCCGGTGAACGTCAATCGCAGGTTCGGCAGGAAGAGGCCGCACTGCTTCCATTGCGTCAGCGAGGGGGCAGCGTCCGAAGCCAATGGCGCACTGGCTGCGGCCTGGCTGGAAGATGCGCCATCAGGGCTGGAGTCGCCCTTGCATTCGTAGGACTTGTTCGAGGTGTCTTCGCAGTCATCGCAAGCCTCGGCGTCGGGATCGCCCTCGTGCTCGTCCGCGTCCGCGTCCTTGTCGTCATCCTCATCCTCGGAGGCCTTGTCTTCGTCTTCACCGGCGCTGGCGCTGTCCTCCTGCCGGTTGTTCTCCTGCGTTTCCTGACGATCACTCTCGTTGACCATCTCCACCCGCACCGGCACCCAGTCGGCCAGCGGGGTGTCGCGCCAGGCGGTCCCCGACATCAGCACCAGATGTCCGCCCTGCTTCACCCAGGTGTGCAGACGCTCGGCCTGGCCCGGCACCGCGGACCAGTCGTCGGACAGGATCACCAGGCGGCCATGCTGGGGGGGCAGTGCGCTCATCGTGTCCCGATGTTCCGCCGTCATGCCGAGCTGGCGCAGCAACTGTTCACTGGCATAGACCGGATTGGTCTTCGCCTCGCCGGTGGCACCGCGCCAGACGGGACGCTCAGCCCATTCAGTGTGAGTCGACAGCCACCACGCGCCGAGCGCGACCAGCAGCACAGCCACCGCCCCGAAGATCCAGGTCACGCGGTCGCGATTCATGCGCGGCCTCCGGGCGTGAGCTGGGCATCGAAGCCGGCACACAGCGGCTCGAAGTCGGCGTCGTCCAGGCTGCGGCCGGCATAGGCCACCGTCTGCCAGCCCGCCACCAGTTGCGACAGGAAGCGGTGCGCCGACGGCGCCAGCCGCGGCTCGGCCAGCGTCAGGCAGTCGCTTTCGGTGCTGGCGGCGCGAATCGGCACCGCATGCGCATGCACCAATCGCGACAGGGCGCCACGATAAAGCAGCGACAGCGCCGCACGCGACTCGCCGCGTTGCCACAAGGCACGGGCCGCAGCGCCGATGTCGGCGGGCAGGCTTTCCGGGCGGATGTCCAGGGAGCCGACGTGGGTCGGTGCCACTGCGGCGACGGTGGGCGCCGCGCCGCGCAGACGCAGCCAGTCACGCAGGCGCAGCAGCACCCAGACGAACAAGGCCGCGCCGATCAGCCACATGGCGATGCGAAGGCCGGTGCCCATGTTCGTGAGCAGGTCCAGCCACCAGGATGAAAACTCTTTCCGCGCTTTCTCGTCTTTTTTCTTTTTGGCCTCGACGTCCTTGAAACGCAGGTAACGTTCCTGGTGCTCTCCACCGAGCAGCGGATCTGCCGACACGGCCGATGCGGCGGCCTGCGCGGCGCTGGCGGCCGCGGCGGACGATGCCGGCTGGGAGAGCATGAAGACGGTGGTGGACGAGCGGCCCCCCACCTTCGGGATGACCGGAGTAGAAGTGGCCGCCTGTGCGGACTGAAGCACGGGTGCACCGATCAACGCGGCGACCAGCACCGCGATCGACGCGGCCTTAGACGAACGCACGACGAAACTCCTGTTCGATGTCCCAGGCTTCCAGCACCACGCGCCGGTTGAGATACATCGCAAAACCCGCGGCGACATAAAACGGCTCGAGGAACAGCACCACGCCGGCATACAGGCTCGCCAGCAGCAGGTCGTGAGCGATGGGCTGTGCGGCCACATCGCCGTTTTTCATCAGCCAGGCGAACACATCATTGCGGCTGTCTTCGGGCGCCAACCACCACACCAAACCGAGCAGCGAATAGAGGATGACGGCTTCGGCATGCGAGAACGCCACCTGCAGGGCGGTGGCCGCGCCGCGGTTGTCCTTGAGCATCAGCGCCACACGCTTGCGGCGGCGGCTGCCGGTCTGGCCTTCCAGCTGTTCCACCGGCTGGGTATAGGCGCGCCAGGGCGAGAAGCGCCGCCACAGCAGCGTGCGGAAGAACTGGCCGCCCCACACCTGCCGGCGCGCCGCCCACACATCGGACCAGCGGGTGGCTTCGCCGAACACGGCCCGGGACAGCACGAACAGCAGCGTCCGGTCCAGCCAGGGCTTGCTCCAGAACAGGATCAGCGTGGGCAACCAGCCCGCCACTTCCACGGTGCACAGCGCGAAGGTGATGACCACCAGCAGCAGCGGCGCATAGCAGCGCCAGATCGACCGCGCATGGCCGCGCACCAGGGCCAGACCGAGGTCGCAGGCCTCGTACTGGCTGCGCGGCCGCAACATGACCGCCAGACCTTCAACCCGCACGCTGTGCTCCTCGTCCCATCAGACCCAGCCACAGCATCACAAGCAGCCAGCACAGGCCGGCCACGGTGTACTTGACCCACGGCACCACCCAGGCCGCGGAAGACCAGAAGGCCTCAAAACCGGCCGCCACGGCCAGCAGGAAAAAGGCGGCGTAAATCACCAGCACCGATTCCCGCGCCGCCAGCTTCAGCGCTTCCAGCCGGCTGCGCCGCCCGGGCGCCAGCCAGCTCAGTCCCAGTCGCAGCCCGGCAGCACCGGAGAGCACCGCCCCGGTCAGCTCGAAGGCGGAATGGGTGGCGACAAACGGCCAGAAGTTGTGGCCCAGCCCGGCGTGATGCAGATATCCGGCGATGGTGCCGATCTGCAGGCCGTTGAACAGCAGCACAAAGGCGCTGCCCACACCGGCCAGGATCCCGGCACCGAAGCAGCGCAGGCCGATGCCAATGTTGTTGAAGATGTAGAAGCCGAACATCTGGACGTCGGAGCCGCCGTCGCGCAGGCGCCCGATCGATTCCTTGCCATCGGCATACATGCTGGAGAAATTCCGCAGCTGCTGGGCGCTGTGCACCCGCAGCGGGAAGTCGGAAGACGTCAGTGCGAGCACGAAGCTGACCACCAGCGGGACGGTGAACAGCAGGAAGGCGGCCAGCAGATACATCCGCTGCTGCCGCACGGCCTGCGGGATCTTCACCCGGAGCAGCTGGCCCAGGGCCGCGAGGCCGAAGTCCTGCCGGCGATAGATGATCTGGTGGGCGTCCTGCGCGAGGGTCTCCAGCCGCGCCAGCACATGCACCGGATAAGCGCGGGACTGCGCCAGGGCCAGGTGTTCACACACCCGCCGATAGCGGGCCGCCAGCAGCGCGCCATCGACCGGCTTGCCGTTCTGCGCCACCTGGATCTGTTCCGCGAAGGCATCCCACATGCCGCCGTATTCGGCTTCGAATCGGATCGGGGTCATCCGCGTTTCCCCATCAGCCACTGGGCCACACCCAGCAGTTGCGCACTGGCGCTGCTGCGCGGTGTCTGCATTTCGTGCGGTGCCTGCGCGGGCAGCACCGGGGCGGCCAGTTGGGCCAGTTCTTCAAAACGCTGCGGCGTGAGCCGACGGGCGCGTCCGGCCCAGGCGCGGATGGCGGCCTGTTCCTGCTGGTTGAGCGGGCGGGCGGGCGCCAGACTCGGCGCCTCGGGGGGCTGGTCGTGCAGCACCACGGGCGCTGCATAAACGACCAGCGTGCCGGCGGCGAGATCGCCCAGGCGTTTGCAGTCGCGGTTGAGCAGCAGGGTGATGATGCCGAAGGTGTAGGCCACCGGCAGGAAGTCGGCGGCGCGCAGCAGGTTGCGGGTCACCGAGGCTGCCGGCGTGACCGGGAGGCCGGTGTCCATCACCACCCGCAGGCCGAAGATGCGCTTGCCGGGCGTGGCGCCGGCGCGGGTCAGTTCAAAGAAGATCGGGTAGAGCCACTCCACGGCAAACATGCCGATGAAGAACAGGCCGACGCCCAGGCGACCCAGTCCGAGCAGCAAGACGGCCAGGACCGTGTCGATGATCAGCCGGAACATCAGGTCCAGCAGGAATGCCATGCTGCGGGCCACCAGACCCGCAGGTCGCAGGGACAGCACGATGCCTTCCGGCGTCTCGACCGGGGTGAGCGTATCGACCCGCAGGTCGGGAGCGGCGGACACGAAGCTCAGATCTTGATGACCTTCGTGTCGGCGATCGTGTCATGCAGACACTGGCGCGATTCGCGGAAGATCAGCAGCGCATCGACCAGGCCGAAGATCATCTGCGTGCCGGTGCTGAGGGACAGCAGGTAGCCGACGCCATAACGCAGGCCCAGGACCCGGAAGGGGTCCGCCTTGGAGCCGTCGGTGCGCACGATGCGCAGGCCGAAAATGATCTTGGCCAGGGTCTGACCGCGGGTCACCAGGGTCCAGCCCTGCACCAGCAGGAACAGCGGCAGGCCGATGAGCAGACCGGCCCAGTTGAGCGCGAAGTAGGAGGGAGTTTCCGGAGCGACGAGGGCTTCGATGGCCGGGGAGACCGCCATCAGGGCGAGCACGAGGGCGCCCACCAGCACACCGTCCAGCATCGCGGCAACCAGGCGCACGCCGCGGCCCGCCAGCGCGCCGCCTCCGGCGACGACGTCCTCGACAAACGCTTCTGGTGCTGCGAAGCGCTGATCCGTATTTCCCGACATGGCAACTCCCTCGTTGTTGTTGGAGCGCATTTTGTCAGCGAAGCCGGACAGTCGCCATCGGTGAAGATGCCGAAAATGCTCACCACTCGGGGGGATTGAGCTGCCATCTTTTGTGGAAATGTGCAGGAGTCTGTGATGGATGTCACGACATGGAGAGGGGTGCTGGCTCTTGCACAATCGCAGGTTCTTTCAGCTTCACCGGAACACTCACCATGCCCACCTTGCGCGTTGAACTCTTTGAAGGCCGTACGCCGGAGCAGAAAGCGGAACTGGCCAGGGAACTGACGGCCGCCTGCGTCCGGGTGCTGGGCGGCAGCCCGGATGCGGTCGATGTGGTCTTCTTCGACATCGCCCGTCAAAACTGGGCCACGGGCGGCGTGCTCTGGAGCGACAAGCAAAAATGAGGGCCTGACGCGCGCGTGGGGCAAGGCGGTGATCGCCTGCCCCACGCTTCGTGCACACGCTTCGTGGACACGCTTCGTGGACACGCTTAGTGCCTACGCTTCGTGCACACGCTTAGACCCACGTTTGCGCCCGACGCTCACGCCGGGCGGTGGGCCCTCAGACCCGGCTCTTGATGTCGAAGCGATCCAGGTTCATGACCTTGGTCCAGGCGGCCACGAAGTCGCTCACGAACTGGCCTTCACCGTCGCTGGACGCATAGACCTCGGAGAGTGCGCGCAACTGCGCATTCGATCCGAACACCAGATCGGCAAGAGTGGCCGTCCAGCGCAGTTCCTGGGTCTTGCGGTCGCGGCCTTCAAACACCCCGGCCTGCGTCTCCGACTTTTTCCAGGCGGTGCGCATGTCCAGCAGGTTCTTGAAGAAGTCAGGCGTCAACTGGCCAGGACGTTGGGTGAAGACCCCCAGCGACGAGCCGCCATGGTTGGCCCCCAGCACCCGCAAGCCGCCCACCAGCACCGTCATCTCCGGCGCGGTCAGCGTCAGCAGCGCGGCGCGGTCGATCAGCGCAGTGGCCGCGCTGGGCGTCGGGCCCACCCGGAAGTAGTTGCGGAAGCCATCAGCGGCCGGTTCCAGCACCTTGAAGGAATTGACATCGGTCTGTTCCAGCAGGGCGTCCATGCGGCCCGGTGTGAAGGGCACCGTGACCTTGTGCCCGGCCGCATGGGCAGCGGCTTCCACCGCCGCGGTGCCGCCGAGCACGATCAGATCGGCCAGCGAGACCTTCTTGCCGCCGGACTGCGCGCCGTTGAACTGCTTCTGGATCTCGGTCAGACGGCCGAGGACCTGAGCCACATCGGCCGGTTCATTCACCTCCCAGTCCTTCTGCGGTGCGAATCGGATGCGGGCCCCATTGGCGCCGCCGCGCAGGTCGGTGCCGCGGAAGGTGGACGCGCTGGCCCAGGCCGTCTTGATCAGCTGCTGCGCCGAGAGGCCGGAGGACAGCAGCGTCTTCTTCAGCGCGGCCACATCCTGCTCGCTCACCAGCGGATGGTCCACGGCGGGGATCGGGTCCTGCCAGATCAGGTCTTCCTTGGGCACCAGCGGGCCCAGGTAGCGGGTCTTCGGGCCCATGTCGCGGTGGGTCAGCTTGAACCAGGCGCGGGCGAAGGCATCGGCCAGCAGGGCCGGATCGGCCATGAAGCGGCGCGAGATCTTTTCGTAGATCGGGTCCACCCGCAGGGCGAGGTCGGCGGTGGTCATCATCGGCGCGTGGGTCTTGCCGGGGATGTGAGCGTCGGGCACGGTGGTGGATCCGGCGCCGTCCTTGGGACGCCACTGGTGGGCGCCGGCCGGGCTTCGGGTCAGTTCCCATTCATAGCCGAACAGCGTCTCGAAGTAGGTGTTGTCCCATCGGGTCGGGGTCGGCGTCCAGGCGCCTTCGATGCCGCTGGTGATGGTGTGCGCACCGATGCCGCTTTCGAACTGGCTCTTCCAGCCCAGGCCCAGTTCTTCGATATTGGCGCCTTCCGGTTCGGCCCCCACATGGTGGGCCTCGCCAGCGCCGTGGGCCTTGCCGAAGGTGTGGCCCCCGGCCACCAGGGCGACCGTCTCTTCATCATCCATCGCCATGCGGGCGAAGGTTTCGCGGATGTCGCGGGCGGAAGCGGCCGGATCCGGCTTGCCGTTGGGGCCTTCCGGGTTCACATAGATCAGGCCCATCTGCACGGCGGCGAGCGGGTTGGCCAGTTCACGGTCCCCGCTGTAGCGTTCGTCGCCGAGCCAGGTGGACTCCGGGCCCCAATCGATCGGTTGCGGTTCCCAGATGTCTTCGCGGCCCCCGGCGAAACCGAAGGTCTTGAAGCCCATCGACTCCAGGGCCACGTTGCCGGCCAGGATCATCAGGTCGGCCCAGGAGAGCTTGCGGCCGTACTTCTGCTTGATCGGCCACAGCAGACGGCGGGCCTTGTCCAGGTTGCCGTTGTCGGGCCAGCTGTTCAGCGGGGCGAAGCGTTGCTCGCCGGAGCGGGCGCCGCCGCGGCCGTCGAAGATCCGGTAGGTGCCGGCGGAGTGCCAGGCCATGCGGATGAAGAACGGACCGTAGTGGCCGTAGTCGGCGGGCCACCAGTCCTGCGAGTCGGTCATCAAGGCATGCAAGTCCTGGATGACGGCGGAAAGGTCCAGGGTCTGGAATTCCCGGCGGTAGTCAAAGTCTTCCACCATCGGGTCGGACAGTTCGGAATGCTGGTGCAGCAGCCCCACGTTGAGCGCGTCCGGCCACCAGTTCGAGTTGGTGCGGGCGGTCTTGGGCTTGTCGTGGGCAACGGGGCACTTGGCTTCAGCGGTCATCGGCTTCTCCTCGGTGAGTGGCGGGATAGCTTCCCGCGCATCGGTGAGACATCAGTGAGAGGTCAGAGCCAAAGGTTACGACGCTGAACTTTGCTTGGGACACAACAGTTTTAATGACGCTGATAGCCGATCAGCGCATTGACACCCACGGCTGGAATCCTCCAGGACTTCGCTAAATCCGATGTGGAATGGGCCAATCCGCCAGGGAAAAGCAGCCGTGAGCCAAAAATCTACGGAATCGGCTCACGAGATGAGCCGCAAATTCAGCGAATCGGCTCAAAACGTGAGCCGATTCCGATGACAACCGCGAATGGTCAAGATCAATCCTCTACCGCGCCCCCCGCAGACAGTTCCGCCCAATCCAGCTCTTGAATCAGCACCCGGTAGGCGTGATCGCCGATCACGTCCTGCTCCCGCAGCTCCACCGCCTTGGCGCGTGCCACCGCAATGGCCTGGCGACGCAGTGGCCCGCCGGGCACTTCCTCCAGCGGCAGCTCGCTGGAGTCGCGAGCATTCATGTCCACCACCGCCTGATATTCCTTGCGCAGCAGCGCGGCCGGGAAGGAGGTGTCATGCTCGATCGACGCGAGCAACGCCTGGTAGATCTGGATGCGAGCGCTTCGCACCTCCTGGCCGACCGGGTCGTTGTCCTCCATGCGGAGCCAGCGGATCAGCGGCTTGAGGGTGAAACCCTGCAACACCAGCGTGCCGAACACCACCGCAAATGCGCTCAGCAGAATCAGATCGCGATACGGGAAGGGCGAGCCGTCCGGCAGTTGCTCGGGCACCGCGAAAGCCGCCGCCAGCGTGACGATGCCGCGCATGCCGGCCCAGGACAGCACCATGCCGCCCGCCCACGCCGGATGGGTGCGGGCGCTGTCGGCCAATCCGCTGTGCCGGGCGGTGAAGGCGCTGTAGGTCATCACCCAGCCGACCCGCGCCAGGATGGTCACCGCCAGCACCACGGCGGCAAACACCACCGCCTCCTGGTGAGTGCCGGAAGCCCCCAGGCGCTGCCAGATCGGACGCAACTGCAGGCCGATCAGCACGAAGGCGAAGGCGTTCAGCACAAACACGACGGTTTCCCACACCGCGAAGATCGGCACCCGCAGTCGCGCCGCGATGGCGGACCCGCCGCCGCGTGAGCTGGTCATCGCAAAGGCCACCATCGTGAGGATGCCGGAGAGGCCCAGCTTTTCTGCGGCGATCCAGACGCCGAAGGTGCAGCAGAACTGAATCACCAGCGCGGTGGGGGCATGCACCATGCGACGGGTCAGCGGCCGCAGCAGATAGGCAAAGGCCACGCCGGCCACCACACTGCCAAACACCGTCATCAGGAGGATGGGCGCCAGCGTTCCGGCGCTGGGCGGTCCTGCCATCGCCGTCATCAGCGCGAGGCGGTAGATCAGCAGAGCGCTCGCATCGTTGAGAAGGCTTTCGCCTTCCAGGATGTTGAGCACCTTGTACGGCAGCCGCAGCTGCCGCATCACCGCTGTGGCCGCCGCCGCATCGGGGGGCGCGACGATGGCACCGAGCGCGACCGCCACCGCCCAGGGCATGTCCGGAATCAGCCACCGGCTCACCAGCGCCACCCCCACCACCGTCGTCCCCACGGCCGCCAGCACCAGACCGGCCACCGGCCGCCAGTTGGCCTTCAGGTCCCGCTTGGAGGCGTCGTAGGCGGTGTCCATCAGGATCGGCGCCACAAACAGGGCCAGCGCCAGTTCGGGGTCCAGCGTCCAGGTCGGACTGCCGGGCCAGAACGCCAGTGCCATGCCGCCCAGCGCCAGCAGGGCCGGTGAGGGCGCGCCGATCCGCCGCGCCAGCATGGCCAGCAAGGCGGCGCCCAGCAACAGGGCAATGATCCATTCGAAGGTGTGCATGAGCGGCGTCCGGCCGGAAGGGCGTGCCGGTGCGCGGTGAAGGGCAAGTCGGGTGCCGACCTGTCAAATTTGTTGGCCATAATCCGCGCGACTCCTGTTCGCCAAGCATGTCGAAAGCTTCGGCTTTCGGGCCGCGGGGCATCCCCGTGGCATTTCTAAGAGTGAGGCATTCCGGCGCGCCTTCGACAATGCGCTTCGCGCATTGATGAAATCGCGGGACCGGCTCGTTGGTGGATGGGAGTCACTTATTCCTTGCTGCCCCCGTGTCATGACGCTTCCAGCACCGCTGACTTATTCCCGCTGGATCGCGTTGTCACTGGCCCGCGCCTGTCAGACCGACGATCACACACCTGGCGGGCGCACGGCTTCCGCGCTGCTCGGCCGGACCACGGCGTGCCTCGGGGACGAGCACCGTCCCTGGCTGCTGCCGCTGTGCGAGCAGCTCGCCCGCCTGAGCCTGCCGGTCTGGCAGCAGATGACACCCCGGCTGCTGGCGGATCACCTGGAACTGATGCCGGAGTTCGAGGCCGGGTTCGATGCGGAACGTCCGCCCATTCATGTGCGACGGTTGCTGCTCCGCCCCTCGCGCATGACCCCTCCACCGTTTGCGCTGGAGGACGTGCCCCTGCCACCCTGGCACACGCTGGCCGATCTGGCGGCTGGATTGGGCGTGGAGCTGTCCATGCTCGATGTGCTGGCCGGCCCGGCCCAGCGTTACCGGGAAGCCGAGCCCATGTCGCACCGACCGCAGGTGCGGGCCACTGCGCATTACCGTTCCCTGCTGGTGGACAAACGCAGCGGCGGCCTGCGCCTGATCGAAGCGCCCCGGCCCGCCTTGAAAGTGGTCCAGCGACGTTTGCTGCGCACCCTGCTGGATCGGGTGCCGGTGCACGAGGCTGCACAGGGCTTCGTGGCCGGCCGCCATGTCGCCAGCCACGCGCGGCTGCATGCAGGGCAGGCCTGGGTGTTCAAATTCGACCTGAAGGATTTTTTCCCCAGCATCGGCGCTGCCCGCATCCGCGCGCTCTTCCGCACCCTCGGCTTCACCGACGCCGTTGCCGAAACCCTCACCACGCTCTGCACCGTGCGGACGCCGCGGGCGGTGCGCGAGCGCCTGCGGGAGGAGGGTGGCTTGAGCTGGATGGAAGCCAGGCGGCTGGCCTCTGCCCATCTGCCGCAGGGCGCGCCCACATCACCGGTCCTGGCCAATCTCTGTGCGTTCCCGATGGACCTGCGGCTGGACGGCCTAGCCGCGCGGTTTCAGGCACGTTATTCGCGCTATGCCGACGATCTGGTGTTCTCGGGCACCGCCACCGAGACCCTGGACGCGCGGAACCTGCATGCCTGGGTGCGCGCCATCGTGGAGGACGAAGGTTTCGTGCTTCGTGCGGACAAGACCCGGTTGATGCGTGCTGGTGGTCGTCAGACCGTGACAGGTCTGGTCGTCAACGAGACACCGCATCTGTCCCGACCTGACTACGATCGCCTGCGCGCGGAGCTGCATCGTCTGGGCCATCAGGGGCAGGTGCCAATGGCCCTTCGAGGGCCTCTGCTGGGCCGGCTCGCCTGGGCCCGGCAATTCGTGGCGCCCAGCCGTGCAGACAAGCTCCAGCGCCTTTTCAATGCCATTGCCTTCGTTCAGTAGACTGCGCCCATGATCACCGTCCATCACCTCAACAACTCCCGCTCGCAGCGCGTCCTGTGGCTGCTCGAAGAACTGGGCCTGCCCTATGAGATCAAGCACTACCAGCGCGACCCCAAGACGATGCTGGCGCCGCCGGAGTTGCGGCGGGTGCATCCGCTGGGCAAGTCTCCGGTCGTGACGGACGGGGATCTGGTGATCGCTGAATCCGGGGCCACCCTCGAATACCTGGTGGATCGCTACGGCGACGGTCGCCTCAAGCCCGCGCCCGGCACGCCCGAGGCGCTGCGTTACCGCTACTGGATGCACTACGCCGAAGGATCGGCCATGCCGCCGCTTCTGCTCAAGCTGGTGTTCGATCGCATCGAATCCGGACCGATGCCCTTCTTCATCAAGCCGATCGCCAAGGCGATCTCGGGCAAGGCCAAGTCGTCCTTCGTCATGCCGCAGATCACCAACCACATGAACTATGTGGAGGCCGAACTGGGCAAGAGCGACTGGTTCGCCGGAGACAGCTTCACCGCCGCCGATGTGCAGATGAGCTTCCCGCTGGAAGCCGCTGCCACCCGCGGCGGCGAGGTGGCGCGTCAGCCGCGCATCACCGCGTTCCTCGAGCGCATCCATGCGCGGCCGGCCTATCAGCGGGCGCTGGAAAAGGGCGGGCCTTACGCCCTGCTCGGCAAGTCCTGACGCACGCGCGGACCGGCCCACGGTGGGCCGACGACACGGTCGGGCTGACTACACTGGCGGCTTATGCAAGCCTTGCTCGACCACATTGCCAGCCTGCGCCGCCCGACCGAGGCGGCGCGTCTTTTTCATGGCCGGGGCGGCCGTCATCCCGGCCATGAACAATGGTCGCTGGACGCCTTCCCGCCGGTGCTGCTGCTGACCAGTTTCGCGCCGGTGTCGGACGAGGAGCTGCAGACGCTCGACAGCGCCCTGCATCGCCGCTGGGCCGAGATTGCGCCGGGGGAGCCGCTGAACTGGGTCTTCCAGCATCGTGATGAGTTCCGGGTGCACAACCGCCTGATGGCCGGCAGCGTGCCGGAGACGCATGTGGTGGAAGAAGGCGGCACCCGCTTCGGCGTGCACCTGCTGCAGGGTCAGAACCATGGCTTCTTTCTCGACATGGCCGAGGGCCGCCAATGGGTGCGACGCTGGGCGCAGGCCCAGCCGGGTGGCAAGGTGCTCAACCTGTTTGCCTACACCTGCGCGTTTTCCGTCGTGGCGCTGCAGGCGGGCGCGGCCGAGGTGGTGAATGTGGACATGGCGTCCGGCGCGCTCTCCATCGGGCGTCGCAATCACCAGCTCAACG
The DNA here is from genome assembly GCA_966211495.1 of uncultured Roseateles sp. Lineage (GTDB taxonomy): Bacteria > Pseudomonadota > Gammaproteobacteria > Burkholderiales > Burkholderiaceae_C > Roseateles. Next base: position 42,498 of record CBIHOT010000018.1, on the reverse strand, counting down.
GCGTGAGCGATGGGGCGCAGTTCCTGGCGCACGACATCTTCAATTCATGGGCCAAGATCCGGCGCGGCAGTCCGTATGACCTGGTCATCATGGACCCACCCAGCTTCCAGAAGGGCAGCTTCGTCGCGACCAAGGACTATGCGCGGCTGATCCGGCGTCTCCCCGAACTGGTCGCGCCGACCGGGCAGGCACTGGTCTGCCTGAACACCCCCAAGCTGGACACCGGTTTCCTGCGGGACCTGATTGCAGCCGAAGCGCCGGGTTTCGAGATCGTGCAGCGGTTGCCGAATCCGGCGGCGTACGAGGACGTGGATCCGGAGCGGGCGCTCAAGGTGCTGGTGGTGCGGCCCCGTGAGGGTGTGCCGCTCACGGCTGGCACTGCGCACGACACTGCTCACGCCGCTGCGCCGGGCACTGTGACGCCATCCGCCGAGCACGACTGAACGACGCACGCGTCCTCAGCGACTCACAGCATCGCCAGGCCCGTGTCGCCGAAGCGGCTCTCCGGAAACCCTTGCGCGGCCAGCGCCGTCAGTTCCGCCAGTTCCTCATACGAGCGGGCCTTCTGCAGCACCGCCATATGACCCAGCGACGCCGCCGCGGCTTCCAGCTCTTCCGACACAAAGCCGGTCGTCACCACAATGGGCAGTGACGGATCCAGCGCGCGTGCTGCGACCGCCAGTTCAGCCCCGTTCATGCTGGGCATGTTGAAGTCGGTCACCAGCACCTGGAATCGCCCGGGCGCCGCGCGCATCGCGACGAGGAATTCATCGGGGGCTGCAAAGGCGGTGACATCAAAGCCGGCCTTGAGCAGCAGCTGCTCCACCATCATCAGCACGATCGGATCGTCGTCCACATAAGCGACGGACTCTCCGTGGCCGGGTCGCATCGCCAGCTGCAGCGCCTCGACCTTGACCGGTCCCTGCGCTTCCACCACCGGCAGGTAGACCATGAAGCAGGTGCCGACGCCCGGCGTGGACCGCACGTCGATGGCACCGCTGTGCACATCCACGATGCCATGCAGCATGTGCAGACCCAGGCCCGTGCCCTGGCCGCGCGGCTTGGTGGTGAAGAACGGTTCGAACAGCCGCGCCTTCACGGCATCGGTCATGCCTGCGCCATCGTCTTCGACGCAGAGCTCCGCATATTGCGTCGGCGCCAGTTGCCCGATGGTGCAGACCCGCGGTGTGTGCACGGTGACGCAGCGCAGCCGGATGTGGATCGTGCCCTGGCTGCCTTCCATCGCCTGCCAGGCATTGGTGCAGAGGTTCAGCACCAACTGCTGCATCTCCGACGGACTGACTGTGGCCACGCAGGACTCGTCGCCCAGGTCCACCTTCATCCGCACCGAAGAGGGCAGGGTGGCCTGCAGCAGGTCCACCGCTTCCCGCACCAGCGGTTGCAGCGGCTGGCGGCTGAATTCCTCGCCACCCCCGCGGGCAAAGGCCAGGATGCGCTGCACCAGCTCGCGTGCACGGGAGCCGGCGCGGCGGATCTGGTCCATGTGATCCCGCAGCGGCGATCCCTCCGGGGCTTCGTCCGCCACCATGCCGGCGTGGCCCAGGATGGCGGCCAGAATGTTGTTGAAGTCGTGGGCGATGCCGCCCGCGAGGGTGCCCAGGCTCTCCATGCGCTGGGCGCGCAGCAGCTTGTCCTCCAGCTGCTGGCGGGCCGCTTCATCGGCCTTGCGGCTGGTGATGTCGATCAGCAGCACGATGGCTCCTTCCGCGCAGGGGAAGGTGCGGAATTCAAACCACTTCTGCAGCCGTTCGATGTAATCCTCGAACGCATAGGGCTTCCCGGCCAGCAGGGCCGGCCGGGCTTCGCCCTCCAGCCGCTGGAGCGCACTGGCGGGGAAACACTCCTGATAGGGCCGCCCGATCAGCGACCGGCGCGAGCGCTGTGTCGCCTTCTCAAAAGCGGTATTGACGAATTCAACGGTGCCGTCCGCCCGCAGCAGGATCAGGGCATCGGTCAGGTATTCGAGCGCGGCGAGCAGCTTGTCGCTGAGCGCGAGGTCCGCCGCCTGGGCCACGCCGCTGGCGGTGGCGGCCAGATAGGCCTGCACCGTCTGGGTGGCGGTGTGAAAGGCCCGCATCTCGTCACGGCTGAGCGCTCGCGAGGGGTCGGCCATCACCCGCAACTGCGCCGACGCGTGGTCCCACTGCACGTCCAGGGCGGCCAGCACTTCGCTGGCGGAGCCTTGTCCGCGGGCCATGACCTGGCCGTCCCACACCAGCTCGCAAGCCTGCGCACCGCAGGCCTGGGCAACGCTGTCGAGCAGCGCGGTGAGAACGCGTGGGTCGCCTGGAACGACGCGCGCAAGCATGCAGCCCCTTTCAAGAGGTCATTGGAGGGAGAGTGGTCGCGATGTACGCCGTAGAGCAAGCGGCGAGCCTGCCGTGTTCAGGTCGGGGCACAGAACAGGGGACAAAGCAGCCCAGTGGCGTCCGCCATCCGAATTGTCCCTAGGTCGCAGCGCGGCACGTGGGCAGGATGTAAGCGATCGTGACGGCAGCAGGACCGTCTGCGACATCCTGTTGACCGTGGCTGCAACGATGGAGCAGCGGCGAGTACCGCCGACGTCGCACCGAATTAGATCGCGCCACGGCTTCCCGAGGATCCAACGCCCGCCGCTGGTGCATTCGGAAGGCTTCGCTTCCAGAATGCCCCAGCGATTTCGATCGCGAAGCGGGCGCCGACGACAAAGCCGTCTGGCGCGCCGCCCCGCAACACGGCCGCCTTACTTGCTGGCGGGAGGCGTCGTCGTGGTGGACGGCTTCGGCGCCGCCTTCTTGGCTGCCGGCTTGGTGGCGGCAGCGGGCTTGGCCGTCGAGGTGGCCGCGGCAGCGTCCGCTTCCTTGGAGGCAGCCGTGGAGCCGCCGGAGACGCCCAGGCGACCGCCGGTGCCCAGGCCGCCCTTGACCTGCTGCGCCTTGTAGTTGCGCAGGGCCTTGACCATCTGGTTGAACGAATCCGCAAATGCGGCGGTCACCACCTTGCCGGCCGGCGTCTTGGCATAGGCGCCGCCACCGACGGCGGTATTGCCGAACAGGCCGCCGCCGAGCACGCCGAAGTCGAAGTTTTTGGCCGTGCCTTCGGCCGCGGAGATCTGCACGCCCGAGCGGTTGTCCACCAGCAGCAGGGTGGTCGAGGCTTCGTTCTGGTTGACGCTGGCCGCCACGGCGGTGATGAGACCCAGAGCGCCGGTGCCGATGCCACCACCGCCACCGCCGGTCTTGCCGGAGAACTGCACTTCCGGCGACAGGGTGTAGTCGGCCGCCACGATCTGGCCTTGGCCGAAGTTGCTGCCGGCACGGGTTTCGCCGGACTGCATCAGGGCGCGTTCACGTTCCATGTTGGCGAAGGCCTTGCCGCGTTCCACCACCACGAAGCAATTGCTCTGCTGCACCATCAGGCGGATGACGGGCAGGGTGGAGCCCAGTTGGCGCTCACGCATGCCGGACCACCACGGTGCAGCCGGATCTTCGTACAGCGACAGGGTGCCCAGGGATTCGTCGCAATGCTCCAGTTTCGAGTTCTGGTTTTCGGCGGTGGCACCGCCTGCGGCGCCGGACACCGTCCCCTTGTTCTCGCCCATCGTCGGGGCGGTGGCCAGACAGCCGGCCAGCAGCAGCGGAGACAGCAGGAGCGCGGGCTTCAGGACCGACCGGGCGAAGGGAGCAAGGACTGCGGACATGGAATTCCTCCAGAGGGGTTCTTCAGGGAACAGGGGAAAAGACGGCGCACGGACAGCGAGGTCCGCTGCGCCAAGGGTGACTGGGTTGAGATGTGGGGCTGATGGGTGCCCGGTGTATCAGGGCGCCGGCGTAGCGGGTGCGATGCCGTAATACCCACCCACCGGTTGGCCATGCGGATTGCCGATCCAGATGCTGGTGCCGAAGATGTCGGCGCAGCCGCCCCAGGCGACTTCGGTGCCTTTGGGCTCTTTGCTGCCCGTCTGGGCGTAAAGCGTGACCGTGCTGTCCGAGGGGCCGATGGTGTAGCAGACCCGCGCCCAGACCGGACGCGGTGCGTCGGTCAGCACCGAGGCGGCGGACTCGGTCAGTCCGTCGGAGGCCTTGACCACCCACTTGGTGCCGCGGTTGGGACCCGGGTTGTAGCTGAACACATAAGGCACCTGCGCCAGGACGCCGCAGGACACCGCCGTCAGCACGCCAGCCCACCAGACTCGCAGAGGAAGATGCATGGTTTCTTTGCCCGAATTGCTTTTAGTTGCAAAGAAGTTTAGGGAGCCGATCGGAAATTGCCTAAGGACGAAGGTCACATTGACGAAGTGCTCCCCTCTTTAGGCTGTGGCGGCGTTGCCACGCTCCCTGCCAGGGCAGGCCCTGCCTTTAATCAAGCTTTGTGATCGATTCGTAGGACGCACGGGTTCCGTCGCGGTAAACCCCTGCTCAAGCCTGCTTTCGTCCGGCATGCGCCCTTCTCGCCGGTTTCCGCCGCGGGGCCGACTTGCAAGCCGGCGCGGCGGCCTCAAGTGGACAGACCCGGACCGTTGGCCCGATGGGGTGCCCATGGGCCGCCCGCCAGTTTTCCCTTTCGTCGAGAGTTCCATGTCAAGTCTGTTTTCCCCTTTCACCCTCAAGAGCGTCACGTTGCGAAATCGCATCGCGGTGCCACCGATGTGCCAATACAGCGCCGAAGACGGCTTCGTCACCGACTGGCATCGGGCCCACTACGCCGGACTGGCGCGCGGCGGCTCGGGTCTCGTGATCGTCGAGGCCACCGGCGTGCTGCCGGAAGGACGCATCACCCCGGGGTGCACCGGGCTGTGGAGCGATGCCCATGCGCAGGGGCTGGCCGAGATCGCCGCGTCCATCAAGGCGGCCGGTGCGGTGGCCGGAATCCAGATCGCGCATGCCGGCCGCAAGGCCAGCGCGAATCGCCCCTGGGAGGGCGACGACCACATTCCGGCGGGGGACCCCCACGCCTGGACGCCGATGGCGCCGTCCGCCGTGGCCTTCGGCAAGCATCTGCCGCGGGTGCCGCAGGCGATGACGCTGGACGACATCCAGCGGGTGCAGGCCGCCTTCGTGGCCGCCGCGCGACGTGCGCGCGACGCCGGATTCCAATGGCTGGAACTGCACTTCGCGCACGGCTATCTGGCACAAAGCTTCTTCTCCGTGCATGCCAATCAGCGCACCGATGAATACGGCGGCAGTGCGGCCAACCGCGGCCGTTTCCTGCTGGAAACGCTGAAGGCGGTGCGTCAGGTGTGGCCGGAATCGCTGCCGCTGACGGCCCGTTTCGGCGTGATCGAATTCGACGGGCGGGATGAGGAAACGCTGGCCGAAGCGATTGGCCTGACCCGCCAGATGCGCGATGAGGGCCTGGACCTGCTGAATGTCAGCGTCGGTTTTTCGACGCCGGATGCGCAGATCCCGTGGGGTCCGGCCTTCCTGGGTCCGATCGCCGAGCGGGTGCGTCGTGAAGCCGGTCTGCCGGTCGCGTCGTCGTGGGGCATCGACACGCCGGAACTGGCCGAGCATGCCGTCTCGTCGGGGCAGATGGATCTGGTGATGGTCGGACGTGCCCAACTGGCCAATCCGCATTGGCCGTACCACGTCGCGATGAAGCTGCAGCAGGACCGCCCGGCGTGGGTGCTGCCGGCGCCGTATGCGCATTGGCTGGAGCGCTACAAGTCGGCGTCGGCCTGATCGCCATTGAGCAGCCACCGGCACTGCGCCGGCCCCCGTGTCGGAGGCCAGCGTGGCGCCGGATCAATAGGTGATGGTGACCGTCACCGTGTCGCTGTAGTCCCCAGGCACAGCCTGGGCGACGGACGGCAGGCGGCCATAGATGGTCAGCTGCTGGGTGCTGCCGGTGCCGGTGCCGGTGTAGACGCTGCTGTTGGTGCCGTTGCCCCACACCTGGCTGCGGGCCGCATCCAGATAGAGCTGGTAGGCCAGCGTGTGGGTGCCGCTCTTCATGGCGCGTGAGCCAAAGGCATTGAGCCCGCCTGCATTGGCGCCGGCACTCAGCGCGACGCTGTAAGGGGTGGTGCGGGTGCAGGTGACGGAGAGGCTGGTACTGGCGTCGATGGCACCGCTGCTTTGCAGCGGATCGATGGCCGTGCCGAAGTTCAGCGTGCTGCCGGAGACATTGCAGGCCACCACGATGGTGGCGCCGATGTCCAGGTGGCCGCTCGCGCTGCTCGGCGCTGCCCCAGCCGACAGGCTCATCAACGCGCCAACGCCCCAGGCAGCGCCCAGGCGCATCGCACGGGAGAGGTGGCGGCGAGTGGGACGCGGGGAAGACGGACGTTGATCAAGACCGGAAGGACGAAGACGGAGCACGGGGTTCATGAGACGGAAGTAGAGGCTTCAGTCCTGACACCCAGACCTGGGCTGCAAGGCGCGTGTTTTGTCGATGGATGCTATTGAATCCCAAACGTACGCGTCCAGCCATGCCGCATTTCACGAATGGGTTCCCCCCAAGAGAGGGACTCGGCCAGGCCGTGCAAAAGTTTGCTGCGCCGCAGCGAGTTGGCCGGGGGGGGGCCTGTCACCGCTTGACGTACAGCGGTTGTCTCCTGGGTGAAACGCTTTCACCGAGCAGCATGCTTGCATTTCGTTGCAGTCGCCCCTAGCCTGCGTTTGCGTGCGCGGAGGAAGTCCGTCTCCGTCGCACGCACCGCGATGCAACCGTGGGTGGCGTCTGCGCCGACGGCTGCAAGGGAAGGAACACAAACACGGGCCGATGAGCCCGCAGCATGCTTATGCGTTGGCTCCAGCCTGCGACGGCGGTGATGTGCCTGGGCCTTGCTGTCTGCCTGCCGCCAGCAACGGCCGGCACGGTGAACAGTTCCCTGGGCTCCTCGGTATTGGTGACGAGTGCCTGCACCGTCTCCGGCAGCGCGCTCAACTTTGGCAATGCGCTCAATCCGGTGAATGCTGCCGCGGTGGACGCCACCTCCACCCTCACCGTGCAATGCACGGCCACGACTCCCTACACGCTGGCACTCAATGCCGGCATCAATGCGGGCAGTGCCACCAATTTCACAGGCCGACTGCTCAAGAGCGGCGCCTATTCATTGCCTTATCAACTGTATGTCGATAGCGGCCGCAGCTCCGTCTGGGGCAATGGCACCGGCAGCGCCACTTACAGCGGCACGGGGTCCGGCAATCCGCAGAGTTTGACGATCTATGGCCGGCTGCCGTCTCTGACCGGCATTGCGCCGGGCGTCTACACCGACACGGTGACGGTGACCATCAGTTATTGAAAGCGGCCCGACAGGAGGACAGGCATGAGGAATTCCATGGCATCGAGTACTGCGGCATCGCTGCTGTGCGCATGGCTGCTGACCGCCTTCATCAGCGCTCCCGCGATCGCCGCCGACGTCAGCATCATGCCGGTCAACGTCCACCTGGATCGGCAGAACGACCGGGCCACTGTTCAGGTGGTCAACAACGGCAATGATGTGGTGGTGATGCAGGCCGAGGCCATTGCCTGGACGCGGCAGGCCGGTCAGGACCTTGATGCGCCCACCCAGGAATTGATCGTCAATCCGCCCATCTTCACCCTGCAACCGGGACAGACGCAGATCCTGCGTCTGGGCCTGCGCCGCACGCCCGACCTGCAGCAGGAGGCCACCTACCGGATGGTGCTGCGCGAAGTCCCGGTGGCGCGGGCCAGCGAGAACCGCGTTTCCGGTCAGGTGCGGGTGCTGGTGGCGCTGCGGGTGCCGGTCTATGTGGCGCCGAATCAGGTGCGCCGGGAACAGGCCTGGCAGGTGCAGCGCACCGCCGCCGGCGAGACGGTTGCCACCGTTTCCAACAACGGCAATGTGCATATGAAGGTCAGCGAGTTGCGGCTGGCCGGCGCGGGCGGCGAGAACAAAATCCTGGCCGTCTCCGGCGCCCAAAGTGTGATCTTTCCCGGTGAGCAGCGGACCTTCCGCATTGCAACGCCTCCCAGTCCCTCCGGCACGCTCCAGGTCATGACCGACCAGGGCCTGCAGCATGTTGCGCTGGGCGCAGGCGCGCAGTGAGTGGTGCAGTCTGCTGCTCGCCGCGCCGCTGGCGGCGGCTGGTCAGACGTCGGCCGACGACCTGCAGCAGACGCTGCAGCGCCTGGCCGCCGAGCGTGCTGCCGCGGCACCCCGCTTCGGCGAGACCCTGTTGCTGGGGCTGCGGGTGAACGGGCAGCCTCGACCCCAGACCGTCCGTGCTGTGCGGGTGCCCGAGGGTCTGGCACTGCCGCAGACGCTCTGGCAGGAGCTGATGCTGCGGCCGCCGTCCTTGCCGCCGCGGATGATCGACAACGAGTTGCATCTGATCCTGAGCGATGCGCCCGGCGCGCTGATGCGGTGGCGCATTGAAGAATTCAGCCAGACGCTTGAACTGGAGGCACCGCCGCAAGCCTTTGCCGACCAGAAGCTGGAACTGGACCGCGCCGCCACACAGGTCACCCTGCCGGCGCAGCTCGGACTCTTCGCCAATTACGACCTGCAATGGCAGCGTCGCATCGGTGGCGACAGCTCGCTGGACGGATTGGCCGAGCTGGGGGTGCTCACCGGCGGCGGTGACCTGAACCATCAGATGCTCTATCGCCGCAACACGGGCTGGACCCGGCTCGACACCCGCTGGACCTGGGATCGACCCGCCCAGCTCGCGACGCTGCGGGTGGGGGACGTGATCAGCCAGGCCGGCAGTTGGGGACGGGCGTTGCGCATGGGCGGCGTGCAGTGGGCGTCCGACTTCAGTCTGCGTCCCGGCTTTCTGAGCTTTCCCTTGCCCACGCTCAAGGGCGAGGCAGCGCTCCCGTCCACCGTGGACGTGTTTGTCAACAACAGCCAGCGCCTGCAGGGACGGGTGCAGCCGGGGCCTTTCGACATCACCGACCTGCCGCTGGTGACCGGCCAGGGAGAGATCCGCACCGTGGTCAAGGATCTGCTGGGACGGGAGCAGGTGGTGGTGCAGCCCTACTACATCAGTCCCTCGCTGCTCAAGCCGGGGCTGGATGCCTACAGCTTCGAGCTGGGTTGGGTGCGGGAGAACTATGGCATCGACAGCGGGCGGTATGGACAGGGACTCGGACAGGTGACCTGGCGGCGGGGGATCACCACCCATTTCACCGCGGAGGGGCGGGGCGAACTGGCGGCGGATCAGCAGACGGCGGGCGCATCGGGACTGTGGCTGCTGCAGGACTGGGGCACGCTCAATGTGTCGGTGGCGCGCAGTCACAGCCGGCCGTCGGGCCGCAGCGGCGAGGGTGAGGACATCGCTGTGGGGGAACGCTTGCCCCGTGGCGGCTGGCTGGGCACCCTGGGCCTGGAGCGCCAGGCGTTCGGCTGGAGCGGTGCAGTCGAGGTGCGTCGGGCGTCGGTCGGCTTCGTCCAGCGCGGGCTGGCGGCGTCTCCCCGCTGGAGCGGCTCGGCGACCGTGGGTACGCAGTGGCAGGGCTGGGGTCTGGGCGCGGGACTGGTGTATCAAGGGGCGCTGCAGCGACCCTCGGTGCAGGGCCTGACCTCGCCGGCGACGAAGCTGTGGACGCTCAATGCGGGGCGAGGTCTGGGCGCCTGGGGCTACCTCGGTCTGTCGATGCTCAAGGCGGGCGGGGGCGGCGGGACCGCGGTCTCGCTGTTCTGGACGCTGCCCATCGGCGACCATCAGAGCGTCTCCACCAGCTGGCAGGGCCTGCGGGGCGGCGGGGCGGCGGCGCAGCGCCAGTGGCAGCTTCAGTTCCAGGACAACCCACCGCCCGGCGAAGGGCTGGGGTATCAGGTGCTGACGGACTCCGGCGGACGCCGTCAGTTGCTCGTGCAATGGCAGGACCGGCATGTGGCGCTCAACGGCGGCGTGTCCCGCCTGCAGGGACGCACCGATCTGCGCGCCGGCGTCGGCGGCGGCTTCGCCTGGCTGGACGGCAGTGTCTATGCGGGCCGCCGGGTGGATGGCGGCTTTGCGGTGGTGGAGGTGGCGGACCATCCCAATGTCCGCATCACCCACGACAACCAGGTGGTGGCCCGCACCGATGCCAGCGGCCGCGCCTACCTGCCGACGCTACGCGGCTATCAGGTCAACCGGGTGGGCGTCATCGCGGACGACCTGCCGCTGGATGCGGACATCGAATCGCTGGACCTGCAGGTGACGCCCGCGGCGCGTCGCGCATCGCTGATCCGCTTCCCGATCGGCATCAGCCGCACGGCCACCTTCCGGCTGCTGGACGAACAGGGGCATCCGGTGCCCGCGGGGGCGGACCTGCGTCCGGTGGGCCAGATGCGCAGTTTTCCGGTGGGCCTGGACGGGCGCGCCTTTGTCGCGGGACTCGGCGCCGCGCCGGGGCCGCATCGACTGGAGGTGCGGTGGCCCGACGGCGGCTGCGAGGCCAGCATTGATCTGCCGCCGGGCGACCGGGAACTGCCGGACCTGGGGGCGGTCACCTGCAAGGCCACGCCGGCGGCCCGGCCCACAACCAGGAGTGCGCCATGACGCGATGGGGAGAGTCGTGGAGTGACGGGACGCGCTGGCTGCAGCGCCTGGCGCCGCTGCTCACAAGCCTGGCCGCGCTCCTGTGGGCGCCTCAGGCGCAGGCCCTGTGCCTGCCTGCGGTCTGCACCTGCAACGTGGTGGTGACCAACATCGTGTTTGCCGCCTACAACCCGCTGGCCTTTGGCAACACCGATTCCACCGGCAGCGTCAAGGTGACCTGCGGCGGCGTGGCCGGATTGCTGGTGCCCTTCACCGTGGATCTGGGCAAGGGCGGCGGCACCAGCTTCAGCACCCGCCGCATGGCTTCCGGTGCCAACACCATCTCCTACAACGTCTATCTCGACAGCAACTACACCACCGTCTGGGGCGATGGGACGACGTCTACCGGGCGGGTGTCCAGCTCAGTGCTGCTGGATGCGCTGGGGCTGACGCCCGGGGTCACCTTCACCGTGTACGGCCGCATACCTGGTCGGCAACTCACCGTGCCGCCTGGCACCTATACCGACAGCCTGACGGTGACGGTCACCTACCAATAATCCTGCGCCAGTCAGGGTTTCGTCGAGGACACGAACTTCGTGCAACACGAACTTCGTGTAGCATGCAACCCATGAAGAATGTGACCGTGACCATGGAAGACAGCGTCGCCGAATGGGCGAGGCTGGAAGCCGCACGGCGCAATACCAGCGTCTCTCGTCTCGTCGGTGAGCTACTCGCCGAAAAGATGCGCTCGGACGATGCCTACGAGCGCGCTCTGCAGGACTGGCTGCACCGCGAGCGCACCTGGGCCTCAGGCGGCGGGGACTATCCCGGCCGGGAGCTGCCCTGATGAGCCGCCGTCCCTCTGTCGCCCGCGGGGCCGAGGCTGGCATGCCGGCCAACATGTCCGCTGACATGCCGGCCGATCATGCTCTCGGCGCTTCGCCGGATGCCCAGACCGTGGTCGTCGTGCCGGTGTCTGGTCCTGTATTCGTCGACACCTCGGTGCTGATCCAGAGCGAGGACGGCGCCCATCCCGAGCGCCGCGCCCAGGTCATGCGCTGGCTGCAGGTGCTGTGGCAGCAGCGTCTGGGCCGGGTGTCCAGCCAGGTGCTCAACGAGTTCTATCGCACCATCACCAGCCGCATCGACCCGCCGATGCCCAATGGCGATGCCCGTGCCGAAGTGCGCCGCTACCAGCGCTGGGCCCCCTGGGCGATCGACCATGCGACGGTCGAATCCGCCTGGTCACTGGAAAGCCGCTTCAACCTGCCCTATGCCGATGCCCTGATCGTGGCCGCGGCCAAGGTGCAGGGGTGCGACCTGCTGCTGAGCCTGACGCTGCCGCATCAGCAGCTGTATGACAGCGTCACCATCCTCAATCCGCTGCGGGCCCAGCCGGCTGCCGCAGCCCGTGCCGAGCGTTCCGCATGACTGCCTTTCTGACCCGCGCCCTTGAGCACATCCGCGCCGATGTCCGTGCCCTGCATGCCTACCAGGTGCACAGTGCCGCCGGCTTGCTCAAGATGGATGCCATGGAGAACCCCTACCGCCTGCCGGAAGCGCTGCAACAGGCGCTGGGCGAGCGGCTGGGCCGGGTGGCCATCAACCGTTACCCCGGCGAGCGCAGCGGCGAACTGGCGCAGGCCCTGGCCCGCCATGCCGGCATGCCGACGGATCGCGGCATCATGCTGGGTAACGGATCGGACGAGCTGATCTCGCTGCTGTCGCTGGCCGTGGCCCGTCCCGGCGCGACGGTGATGGCGCCGGTGCCTGGTTTTGTCATGTACGAGCTGTCCGCCCGTTACCTGGGCCTGAACTTCGTCGGTGTGCCGCTGACGCCTCAGTTCGAGCTGGACGAGGCTGCCATGCGCGCCGCCATCGAGACCCATCAGCCGGCGCTGCTGTACCTGGCCTATCCCAACAACCCGACCGCGAACCTCTGGGACGCTGACGTCATCGAACGCCTGGTGCAGATCGCCCCGGGACTGGTGGTGATCGATGAGGCGTACCAGCCCTTCGCCGCCCGCAATGCCATGGGCCTGCTGGACCGCTACGACCATGTGCTGGTGATGCGCACCATGAGCAAGTTCGGCCTGGCGGGGGTGCGCATCGGCTACATGATGGGCCACGCCGAAGTGGTGCATCAGGTCGACAAGCTGCGTCCCCCCTACAACATCAGCGTGCTCAATGCCGAAGCCGGTCTGTTCGCGCTGGAGCATGCCGATGTCTACGACCAGCAGGCCGCCGAGCTGCGCGCCGAGCGCGAGCGCCTGCAGGCTGAGCTGGCCCAGCTGCCCGGCGTGACCGCCTTCCCCAGTGAGGGCAACATGATCCTCACCCGGGTGCCCGATGCCAATGCGGTCCATGCAGGGCTGAAGGCCCGCGGCGTGCTGATCAAAAACGTCTCGGGCATGCATCCGCTTCTGGCCCGCTGCGTCCGCCTGACGGTGGGCACCCCGCAGGAGAACCACACGATGCTCACTGCCTTGCGTGCAACGCTGGCGGAGCAGGCGGGTTCTGTGGCACCCTGAAGGCACTCGCATCCCCGACGTCTCCTCTCGACCCCGAACTCCGACCCCGCCCCTGGAAGCAACATGAGCGAACGCATCGCTGAAGTCCGCCGCGACACCAAGGAAACCCAGATCCGCGTCCGTGTGAACCTGGACGGTACCGGCCAGGCCCACCTGTCCACCGGCATCGGTTTCTTTGACCACATGCTGGACCAGATCGCCCGTCATGGCCTGATCGATCTGGACATCGACGCCAAGGGCGACCTGCACATCGACGGCCACCACACGGTGGAAGACGTCGGCATCACGCTGGGCATGGCGGTGGCGCAGGCCATCGGGGACAAGAAGGGCATCACCCGCTACGGCCACAGCTATGTGCCGCTGGACGAAGCGCTCTCCCGCGTGGTGGTGGACTTCTCCGGCCGCCCCGGTCTGGCGATGGATGTGAAGTTCACCTCGGGTGCCATCGGCGCGTTCGACACCCAGCTGACCTACGAGTTCTTCCAGGGCTTCGTGAACCATGCGCTGGTGTCCCTGCATGTGGATAACCTGAAGGGCCACAACGCCCATCACCAGTGCGAAACCATCTTCAAGGCTTTCGGCCGTGCCTTGCGCATGGCGATGACGCCGGACCCCCGCTCCGCCGGCGTGATCCCCTCCACCAAGGGGACCCTGTAATGGCCGGCACCCGCAGCGTGGCCGTGGTGGACTACGGCATGGGCAACCTGCGCTCGGTCTCCCAGGCCGTGATGCATGCGGCCGAGGGTCAGGGCGTGCAGGTGATCATCACCGCCCGTCCGGAAGAGGTGATGGCCGCCGAACGGGTGGTGCTGCCAGGGCAGGGCGCCATGCGCGACTGCATGCGCGAGCTGCAGGACTCCGGCCTGAAGGAAGCGGTGCTGCACGCCGCCGCCAACAAGCCGCTGATGGGCGTGTGCGTGGGCATGCAGATGCTCTTGGACCACAGCGAAGAGCAGGACACCCCGGGCCTGGGCCTGATTCCCGGCCGGGTGCAGCGCTTCCAGCTGGACGGCCAGCGCCAGCCCGATGGCAGCCGTTACAAGGTGCCGCAAATGGGCTGGAACCGTGTGCACCAGATGCGGGCGCATCCGGTCTGGGGCGACGTGCCCAACGACAGCTGGTTCTACTTCGTGCACAGCTTTTATGCCCGCACCACCGATGCCGGGCACAGCGTGGGCGAGAGTGACTACGGCTTGCGCTTTACCTGCGCCGTGGCGCGGGATAACATTTTTGCCACTCAATTCCACCCCGAGAAAAGTGCCGCGTTCGGGCTTGCGCTCTATCGCAACTTCCTGCACTGGAAGCCCTGATCCAATCCGCAGGTTTTCTCGTTCCCCCACCCCTTTCCTCCACCTCCCACCCGTATTCGGCCATGCTGCTGATCCCCGCCATTGACCTGAAAGACGGCAAGTGCGTCCGCCTCAAACAGGGCGACATGAACGACTCCACCACCTTCGGCGAAGACCCCGCCGAAATGGCGCGCCGCTGGCTTGATGCCGGCGCCCGTCGCCTGCATCTGGTGGACCTGAACGGAGCCTTCGCCGGCAAACCCGTGAATGAAGGCGCCATCAAGGCGATCCTTCGCGAGGTCGGTGACGAAATCCCCGTCCAGCTGGGCGGCGGCATCCGGGACCTCGACACCATCGAGCGTTATCTGGACGACGGCCTGTCCTACGTCATCATCGGCACCGCCGCGGTGAAGAATCCCGGCTTCCTCAAGGATGCAGCGTCCGCGTTTGGCGGCCACATCATCGTGGGCCTGGACGCGAAGGACGGCAAGGTCGCCACCGACGGCTGGAGCAAGCTGACCGGCCATGAAGTCGTCGACCTCGCCCGCAAGTTCGAGGACTACGGCATCGAAGGCGTCATCTACACCGACATCGGTCGGGACGGCATGCTGACCGGCATCAACATCGACGCCACCGTGCGTCTGGCCCAGGCCTTGAGCATCCCGGTGATCGCCTCCGGCGGCCTGTCCAACCTGAAGGACATCGAGTCGCTCTGCGCGGTTGAATCCGAAGGCGTGCAGGGCGTCATCTGCGGCCGCGCCATCTACACCGGCGATCTCGATTTCGCCACCGCCCAGACCCGGGCGGACGAACTCAACGGAGCCTGAGCACTTGCTGGCCAAACGCATCATCCCCTGTCTGGACGTCACCGGCGGCCGGGTCGTCAAGGGCGTCAACTTCGTCGAATTGCGAGATGCCGGAGATCCGGTGGAAATCGCGGCCCGCTACAACGAGCAGGGCGCTGACGAACTGACCTTCCTCGACATCACCGCCACCAGCGACGGGCGTGACCTGATCCTGCCCATCATCGAAGCGGTGGCCTCCCAGGTCTTCATTCCGCTGACGGTGGGCGGCGGCGTGCGCTCGGTGGCGGATGTGCGTCGGCTGCTCAATGCGGGCGCGGACAAGGTCAGCTTCAATTCCGCCGCCGTGGCGGAGCCGGAGCTGATCCGCGCCGCGTCGGACAAATACGGCGCCCAGGCCATCGTGGTGGCCATCGACGCCAAGCGGCGGGCGGATGGTCAGGGCTGGGATGTCTACACCCATGGCGGGCGCAAGAACACCGGGCTGGATGCGGTGGCCTGGGCAGTGAAGATGGCCCAGCTGGGCGCGGGCGAGATCCTGCTGACCAGCATGGACCGTGATGGCACCCGCAGCGGTTTCGACCTCGACCTGACCCGCGCGGTCGCGGACGCCGTGCCGGTGCCGGTGATCGCCTCCGGCGGTGTCGGTTCTCTGCAGGATCTGGCCGACGGCATCACCAAGGGCGGCGCCGATGCGGTCCTGGCGGCCAGCATCTTCCATTACGGCGAGCACACGGTGGGCGAGGCCAAGGCGCTGATGGCAGCGCAAGGCATCACGGTTCGACCATGAGCGGTCGCGGCGGAAAGGCTCGGCCCTCACAGGCGCCGTTTGGGAGCGCGTCCGGCGGCCGCTCAGGCACAGTCGCTTCGCGTGGCCCCAGCGAGGTCCGCATCGTAGGCGGGGTGTGGAAACGCTCCAAGCTGCCGGTCGCCGATCGGCCCGGGCTGCGGCCGACGCCGGATCGTGTCCGCGAGACCCTGTTCAACTGGCTCGGTCAGGATCTGAGCGGCTGGCGGGTGCTGGACGCCTTTGCGGGCAGCGGCGCACTGGGCTTCGAAGCCGCCTCGCGCGGAGCGACCCAGGTCACGATGCTGGAGAAGGATCCCAGCCTGGCGACCCAGCTGCGGGCCAATCTCAAGCGTCTGGACAAGGACGGCACCGTTTCGATGCGCATCGAGGTGGCGGACGCCCTGGCCTGGATGGGTCGCGCGGCGCCCGGGAGCTTCGACCTCGTCCTGCTGGATCCGCCCTTTGCGCAAGACCTGTTCCAACGCGCGCTGCGTGCCGCCGCCCCGCTGCTGGTGCCGCAGGGGCTGATCTATCTGGAAGCGCCTGAAGCGATGGAACCCCCCGCCGAACTGGGCCTGTCCCTATGGCGGGAAGGGCGTGCCGGGGCGGTGCACTACCGTCTCTTCCAGCGCAACGGATAATCAAGGGCCGTTCACCCCAGTGCCCCTGGAGCGACCCCTTGACTTCCCAGACCCTGCTCACCGCCGTTTACCCCGGCACCTTCGACCCGCTCACCCTTGGTCATGAAGACCTGGTGCGCCGGGCCAGCCGCCTGTTTGAACGACTGGTGCTGGCCGTGGCGGCGGGTCATCACAAGCGCACGATGTTCAGCATCGAGGAACGCCTGGACATGGCGAGGCAGGTCGTGGCGCCCTATCCCAATGTGGACGTGGTGGCCTTCGAAGGCTTGCTCCGCAACTTCGTGCTGGAGAAGGGGGCGAAGGTGGTGGTGCGGGGCCTGCGCGCTGTCTCCGACTTCGAATATGAATTCCAGATGGCCGGCATGAACCGGCAACTGATGCCCGATGTGGAGACGGTGTTCCTGACGCCGTCCGATCAGTACCAGTTCATCTCCAGCACCTTCGTGCGGGAGATCGCCACGCTGGGCGGCGATGTGAGCAAGTTCGTGTCGCCACTGGTGCGTGCACGTCTGGATGAACGTCTGGCCCGCGGGTCGGACAAGGATTGAGCTGCCATGGCTTTGATGATCACCGACGAATGCATCAATTGCGATGTGTGTGAGCCGGAGTGCCCGAACCACGCCATCTCCATGGGTGAGGAGTACTACCAGATCGATCCCGGCAAGTGCACCGAATGCGTCGGCCACTTCGACGAGCCGCAATGCGTGATGCTGTGCCCGGTGGCCTGCATCCCGGTCAATCCGGCCCACGTGGAAACGCGGGAGACGTTGATGCAGAAGTATGTGAGGCTGACCGCCACGCAGGCGTGAGGGCTGAGGGTTGAGAGCTGAGCCTAAGCAGAATCGGGCTGCGGATGCGGGCTCGGACTGGGTCAGGCTCAGGTCGGGAAGCTCCAGCGCTCCGCATAGGCGGGTGCTTGCGGCCACTCAGTGGGGGAAGGCGTACGGTCTGGATGGTCCGCCGCCCAGCGTCGCGCCAGCATCCAGCCGCCGTGGCTGACCACCAGCGCGCCGGGTCGCTCACCGGACCAGGTCTTCACACGGCGCAGCAAAGCTTCCAGACTTTCCCCGCCCCCCGGCTGACCGCCTGCAAAGTCCGCCACCCACGCGTCGATCTCTTCCTTCGGAATCTCCGACCAGGGCCGTCCGTCCCAGGTCCCGAAATCCAGCTCACTCAGCGCCGCATCGCGGTGATGGGTCCAGCCCCAACGGCGCAGCCAGCGTCCGACGTCGGCGCAGCGCTGCAGCGGCGAGGTCCACACTTCATGGTCCAGCCGATGTCGCCGGGCATGAGCCTGGATCCGCCTGGCCAAGCGCTTGGCGCGCCGCGCCGGCACCGGCAGGTCACACCGCGCGCCCACACACAGTCCTTTGGCCCCGGTGGGACGCGGATGACGCCAGACGCTGAAGCAGGCCTCGCTCAAAAGTAGGCCCCCAGCCCGAGGCAGGCCAGCAGCGCCCCCACTTCGACCACCTGCTGGGTGGCGCCGAGGTTGTCCCCGGTGTAGCCGCCCAGTCGGCGCTCCAGCATCGACTGCATGTAGAAGGTCAGGCCGGCGCAGACCACGATGGCGC
Organism: uncultured Roseateles sp.; assembly: GCA_966211495.1. Classification (GTDB taxonomy): domain Bacteria; phylum Pseudomonadota; class Gammaproteobacteria; order Burkholderiales; family Burkholderiaceae_C; genus Roseateles. Next base: position 24,434 of record CBIHOT010000018.1, on the reverse strand, counting down.
CGAGCAGCAGCGGAATATCGTCCGGCAGCAGCCAGGCCCAGAGGGCGCTGGCCAGCACCACCGTGCCCAGCGCCGTGGCCAGTTCCCTGCCGCGGATCTGCGTCGCCAGCGGCTTCGCTTTGGCGTGAGCGGCATCCCCGCCATAGGGCAGCGCATGCATCAGCCAGACCGGGGCGGCGCGCGAGGCCAGATGGGCCCAGAGCAGGGCGGTGACGGCCAACGTGGGGTCGGCATCGGCCAGCCCCACCAGCGTGGCGGCCTTCAGGCCCAGCATCAGGAACAGGCCCAGCGCGCCGTAGCTGCCCAGGCGCGAATCCTTCATGATTTCCAGGGCGCGCTCGCGGCTCACCGCGCCGCCCAGGCCATCGCAGGTGTCGGCCAGACCGTCTTCATGGAAGCCGCCCGTCAGCCAGATGCTCGCCGCCATGGCCAGCACCACCGACACGCCGTTCGGAAACACCAGCATCGCCAGCCACAGCACTGCGGCCGACCACAGTCCCACCACCGCGCCCACCAGCGGGAAATAGCGGGCCGACTGATGCAGCCATTCCGGCTGAAACCCGGTCCACCGCGGAATCGGAATGCGGGTGAAGAACTGCAGCGCGATAAAGAACAGGCGGACTTGATGCATGGTGCCGGCCGCAGGGGCGGCCGAGATCAGACGGGACGGCCGGGATGATACGGCGGGCTCGTCTGCCCCATCAGCAGTCGTTCATAGGCAATGGCCACATTCGCGCAGAAGATCTGCAGCAACTCCTGTCCATCGGCATCCACCGGCTCCGAGAAGCGCATGTAGAGCAGGCTTTCATTGCCGGTGTGGGTGCGGTAGTAACCAATGAAGCATTCACCATCCGCGTGACTTTGCTGTGTCTGCAGGGCCTGCTCGAGCGCACCCTTCACGTCGGAGGGCAGGTCGCGCACAGCGGACTCGTCCAGCAGGCCCTGGAACTCCGCCGTGGCCGCCAGCACACGCAGCGCGCCTTCTCCTTGCGAAGCCGCATAGGCGGCCATGCGGCTGGCACACAGGCCTTGCACTTCGTGACCCAGCAGATGCGCCAATTGGTCCAGCAGTGCCGAGGCCAGATGCCGCAGGCTGCCTGCATCGTGGATCTGGGTGATCGCCTCAATGGACCGGCGCAGCGCCTGCCGCGCATGATCCAGGGTGACGATGTCCCGATAGGAGCGCAGCGACGAATAAAAGACGGTGATCAGCTTGCGCTTGGTCAGCTCGGTCTTTTCCTTGTAGTCGTTGATGTCATAGGCCTTGATCACCTCTTCTTCCGGCGCCTGACCGGGCTGCCCGGTCCGCAGGACGATGCGCACATGACGGTTGCCGAGTTCCTCGCGGATGTAGCGCGCCACATCGAGGCCGGCATGGTCCGATTCCATCACCACGTCCAGCAGCACCAGCGCCACGTCCTGCCGGCTCTGCAGCAGGTCCCGCGCTTCGCTGCCGGTGTAGGCACTTAGAAACTGGAGCTTGCGACCGGCAAACTCGAAGTCGTCCATGACCAGTTGCGTCACCTGATGAACCGCCGGATCGTCATCCACGATCATCACCACCCAAGGGGGCAGCACGCGAGTGCGGCGACCGTCAGTCGCCTCTTCAGGCAGTTCGTCGGCAAAGACGAAATCGCTGTTCATGGGGCCTCCCTGCGGACGTCTGTCGGGGGTGTCGTCGCTTGTGTGTGTCCGCCTCGTAGCGGCTTTGATTATGCGGAGGCCGGGATGGTTTCAAAAGCGAACTTGCGCAAATCGCGGTGCTCATGGCTCGTGGGATGGCCCGGGGGATGCCCGGTGTGGAGGGCCCGGGTGGCCGGCGCTGCCGATCATGGTTTACCCGCGCCCGCGTTGACGCCCGAGTTGGTACCGGTATCATCAATTCATGGTAACGGTACCAGCTGACGATAGATCGGCCAACCCGACCCCAGGAGACAACATGCAGATTTCGCTTTCGGCGGCCTCGGGCGCCTCCAGCAGCCGCGCACGGTTCGGCATCCTCGCGATGCTCTTCGTAGTGACCGTCCTCAACTATGCGGACCGTGCCACCGTCGGGGTGGCGGGGCCGGTACTGTCCAAGGAACTGGGCATCAGCTCGGTCCAGATGGGCTACATCTTCTCGGCGTTCAGCTGGGCCTATGTGGCGGGGCAACTGCCAGGCGGCTGGCTGCTGGACCGGTTCGGTGCCAAGAAGGTCTATGCCTGGAGCATCCTGCTCTGGTCGGTCTTCACCATGCTGCAGGGCGCCGTCCACTTCTTTGACGCGGCCACCGCCATCGTGGTGCTGTTTGCGCTGCGATTCATGGTGGGTTTGGCGGAGTCACCGTCCTTCCCGGCCAATGGACGCATGGTGGCCGCCTGGTTCCCGGTGGCGGAGCGCGGCACGGCCTCGGCCATCTTCAATTCGGCGCAGTATTTCGCCACCGTGCTGTTCGCGCCGATCATGGCGTGGATCGTCTCGTCCCTGGGCTGGCAGGAAGTCTTCTACTTCATGGGGGCGCTGGGCGTGGTGCTGTCACTGGTCTGGCTGCGGACCATGCACAACAGTCCGCTGGAGCATCCCGGCGTGAGCGCTGCGGAGCGGCAGCACATCGAAGCGGGCGGCGCGTTACTGTCGGCGCAGGATGCGAAGGCAGCGGGGGCGCGCGCACCGGCGGGCCCGAAGCTCGCCTACCTCAAGCAGCTGCTGGGCAACCGGATGCTGCTGGGCGTCTACATCGCGCAGTACTGCGTGAACACGCTGACCTACTTCTTCCTGACCTGGTTCCCGGTCTACCTGGTGAAGGAGCGGGGCATGACGGTGCTCAATGCCGGCATCGTTGCCGCGGTGCCGGCCATCTGCGGCTTTGCCGGCGGGGTGCTGGGCGGTGTGGTGTCGGATTGGCTGCTGCGTCGCGGCCATTCACTGACCGTCGCCCGCAAGGTGCCCATCGTGATCGGCATGTTGTTGTCCACCTCGATGATTGCCTGCAACTATGTGGAGGTGCATTGGCTGGTGGTGGCCATCATGGCCCTGGCTTTCTTCGGCAAGGGGCTGGGTGCGCTGGGCTGGGCGGTGGTGTCGGACACCTCGCCGAAGGAGATCGCCGGCCTGAGCGGCGCGATGTTCAACACCTTCGGCAATATCGCCGGCATCACGACGCCGATCGTCATCGGCTACATCGTGCAGGAGACGCATTCGTTCAATGGTGCGCTGGTCTTTGTCGGGGCGCATGCGGTGATTGCAGTGGTCAGCTATCTGCTGGTCGTGGGCGAGATCAAGCGGGTCCAGCTCAAGGCCTGAGGCCCTGGCGTCACCGCTCACAGGAACGAGATCATGAATACTGTCGTTGCCAACGCGCCGCTCATCATCCAGATTCACGAAGCCGACAATGTCGCCATCGTGGCCAATGACGGCGGACTGCCCGCCGGCACGGTGCTGCCCAATGGGCTGACGCTCAAGGACAAGGTGCCGCAGGGCCACAAGGTGGCGCTGGTGGATCTGCCGGCCGGCGCGCCGGTGCTGCGCTACAACGTGCCCATCGGCTATGCGGTCGAGACCATCGAGGCGGGTCGCTGGGTGCATGAGCGTCTGCTGCAGATGCCCGAGGCGCGGGAGCTGGAGGGACTGCCCAAGGCCACCCTGTCCGCGCCGGCGCTGCCGCCGCTGGAAGGCTACACCTTCGAGGGCTACCGGAATGCGGACGGCTCGGTCGGCACCCGGAACATTCTCGCCATCACCACCACCGTGCAATGCGTGGCTGGTGTGGTGGACTTTGCAGTCCGGCGCATCAAGTCGGAACTGCTGCCGCTGTATCCGCATGTGGATGATGTGGTGGGGCTGGAGCACACCTACGGCTGCGGCGTGGCGATTGACGCGCCGGACGCCATCATTCCGATCCGCACGCTGCGTCACATCAGCATGAATCCGAACTTCGGCGGTGAAGTGATGGTGGTGAGCCTGGGCTGCGAGAAGCTGCAGCCGGAGCGCCTGCTGCCGCCGGGCGTCATTCCGATCAGCGATGAGCGTGACCCGAATGCGGGGCTGGACGTGGTCTGTCTGCAGGACAACGAGCATGTGGGTTTCATGTCGATGGTCGACTCGATCATGAAGACGGCCCGCAAGCATCTGGAGCGTCTGAATGCACGGCGCCGCGAGACCGTGCCGGCGTCCGAGCTGGTGGTGGGGGTGCAGTGCGGGGGCAGTGATGCCTTCTCCGGCGTGACGGCCAATCCGGCCGTGGGCTTTTGCGCCGACCTGCTGGTGCGGGCCGGGGCCACGGTGATGTTCAGCGAGAACACCGAAGTGCGTGACGGCATTGCGCAGCTCACGGCCCGCGCTTCAACGCTCGAAGTCGCCGACGCGATGATCCGTGAAATGGCCTGGTACGACGCGTATCTGAAGCGGGGCAGTGTCGACCGCAGTGCCAATACGACGCCGGGCAACAAAAAGGGCGGGCTGTCCAACATCGTCGAGAAAGCGATGGGGTCGATTGTCAAAAGCGGCAGCGCACCGATCAATGGGGTGCTGTCACCGGGCGAACGGCTCAATGGGCAGCGCGGGCTGATCTATGCCGCGACCCCCGCCAGTGATTTCATCTGCGGCACGCTGCAGTTGGCGGCGGGTATGAATGTGCATGTGTTCACCACCGGACGCGGCACGCCGTATGGATTGGCGGAATGTCCCGTCATCAAGGTCGCGACGCGGAGTGATCTGGCGCGGCGCTGGCATGACCTGATGGACGTGAATGCCGGGCTGATTGCCGATGGCGAGAAGACGATTGCCGAGATGGGCTGGGAGATGTTCCAGCTGATGCTCGATGTGGCCAGCGGACGCCGGACCTGGGCGGAGCGGCATCAATTGCACAACGCCTTGGTGCTGTTTAATCCGGCACCGATCACCTGAGCGTTGCTGGCCGTTGCTGGTAGGCGCTGTCCGTGCGGGCGTCACCGGGAACGACGACGCCCCCGGGACGCCGGTGAGGGTGCAGCAACAGCCGACACTGCGTGGACTGGCGGGAAAGGCCGGCTGACGAAGCGTGAACCCGTCAGGCCGAATCGCCAAGGGACATCGACCGCTTTGGAAATGCCGATGCGAACGCCGGCGACGACGTCGTGCTCCGCCTCCGGCGGTTGAAGCTCAAAGGGCGGTTGATCGATGGGCAGGCCGTCGTGCTCGCGGGTGATGCCGAGCGCCTGAGCCACACGCCCCGGGCCTGAACACAGCAGGCGCTCATCCTGCAGGCCGCGGCGGGCCCGCATCACGTCGAGGCCGTGTGTCGGCTCAATGGCGCGGATCAGCACCCCAGCGCCGTGGCCTTCCTCCCGGCAGACGAGATTCAGACACCAGTGGATGCCGTACGAGCGGTAGACGTAGGCATGGGCGGGCGGGCCGAACATCGAGCGGTTGCGTGGGCGAGGCCCGCCGTGACTGTGAGACGCCGGGTCGTCCATGTCGTAGGCCTCCGTCTCGACGATGCGCCCACCCACGCCGTCCACGAGCAGCAACGCCCCGATCAGCTCGCGGGCGAGTTGGGGGGCGTCGGCGTTGAAGTGGAGGGTGGGGCGGTGGGGCATGGTGGGAGTCAGGCTGCGGCAATCGACAGACCCGGACCTCGGTTGGCCAGCTTAGCGCTGATATCGCGGCGCCGGCTCGCCGGTAGACAGGTTCTTCATCATCGTCTGCCGTGCCGCTTCGTAGTCGCGCAGCGGTGCCTCGTCGTGCAGTGACGGGATTGTGATCAGCTCGCGGCGGTCAAATCCTGCCAGCGCGGCATCCACCAGATCCTCCGCGCGCATGACGATCTGCTGTGGCAGATGCTCCACCGGCAAGCCGCCCTTGGCCCAGAACTCTGTCGCCGTCGCGCCCGGCAGCACGGCCTGCACTTGAATCCCTTTGCCCGACAGCTCGTGATGCAGCGACTGGCTGAATGCCGTCACAAAGGCCTTGCTGGCGCCATACACCCCATTGAGCAATTCAGGCGCCAGGCTGACGATCGACGAAATGTTGATCACCGCGCCACTGCCGCGCGCGACGAATCCTGGGACCGCCGCGTAAGTCAGTCTCGTCAATGCGGTCACATTTAGTTCGATCATCTGCGTCATGCGCTCGATGTCGCTCTCCAGCAGCGGCGTGTGGGTGCCGATGCCTGCGTTGTTCACCAGCAGGGTGATGCTGGCGTCCTGCTGGAGCTTGTCTTCCACCACGCGCTGACCGGCTCGGGTTCCGAGGTCCGCGTCCAGCACTTCCACGGCGACACGATGGGCGGTGCTGAGTTGGTCGGCCAGGGCATTCAGACGGGCCCGGTCCCGCGCGACCAGTACGAGGTCATAGCCACGGCGGGCCAGGCGGTCTGCATACAGCGCGCCGATGCCAGCCGATGCCCCGGTGACCAGGGCGGCACCGAGACGGGTGATGGAGGAGGCGCTGGTGTCTACGGTGGTAGTGCTCATGGCGTAGGTCCTGAGGTGATGAGGTATGGGTGAACTTTGCGCTCAGGCCTCAATGGCGTAAAGGACGTATATAGTCATGTTTCGTGCCATGAGCGCCGCCACTCATTTCGGTTGAACACTGAGCCCACCATGCACCGCATCGGCTACCTGCTTCACCCTCAGTTCCAGTTCATGACGCTGGGGACGCAATCGGTCTTCGAGTTCGCCAACTACGCCGTCGGGGAGCGCTTCTACGACCTGGCGGTCTACAGCGCCGACGGGGGACCGGTGCGGTCTGGCTCGGGTATCGAGGTCGATACACAGGCGCTGGGAAGTGCAACCCGTGCGGATTCATGGCTGGTGAGCAGTTCGGTACTGCCACTTCAGCAGGCGGCTGCGCCTGCCACGCTGGCCTTGCTGCGCCGGGCTGAGCGTCACTCGCGACGCATTGTCGGGCTCTGTACCGGCAGCTTCGTGCTGGCGCAGGCGGGGCTGCTGAAGGGGCGTCGCGCCACCACCCATTGGGCCCACGCGGCGACGCTGCGGGACCTCTATCCCGACACGCAGGTGGAAGAGGACCGCATCTATGTGGTGGATGGATCGGTGTGGACGTCGGCCGGGATGTCCGCGGCGTTTGATCTGTGTCTGGCGATGGTGGAAAAGGACCTGGGCGAGGATGTGGCCCGCACGGTGGCGCAGCAACTGGTGATGCCGCAGCGGCGCGCGGGCGGGCAGACGCAGCATGCGGAGCTGCTGCAGATCGCGCCCAAGAGTGACCGGATTCAGGCGGCGCTGGCCTATGCGCGAGCGCATCTCACGCAGCCGCTCAATGTGGAGGAACTGGCGGCCGTAGCGGCACTGAGTCCGCGTCAATTCAGCCGCGTGTTCACGCAGGAGACGGGCGTGTCACCGGCTCGGGCGGTGGAAGGATTGCGGGTGGAAGCCGCCCGTTTGATGATCGAGCGCAGCCGGCATTCGCTGGAAGTGGTGGCGCGAGAGACCGGCTTTCGGGACCGGCGTCATCTGCGCGAGGTGTTTGTGCGCCGGTTGGGCGTGCCGCCGCAGAGCGCGCGACGGGGGGCGAGAGATGGGGGCGGTGAGCCAGCGGTCAAATCAAGGTCCGAAAACTCCGGAGGTCTCGAACACCCAGGCGAATGAGCATGTTCTCATTCGTACCCCATGCGCAATGACTGGGCCTGTTCGGCGAGCGCTTACGCTGCGGCCGAACTGCGTTCTTCCTGAGCGGCCTTGTAAGCCATCAGGTCCGAGCATTTGATGCGCCAATGCTTGCCAGCTTTATGGAAGGGGAGGGCACCCGCTTCCAGCAGCTTGACCAGATACGGACGCGACACCTTGAGCATGTCGGCAGCTTCCTGGGTAGTCAGCTCTGCATGAATGGGTACAAGTTTGCTGAGTGGGAGGGCTGCTTCGTAGGGGAGGGAGGCCATGGCGGGTGAGTGGTGGGTGAGCCTCACATGTGTTCAGTCGAGGGTGACATCCTCAGGGCGCGCATCGAGCAGACAATCGACTTGAATACGCGATTCAAACTCTGCGCCGCTCTTGGAGCCTGCCATGCGAACACCGTCTCGGAGAATGCCGCCGCGCCTAGCGCCATCGCGGGTTGGTTTGTGGATCTTGTTGGCGGTGCTGGGTGCGGCGCTGCTCAGCTTTCTCTGGTTCGCATCGACCTCAGTCATCGCTGTGGTGGGACTTGCATGTGCCGCCCTCTGGATGCTGAGCCATCGGGAGCTCAAGAGTCACCGAGCGCAGTTGGCCGCCATGGCGGCGGCGCGCGAAGGCGAATCCATTTGCCAGTTCGCCCAAAGCTTTGACACGCGGCAAGTGGACACGTGGGCGATCCGGGCCGTCTACGAGACGCTGCAGAAAGAACTTGAACCCGCGCATCCGGCATTCCCCGTGCGAGCATCTGACTCGCTTGGAGACCTTTTGGCGGATCCAGACGATCTGGATCTGAGCGTTGTGCCCGAGGTTGGCAGGCGCGCTGGGCGATCCCTCAACAACATCGAGTCGAACCCCGGCCACGGCGCGGTGAAGTCGGTGAGGGACTTGGTGATGTTGTTCAACGCTCAGCCGAAGGCAGGTGCCCCGGGCCCACAATGTGTGCCATCCACTGATTGAGGAAACGAGGACACGATGGAATTGCCAACGATTGAATCTGCGAAGGCGCTTCGGGATGGAGGCATCGATGCAATGGCGGCTTTGGACGATGCGCTCGCCAATGCGGTTGCCAGCATTCCTGCGGCGGCGCACCGTGACTTGAAGCAGGCGGTGGGGCGGGTCATGGCCACGATCATGGCCGAAGTGATCCATCCGGCCGTGAGCGCGTTTCCGGAGCTTGAGCCCAGCGAAGAGGCTTGGCGGGCGGCGATCAAGGAGCGGGTGAGCGCCCGGGCAGCGAAACTTTTCCCAAGCGAGTAGGCTTCAAGCGCCACTAATTCGTCTAGGCCGCCTCCGGAGTGGAGGCGTACGTACAGCGAGGTAGGGCCGACAGATCCGTGCTGAGGGACCTCAACGGCCGTCAAGGGGCGTCGGTTATGCGAAGGGAAGGCCGTACTGCGGCCTTCGATTTTTCTTGGGGCGGGCGTTGTGCCATTGCCTTATCGAGTCCTTCCCGGATCCCTCGCCCCTACTCAAGGCACGCTTACAGCAGCTTTTCCAGCGGACATCCAATCTCGTCCTCGTGCCGCTTGTATTCCTTTTGCAGGTGTTCGAAGAACTGCGTCAGATGCACGTAGTGCTCTTCGTGGTCGGCTCGATCACGAAGCGTCTCGCTGCGCAGCAATGCTTCTTGGTAAATGACTGCATCGCGTACCGCTGTGATGAGTAGGGGAGCATAGGGCTTGGAAATCGTGATCATGCTGCTTCCTTGATGGCATTGAGTGCCAGTTGATTCAGCAGCCGCTTGAATTCTTCGAGCGGCATGTCGTGAGCCGGGGCTATCGTGTAGTGCGTGGCTTGGACTCTCCGGTTGAAGCCGTCATTGACGATGGCAAGTCCTTTTGGCAGCACTGTGCCCGCTGGAATGCGGTAGTACGACCAGTCTTTGCCGGCAGGCACTCCGATTTTATCGAACGTACTGAAGCCCCGAGGTCGGGTTGCGACAGACACCCATTTAGTACCCCCCTTACTTTCGATGGTGATGTCCGGGGGACGGATGCGGCCGGCGGGAAAAACAATGACTTCTTCGATCAAGTCAAAGAGTCTACCTCCCATGCTTTCTCGCCACCCGCGCCAAAGGTTAACTGGCACATTGCCGTTGAAGTAGGTTTGTGCTTCTCCCATGGAACGAAGTACATCTCTCAGAGTTCTGCTCATCGCTTGATACCGTAACAATCGTGCGGACAGTGTGGGGAGAGCGGTGAGGAGCCGAAAAGTGACTTTGGTCCTGCCCATAGCAAGTTCTTGTATAAATTTTTCTGATCGGTGGCGTTCGAGCAGACTCCACGTATTCTGAATACGCCTCACGGGGAACACTCTTCGCCGCGTTCGGTCGATACGCGTCAGAAGAGCAATCTCTGCGATTGATAACTCATTTGCGATGCCGCGGTGGCAAGCTTGTGGGCGTCCGAGTGCCCGGTGAGCGTATAGGTCACGCTGCCTTCAGACCCTGGCCTTTGGCACCCGTCGTGCCTGAATCAGCTAGCGCCGCCTGCGCTGCGCCAAGCGCCAATGCGGCGCTGGGCAAAAGTGGCGTCAAGTCTGGCGCCTTTAGGGTCAAGCTGGTAGCAGCCGAACCGGCTCGTCTCTGCGCAGTTGTCTATCAGAGATGTGTGATTCGAAGTCCGTCTCACCGGGATCGCACCGACTCGGGAACGTCCGACCCCATGCCACACTTTGCCGGCACCTCAATTGCACGTACCAATCCACGCTGCATCATCTAGTCAGTCCTGATGTTGCGATTCTTGCCAAGGGAAAACTATGCTTCTGGTTCAGGGAAACATTGTCTATGTGACCAGTGTCACCGTAAATTTTGGCAACTGCGATGCCATTAAGTATGATCGCCACGCTCAAGAAATACAGTTCTATGCTGGCGGTCAGAAGGTAAGCATCATCAAGTCAGTCGATGTTCCCGATTGGAACAACTTTCAGAATCTGGTTCATCAAACTTTTCAATATTCCACTGCTTGGAATGTATTCAAGCCGGCGGCAATACTAAAATATAAACAATCAAAATCGCCAGGTCGACAAGATGTCGAAGTTAATTTCGACTCTGGGGATTTCACTATTTAAAACGGCCTCTTTATCCAGCGAGTCTCACGATATTCAATGCCAAAGCCGTTTTTGTCTGAATCAAGGAGGCGATGCGGGTGTACCGGTGGCGGGGGTATGTCGCAAACACGGCCGCAGCTCACCGACGCACTGCCGCAGGCTTGTCGCGAGCGGCGTATTACAAGGTGACGCCGCTGCCGCAGGAGAAGAACACCTAGGTTATCGACGCGCCCAGCGGCGTCGTCGAGCGCAACGGCCGCTGGGGCTTTTGGAAGTGTTTTGACCGGATGTGCCTGGATGGCAGGCCGCGGAACCACAAACAGGTCTGGCGGGTGTACTGCGAGCTGGGGCCGAATATTCCCCGCCGAACGAAGCGCCTTTCCCCAATCGCGAACCGGTGCCGCTGGTTGAGGGCTCGAGGGGTGGGCCTTGGACTTCATGTATGACGAGCTCCACGACGGCCGCCGGTTCCGAACCCTCAACGTCATCGACGAGGCGAACCGCGAGTCGGTGGCCTTTCAGGTGAGCCAATCGCTGCCGGACTCAATGCTGATTCGAACGATGGATCGACTGATGGATTGGTACGGCCGCCTCCGTCGACTCGCATGGACAACGGCCCAGAGATGACCAGCCACGACTTCGTCGAGTGGACTGAGCGCAAGGGAATCGCCCTGAACTACATCGAGCCCGTCGAGCCCAACTAGAACGCCTACATCGGGCGCTTCAACCGGACGTTCCGCGCCGAGGTGCTTGATGCAGACCTGTTCAACTCGTTCGAACAGGTCCAAGCCATCGCTGACGACTGGCTGACCCAGTACAACGAGTACCGACCGCGGGACGCGCTGGGTGGGGTGCCACCTATGCAATTGATGCCCCGATTGATCACCACAATTGCCGCGGAGTCAGGAACTCAGTCTGCTTGGCAGGGGAGCATACTGATCTGCGCGCAATTCGGGCAGGGTGACTCTGCGAGACGATGCGGCTTGGCGCATGACGAAGTTGCGCCGCTTCTTGTGCCACTTGGAGCCCAATGAACAAAGCCCGCAGGACGAGCGTCCATGCGGGCTTTGCATTGTTTGGTGGCGCTTCAGGGATTCGAACCCCGGACCTGCGGATTATGATTCCGTCGCTCTAACCGGCTGAGCTAAAGCGCCTTGCGAAGAACGCGACTATAGCAAGGTTTTCTACGACAATGCAAGCCCCGCCGAAAAAAGGCGAAAGAAACGGCGAGCAGTCCCCTTCATGTTCAGCTTCATCAAGAAAAAACTTGGCTTCGGTTCCGACCCCACCCCCGCGGCGGAACCGGTGCCCGCGCCTGCGCCCACCCCTGTTGCAGCGCCCCAGCCGGCGCCTGTAGCGGCCCCTGCGCCGGCTGCACTGCCCGCAGCGCCGGGCCCCGCGCCCGCTCCTGCGGTAGCGCCGACACCCGCCCCCTCGGCCCCAGTCGTCGGCCCCTCTGTGGCGCCGACGACTCCGGCGGCCGCCGCTGTTGCAGAAGCCCAACAGCCGCCTGCTGTGCCCTCTGCCGCTCCGGCAACACCTGCCCCTGTGGCGAGCATGGCTCCTGCTGCTGCTCCTGCTCCTGCTCCTGTGCTGGCGCAGACGACCACCGCGTCTCCCGCAGCCGCTTCGGTGGTTCCGGCAGCGACGCAGGGCGCGACGCCCTCAATGGGGCAAGCGTCCTCGGCTGCTCCGACCCTGGTTCCGGCCACGCCCTCCGCGTCACCGCGTTTGGCACCGGCCCCGGCCCCGGTCGCTTCATCCGCTCCTGCACGGACAGCACCGGCACCAGCGCCGACTCCGGCCCCAGCCCCAGCCCCAGTCCCAGTCCCAGCCGCGGCGCCAGCACCCACCCCCGCCCCCGAACCCGCCCCTCGCAAGAGCTGGATGGACAAGCTCCGCCAGGGCCTGCGCAAGACCGGTTCCAGCATCGCCCAGGTCTTCACCGGCACGCAGATCAGCGACGAGCTTTACGAAGAGCTGGAAGCCGCCCTGCTGATGGCCGACGCTGGCGTCAAGGCCACCGAGTTCCTGCTCCAGGACCTCAAGCGCCGGGTCAAGGAATCCAAAGCCACCGATCCCGCCGCCGTGCGCCTGCTGCTGGTCGAAGCGCTCACCGAGCTGCTCAAGCCGCTGGAGCGTCAACTGGTCATCGGTGAGCACTCGCCCACCGTGATGATGGTCGTTGGTGTCAACGGTGCCGGCAAGACCACCAGCATCGGCAAGCTGACCCGCCATCTGGCCGATGCCGAAGCCAACGTCCTGCTGGCCGCTGCCGACACCTTCCGTGCCGCCGCCCGTGAGCAGCTGTCGGTGTGGGCGGACCGCAACCGCGTGCAGATCGTCAGCCAGGAGGGTGGGGACCCCTCCGCCGTCACCTTCGACGCGGTCGTCGCCGGTCGCTCGCGCGGTGCGGATGTAGTGATTGCCGACACCGCCGGCCGTCTGCCCACTCAGCTTCACCTGATGGAAGAGCTGAAGAAGATCCGCCGCGTGATCGGCAAGGCGCAGGAAGGCGCACCGCATGAGGTGCTGCTGGTGGTGGACGGCAACACCGGCCAGAACGCGCTGACCCAGGTGAAGGCCTTCGACGAGGCGCTCGGCCTGACCGCCCTGATCGTCACCAAGCTGGACGGCACCGCCAAGGGCGGCGTGCTGGCCGCCATCGCCCGCGAGCGGCCGGTGCCGGTGTACTTCATCGGCGTGGGCGAAAAGCTCGAAGACCTCCAGACCTTCAATGCGCGGGAGTTTGCGCAAGCCTTGCTGGAGTGATCCGTCTCAGGTGATCCGCTCGGCGCCACCCTCTGCGTGGGTCAGGCGCCGGTCGAAGTCACCCGATCCCGCCGGATGTTGCGTCGGTCGCAGCGATCCAGCAACAAAAAAGGGCTCCTTGTTGGAGCCCTTTCTTCTGGCGAAGAGAGTACGAGGCGTGCGCGAGGAGCGGTCAAGCAGCTAAGCCCTCCACCGAGAGGCTCCGCCCCCTCGCGACGGCATCAGAACGGCATCCCGCCGCCGCCTCCGCCACCCATCATGCCTTTCAGGCCCTTGGCGCCGCCGAGCTTCTTCATCATCTTCATCAGCCCGCCGCCCTTCATCTTCTTCATCATCCCCTGCATCTGGTCAAACTGATTGAGCAGGCGGTTGACTTCCTGGATTTGCACGCCGGCACCCGCGGCAATGCGGCGCTTGCGGCTGGCCTTGGACTTGCCGTCCATCAGCAGGGAAGGCTGACGGCGCTCCTTGGCGGTCATCGCATTCAGGATGCCTTCCATGCGCTTCATGTCGCGCTCGGCCTTGTCCATATCGGCGGCGCCGGCCTTGGCGGTCATCTGCGTCGGCAGCTTGTCCATCAGACCGGACAGCCCGCCCATCTTCTTCATCTGCGAGATCTGCGCCAGGAAATCGTTCAGATCGAAGCCATCCCCGGACTTGAGCTTCTCGGCCAGCTTTTGCGCCGCCTCGACGTCCACGCCCTTCTGGACTTCTTCCACCAGCGCCACGATGTCGCCCATGCCCAGCACGCGGCCGGCATGACGATCGGCATCAAAAACTTCCAGGCCGTCGATCTTCTCGGACACGCCAGCGAACTTGATCGGCGCGCCGGTGATCTGACGCACCGACAGTGCCGCGCCCCCGCGCGAGTCACCGTCCAGCTTGGTCAGCACGATGCCGGTCAGCGGCAGCGCTTCGCGGAAGGCCTTGGCGGTGTTCACCGCATCCTGACCCTGCATCGCGTCCACCACAAACAGCGTTTCCACCGGCTTGAGCGTGGCGTGCAGGTCCTTGATTTCCGCCATCAGGGCTTCATCAATCGCCAGACGACCGGCCGTGTCGACCAGCAGCACATCAAAGAAGTGCCGGCGGGCATGGTCCAGCGCGGCCAGCGCGATGTCGTGCGGCTTCTGGTCCGGCGCGGACGGGAACCATTCGGCCCCGGCCTGACCGGTCACCGTCTTGAGCTGCTCAATGGCGGCCGGGCGGTAGACGTCCGCCGAGACCGTCAGCACCTTCTTCTTGCGCTTCTCGATCAGGTGCTTGGCCAGCTTGGCGGTCGTGGTCGTCTTGCCGGCGCCCTGCAGGCCGGCCATCAGGATGATGGCGGGGGGCTGGGCGGCCAGGTTGATGTCCGCAATGCCTTCCCCCATGGTGGCGGCGAGTTCCTTGTGGACGATGCCCACCAGCGCCTGACCGGGGGAGAGCGAACCCACCACCTCGGCGCCGAGCGCCTTTTCCTTGACGCGGGCGATGAAGTCGCGAACGACAGGCAGGGCCACGTCCGCCTCCAGGAGGGCCATCCGCACCTCCCGCAACATGTCCTGCACGTTGTCTTCGGTGATGCGGGCCTGTCCGCGCATCGTCTTGACGAGGCGACTCAGGCGGTCGGTGAGAGTGGATGCCATTGTTTAAACGCCGGTTGAACTGCGGCGGGTCTCATTACACTTTGCGGATGATTTTATCGTTCGGATCGGAACAGCCCGCCGGCCTGCTGCTGACAGTGCTCAGCATCACCGGTGTTCTGGCTTATGCGCTGGCCGCCGTCTGGGCCACCCGTCGCCCCAAGATCTGGCGCGCCGTGCTCGCGCTTGCCTGGTGCCTGCACCTGGCCGCGCTGGTGGCCGACATCGCCGGCATCGGCGCGCCGGCGCCCGACGGGGCACTGGTTCATGCCGCGCGTTTCGGCTTCGCGCCGTCGCTGTCGATGACGCTCTGGCTGGTGCTGGGGGTGTATCTGGTGGAGAGCCGCTTCCTGCCGCTGCCCTCGGCCCAGCGGTGGCTGAGTGTGCTCGGGCTGGTGGTGATGCTGCTGGCCTGGCTCTTTCCCGGCGAATATCGCCCGCAGGCCGGTTCCGCCCTGGCGCCGCTGCACTGGGCGATGGGGTTGGCGTCCTACGGCCTGTGCGGCGTCGCGGTGATGCATGCGGTGATGCTGAACCGTGCCGAGCGGCAGATGCGTGCCCAGAAAGGGCAGGGCGGTCCGATGCTCGCCACGCCGCTGTTGCGGCTGGAACGGCTGACCTTCCAGTTCGTGGCTGCCGGGGTGGTGGTGCTGTCGCTGGCGCTGCTGCTGGGATGGGCCTTCAGCCCGACCTGGCGCTGGGACCACAAGACCTTGTTTGCCGTGATGGGCTGGGTGGTGCTGACCGGCCTGCTGACCGGCCGTCAGGTGTTCGGATGGCGCGGCCGTCGGGCCACGCGATGGTTGTACTTTGGCGCAGGGCTGCTGCTGCTGTCGTACGCCGGTTCCCGCTTCGTGCTGGAAGTGGTGTTGCAGCGCGGCTGGTGAGGCGGCTGGTCAAGCGTGTGGATGTAGGCGGAATGAGTCGATGAAACTGCTGTTCTGGGTGCTGGTGCTGGCCCTGTTCTTCTTTGTGCTGGGCTTCAAGCGCGGCCGGCCGGACCGCGACACCGCGGCGCCCGCAGCCAGCCCCCCGGCGCCGACCACCACCGTGGCCGCCGAGCCCCCGCCCGAAGAGATGGTGCGCTGCACGGAGTGCGGCACCCATCTGCCGGTGAGTGAATCGCTGCCCGGCCGCGGCGGGCATTTCTGCTGCGCCGACCATCGCAGCCGATTCGAGTCCCGGTCGTCCTGATGCGCGTCGCCTGACCCCATGCCGTTTTCGGACACCACCTCCCGCGCCGCCGGCATCAGCACCACGCAGCGTCTGTACCGCGCCTTCATGGGCGCGCGTGCCACCCTCAGTCTGGCGCTGCTCGCCACCCAGTCGCTCGCCAGCCTCATGGGTGCCCGGCCCAGCAGCTGGGCGGCGTGGCTCTCGCTGCTTTACGGTGTGCAGGCGGTGCTCGCCTGGATCCTGCCGCGCTGGTTCGGCGGCGGCGCCTGGCCCCCCACACCGGATCGCCAGACGCTGAGCTGGCGGCAGATCGCCCTGAGCATCGGCGTCGACCTGGCCTTGTTCAGCCTGCTGCAATGGCTGGATCCGGCGGGCCTCAGCTATGGCGCCCTGCTGTTCATGCCGGTGCTGATGGCGGGCGCCCTCCTGCCGCGTCTGCCGGCGCTCGCCTGTGCGGCGCTGTCCAGTCTGCAACTGCTGGCCGTGGGCGTGTGGGCGGTGATGATGGGTCTGGAGGGCGGTCTGCGGATCAGCCAGGCGGGCTTGCTCGGCGTGGGCCTGTTCGTCGTCACCCTGCTGGCCAACGAGCTGGCCAGCCGACTGGCCCGGGAGGAACGTGCCGCACGCGGCAGCCTGGAATACGCGCGGCAGCAGGCGGACCTCAACCGGCTGGTGATCGAAGAAATGGATGAGGGCGTGCTGGTGGCGGACCGCCGCGGTCTGGTGCGCGCTGCCAATCCGGCCGCCCGTGCGCTGCTGGCGGAAGGCGCCACGCTGCGACCCGGCCCCTTCCGGCTGGATGCCACGCCCACCTGGGCGCCGTTGCTGCGCGCACTCAGCCAGGCCTACAGCGAACGCAGCTGGCCGGAAGCCGGACGCGACGTGCTGCTGGACTTTGGCGGCGGCCTGCAGCGCTCGCTGCATGTGCGGATGCGCTTCACCATGCGCTCCCTCGATGGGGACGACCTCTGTGTGCTGTTCGTCGAGGACAACCGCCATCTGGAAGCCCGCAACCGGCAGGAGAAACTGGCCGCGATGGGGCGTGTCTCCGCCGGCATCGCCCATGAGATCCGCAATCCCCTGACCGCCATTGCACAGGCCAATGCGCTGCTGGAGGAAGACTGCGCGGGTCAGCCCCGGCTGGAGCAGCTCACCCGCATGGTGGCCAGCAATGTCGAGCGTCTCAAGCGCATCGTGGACGATGTGATGGAGGTGGCGCCCGGCATCGCCTCCATCCCGCAGACGGTGCAGCTCGGCCCGCTGGTGCGTGAATACTGCACGGATTGGGCGGCCACCCAGCGCCTGCCGCAGGACGACAGCAGTCCACTGCGTCTGGCCTTCCATCTCGACACCGCCACCATGGTGAGCTTCGATCCGCATCACCTGCGGCGCATCCTGATCAACCTGCTGGACAACGGATTGCGCCATGCGCGGCCGATGCCGGCTGCCGTTCGGGTCGAAGTGATGCAGGAAGGCACGGAATGGATCCGTCTGTCGGTGCTGAGCGACGCCGATCCGATCCCGGCCGAGGTAGAACGACACTTGTTCGAACCCTTCTTTTCAACTCGAAGCCGGGGCACCGGTCTGGGCCTGTACATTTGCCGGGAACTCTGCGAGCGATACGGTGCGCGCATCGACTACCACCGCCTCGAATCCCAGCATGTGAACGAATTCCGCGTGCTGCTGCCCCGCCTCGCGACCTCTCCTGTCCAAGACACTATCCATGAGCGCTGATTCCCGACTGCTGGTGGTCGATGACGAACCCGACCTGCGCACTCTCTACGAGATGACGTTGCTGCGGGAAGGCTTTGCGCTGGATAGCGCCGGCACGGTGGAAGATGCACTGGCGCTGCTGGAGAGCCGGCGCTACGACGCCGTCATCACCGACATGCGTCTGCCCGATGGCACCGGACTGGATGTGCTGCGCTGGCTCGACCAGCGCGGACGCAGTGAACGCACCATCGTGATCACCGCCTATGGCTCGCCGGAAAATGCGGTCGAAGCCTTGAAGGCAGGTGCCTACGACTATCTGACCAAGCCGGTGGACCTGCGGCAGTTCCGCATGGTGGTGGCCTCGGCGCTGGGTCGGGTGCCTCGGCCGGAATCGTCGGCGGCGGGTCTGGCGTCGCGTGGGGCTTCATTGCCTTCCTCGCCTTCCTCGTCTTCATCGGCAGTCTCTCCATCGCCGTTCACCACGTCGCCAGCGGCACTCTCATCGGCGTCGCCTTTCTCGGCCGCGCCGACATCCCCGTCATCGGCGCGGTTCTCGTCCGGGCCGGGGTCTGGCGGCTCCATGCCTGGCTCCTCCGGTCCGGCGCCTGTGCCTGCCTACGCCGGAGCCTCGGCGTCCGCGTCGGGTTTTGGGTCGCAGTCCGGCTCGGTGAGCGCGGCCACGGTGGCCAGTCCGCGTCCGGCAGCTTCGGCGCAGGATCTTGATGCCCCGACCGTGACCCCAATGGGCGCGGCCATGGTGGAAGCCTCCCGCAAAGCTGCGCAGCCGCGCGGCCGTGTGGCGGCAGCCGGGCCGGTGTCCGCACTGGAGCGGCTGGTGGGCGACTCCGCCGCCATGCGTCAGGTGCGGGAGTTGATCGAAAAGGTGGCCCGCAGCATGGCGCCGGTGCTGCTCAATGGCGAATCCGGCACCGGCAAGGAACTGGTGGCGCGGGCCATTCATGATGTGAGTGCGCGCCGTCCGCAGCCTTTCATCGCGGTCAACTGCGGCGCCATTCCCGAACAATTGCTGGAAGCGGAATTCTTCGGCTACCGAAAGGGCGCCTTCACCGGCGCGACCGAAGATCGTGAAGGCTTCTTCCAGGCGGCCCAGGGCGGCACGCTCTTCCTCGACGAAATCGGCGACCTGCCGCTGGCGATGCAGTCCAAGCTGCTGCGAGCCTTGCAGGAGCGCTCGGTCCGTCCGGTCGGTGCGGTGGCGGAAATGCCGGTCAACGTGCGGCTGCTCAGCGCGACCCACAAGGACCTGGCGGCCGAAGTGCTGGCCGGCCGGTTCCGGCAGGACTTGTATTACCGCCTGAACGTGATCCAGATCCGGGTGCCGCCGCTGCGCGAGCGCATGGAAGATCTGGCGCCGATCAGCGCCCGCGTGCTGGAGCGCATCGCGACGGACGCCGGCGTCGAGCCGGTGCCCCAGCTCACCGCGCAGGCGCTGGCGGCGCTGGGCCGCTACAGCTTCCCGGGCAATGTCCGGGAACTTGAGAACCTGTTGCACCGCGCGCTGGCACTGTCCGGCGGCGACGGCATCGATGTGGTGGACCTCGGCCTGCCGGAAGCGATGCTGGAGGTGGAAGAGGTCCCGGAGACCGCGATCGACAGTGCCGATCTTGCCCAGGGCGTGCCGCTGCCGGCCGAAGCGCTCGGCCAGGCGCCGCTGCCGTCCGATCTCGCCACCTACCTCGACGAGGTGGAAAAGCGCCTGCTGCTGCGGGCGCTGGAGCAGTACCGCAACAACCGCACGGCGGCCGGCGCGAGCCTGGGCCTGTCTCTGCGGCAGATGCGGTATCGCATGGCCCGGCTGAACATTTCGCTGGGCGGCGACGACGCCTGAGCGCCGCTTGTGCGGCAGCCGATCCCGGACGCCGCTCAGGCCTGCGCTGACCCTCACAGGTGGCCGCATAGCGCCCTGCTGTTGTCTCTCCGGGAAGGCCCTAGATGGGGCTTGTCCTGATCACCTGTGACATGAGGACTAGGGGTGTTCGTGGCCCCATCGGACCACCCCCGTCGGGACCCCTTTGATGATGCGTGTTTGCAGGCATTTCCGGTCCGCAGGCCGCGCCAATGCTGGACCTTGAAAAGCTCATCCCGAATCCATCGGCGCTGTGCGGGGGCAGGGCTTGCGAGGGCTGACATGCCCGAGTCGGTTTCGTCGTCGCAACGCTATTGGTAGTTGCTTGAAGGTGGGCGAGACCCTAGATATAGTGTCTCGCATGCTATCCTGCTGACTTCGCAAACCAGCGATGAACGCCATCCCCGCTGTCCGATCGAGGCCCCCGCGCTGCACGCGCGCCGGTCTGCTGACGGTGTCGGGAATCACGGCGGAAAAACGCACTTTTCACCACCCCATTCATTGAGACGCTGGCCCGGTCGGGTTGTCCGGGCACGGCGTTGCTTTTTTGTTTTTTCGAACCAGAACAGACGAGGATCCCATGCAGACAGTCGCCGTCACACCGACCGCTGAAGCGGGCCTGGCGCAGACTCCCCGCGAGTCCGCACCGCTGGCCGCCAGCAGCTACCAGGCCTACCAGATCATCCGCCGCAATGGCGCGGTGGTGCATTTCGAGCCGAGCAAGGTGGCGGTGGCCATGATGAAGGCCTTCCTGGCCGTGCATGGCACCAGCGGCGCTGCATCCGCCAGCGTGCGCGAAACGGTGGACGCGCTGACCGAAGCCGTCGTGCGCGCGCTGCTGCGCTCGCGTCCGGGCGGCGGCACCTTCCATATTGAAGATGTGCAGGATCACGTCGAGCTGGCGCTGATGCGCGGCGGTCATCACGAAGTGGCCCGCGCCTACGTGCTGTATCGCGAACGTCGTGCGATGGAGCGCAAGGTCCAGGGCGAAGCCCAGCAGGCCGCCGTGCTGGAGTCCGGCATCAACGTGATCGAAAACGGCGCCCGCGTGCCGCTCGATCTGAACAAGCTGTCCGCGCTGATCGTCTCCAGCTGCGAAGGCCTGGGCGCCGACGTCAAGCCGGACCCGATCCTGGCCGAGACCAAGCGCAACCTGTATGACGGCGTGCCGATCGACGAGGTCTACAAGGCCGCCATCCTGGCCGCCCGTACCCTGATCGAAAAGGATCCGGGCTACACCCGCGCCACCGCCCGCCTGCTGCTGCACACCATCCGCCGGGAAATCCTGGGCGAGGAAGTGACACAAGCCGAAATGGCCAGCCGTTACGCCGACTACTTCCCGTCCTTCATCAAGAAGGGCGTGCAGGCGGAACTGCTGGACGAGCGTCTGCAGCAGTACGACCTGGCCAAACTGGGCGCCGCCCTGAAGGCCGAACGCGACTTCCAGTTCGACTACCTCGGCCTGCAGACCCTGTTCGACCGCTACTTCCTGCATGTGGACGGCACCCGCATCGAAATGCCGCAGGCTTTCTTCATGCGCGTGGCCATGGGCCTGGCGCTGAACGAGATCGACCGCGAAGCGCGCGCCATCGAGTTCTATGAAGTGCTGTCGAGCTTCGACTTCATGTCCAGCACCCCGACGCTGTTCAACTCCGGCACCCGTCGCTCGCAGCTGTCGAGCTGCTACCTGACGACCGTCGCCGACGACCTGGACGGCATCTACGAAGCCCTGAAGGAAAACGCACTGCTGTCGAAGTTCGCCGGCGGTCTGGGCAACGACTGGACGCCGGTGCGCGCCCTCGGCTCCCACATCAAGGGCACCAACGGCAAGTCGCAAGGCGTGGTCCCCTTCCTGAAGGTGGTGAACGACACCGCCGTGGCAGTGAACCAGGGCGGCAAGCGCAAGGGCGCCGTCTGCGCCTACCTGGAAACGTGGCACCTGGACATCGAAGAATTCCTGGAGCTGCGCAAGAACACCGGTGACGACCGTCGTCGCACCCACGACATGAACACGGCGAACTGGATTCCCGACCTGTTCATGAAGCGCGTGATCGAAGGCGGCGACTGGACCCTGTTCAGCCCGTCCACCTGCCCGGACCTGCACGACCTGTTCGGTCAGGCGTTCGAGACGGCCTACACCGCCTACGAGGCCAAGGCTGACCGCGGCGAGATCAAGCTCTACAAGCGCATGCCGGCCCGTGACCTGTGGCGCAAGATGCTGACGATGCTGTTCGAGACCGGCCATCCCTGGATCACCTTCAAGGACGCCTGCAATGTGCGCTCGCCGCAGCAGCATGTGGGCGTGGTGCATTCGTCCAACCTGTGCACCGAGATCACGCTGAACACCAACGACAACGAAATCGCGGTGTGCAACCTGGGCTCGGTCAACCTGGCGCAGCATCTGAAGGATGGTGAGATCGACCAGGCCAAGCTGAAGAAGACGGTGTCCACCGCCATGCGGATGCTGGACAACGTCATCGACATCAACTACTACGCCGTCAAGAAGGCGCGGGACTCCAACCTGCGTCACCGTCCGGTGGGTCTGGGCATCATGGGCTTCCAGGATGCGCTGTACGAGCTGCGCGTGCCTTACGCCTCGCAGGCCGCGGTGGAATTCGCCGACCGTTCGATGGAAGCCGTCTGCTACCACGCTTACTGGGCCTCGACCGAGCTGGCCGCCGAGCGTGGCCGCTACAGCAGCTACCGCGGTTCGCTGTGGGACCGCGGCATCCTGCCGATCGACTCGCTGAACCTGCTGGCCGAAGCCCGCGGCGGTTATGTGGACGTGGACCGTTCCGCCACCCTGGACTGGGACGCCCTGCGCGCCAAGATCGCCCGTGACGGCATGCGCAACAGCAACTGCGTGGCCATCGCCCCGACCGCGACCATCTCCAACATCATTGGTGTGGATGCGTCGATCGAGCCTTGCTTCGGCAACCTGTCGGTGAAGTCCAACCTGTCCGGCGAATTCACCGTGGTGAATGAATGCCTGGTCCGCGACCTGAAGAAGCTGGGTCTGTGGGACGACGTGATGGTCATGGACCTGAAGCACTTCGACGGTTCGCTGCGCCGCATCGACCGCGTGCCGGAAGAGCTGAAGCAGCTCTACGCAACCGCCTTCGAAGTCGACACCGTGTGGCTGGTGGAAGCCGCTGCACGCCGCCAGAAGTGGATCGACCAGGCGCAGAGCCTGAACATCTACATGGCCGGCGCGTCGGGCAAGCGTCTGGACGAAACCTACAAGCTGGCGTGGCAGCGTGGTCTGAAGACCACCTACTACCTCCGCACGATGGGTGCGACGCACGCCGAGAAGAGCACGGTGCAAAACGCCGGTCAGCTCAATGCAGTGAGCAGCTCGGCGGGTGGCATGCACACCGCGCCGGTCGCCGCCGCTGTGGCGCCGATGGCGGCAGTCGCGGTGGAGACCTCGGTTTCGCCCGTCATTGATGCTGCAACGCCGGCCACCGACGTCAAGTTCTGCGCCATTGACGACCCGGGTTGCGAAGCCTGCCAGTAAGCAGTTGTTGATGCGCCGATGAATGCCGCGAGGCTGCTGCAAAGGAGTGAATCCTCTGCAGCAAGCCTTGCGGAAAAGTCGGGCTGACGCTCGCGATGCGAGTGTTCATCGATGTTTCCGGGCGTCGGGTGTTTTTGCAGAACGCCGCGAATGCATCGATGAACACTTGTCGGCAGACCGCTTGTCTGCCGCTTCAACGCTTCACATCCCCACACCGCGCGCCTCTTCGGAAGCGAAATGCGATGCGGACCAGCAACAGGGAAGTGGCGCTGAAGTCAAGAAGTCCTTTGTGTTTGAACACAACACTCCGATAATCCGCGACGATAGGAAGACCACCATGTTGGTTTGGGAAGAAGACCGTAAACCTTCGAGCAGCGCGCCGGCCTCCGGTGCATCGATTCACGCAGCGACCATGAATCCCATGGACGCCGCGCGTCAGTCCGTCGCTTCGACTGGCACCGCTGCGGTGTCGTCGGGTGTTGGCCTCGGCGCATCGATGAGCAACGCCCAAGACAGTGCCCAAGCCGCCAGTGCGCGCCGCGTCAACGTCGCGGACAAACGCATCATCAATGGTCAGACCGACGTCAACCAGCTGGTGCCGTTCAAGTACAAGTGGGCCTGGGAAAAGTACCTCGCCACCTGCGCCAATCACTGGATGCCGCAGGAAGTGAACATGTCCCGCGACATCGCGCTCTGGAAAGACCCGAATGGTCTGACCGAAGACGAGCGCCGCATCATCAAGCGCAACCTCGGTTTCTTCGTGACCGCGGATTCGCTGGCGGCCAACAACATCGTGCTGGGCACCTATCGCCACATCACCGCTCCTGAAGCCCGTCAGTTCCTGCTGCGCCAGGCTTTCGAGGAAGCGATCCACACCCACGCCTATCAATACATCGTTGAATCGCTGGGTCTGGACGAAAGCGAAATCTTCAACGCCTATCACGAGGTGAAGTCGATCCGCGACAAGGATGAATTCCTCATCCCCTTCATCGACGCGATCATGGATCCCAACTTCGTCACCGGTACGCCGGAGACGGACCAGACGCTGCTGAAGTCGCTGATCGTGTTTGCCTGCCTGATGGAAGGCCTGTTCTTCTACGTCGGCTTCACGCAGATCCTGGCG
>CBIHOT010000017.1:0-98485 GCA_966211495.1 uncultured Roseateles sp. | reverse complement strand
CCGCTGGTGGTGGAAGGCTGCATCATGATGCGCAAGTGCCATCTGAACACCTGCCCGGTGGGCGTGGCCACGCAGGATCCGCTGCTGCGCAAGAAGTTCACCGGCCAGCCGGAACATGTCGTCAACTACTTCTTCTTTGTGGCGGAAGAAGCGCGTCAGATCATGGCGCAGCTGGGCATCCGCAAGTTCGACGAACTGATCGGCCGCTCCGACCTGCTCGACACCCGCAAGGGCATCAGCCACTGGAAGGCCCGCGGTCTGGACTTCAGCCGCGTCTTCCACCGTCCCGAGCTGCCGGCCGATGTGGCCCGCCTGCACAACGATCATCAGGACCACGGCCTGGAAAAGGCGCTGGACGTGAAGCTGATCGAGAAGTGCCTGCCCGCCTTCGAGAAGGGCGAGAAGGTGCAGTTCATGCAGGAGGTGACCAATGTGCGCCGCACCGTGGGCGCCATGCTGTCGGGCGAGCTGATCCGCCGTCAGCCGGAAGGCCTGCCCGACCACACCATCTTCATCCAGTTCGAAGGCACCGGCGGCCAGAGCTTCGGCTCCTTCCTCGCCCCGGGCATCACCTTCTATCTGATTGGCGATGCCAATGACTACACCGGCAAGGGCCTGTCGGGCGGCCGGATCGTTGTGCGTCCGTCGATCGACTTCCGCGGGGATGCCACCAAGAACATCATCGTCGGCAACACGGTGCTGTATGGCGCGACCAAGGGCGAGGCCTTCTTCCGCGGCGTGGCCGGTGAGCGCTTCGCGGTGCGTCTGTCCGGTGCCACCGCGGTGGTGGAAGGCACGGGCGACCATGGCTGCGAATACATGACCGGCGGCACGGTGGTGGTGCTGGGCAAGACCGGCCGCAACTTCGCGGCGGGTATGAGCGGCGGTATTGCCTACGTCTACGACGAGGACGGCCAGTTCGCCAAGCGCTGCAACACCAGCATGGTGAGCCTGGACAAACTGCTGCCTGCACATGAACAGGAAGCCACGGTGGATCGCGGCATCTGGCACCACGCCGGCGACGGTGAAGGCAAGACGGATGAGGTGCTGCTGCGCAAGCTGATCGAGGACCACCATCGCTGGACCGGCAGCCAACGCGCCCGCGACATCCTCGACCACTGGGCCGAGTCGCGCGCCAAGTTCGTCAAGGTGTTCCCCAACGAATACCGCCGCGCCCTGGGCGAGATCAATGCCGCCAAGGAAACCGCCGCCACCATCGCCCATGCCAAGGCCCCTGCGCCCAAGGCCAAGGTCTGATGGGCCGCTGACGACAGACACAGGATCAGGAGAAGACCGACATGGGAAAAGTCACCGGCTTCATGGAATACGAGCGGCTGGAAGAGGGGTACGCCCCGGTCGCCGTGCGTTTGAAGAATTACAAGGAATTCGTCATCGGGTTGAATGCCGAGCAGGCGAAGCAGCAGGGCGCGCGATGCATGGACTGCGGCACGCCGTTCTGCAACAGCGGCTGCCCGGTCAACAACATCATTCCGGATTTCAATGATCTGGTGTATCGCAACAGTGAAGCGGACTGGAAGAGCGCCATTGCGGTGCTGCACTCGACCAACAACTTCCCTGAATTCACCGGCCGCATCTGCCCCGCCCCCTGCGAGGCGGCTTGCACGCTGAATGTGAATGACGATGCGGTGGGCATCAAGTCGATCGAGCACGCGATCATCGACCGGGCCTGGGCCGAAGGCTGGGTCACGCCGCGTCCGCCCAAGGTCAAGACCGGGAAGACGGTCGCCGTGGTGGGCTCCGGGCCTGCGGGCCTCGCGGCCGCGCAGCAACTGGCCCGCGCCGGTCACAGCGTCACCGTGTTCGAAAAGAACGACCGCGTCGGCGGCCTGCTGCGTTACGGCATTCCCGACTTCAAGATGGAAAAGAGCCACATCGACCGCCGAGTGGCGCAGATGGAGGCCGAGGGCGTGGTGTTCCGCACCGGCGTGATGGTGTCTCACCTGCCGGAAGGCTCGAAGGTCACCAACTGGGCCAAGGACGTTGTCTCGGCCGGCGAGCTGATGCAGCAGTTCGATGCGGTGCTGCTGGCCGGTGGCGCCGAGCAGTCGCGCGACCTGCCCGTGCCCGGCCGCGATCTGGCCGGTGTCCACTTTGCGATGGAGTTCCTGCCGCAGCAGAACAAGATCAATGCCGGCGACAAGCTGAAGAATCAGCTGCGGGCCGACGACAAGCATGTGATCGTCATCGGCGGCGGCGACACCGGCAGTGACTGTGTGGGCACCAGCAACCGTCATGGCGCCAAGAGCGTGACCCAGTTCGAGCTGCTGCCGCAGCCGCCGGAAGTGGAAGACCGCCCGCTGACCTGGCCGTACTGGCCGATCAAGCTGCGCACCTCGTCCAGCCACGAAGAAGGCTGCGACCGCGAATTCGCGATCGCGACCAAGGAATTCATCGGCGAAAAGGGCAAGGTCACCGGTGTGAAGACGGTGCGGGTGCAGTGGGTCGGCGGCAAGATGGTGGAAGTGGAAGGCTCCGAGCAGGTGCTCAAGGCCGATCTGGTACTGCTGGCGATGGGGTTTGTGTCGCCGGTGGCGTCGGTGGTGGAGGCCTTTGGCGTCACCAAGGATGCCCGGGGCAATGCCAAGGCCACGACCGATTTCAACGGGGGCTATCGGACCAATGTCGCGAAGGTGTTCACCGCTGGCGACATGCGCCGCGGGCAATCGCTGGTGGTCTGGGCCATCCGGGAAGGCCGGCAGGCGGCACGGGCGGTGGATGAGTTCCTGATGGGAGACAGCGACTTGCCGCGCTGATCCCGGCAGCGCGCACCGCTGCGCTGACACTGACAGCGCGCCGCGGTGCACCAGCGCCCGGTGCCCCAAAAAACGAAGGCCGTCGTCGTGCGACGAAGGGCTGTGTGCTGGGTGTCCGCTCCGGGAGTGCCCGGGAGCGGCGGTCCGCGGAGTCCGCGTGGTGCGGACCCTGCGGATGCTGCGCGATCAGTTGCGCAGGGGGATTTCGCGCCAGTTGATCAGGCGCTTGCCGCCGGCAGGATCACTGCCACTCTCGCCGTCAACCTTGTCGCCGGTCGTACCGCCGCCAGCCTTGCTCGTGTTGCCACTCTTGGCGAGGCCGGTCACGTAGTCGGCGTTGTTGCTGCCACCACCCGTGCCACCAGTACCGGTGCCGCCATCGATGGGAGTGCCGCCGCCGGGAGGATAAAGACTGTCTTTGGTGATGGCCTTGGTCACATAGCGCAGATCTTGAATCGGCCAGGCAACCCAGTCGTTCTTGATTGCCGAGCCCGTTTGGAAGTCAATCGCGTAGACAAAGGTGTCGGAGGTTCCAGAGCAGCCCGCATTGCTGTCCGAAGCGCTGTCCGGACGCATGAAGGCAAAGGCGGCGTCATCGGTGCCGCTGTTGGTCGCGGGATCAATCGTCACCCGGTAGCCAGGCACATTGCTCAGCAACTTGGTGATGTCGAGATAGAAGCCTGCCTTGTTCTTCGCCAGGGCGGTCTTCAGCGCGAAGTCCTGAAGGTCTTGACGACCACCATCCTGGGTAATCGGCCAGGTGATCGTGGCCGGCAGGTCCGCTGCCTTGAAGAAGCTGTTGTTGCTGCCATCCCGGATCGCAAAGATGCGGTTGTTGGTGGAGCTGCGGACGTCATCGGCGCTGAAGAGCTTGCCGGTTCCGACCAGGACATAGCGTTTGCCCGTGGAATCCACCACCGGCATGGCCCGGGTGGTCACCGGCAGTTCGTTGCCCGAGCCATCGGTCAGCTTGGCGATCTTGACCGGCGTCGGATAGCTGCCGGCGATCGGGGTCACGTCCAGACGCCACAGGTTCCCGTGGAGGTCGCCGGCATACAGCGCTTCCGCGGTCATGTCACGACGATCGGGGTACCAGGGTTCGATGTAGGCAAGACCCGTCGGCGCTGCGGTCGTTCCGTTTTCACCGTACACGCCGTTTTGCGGCAGGGCCACCTTCTCCAGCAAGGCACCGGTGCGGGCGTTCAGGATGTAGAACGCACCCTTGCCGTCGCTGGTGTTCATGCCGGAGCCCACCACCACCACCCAGCCCCACTTGGCGAGCTTGGTGATGACAGGCTTGCCGAAGGTCAGGCCCATCTGCGAGTCGGTGAACTCCCACATCACACGGTTGGCGGCCTGGGCTTCGGTGGTCACCGTGTCGGCGGTGGTCAGATCCAGCGCATACACGCTGCGTCCGCCCTTGCCCAGGGTGCCCACAGCGATGCTGTGCCAGTCATTGGAGGACGACGAGGAACCGTTGGTCCGCTGGAAGTCCACGTCGCCCACGGCGATCTTCCCGTTCACCAGATACTTGTGAACGAAGTCCGGATTGCCCACCGAGGCCAGCCCGTCCACGCTCGGCGTGTTGTTGGGGCCGGCAAAGGCGGCATTCGGAATGAAGGCGAAGAGCTCGTATCCGCCGGTGGCTCCCGAACCCACGTCGAGCGAGCCATCGATCACGTGCACCATGCCGTTGTTGGCCGCAGCGATCAGGATGTTCCGGCGTGTGGCGTAAGTGGTGGCGTAGGCGTTGTAGCCCGGATTGGCAGCGTTGGACAGGCCTTGGTCACCGGTCGCGGGCGGGCCCAAAACCACCACGCCGCTGTCGCCGATGTCGGCCACCAGGCGGTTGTCCTGGCGCACGCGGAAGGCGCGGCTGCTGGTGC
The DNA here is from genome assembly GCA_966211495.1 of uncultured Roseateles sp. GTDB lineage: Bacteria > Pseudomonadota > Gammaproteobacteria > Burkholderiales > Burkholderiaceae_C > Roseateles. The sequence continues at coordinate 93,825 of CBIHOT010000017.1, read as the reverse complement.
TGGAGACGGCGTTCTGCTCTTCACTGCGGTCGCCGCGCACCCAGTTCAGGTACAACTTGCCGTCGTCGGCGCTGGTCCAGGTCGGATTCAGGGCCGCCTGCTGCGTCGAGGTGAGCGAGTCCCAGAGGAAATTGGTGCCGCGCTTGGTATCCGGGCGGTAGGTCACCACCCGACGCTTGCTGGGATCCGTGCCGATCTGGTCATACAGGCGGTCCTGGAAGTTCCAGATCACCGGGCTGTAGACGACTTCGCCGGAGTCCTTGACAAAGCCCAGGACCTTGGAGGCCCAGACATTGCCGGTCCAATTCTTCTGCTCATAAGCAGCGCCATAAGACGCCGTGCCTTTACCCACCAGCGGGCTGGCGGTCTGCAGGGAGGAAGAGGGCGCTTCCAACGAGGCCGCGATGGAAGCCATCGCGGTGGTCAGGCCCTGAACCATCAGGTCAGCCTTCGATGCGGTGTAGTAGTTGTCCGGCCGCAGCTGGGCGCCGACCAGGTCCGTCGCCGGACCGGTGTGCCACCAGGTCTGGTTGTCGGTAAACATCTTCGCTGTTGCGGTGGACGCGTTGTAGGTCGCAGGAACGCTGAAACCACCGTACTTCGTCGCCAGATAGAACTGGTTGTTCGGAACGAACTTCTGATATTCCTGCACGTCCAGCCAATACGTCTTGACGCTCTGCTGACCCTCCAGGTCGGTGCGGATGTCCTGCGTATTCGCGTAATAGGCCATGCCGGCCATCAGGGCGCCGTTGTTGCTGCAGCAACCGTTGTAGGGCTGCTGCGCGCCCAGGTTGGCGATCCCCTGCAGATCACCCACCTTGTTCGTCCAGTCCAGGGCGTTCATGGTGGTGTCGGCAGTCACGGCGGCGGGCTTGGCGCCCTCCGACTTGCCGGTCGCGCCGGGCAGGTTGCGGTCGGCGTGGGTGTTCACGTCACCGATGCCCAGAATGAAGTTCTTCTGGCAGGAGGCGACGATGGGGTCGTCCCAGTTGGTGATCACCGGGAAACCGTCGGCATAGGTGGTGCGGGTGGCCACCGTGGCCGTGCCCGGCGAGGTGTACTCCGGCACATTGCCCAGATTGCGGTAGTAGCGCAGGGCCGCGTAATAGAGCTCGCCCACCGGGTCATTGCTCTTGTAGGAGCCCTTGATGATCTGGCCAAACTTGTTGACGTAGTTCATCACCCCGCTGTCGCTGATGGCGATCCCGTAGTAGGTCGCCATGGCTGCCGCATCGGCGGTGTCCGGGTTGCGGATCATCACGCCGGTGGTGGCGTCCCATTCGCTCGCGGCATTGACGGCCGGATCCTTGCCCGGCTCATTCTTCATCGGCCCCACATACTTCATGCGGGCGCGCAGCACCCCACCGTCGCGGGTGTTGCCTGCGTCGTTCAGGTAGCCGAAGGCACTGAAACGGATCTTGTCGGCGTAGCGCTGGATCAGGCCTTCCGGCTTGTAGCCCTGCGAGTACTTCACGCAGTTGCTCTCCAGCGAGCCAGCCGAAGTGCTGGAGTCGCAGACCTTGACCCGCACACTCACCTCATACACCGTCTTGGCGTTGATGGTGCCGGAGGAGCCATAGGGCGTGCCGGTGTTGGAGGCGTTGTTGTCGCCGGTGGAGGTGAAGAACAGCCGGTTGCCCAGGCCCTGGATCCGCAGCTTCATCGACGACCAGTTCAGCGGTGTCGCGGTGCCGATGTCGGCGGTGATGGAGCGGTCCGGGAAGTTGCCGGTGCCGCCCTGGCCGGTGGCGTTGGCCTTCTCGATATAGGTTTCGGTCGGCGTGTCCTTGACGCGGTAGCCCCCCGTCAGCGCCCAGCGGAACGGGTCGATGGTCTGCATCGAGGCCCAGTTCATGAAGTTGCCACTCCACTTGCCGCTGCAGGTGTGGTTGGCGCCAGCCACCCCTGCGGGCTGGAAATAGCGCATCGTCTCGTCCGAGTTGTACACATAGGTGTAGCACTTGTTCGGATCGAAGTAGCCGATGTAGGTGTTGGCTTTGTTGTACTGCGTGTCCAGGTGGGTGTTGCTGACCGCCGTCGGGAATTCAACCGACAGCGCCAGCGCCAGATTGCCGGGCACGGTTTTGGCGGACAGCGGCGACACGTCGCTGAACTTGGTCTGGGCGCTCACCGAGCCCGCAAGGGCCACGGTGAGGACCATCGCCGCGCCACGAAGGTGCGGCTTCCAGGAGGAAGGGTGGTTCATGTGAGTGAGACCTTATTTGCTCATCGTCGCTTGATAGAACGACTGGGCACCGCGGGCACCGTCAACTCGCACGGTGACACGGTAAAGCGGGGCGGTTTCTGAAGGGAGCGGCTGACCGGAGTTACCGCCCTGCTGCTGGACGCTTGCTGTCAGGCAGTTCAGGGAAGACAGTGAGCCTTCGTCCTTGCAAAGGCGGTCCACGACGTAATACATCGTGACTTGCGGGCCGGTGTACTCGCCAAGGGCCGACTTGGCAGTGAGATCCACCACGTTGGACGCACTGCCCACACCATCCAGCGTCGAAGGGCTGCGGCCTACCAGCACGCTGGGAATCCCTTCGGGTGTGACGGCCAGCATCTTGGCGCTGTAGTTCTTGGAGGGATCGCTGGCGGTGGTCGCCGCAAGGCCGTTGAGGGCGTCCATGGCGCGGCGCAGCGCCACTTCGGCCTGGTTGGCCATGTCGCGTTTCATGCCGACATTGCCGGCGCCGGCGAGCGATGCATTCATGGAACGCAGCGCCGCCACCGCGCCAATCATCATGATGGCCAGCGTGATCAACGCGATGACCATGATGATGCCGGCTTGACCGCGGCGGCGGGAAGAGGAGTACGGGTTCATGATGTCCGGTGGGTTGGGGCGTCTGAACATGGAATGAACGGTCATGCCGGTGTGTTCGCGCGCAGGGTCGTGATCACATTGCGCAGCGGCACGGTGAACTCCAGCACCGTGTGCCGACGTTGGCGGTCGGCGACGGTGTAGGTGGACTGCAAGGCCTTGTCCATGCTGGGGAACATGGTGATCTTCTCGGGCGCCACCTCGAACGAGGAGCGGGTCGTCGTATTGCTGGCGTCGGCCGTGGCGCCTGCCGCCAGCTTGTCTTCGATCTGCTGCGACCGCAGCACCAGCGACACCTTGGCAGCGATGATGCTGTGCGCCAGGTTCTGATTGGCCATCACCTGAGCGGCCATGTAGCCGTTGGTCCGCGGGCTGACCCAGTTGTCGATCATCCCGTCATTGTTGGTGTCAATGCCATACAGCACCCGCATGTCCACCACGCCGTCGGCCAGGGGAACCGCGGTGTCGTTGTTGGTGCCGCTGTTGGTGAAGCGCAGCAGGTCATAACGCACCAGCTGCTGCGAGGCATTGACCCCGAGCAGGAAGAAGCGCGGGGGATTGTTGTTGCCGGCATTGCCGAGCTGGAAGGCCTGTGCGTAGTCGGAGCCCAGGCCACGGTCGTTCAAGGCCTGACCGTTGATCACTGCAGCCGAGTAATCGCCGCCCAGATTGACCTGGTCGTCCGCGGTCGAGGTGACCTGCTGAAGCATGCAGGGCGAGGTGCCGTCGGTGATCAGCAGCAGGTCGTTGGCCTGCAGGCTGAGGGTGCTGGTCACGCGCATCAGGTTGATGTTGATGCTGCGTCCGCGCACCGCATTCGGCACCTCACCCGTACCGGCGGTGCCGGTCATGATCTGCAGCACATCCGGCGTTGAGGCGTTCGCACCGCCGTGCACGATCAGCGGTGCCATCGTCACCGCCTGCGGAACGCTGGCGAACGGCGCCGGGAAGGCGCTCAGCGAAGGCAGGATCTGGGTGTTCTTCCGCGAAGCGGTCAGGACGCAGCCGTAGGTACGGTCCCATTCAGTAGTGAATCCCGAGCCCGCGCTGCGGATCTGCCGGTCGAGGTCATAGCTGAGATAGGCTGCGGTGGTGGACATGTCCGCCGAGGCCGAACTCTCGCGCTTGGCCGTCTCGAACTTGTTGCTCAGCAGGCCCATCGTGACGATCAGGCCCATGCCGATCACCAGCGACACCATCAGCTCGATCAGCGAGAAGCCGCGAGTGGTTCGCATGCCCCGGTGGGGCGAAAGGAGTCGAAGCTTGCTCATGATCAGTTGTTCAGCCGCACGTCGGTGAAGTACTGCCGCGCCGAACCGCCGGGCGGTGTCCAGGTCACGGTGATGCGGGCAAAGTTGATGGCGGCGTTGGGTTGGTCGACCTTGCCCGCGCCCGAGGTCAGGCCGGCGTTGGTCGGGGAGGCGACCCGGGCTTGCCAGGACTCCAGCACGTCTTTAGGCACGGCCACCGTCCCGCGCAGCCACATCTCTGTGGCCAGTTCATTGGCCAGGGCGGCGGCCCGCTGGGCGTCATCGGTGGCCACCGTGGCCTGCGAGGCCTTGGCCATCACCGAGACCAGGCCGAGCAGCCCGAGCGTCATCACGAGGATGGCGCACAGGATCTCGATCAGCGTCATGCCACGCGCACGGCGCCGCGCGCTTCGTCCGTTGTGGGGTGTGTTCATGGTGTCGGGCTCGGGGTAGTGACGCCGCTGGGCGTCTGGTTGACGGCGGGACAGCCGTCCGGCGCCGCGCTGGCGAGTCGTTCCTTGTCGCAGGTACGGATCGATCCGCCCAGGGTCAGCCAGACCTGCAGCTTCTTCAGGTCAGCATTGCTGGAGGTGGTGTCCACGCCGTAGATGATGTTGGTGCCATCACCGATGTCGCAATTGACGCCGACGCCGGTCACCGACTTGTCCAGCGTGGTCGGACGACCGCTGCTGCTGAAGCACACCGCCGCCTGACCGGCCACCGCCACCTGGGGCGAGCCTTCAATCAGGGTGCCGCACTTCACGATGGTGGCCGAATCGGTGGAGACCAGCGGCAGCAGCTTGATCACCCAGCGGTTGCCCACGCTGGAGGCCTTGTCGTTGAGCGAGCAGGCGGTGGAGGTGGTGCGGAAGAACACCACCTGACGGAAGGTGCGAGACGCTTCCGCCTGGGCTTCCTTCAGGACGATCTGCAGGTTGGTCGCCGAATTGCGCAGCTGCGCATTCGCCGACCAGGCCCGCAGGCCGGGCAACGCATAGGCGCTGACCATCGCGATGATGGCGACCACCACCATCAGCTCCAGCAGGGTCAGGCCGCGTTGGAGGCGGGCACTCAGTTGCATGAGTCACCCTTGCGCGTGATCCATTGAGTGCCTGTGCAGGCGTCTTTAAGGTTCCAGCCCGGGGTGTTGGTAATGGCTGTGGTCTTCTGGTCTGCCTGATTCACAGAGTAGGTGAAGCCTGCGACGGCCGCGCTTCCAGTCGCCGTCAGCGTATAGCCGGTGGTGCTCAGGTTGCTGCACTTGATGGTGAACTTGCCGATCTTGGTGCCGGTGGTCGTCGAGCACGGCGGGTTGCTGGTGCCCGAAGCCTGATATGTCCGGAAGTCCTGGAAATACCGCTCCATGTCGGTGCGGGTGTTGGTCAGCCCGGTGATGGCGTCCGTCACCGCACCGCGGATGACATAGTCCTTGTACGCCGGCAGCGCAATCGCCACCAGCACGCCAATGATGGCCAGCACGATCATCAGTTCGATGAGGGTGAAGCCCTGCTGACCTTTGTTGGTCAGACGCTTAATCTTGCTTTGTAGATTCCCAGCCATTTATCACTCCTGTTTGCCGAAATTATCGATAGGCCCATCCGGAAGGCGAGGCCGCTCATCGCGCCTTGGATTCCGCCCGTCTTGTGACGCTTCTGAAATGTGAACTTCGTCACAACTGCCCGGGGCCCGGTCGGGGGTCGGTGCTGCGCGCTCGTCAATAGCCTGTGGCGAACTGTCGCAATTCCTCATCGCCTCAGATGAGCTCCGGCATCAATCCGGGCTTTACCCTATGATCCCGGCTCCCGGTCGGACGCTCGCCCGCCGAACTCACTGACAATGGCATTCACCGATCCCCATCCCACCACTCCAGCTGGTCCTCTGATTGAAGTTAGGGATGTGACCTGCGGATATGCAGATCGCATCATCCTGAGCAACGTCAATCTGAGCCTTGCCCGCGGCAAGGTGCTGGCGCTGATCGGCTCGTCCGGCGGCGGCAAGACCACCTTGCTGCGCCTGCTGACGCGTCAGCTCAAGCCCGTGTCCGGCCAGGTGCTCTTCGACGGACAGGACCTGGCGCCGATGAACCAGGAGCAGCTGTATGCCCAGCGACGTCGCATGGGCATGCTGTTCCAGTTCGGTGCGCTGTTCAGCGACCTCAGCGTGTTCGAAAACGTGGCCTTCCCGCTGCGGGAACACACCCGTTTGTCGGAGCCCATGATTCGCGACCTGGTGCTGATGAAGCTCAATGCCGTCGGTCTGCGCGGCGCCCGGGACCTGATGCCGAACGAGATTTCCGGCGGCATGGCCCGTCGCGTGGCGCTGGCCCGTGCCATCGCCCTGGACCCGGACCTGGTGCTGTACGACGAACCCTTCGCCGGTCTGGACCCCATCTCCCTGGGCGTGACCGCCCGGCTGATCCGTGACCTGAACGATGCCCTGGGCCTGACCAGCGTCATCGTCACCCACGACCTGCACGAAACCTTCGCCATCGCCGACCATGTGGTCATGGTGGCCAATGGCGGCGTGGTCGCCCAGGGGACGCCCGAAGAACTCAAGGCCAGCACCGATCCGCTGGTGCGCCAGTTCGTCAATGCCCAGTCGGATGGTCCGGTGCGATTCCACCAGCCTGCGCCCACGATGCACAACGATTTCGGATTGCCCGACCCCGAGGAGGCGGCATGAATGCAGTGACCAACATGGCCGCCGCCGTGGGTCGCGGCCTGCGGCTGAAGCTGGTGGACTGGGGCTCGGCCACCCGTCTGCTGGGCCTGCTGCTGATCGGCCTGGGCGGCTGCCTGCGCCGCTTTGTGCTGGTGCGCGAACAGGTGTTTTATCTGGGCAACCGGTCGCTGTCGATCATCGGCGTGTCCGGGCTGTTTGTCGGCTTCGTGCTGGCCCTGCAGGGCTACTACACGCTGCAGCGTTATGGGTCGGCGGAAGCCGTCGGTCTGCTGGTGGCGCTGAGTCTGGTGCGTGAGCTGGGGCCTGTGGTGGCGGCGCTGCTGTTCGCCGGTCGTGCCGGCACCTCGCTGACCGCGGAAATCGGCCTGATGAAGTCGGATGAAGTGCTCACCGCCATGGAAATGATGGCGGTGGACCCCATCCAGCGGGTGCTGGCCCCCCGATTCTGGGGCGGTTTCATCGCCATGCCCCTGCTCGCGGCGGTGTTCTCGGCGGTCGGTATCGTCGGCGGCTGGCTGGTGGCGGTCCCGCTGATCGGCGTGGATTCGGGGTCGTTCTGGTCGCAGATGCAAGGCGGGGTGGACGTCTTCTCCGATGTTGGCAACGGCGTCATCAAGAGCGTGGTGTTCGGCATCACCGTCAGTTTCGTGGCGCTGCTGCAGGGCTATACCTGCAAGCCGACGCCGGAAGGCGTGTCCGCGGCGACCACCCGCACGGTCGTGATGTCGTCCCTGGCCGTGCTGGCGCTGGACTTCATGCTGACCGCCATGATGTTCTCGATCTGAGCGGCCCGTCCGTTTGGAACGTTTGAATTCGTTTGATTCGATTTGATCCGGAGTTGCAGATGCAATCCTCTCGTTATGACGCCTGGGTGGGCTTCTTTGTGCTGATCGGCGCCGCGGCGCTGCTGTTCCTGGCCCTGAAGGCCGGCAACCTGCTCAGCCTGAACCTCGAAGACACCTACACCGTCACCGCGAAGTTCGACAACATCGGCGGCCTGAAGCCCCGTGCGGCGGTCAAGAGCGCCGGTGTGGTGGTCGGCCGTGTGGACTCGATCAGCTTCGACGACAAGAGCTTCCAGGCCCGTGTGGTGCTGAAGCTGAATCAGGGCGTGGCCTTCCCGAAGGACAGTTCCGCCAAGATCCTGACCTCCGGCCTGCTGGGGGAACAGTACATCGGCCTGGAGCCGGGTGCTGACGAGAAGAATCTCGCCGCTGGCGACATGATCAAGCAGACCCAGTCGGCGGTCGTGCTGGAAAACCTCATTGGCCAGTTCCTCTACAACAAGGCGGCCGATGCTTCCTCGGGAGAGAACAAATGACAACCATCGCCACGTCCAGCCTGCGTGCCGGACTGCTGAGCGCTGCGCTGCTGGCCACGCTGGCCGGGCAGTCGGCGCAGGCGGCCGACATCCAGGCGTCGCCTGACCCAGTGCAGCCGCTGACTGCCGTTGCCGCTATGGCAGACGCCGGGTCGGCTGACCGCCCTGCTACGGCTTCGGTGACTTTTGCTGGCGCGGATGCTGCGTTGGCAGGTGCCGATGCGGCCAGTGCCGCAGACGCCGCACCTGCCGCAGCGGATGCTGCCAGTGCAGCGGGCGCCGACGCTCCGGCCGCTCCCGCCGCCGCTGCAGAACCGGCCAGCGCCGCCAGCGCGGCCACGGTGGGCGACACCCAGGTGCCCGCGGCTGCAGGGCAGGCGGGCCAGACGGCCCAGGCGGCTGAGGCGCCGGATACCAACCAGCCCAATCCGCGCGTACGCAATCGCCAGGATCCCTGGGAGCGTTGGAACCGCAAGGTCTTCAGCTTCAACGAGAAGGTCGACGAGAACGTGCTGCGGCCGGTCGCCACCGCCTACAGCAATCTCGTCCCGTCGCCGGCCCGTCAGGCCGTGGACAACTTCTTCGGCAACTTCTCGGACGCATGGTCGGCGGTCAACCTGTTCCTGCAGGGCCGCTTCAAGACCGGCGCCCAGCAGACGATGCGGGTGGCTGTCAACAGCGTGTTCGGTCTGGGCGGTCTGATCGACATCGCCACGCCCTCGGGCCTGGACAAGAACACCGAAGACCTGGGCCGCACTCTGGGCTACTGGGGCGTCAAGACCGGACCGTACATCGTCTGGCCGCTGCTCGGCCCGTCGTCGCTGCGGGATTCGGTGGCGCTGCCCGCCAATATCTACTATTCGCCCGCTTATCTGTTTGAAGATGGTGAATACAAGTTCGGCATTTCGGCGCTGCAGATCATCAACACCCGCGCAGGGCTGCTGAAGGTCACCGACATGCTCGACGGCATCGCCCTGGACAAATACACCTTCGTGCGAGATGCCTATCTCCAGCGTCGCAACATCAAAGCGCACTCCAGCGCCGATGATGAGGAAGACGACTACGAAGTCATCACACCGGAAGAGAAGCCCGCCGCCCGTTGAGCGGCACTTCCCCCCGGTCTACCCATTCGGGACCTGGCGCGTTGTAGCCGTGTCCCTGCCAAACGAGAAAGGACAAGCATGATTTCCACCAAACGACTGCTGCTGAAGCTGGCCCTGTCCGTGGCCGCTGTGAGCCCCCTGGCCGCCTTCGCGGCCGATGCCAGCGCGCCGGACCAGCTGATCCGCCAGCTCTCGATCGAGACGCTGGAAGCGGTCAAGGGTGACAAGGCCATCCAGAGTGGCGACGTCAACAAGATCATCCAGCTGGTCGACACCAAGGTCATGCCGCATGTGGACTTCCAGCGCATCACGTCGTCGGCAGTCGGCCGCTTCTGGCGCCAGGCCACGCCCGAGCAGAAGCAGCGTCTGCAGGACGAATTCAAGACCCTGCTGGTGCGCACCTATGCAGGCGCCCTGACGCAGGTCCGTGACCAGACCATTGCGCTGAAGCCCCTGCGTGCAGCGGCGGAAGACACGGAAGTGGTCGTCAAGACCGAAATCCGCGGTGGCGGTCGCGATCCGATCCAGCTGGACTATCGTCTGGAAAAGACCGACAGCGGCTGGAAGATCTACGACGTGAACGTGCTCGGCATCTGGCTGGCGGACCAATACCGCAACAGCTTCGCCCAGGAAATCAATGCCAACGGCATCGATGGCCTGATCAAGGCGCTGGCGGAGCGCAACGCTGCCAAGCCGGCCGCTTCGGCCCCCAAGAAGGGCTGATGCCATGTTGAAGCTGCCCGCCCGCCTGCGCATGGACAATGTTCCGCAGGTCTGGGCTCAGCTGGAAGACGCGCTGCGGGCCGAGCTGGCACAGGTCGGCAATGCGGCGGGTCGTTCGGTCAGCCTGGATGCCAGCGGCCTGAATGACTTCGACTCCGCCGCCCTGAGCCTGCTGCTGAGTGCCTTGCGCATGTGCGGTCAGAACGGTTGGCAGCTCGAGCTTCTGCAGCCGCCCAAACAGCTGCGGGAACTGGCGCGGGTGTATGGGCTGGAATCGCTCTTCTGGGTGGATGCGGTCGCCACGGCGCAGTCGTCCGCAGCGGCAGCGCTGCCGGCCTGAGCTTCGTTTCGTACCGACCATGAAAAAACCGGGCCTTGGCCCGGTTTTGTTTTGTGCGCCGCTATATGCGCCGCAATATGGGCCGCTATATGCGCCGCAATATGGGCCGCTATGGGCGCCTCTGACGCCGACGCTCACTGCGCGTAGCGCTTGCTCCGCAGGTTCTTCTTGATCTCCTGCAGCATCGGCCGCAGGTTCTCACCCAGCCGCAGTGCCACCCCGGTGGTCAGCACGTCCACCACCACCAGGTGCAGCAGGCGCGACACCATCGGGCTGTAGCGGTCGTAGTCCTCCGGGTGGTCCACCGCCAGCAGCACCTGTCCGGGCAACTGGCCCATCTGCGCCAGCGGAGAACCGCTCGCCGTGATGATGATGGTGGTGGCGCCCTTCTTGCGGGCGATCTCGGCAGCATCCATCAGGTCGCGGCTGCGGCCGGAGTTGGAGATGATCACCGCACAGTCGCCCGGGCCCAGCATGGTGGCACTCATCAGCTGGATGTGGCCATCGCTGCAGGCGAAGGTGTTCACCCCGAGCCGGAAGAACTTGTGCTGCGCGTCCATCGCCACGATGCCGGAGTTGCCGACGCCGTAGAACTCGATGCGTTTGTGCTCCCGGCCCGCCTCCGTCAGCGCCAGGATGGCCCGCTCGAACGCATGGCTGGCGGCGTCGTTGCGGTAGTGCAGCAGCGCGGCCACCGCGTTGTCCACCACCTTGACGATCAGGTCGCCCGGCTTGTCGTCCTCATCCACCGCGCGGTGCACGAAGGGCACGCCTTCATTGACGCTGCCGGCCAGCTTCAGCTTGAAGTCGGCCAGCCCGTCATAACCGACGCTGCGGCAGAACCGCACCACCGTCGGCTTGCTCACGTGGGAACGGTCGGCCAGCTCGCTGACCGGCAGGTTGGCAAAGGCCCTGGGATCCGCCAGCAGCAGCTTGGCCACCCGCTGTTCGGCGGGGGGCAGGGCGGGCAGGGCCGCCTTGATGCGTTCCAGCATGCTCATGAGCGGCACTCACCCAGACGTCGCAGAGGGGAACTCAGCACTCTTCGATCCAGGAATGGCCGTCCCGTGCCACCAGGGCACTGGCCGCCGGTGGGCCCCAGGTGCCGGCCACATAGCTGCGGGGGCCGGTGCTGTCGTTCTTCCAGTAGTTGAGGATCGGCTCGACCCACTTCCAGGCCTGCTCCTGTTCGTCACTGCGGACGAACAGGTTCAGACGGCCGGCAATCGCATCCAGCAGCAGGCGCTCGTAGGCGCCGACGCGGTCGGTCGCGAAGGCCTTGTCGAAGTCCAGGTCCAGCGACACGGGGCTCAGCGCCTCGGTGCTGGAACCGCCCTTGGCGGCCATCAGTTGCAGCTCCAGGCCGTCCTCCGGCTGCAGCTTGATGATGAGCCGGTTGGGGCAGCTGCCACCCGGGAAAATCGGGTGCGGCACCGGCCGGAAGTTGATGACGATCTGAGCATCCCGTGCCGCCAGACGCTTGCCGGTGCGCAGGTAGAAGGGCACGCCGGCCCAGCGCCAGTTCTGCACTTCGGTGCGCAAGGCGACGAAGGTTTCGGTATGGCTGCCGGGGGGCACCTTGCCTTCTTCCAGATAACCGGGCACCGACTTGCCGCCGGCCGTGCCGGCGCGGTATTGACCCCGCACCACGTCGCGCGAGACGGTCTCCGGCGTGAAGGGCTTCAGGGCCCGCAGGACCTTGAGCTTTTCATCGCGGATCGCGTCGGCGTCATTGCTGGACGGCGCTTCCATGGCGATCATGGTGAGCAGCTGCAGCGCATGGTTCTGGATCATGTCGCGCAGGGCGCCGGTGCCGTCGTAGAACGGTCCGCGTGTGCCCACGCCCAGCGACTCGGCCAGGGTGATCTGGATGTTGGAGATGCTTTCGCGGCGCCACAGCGGCTCGAACAGCGCATTGCCAAAACGCAGCGCCATCAGGTTCTGCACCGACGGCTTGCCCAGGTAATGGTCGATGCGGAACGCCTGCGTCTCGTCGAAGACGCTGCGCACCACTCGGTTGATCTGCTGGGCGCTGGCCAGGTCGTGACCCAGCGGCTTTTCCAGCACCACACGCACCTTCGGACCATTCAGTCCCGCGGCGCCGAGCTGCTCGCAGATCTGGGTGAACAGATGGGGGCTGGTGGCCAGGTAGAGCACCACAGTGTCGGCATTGCGCTCGCCCAGCCATTCCTTCAGGCGCGAGTAGTGGTCGGGCTGGGACAGGTCCATGCGCCGGTAATGCACCAGCGAGGCGAAGCGCTCGAATTCCTCGTCCGTGGGCCGCTTGCCTTCTTCCACTTCGCGGAAGCGCTCCTTGAGCCATTCGCGATAGCGCTCGTCCGGCATCTCGTCACGGGCCACGGCCAGAATGCGGCCGTTCTCGGGCAGCTTGCCGTGGCGGAACGCCTGGAACAGGGCGGGCATGAGCTTGCGCCAGGTCAGGTCACCGGTGCCACCAAAAAAGACAAGATCGAAGGACATGTGCGCGGCGCTCCCGCGAAGGAGCGCGATAGTTGGCTGACGTCTTGATGTAACGAAGTTACCGGAATTATGATGCCGCAGTTTCTTCGGACGGTCAATCCGCCTGAAGTCGTCCATGCCCCCTCTCCAGAGGGCCCCCGACGACAACGGGCGACGAGCGCTCGGGAAGCCTTCGGCAACGGTTCTAATACGGGGGCAATGGGGCAAGGCTCATGCCGCGCTCCGCTTCCGGCTTCAACCCACCGATTGTGACCGCCTCCGGGCGTCCCCACCCTATGAACCAGCTCGAACAACTGAAGGCCCACACCACTGTGGTGGCCGACACCGGCAACTTCAAGCAACTGGCGCAATTCACGCCGCGTGATGCCACGACGAATCCGTCGCTCATCCTGAAGGCCGTGCAGTCGCCCGACTATGCTCACCTGCTGGAAGACACGGTGGCTGCCAACAAGGCGGACACGCTGGACCTGATCGTGGACCGCGTCCTGGTGGCCTTCGGCCTGGAAATCCTGAAGGTGGTGCCGGGCCGCGTCTCCACCGAAGTGGACGCCCGCCTGAGCTTCGACACCGTGGCCACGCTGGCCCGCGCACGCCGCATCATGGCCCTGTATGAGGCCGCCGGCATCGGCCGTGACCGGGTGCTGATCAAGATCGCCTCCACCTGGGAAGGCATCCAGGCCGCCCGTGAGCTCGAGCGCGAAGGCATCCACTGCAACCTGACGCTGCTGTTCTCCTTCTGCCAGGCGGTGGCCTGCGGCGAGTCCGGCATCCAGCTGATCTCTCCCTTCGTCGGCCGCATCTATGACTGGTACAAGAAGTCGGCCGGCAGCCAGTGGGATGAAGCCGCCAACGCCGGCGTGAACGACCCCGGCGTGAAGTCGGTGGCCGCCATCTACAACTACTTCAAGAAGCAGGGCATCGCCACCGAAGTGATGGGCGCCAGCTTCCGCAACATCGGTCAGATCCAGGCCTTGGCCGGCTGTGACCTGCTGACCATCAGCCCCGATCTGCTGGCCCAGCTGCAGGCCTCGGACGCGCCGCTGACGAAGGCGCTGGATGCCGACGCCGCCAAGGCCCTGGATTTGCCCAAGGTCTCCTTCAACGAAGCGGCCTTCCGCTTTGCCCTCAACCAGGATGCCATGGCCACTGAAAAACTGGCCGAAGGCATCCGCCTGTTTGCCGCGGATGCCGGCAAGCTGGACCAGATGATCGAAAGCCTGCGATGAGCCTGTTCCCGCGTTGCGACAGCAGCCCCCACTGGGCCGCCCTTCACAACCACTTCCAGCACACCGGTGCGGCGTTTGACGTCCGGCAGGCCTTTGCGGCGGAGCCGGACCGCTTCCAGCGCTGGTCGCTGCAGGCGCCCGAGGTGTTTGCCGACCTGTCCAAGAACCGCATCGATGCCAAGACCCTCGAGCTGCTCCTGGGCCTGGCCAGGGATGTGCAACTGGAGGCGCAACGCGAGGCGCTTTTCAAGGGCGACCCGATCAACCATACCGAAGGCCGCGCGGTGCTCCACACCGCACTGCGTGCGCCGGCCGGCCAGGCACCGTTCAGCGACGAGGTCCAGGCCTCGCTGGACCGCATGCTCGCCTTTGCCGAGAGCGTGCGTGACCAGGCCATCAGCGGCATCACCGACGTGGTGCACATCGGCATCGGCGGCTCGGACCTCGGGCCCGCCATGGTGGTGCAGGCGCTGCAAGCCTATGTGCCGGCCACGCTGAAGCTGCACTTCGTCTCCAATGTGGATGGGCATGATCTGGCGCCGGTGCTGCGCGGCCTGAATCCGGCGACCACTCAGTTCATCGTCGCCTCCAAGACCTTCACCACCCAGGAGACCCTGGCCAATGCCCAGGCGGCGAAGGCCTGGTTCCTGCAGCAGGGCGGCACCGACATTGCGCGGCACTTCGCCGCCACCACCAGCAATGCCAAGGCGGCTGCCGAGTTTGGCATCACCACCACCTTCGGTTTCTGGGACTGGGTGGGCGGTCGTTATTCGCTCTGGTCGGTCATCGGCCTGCCCATTGCGATTGCCGTCGGCGCCGAGAATTTCAAGGCGCTGCTGGCAGGCGCCCATGCGATGGACCAGCACTTCCGCACCGCTCCGCTGGCCACCAATCTGCCGGTGCTGCTGGGTCTGCTGGATGTCTGGTATCGCAATTTCCACGGCTTCACCAGCCGCTCGGTGGCCCCGTATCACCAGGGCCTGCGCCGACTGCCGGCCTATCTCCAGCAACTGGAAATGGAGAGCAACGGCAAGGGGGTGGACCGCGACGGTCAGCCGCTGGGGTATGGCACCAGTCCGGTCGTCTGGGGCGAGGCCGGCACCAATGGCCAGCACGCCTACTTCCAGATGCTGCACCAGGGCACAGATGTCATCCCGGTGGAGTTCATCGCGGTCAAGACGCCGCAGTTCGGTGAGCATGTCACCGGCGAACTGCTGACTCGTCTGCAGGACCAGCACACCAAGCTGCTGGCCAACTGCCTCGCCCAATCACAGGCGCTGATGCAGGGCAAGACGGCCGAGGCCGCCGCCGCTGAATCAGCCCCGACGGCATCCAAGGACCTGGCGCCAGAGGTGCTGGCTCGCCACCGCAGCTTCCCGGGCAACCGTCCCAGTACCACCCTGATGCTGGAGGCGCTGACGCCCGCGTCGCTGGGCGCGCTGATCGCGCTGTATGAGCACCGCGTGTTTGTCAGCGGCGCCGTCTGGAACATCAACAGCTTCGACCAGTGGGGCGTGGAACTGGGCAAGGCCCTGTGCAACAGCCTGCTGCCGCGCCTGACCAGCGGCGATCTGGCGGGTCTTGATGCCTCCACCGCCGGTCTGCTGACCCGCCTGAAGCGTTGAGGGGCCCGGCATGAAAGTGGTGTTTGACTTTGGCGGTGTGCTGTTTCGCTGGCACCCGCCCAGCTTCCTGGCGCGCGTCTGGCCGCACCGGGTGGCGGACGAGCAGGTCGGTGCCGAAGTGGCCAAGACCTTCTTCCAGGCTTACGGGGGCGACTGGGGCGCGTTCGATCAGGGGCTGGCCGATGCGGCCACCACCGCGGACCGCATCACTGCTCGCACCGGCTGGCCGCGGGAGGAGATCGTGGCGGTGATGGAAGCCGTGCCGCAGGAACTGCAGTTGATCGAGGGCACCGCGGCGCTCATTCAAGACCTGAAATCCGCCGGTCATACGCTGCACTTCCTCTCCAACATGCCCGAACCCTATGCGGACCATCTGGAGCAGCACCATCCACTGAAGGACTGGTTCGCTTCCGGCATCTTCTCGGGACGGGTGAAGCAGTCCAAGCCGTACACGCCGATTTTCGAGTTGGCGGTCGAGCAGTTTGGCGCCCAGCCGCAGGACCTGATCTTCCTGGACGATCATCCGGAGAACATCAAGGCCGCGACGGCGCTGGGATGGCAGGCGGTGCTGTTCACGACGCCAGAGGCGGCGCGCGTGTCTCTGCAGCAGCGCGGGCTGCTGCCGGCTTGAGGAGCGGCGCCGCTGGAGGCGTTACTGCTCCGCGTCGTTCTCATCTTCCGTGGTCGGCGGTGCCGGCACACGGAAAGATTCGTCCGCCCAGTGGCCCAGGTCGATCTGACGGCAGCGCTGGCCGCAGAAGGGACGCCAGGGATTGCTGGGCGCGAAGATGCTGTCCCCGCCGCAGGTCGGGCAGGGCACGATGCGAGGGGTGCCCGCGGTCGGGCTGGCGGCCGGGGTGACGGGCGGGCTGGAAAGCGGCTTGGAAGTCATGGCTGGAACTGCTTGGATCAACCGGCGGCAGCCCCTCTGTGGATCGAAGGGCTGCCGCCGTCGGGTGTATCAACGAACGCGGGCAAGGAACGCGGACAAAAAACGCGCGCCCTCAGGCGCACAGCGTCAGTTCAAAGGTGGCGTCCACCGGGGCAGGTTTCAAGCGGCCTTCTTCATCCTGACGCATCAGCCGGATGGACACCATCAACCGGTGACCGCTGATTTCCGGCACCAATCCCAGGCTGGGGTCGATGCGCATGCGCAGCAGCTGGAAGCTGCGACCCTGCGGCAGGCTCTGCTGATACTGCCCGGCATGGGCCGCCACTTTGTGCGGTGAGCCACTGTCCCGCAGCAATCCCAGCAGCACATTCAGCGCCTCGGCCAATGGCATCAGCGTCTGCGCCCATTGCATCAGGTCATTGCGGCGTTTGGCCGGCAGGTACTGCTGCCAGGTGTAATAACCCGGCAGATCGAACTCACAGGTACCCCCGGGGATGGAAATGCGGCTGCGGATGCTCATCAGCCACTCATTGGTGGTCAGGGCCTGTCCAGCCTTGCCGGGCAGCTGATTGAGCTTGTCAAAAGCATGATCGATGCGGCCCACCACCTCGTCCAGCACGGACTCGGCAATGGCCGGGTTGCCCCGGTAGCTGTTGAGCTGGCTGCGGTGACGCTCCAGCTCCTTGAGCAGATCGGCTTTCAGGTCGGCACGCGAGGCTACGTCCATCACTTCGAAGATGGTGGCCAGCGCATAGTGGTGGTCCAGCGCGGTATCGCGCGCCACCAGTTGACCCAATCGATCGAACAGATGCTCCAGCCTGAGCATCGTGCGAATGCTCTCGTTGAATGGGTATTCGTAGAGGATCAAGTCGACCATCCTGTTACGGCAAGGGGCCATTGTTCCACAGGCCAGCCGTGCCCCACCCGCCGTGGGGGTCGTGTGGTCAGAACAGGGGGCTTGTCAACAGCGCCGCAACTTCCCGATGCAATTGATCCAGACTCAGGCCTTCGTTGCAAACAATCGCATCCGCGGCGGCCCGGCGCTGGGCTCGGGTGGCCTGCTGGGCGATGATGGCGCGCACCTGCGGCTCGGTCAGGCCGGAGCGTTGCATCACCCGGTGCACCTGGGTGGTTTCTTCGCAATCCACCACCACCACCCGGTGCAGCTTCTGGCGCCAGCGGCCGGATTCCACCAGCAGGGGCACGTCGAACACCACCCGTTGGCCCGGGCCTGCGGCCGCGGCCTGTCGTTCGGTTTCTTCACCGATGAGGGGGTGGAGGATGGCTTCGAGCGCGTGGCGCGCGCCGGGATCCTGAAACGCGAGCGTGCGCATCGCGGCCCGGTCCATGGCGCCGTCCGGGGCCACGAATTCAGGTCCGAACTGACGCGCAATCAGCGGCATGGCGGCACCGCCGGGCTGGGTCAGCGAGCGGGAGATGGCATCGGTATCCACCAGCAGGCAGCCGCCGAATGTCACCATCGCCTTGGCGACGGTGCTTTTGCCGCTGCCGATGCCGCCGGTCAGACCGATGCGCATGCGAGCGCTCCCGATGTCAGCCGGGCAGGCCCAGCCAGGCCATCACCGTTCGGGGGCCGATCAGCAGCACCGTCAGACCTCCGCCGGCCAGGAAGGGGCCGAAGGGCACGTAACGCCCCTCGCGCAGCCCGCCGGAGACCTTGAGGTACACGCCCACGGCAGCACCGATCACCGATGCGAGCAGGGCGATGGGCACGATCATCTGCCAGCCGAGCCACGCACCCAGGCCAGCCAGCAGCTTGAAGTCGCCGTAGCCCATGCCTTCCTTGCCGGTCAGCAGCTTGAAGACCCAGTAGATGGACCACAGGGACAGATAGCCCACCACGGCGCCGATCAGCGAGGACGGCAGCGACACCGGCAGCATGCCAGCCGCCGCAGCCACCAGACCTGCCCAGAGCAGGGGCTGGGTGATGCTGTCCGGCAGATAGGTGGTGTCCCAGTCGATGCCGGCCAGTGCCACCAGCGCCGCCGCAAAGCCGCAATACAGCAGCGCTGCGAACTGCGGCCCCACCGTCCAGCCGATGCCCAGGAAGATCAGGCCGGTCAACAGTTCAACGAAGGGGTAGCGGAAGGAAATCGGGGCCTTGCAAGAAGCGCATTTGCCGCCCAGTCGCAGCCAGCCCAGCAGCGGCAGATTCTCATGCCAGCGCAGCTGATGGCCGCAGTGCGGGCAGCGGGAGCGGGGCATCACCAGACCCAGCGGGGGCAGGGCGTCCAGCGCCTGCCGCACCGGCTGCACACCGTCGGCCACCGCCTGCGCCTGGGCAGGCGTCAGCCGGAGCAGGTCCTGAAGTTCGTCCGTGGCGGCCAGTTGCTGCTGGCAGTCGTCCAACCACCCCCGGCGCATCATCACCGGCAGCCGGTAGATGACCACATTCAGGAAGCTGCCGACACACAGTCCCAGCAGCCCCAGGTACCAGGGTGACAGGAGGAGCGCTAAAACGTCCCGATCCAGCAACTCAAACCACCGCGCCGAGCTTGAAGATGGGCAGGTACATGGCCACCACGATGCCGCCGATCAGCGTGCCCAGGAAGACGATGATGATCGGCTCCATCAGGCTGGACAGTGCCTTCACCGCATCGTCCACTTCTTCTTCGTAGAAGTCGGCCGCCTTGCCCAGCATGTGGTCCAGCGAGCCGGACTCTTCACCGATGGCCGACATCTGCAGCACCATCACCGGGAAGAGGCCCGTGGTCTGCATCGAGTTGGTCAGCGACGCGCCGGTGGACACATCGCGCTGGATGCGTTCCGTGCCTTCGACGAAGACGGCGTTGCCGGAAGCACCGCCCACCGAGTCCAGCGCTTCCACCAGCGGCACACCGGCGGCGAACATCGTGGCCAGGGTGCGGGTCCAGCGGGCGACGACCGCCTTGTAGATCAGGTCGCCGAAGATGGGCACCTTCAGCAGGATGCGGTCCATGACCTTCTGCATCCGCACCGAGCGCTTCCAGCTCTGGAAGAAGAAGTACAGGCCGCCACCGATGCTGGCAAAGATGAGCCACCAGTAGTTGACGAAGATTTCGGACAGCCAGATGACGAACAGCGTCGGAGCCGGCAGGTCGGCGCCGAAGCTCTTGAACACGTCACGGAAAGTCGGCACCACGAAGATCATGATGATGGCCGTCACCACGAAGGCGGCCACCAGCACCGCGATCGGGTAGGTCAGGGCCGACTTGATCTTCTGCTTCAGCGCGACCGTCTTTTCCTGATAAATCGCCAGGCGATCCAGCAGCGCTTCCAAAATACCGCCCGATTCACCGGCTTCGACCAGGTTGCAATACAGCGCGTCAAAGTACAGGGGATGCTTGCGGAAGGCGACCGACAGGCTGGTACCCGTTTCCACGTCCTGGCGGATCTCGTTCAGCAGCTTGGTCATGCGCGGATTGGTACTGCCGCGGGCGACGATGTCGAAGGCCTGCAGCAGGGGCACGCCGGCCCGCATCATGGTCGCGAGTTGTCGCGTGAAAACGGAGATGTCCTTCTGCTTGATGGACCGGCCGCCGCCGCTGCGGCGCTTCTTGACCTTGCTGACCAGGATGCCCTGGCGGCGCAGCGAGGCGCTGACCACGGCTTCGCCGCCGGCGCGCATTTCACCGCGCACCAGCTTGCCGTTGCGGTCTTTGCCTTCCCACTCAAAGATGTATTCCTTGATGTTCTGCTTTGCGCGGGAACCCGCAGTGGTCGTCGCCATATCACCTCCAGCCGTTGCGCCAAGCGAACGGCGCTCCCAATCAGTTGTTTAATTCCCAGTGCGGTTCATGCATCAACATGACAACCGGGCTGCCCTCAATTACTCGTTGGTGGCCGCCAGCACCTCTTCCAGCGTGGTCACCCCGACTTTGACTTTGACCAGCCCGGACTGGCGCAGGTCCCGCACGCCATCGGCGCGCGCCTGCTCCGCAATGTCCATGGCGGTGCCTTGGGTCAGGATGATCCGCTGAATTGCTTCACTAATGGGCATCACTTGGTAAAGGCCGACCCGGCCCCGATAACCATTGTTGCAATTGGAGCAGCCCACGGCCCGGTAGGGTTTCCACGAGCCATCCAGGTCGTTTTCCTCGAAACCGGCGCGCAGAAGGGCGTCCCGCGGGTATTCCGCCGGCACCTTGCAGTTCTCGCACAAACGCCGGGTCAGACGCTGAGCGGTGATCAGCAGCACGCTGGAGGCGATGTTGAACGGGGCCACGCCCATGTTCAACAGACGGGTCAGGGTGGTGGGGGCGTCGTTGGTGTGCAGGGTGGACATCACCATGTGGCCGGTTTGCGCGGCCTTGATGGCGATGTCAGCCGTTTCCAGGTCCCGGATTTCGCCCACCATGATGATGTCCGGATCCTGGCGGAGGAAGGATTTCAGCGCGGCCGCGAAGGTCAGGCCCGCCTTGTCGTTCACGTTGACCTGGTTGATGCCCGGCAAGTTGATTTCCGCCGGGTCTTCCACGGTGGAGATGTTGGTGCCGGGCTGGTTCAGGATGTTCAGACAGGTGTAGAGCGACACCGTCTTGCCGGAACCCGTAGGACCGGTCACCAGGATCATGCCGTAGGGGCGATGGATGGCCTGGAGCAGCCGCTCCTTCTCGATCTTCTCGTACCCCAGCGCCTCGATGCCGAGCTTGGCGGAGGACGGGTCCAGAATACGGATCACGATCTTCTCGCCGAAGAGCGTGGGCAGGGTGGACACCCGGAAGTCGATGGCCTTGGAGCCGAATTTGAGCTTCATCCGCCCGTCCTGCGGCACCCGGCGCTCGGCAATGTCCATGCGCGAGATGACCTTGATGCGGGAGGCGAGCTTTTCCTTGATGGCGATCGGCGGCTGGGTGATTTCCCGCAGCTCGCCGTCCACCCGGAAGCGGACGCGGTAGTGGTATTCGTAGGGTTCGAAGTGAAGGTCGGACGCCCGCATGTTGATGGCATCCACCAGCATCTTCTGCAGGAAGCGCACCACCGGGGCGTCTTCGACGTCCCCCATCTCCTGGGCTTCTTCCTGCGGGGCGGATTCTTCTTCGGCGATGTCGAAGTCGAAGTCTTCGCCAGCGATGGCTTCGAGCTGCTCGGCGGTGCTGCCGGAGGCGGAGGCGCCCAGCAGCTTCACCAGCTTGTCATGCTCGACGATGATCCATTCCGGCGTCAGCTGGGTGGCGAACTTGATGCGTTCGACCACTTCCTGATCGGTCGGGTCGGCCCCGCCGATGAACAGACGGTTGCCGCGCCGGGCCAGCACCACCACCTGGTGCTGCACCGCCAGCTTGGCGTCGATGATGTTCTGGGGCAGCTTGTGCGAGTCGACCGCATTCAGGTCGAGCAGCGGCATCGCCAGGGCATGCGCCAGCGTGTGCGCCAGATCGGGAGAGGTGACCGTGCCGGACGCCATGACGGCGTTGACGAAACTGGTCTTCTTCTCTCGTGCCAGGCGTACGAGATCCTCAGCGGCCTTCGGCTGAAGTTTGCCGGCGTGCACAAGCACGCGCGCAACGCCCGACAGGGCGGACTGGGGGGGATCGGCCAGAGTGGTGTCCATCGCCTCTCACTTTACCGTCTTGTACCCTGGCGTGGCGGGCCGAGGCACAGGGTGTTTCACGGAAGTGGGGAGCTTTGTGCAATTTCGTTCTTTCCCGACGCCATCGGCCCGCTCCGCCACCCCCGATCAGTGAACAAATACCTCCCTGCGGGCCTTGGGGTCAAGGTAACGATCTGTGAGGACCGTGGCTTGCCCGCATCGCCGGGAAGCCTGCGCGACGACCCGGCGGGTGGATTTCAGTTTTTCAGGCGTTTTGTCATACTCAGGGCGCCTCATTCCGCAGGCGTGGAGACTTCCCATGAAACAACTGGTCGGCGTCGTGATCCTGGCGGTGCTGGCGCTGACGGCCTGGCGGCAGTGGGAGCGGCACGCGCCGCCCGCGGGCATGAGCCGCAGCGAAGTCCGCACCCTGGCCGCGGGCGTGCGGGCCGAGGAGGTGGTCATGTATACGACCACCGAATGTGGCTATTGCGTGCAGGCCAAACGCTGGCTGGACGCCAACGGCTTTGCCTTCACCGAATGCAACATGAGCGTGGACGCGCGTTGCCAGACGGAATTCCAGTCGTACCACGCGCAGGGCACACCGTTCCTGGTGATCCACCGGGGGAGGAAGCCGCACGAGATGCATGACGGCTTTGATGAGGATGAATTCGTCCAGGCACTGAAGGCCTAGAGCGCCTCCGCCTCAGAGCGGCGCGGGTGGCAGCCCCTGGACCACGCGCTCCCACATCCGCTCATACAAGGCCTCCAGATCCCGGGCGAACTGCGCCGAATCGATCCAGGGCTGAATGGGCAAGGCCCGGCTGCCGTCCTTTGCCAGCGCACAGACCCGGTCCACATACGCCTGCGGCGTCTCGCAGATCAGGTCGGCGCGACCGGCGGCCGTCAGCAGGCTGGCGGCCACCCGGCCCGCAAAGCCGTCGCCCTTGAGCGTCACCACCGGCACGCCTGCCGCCAGCGCATCGCTCGTGGTGGTGTGGCCGTTGCAAGGCCAGGTGTCCAGGGCGATGTCCGCGCTCGCCAGTCGTTGCCAGTGGGTGGCCATGTCCACCGGGGGCATGAACCAGATCCGGTTCGCCTCAATGCCTCGCTGTGCCGCTTCGGCCAGCAGTTGCGCGTCCGCCTGATCGCCGCCGCTGAGCTGCCAGAGCAACGCCTCGGGCAGGGCCTGCAGCAGATGCATCCAGGTCTCCCAGACCGCCGGCGTGATCTTGTAGACCGGATTGGCGCCCAGGAGCACCAGCCCCGACTCGGGCAGGCCCCAGTGGGCGCGCGGCATCGGCGTGATCCGCCGCTGGCTGTCCCCCGGCTGATAGCAGCCCGGCAACTGGGCGATGGTTTCGCTGTAGTCGCTCGCGTGGGCATGCGGCGTCACGACAGGGTCGCCAATGATGTAGTCGATGAAGTCCGCGCCGCTGGTGCCGGGAAAACCCAGCCAGCTCACCTGCACCGGCGCCGGACGGCTGGCCAGCGCGGTGAACCGGCTGCCCGCCGTATGGCCTTTGAGGTCGATGACGATGTCCACCACTGCGTCGCGCAGGGCGCGGGCAATGCCGTCCAGACTCAGGGCTGACACGTCCAGCAGATGTTCCGCGGCCTTTCGGATCCGCTGCGACAGGGGGCTGCCGTCTTCCGGCCCATGGGAGACAAGCAGCACTTCAAAGCGCTCGCGGTCATGGTGCTCCAGCGTCTCCACCAGCAGCGCCGCGGTGGCGTGTGCGTGGAAGTCGCCGGACAGGTAGGCGATGCGCAGCCGCTCCCCGGGCGCCTTGGCGCGGGCTTGCACCGGTGGCAGCGGCTGCAGGCCGCGGCTGAGAAAACGCGTGCTCATGCGGGCGACCTTGAGCAGCTGTGGAGGCCGATGCGGCAGACCGACCAGTGTGAAGGGCACGCCGAACTCGTCCTGCGCGTCGTCCGGCTTGGCCTCGATCGCCTGCTGCAAGGCGGTCAGGTTGGCCTCGAAGTCCGCCCATCGGGCGCATTGCTGATCTCCATGCGCCAGATACGCCTGCGCCATGACGCTGGTTGGCTGCAGCGTGGCCACGGTGCGAAAACACTCGGCGGCTTCCGCCTTCATCTGCAGCGTCTGCAGGGCGAAGGCCAGTTGCAGGTAGGCGTCGATGTCGTCCATCTTCAACGCCAGCGCCTGCATCAGCGGTCCGACGGCCTCCTGGGGCCGACCGCTGCGGCGCAGCGCTTCCCCGTAGTAGCGCTGCAGCTCGTTGGACTGCACATGGGCCAACGGCGCCAGCAAGGCGGCGGCCTCGGCGTACCGCTGCTGCCGCATGTCGGACAGGGCGGCGTTCAGGAGGTCTTGGAGGGCAGTCATGGATGGGGGAATTGCTGCTCGAAAGCGCGGATGCGGCGGGTGGCCCATCGTAGCCGCCGAAATCCGCCAACGTGCGCACACCCCACCGCCGACTGCCGACTGCCGACCGCCGAGCCGCTATTCCGCCGACGCCCTCCCGGCCCGTGACCGCATCCCCCACTCCCACAGCCGCTCACTCGGCAGCGGCAGCACCATGAACCAGTGCTCCAGCAGCGCCAGGCTCAGCAGCATGGCCACGAAGCTGCAGGCCGTCACTTCGAAGGCCTCGACGCTCAGCGCCACCGCCCCATGCCAGGCCGCCACCGACAGCCCGGTCACGCCGATGACGCTGATCGGAAACCACCGGTTCCCCGGGCGTTGCCGGAAGTAGCTGTGCAGATACCGCAGATGCTCCGGCAGGAACTGCTCATTCAGATTGCGCACCCCGAAGAACACATTGAGCTTGGCGGAGAGCCGCATCAGCCACAGCACCCCGAAGGTCCAGGTGGCCACCTGATTGGGCCGTCCCCAGGTGAGGGCCAGCACCGCCAGCCCCAGCACGATCAGCGCCAGCTCGTGATAGAGGATGGCCATCACCGCATGCCCCGCCCGGCGCCAGCCGGTGGCCTCCGGCGGACAGGCGTCCCGTCGCGGACCGGTCACATAGCCCAGCAGGAAACCGATCTCCTGCCAGCCCCACACGATCAGGGCCGCGGTGAAAGCGAGATAGGCCCCCGTCACCCGGGTGTCTCCAGCGGTCACGCCCACGCCCAGCAGGGCGATGCCCAGCAGCACCGTCGCCGCGCCCATCGTCCAGGGATGCGTCGCGCGCGGCAGTCCGTTCAGGTAGAGGATGACCCCGGTGCTGAACCACCACAGCAGCAGAACGTAAAGCGCAGGCCAGCCGTGTTGCATGGTCGGAACCTGCTCCGCTCACCAGCTCGGCGCCACCCGCATCTCGCGCGGCAGCTCATGGGACTTCACCGGCAGCAGATAGAGCCGCGCAAAACACAGCGTCGCCTGCACGGCGCACCAGCCCTGCTTCAGCCGCCCGACCACGCCGCCCTGCGCCTTGGCCCGGTCATTCGCCGCGGCAATCCGGCACAGGCGCGTCATGCCGGCGCGGAAGGCCGGCCGGTCGGTGTCCAGGCTGAGCGGGAAGACCTGCCGGGAAATCTCGGTGGTGATGTCGAAGACCTTGTAGTCGTAGTCGGTCGGATCCATGCCCAGCGCCTCACTCAGCCAGGGCCGGGTATGGTCCCGCACATACATCGTGGCGTAGACCGCCAGCAGGAAGAAGCGGATCCACAGCCGGTTGCCGCCCTGCAGCAAGTGCGGCTGGGCGCGCATCATCAGGGCGAAAGACTCGCCGTGGCGGAATTCGTCATTGCACCAGCGCTCGAACCACTTGAAGATCGGATGGAAGCGCCGGTCCGGATGCTGCTCCAGCTGCCGATAGATGCTGATGTAGCGGGCATAGCCGATCTTCTCCGACAGGTAGGTCGCGTAGAAGATGTACTTTGGCTTGAAGTAGGTGTAGGCCTTGGTGCGCTTGAGTCCGACCAGATCGACCTGCAGCCCGAAGTCCTTCAGCGACTGGTTGATGAAGTTGGCATGCCGCGATTCGTCGCGGGTGAGGTAGCGCATCAGCTGCCGGATGTCGGGATTGCTCACGTTCTTGGCAATCTCGTTGTAGAGCACGCAGCCGGAGTATTCACTGGTCAGGGAGCTGACGAGGAAGTCCTGGAAGTCCCGTCGCAGCTGCGGCGACCAGGTGGCCGACAGGGCCGCCACTTCCGCCGCGAATTCGGGTGTGCGCAGAAAGTGGTCGTGGTTGTTGTCGCCTTCGTACTCCGCCATCATCGCGTCCCACTCGGCGCGGATGGGGCTCATGTCGAGCCGGTCCATCGCGGCGTAGTCGGTCTTGTAGAAACGCGGCGTGAGCATCGTCTCGGCCTTGGCCAGACGGGCCGCATCTTCCGGGGTCTGCAGTTCAGCGCTGAGCGACATGAGGGTCTCCTGGTGACGGGCGGGGCAGCAGGCGGACAAACACCGCCGCATTGCTGGCCCCGAAGGATTCAAGATCGATGCGTCGCTGGGTGGCCGGGTCCACCAGCGTGAGGCGGCCGTCGGCACGGCCGAGCAGTTCAAAGGGCAGTTCCGGGCCCAGTCCCTGGCGCTTGCGTTCGCGCACCAGCCCGCGCATGGCGCTGCGCAGGAAGCCGTTGGTGCCGGGCGCGACCGTGTCCAGCAGCGCACCGGTGTCGGCGTCCCGCACGGCAATGCTGCCGTCGGCGCCGTCTTCAAAGCGGAGCGCGCGGCTCTGCTGTGTGACGGCGTCCGGACGCTGCTGGGCGCTCACACCGGCCAGACGCACGGCACCCACGCCCAGCACGCTGACCAGCACCAGCGCGCCCAGGGCCGCCAGTGGCAGGGTGGGCAGCTTGCTGTGGGAGGTGCTGTCCATGATTCAGGCCGGCAGGGCGCCGATGGCGCCAGAGTTGGAGACCGCAGTCTCAGGGCGCGCCGGGTCCACCGGCATCGTGGGACGCGTCGGCGCCACGCTCACCTCCGGACCGGCCGGTTCCATGGCCACCGCCCTGGCCGGCAGCGCACGGCGCGCCGCTTCCGCGTCCTTCAAGGCCTGCGCCAGCAGGGCCGCCACGGCAGGGGCCTCACGCAGGGCGCGCAGCATCGGCTGCGTCCGCTTGAGATGCCACGGCCGGGCATGCGGCCACAGATGCAGATAGGCGATCCGATCCTTCCCGCCCAGGCTGAGCACAATGTCGCCACCGTGGCCCCGGGGGCGCCAACTTGCCGCCAGCAACTGCGCAAACGGCAGGTTGAAGGTGATGCTCAGCACCACGCCCACCCGCATCACCACGCGGCGGTTGGTGATCGTATAGACGGTGGTGCGTGCAATCAGCCAGGCCATGCCGGTCAGCAAAGCGCCGGCCAGCAGCATCAGCGGCAGCATGCCGGCCAGGGCTCCGAGGGTGTGACCCAGGCTCTGGCCGTCCGCCCAGCTCGACCCCGCGCGCCACACCAGCAGCACCGCGAAATAGCCGGCCACCAGGTCCAGATGCATCGCCTGCCTCAGCAGCAGCCGGGCGTCCGGCGCGCCCTGCCACAGCAGACGCTCGCCGTCCGGCAGCGCCTCCGGCAATCCCGGCGTGGCTTCAAACTCATGCTCGTGCGCCGGGGCCAGCAGGTTCACAAGGGGGGCGGTGGCTCTCACAGCAGTGGCTCCTGGCGCTGCGGGGTGGCGTAGAGCGTCCCGGCGCCGTAATAGGCCATGATCTTTTCCTCTTCCAGCAGGGTCACCTGCTCGGGCTGCCTCAGCGCAGGCACGCGGGCGAACTGGTGGCCGAGGATGGACCGCACCCGGATGTGGCGGTCATGCACCTTCGCAAAATTCATCGGCAGCAGCACCCGGCCTGCGCCCGGCACCTCCAGCTCCAGATAGCGGAACAGCATCTCGGAACGGTCCACCCACAGGTCCACCACCCGACCGCCTTCGATGCCGTCAGCGCCCATCACCGGCAGTCCGCGCGGGTCCACATCCTGCGGTGCCACCCCAAAGCCTGGCGCGACCCGCAGCGGCACGATCTTGATCACGCCTTCGTAGGTGACATCCGCCACATCGGCCCGGTCCGCCCAGGCGCCGGGGCCGACGCCGGCCAGCAGGGGATCCCCATCGGGCTGCAGCGGGGCACCGCGGTAGGCGCCGTCATGCAGCGGCGGCTGGTTGTCGCGGCGGGCATTGGGGGCCTCCACCGTGTCGCCGTTGGCGAGCCGGAAGGTCTTGGGTGACGGGACCGCCGGCCAGCCCTGCACCGTGATCGATCGTGAGCGGTCCGACTCCAGCGGATACCCCTCGCGTTTGTTCTCGCGATGGAGGTAGTAGATGAGCCCGGCGAAGAAGATCCAGAACGCGTAGAGCACGAGCTGGGCCACGTCGATATAGCCCGTGATGGCACCGGTTTGCATGGAGGCCTCCT
This sequence comes from uncultured Roseateles sp., assembly GCA_966211495.1. Classification (GTDB taxonomy): domain Bacteria; phylum Pseudomonadota; class Gammaproteobacteria; order Burkholderiales; family Burkholderiaceae_C; genus Roseateles. Next base: position 65,498 of record CBIHOT010000017.1, on the reverse strand, counting down.
AGCCTGGAAACTCGGCCAGCCCCATACGCTGGCGGGACGGTGGGGATGCGCCCGTGCGGCGCACCAGGGGACCGATGGCGATCAGCGTGCCGAACAGCAGCGCGATCTCCAGGTGATACACAACGCTGTAGGCGACCTGCGGCTCGGACATGGCCGGGCCCAGCCAGCCGTGCGCCGCCAGGGCTTCGAATCCATCGCGCAGGGTGCCGCCCAAGGCGACGGCAAGGCCGCCGGCGGTGGCCTGCATCGCGCCCCAGGCGCCCAGGGCCAGTCCGGCGCCGCTGCTGCTTTCCAGCCCCATGGCGACCACCAGGGTGCTGACCGCAAACAGTCCGCCGCCCAGGCCGATGAGCAGGTTGCCCAATCGGAACAGCCAGCCAGACGCGAGCGGCGCGGCAAAGATCACAGCCGAGAAGGCCGCAATGCCGATCAACAGGCCGAGTGCGGCCAAGCGGTGGGCATCCACACCGCGGGCCAGCAGCCGGGCCGCCAGCGCGAACGCGATGACCGAGCCAAGCGCCATGCCGGCCGTGAGCAGACTGGTGGCGGCCACCGGCAGATGCAGGATCGCGCCGCCGTAGGGCTCCAGCACGATGTCCTGCATGTTGAAGGCCGCCGTGCCGAGGGCCACTGCAACGAGGAAGCGCCGGGTGTGCGGCTGGGCAGCAAAGCGACGCCAGACCTCCCGGAAGGCCGGCCGGGCGCCGTCGCTGTCTGCGCCCGCCGAACCCGTTGCTCCCGCTGCACCCGTCGCGCGGGGCACCGTGCCACGGGCTTCCTGCTTCCACAGCGCGATGGTGTTGAGCACCATCGTCGCCAGCGCTGCGCCTTGCACCACCGCCACTAGGCGCGTTGGTGAGAAGCTCTGCAGCAGCACGCTGAAGCAGACGCTGGCCATCACCATGCCCAGCAGCAGCATCACATACATCATCGCGACCACCCGGGGACGGGTGTCCGGCCGTGCCTGGTCGGTGGCCAGCGCCAGTCCCGCCGTCTGCGTCGTCTGCATGCCGGCGCCCACCAGCACAAAGGCCAGTGCCGCCGCGAGCCGGCCCGCCAGCACGCCGCCGGGCTGGGCGCTGGCGTCCGCCCCGGGCTGCAGCAGGATCAGCGCAAACGGCATGATGGACAGCCCGCCAAACTGCAGCAGCGTGCCGAACCAGAGGTAGGGCACCCGTCGCCAGCCCAGCGCCGAGAGATGGGTATCGGAGCGATGGCCCACCAGGGCGCGCAGCGGCGCGACCAGCAGGGGCAGGGCCACCATCACCGACACCGCCCAGGCCGACACGCCCAGCTCCACGATCATCACCCGGTTGAGCGTCCCCACCAGCAGCGCATAGGCCATGCCCACCGAGACCTGGAACAGCGCCAGCCGCATCAGGCGCGGCAGGGGCAGTTCGGTGGTGGCGACGTCGGCAAACGGCAGGAAGGTCACGCTCAATCGCGTCCACTTCAGCGCGAGACGCTGATGCACCGACAGCGTCTGGCGCTGAGGGACCGTCGCGGAAGCGGGCGGGCGTGAGAGGCTCATGGTCGCACCATTTCCAGGGCCTGGGAGGTATAAAACCCGCTGTACACCCGCTCGGTACGGCGCAGGTCCCAGGCGAGCAGCCGCGGATGGGTGCCGATCAGCCGGTGCAGGCGCTGTTCCGCCACCGGCACGATGGCCGGCGACCGGTTGCCCCGCGGAAACAGCTTGCCCACCGCCTTCATCATCTGCAGCGCCGGGTTGCTGGGGGCGAAGGTGAACAGCACCGAGTGGCGGGTGCGCTCGGCCAGATCCGCCAGAACGGCCACCGCATCGGCCGGCTCATAGTGGATCAGCGAATCCATGCCGATCACATGATCGAACTGACCCAGCGCCGGATCCAGCATGTCGCCGGAGCGAAAGTCGATGCAGCCGCCGCTGTCAAAGCGAGGCTGCCGCTCGCGGGCCAGGTCCACCAGCGTCGGCGACAGGTCGATGGCCAGCACCTCGGCCCCACGCCGCGCGGCTTCCACCGCCAGTGCACCGGTCCCGCAGCCGGCATCCAGCACCCGGCGGCCGCGCAGGTCCGTCGGCAGCCAGGACAGCAGCGTGCCCCGCATCCGGTCGCGGCCGGCGCGCACACTCGCGCGCACCCGGCCGACCGGCGCATCGGAGGTCAGCCGGGCCCAGGCATCGGCCGCGGTGCGATCGAAATAGGCCTCGATCTGGCCGCGTCGCTCGATGTAGTCGGAGTGGCTCATCAGTCGAATCCCAGCAGGTCGAAGAGATCGCGGTCCTTCATCGGGACGGCTTCAAAGGGTTCGCCGCCGGTCCAGAGGGCCGCGGCCAGCCGCAGGTATTCCTGCTGCACCTTCTCCAGCTCCGGGGACGGATCCATCTCGAACAGGGTGGACTTCTTGAGCCGGCTGCGGCGGATCACGTCCAGGTCCGGGAACTGCGCCGACAGCTTCAGGCCGGTGCGTTCGGTATACCGGTCGATCTGATCGGTGGCGGCGCTGCGGTTGGCAATCACGCCCCCGAGCCGCACCTTGTAGTTCTTCGCCTTGGCACCGATGGCCTGCACGATGCGGTTCATCGCGAAGATGGAATCGAAGTCGTTGGCGGTGACGATCATCGCCCGGTCCGCATGCTGCAGCGGCGCCGCAAAGCCGCCGCAGACCACATCGCCCAGCACATCGAAGATGACGACGTCGGTGTCTTCCAGCAGGTGATGCTCCTTGAGCAGCTTCACCGTCTGGCCCACGACGTAGCCACCGCAGCCGGTGCCTGCCGGCGGGCCACCGGCCTCGACGCACATCACGCCGTTGTAGCCCTCATAAACGAAGTCCTCGACCCGCAACTCCTCCGCATGAAAGTTGACCGTCTCCAGCACGTCGATGACGGTGGGCAGCATGCGTTTGGTCAGGGTGAAGGTCGAATCGTGCTTGGGATCGCAGCCGATCTGCAGCACCCGCTTGCCCAGCTTGGAGAACGCCGCCGACAGGTTGCTGGAGGTGGTGCTCTTGCCGATGCCGCCCTTGCCGTAGATGGCAAAACACTTGGCGGTGCCGATCTGCACGCCGGGGTCCATCTGGACCTGCACGCTGCCGGCGCCATCGGGCCGTCGCTGGCCGATGTCGCGGAGGGGAACGGTGATGGTGCTCATGCAGCGGCCTTCTCGGTGTTGTCGATGACGCCTTCGAGGCGGTCTTCCAGTTCGTCGCCCGCCTGGCGCAGGGCCTCCAGGGTGGCGGCGTCGGGTTGCCAGTAGTCGCGGTCCACGGCTTCCAGCAGGCGATGGGCGACGCGCGTCGAGGCCGTCGGATTCAGCTGGGCCAGGCGTTCCCGCATGGCCGGGTCGAGGATGAAGGTGGCGCTGAGCTGCTCATAAACCCAGGGGGCCACCTGCCCGGTGGTGGCGGACCAGCCCAGGGTGTTGGTCACATGCACCTCGATCTGCCGGACGCCTTCGTAGCCATGCGCCAGCATCGCCTCGAACCACTTCGGGTTGAGGATGCGGGTGCGGGTTTCCAGGGCGACCTGCTCGCTGAGGGTGCGCACCGTGCCACCGCCCAGGCCGTCGCGGGTCTGGTCGCCGATGTAGACGGGGGTCTGCGCAGCGTCGCTGCCTTCGCGGGCCACCTTGGCCCGGCGAATGGCGCGGCTGACGCCACCCAGCGTGTCGAAATAGGTGTCCACCGTGGTCACGCCAAGCTCGACCGAATCGAGGTTCTGATAGGCCAGCTGCACGTCTGCCAGCACGCTCTGCAGCAGCGCCGCCTGCTGCACCGGGCGCCCGGTACGGCCATAGGCAAAGCCCTTGCGGCGGCTGTAGGTTTCGGCCAGTTCATCACCGTCCTGCCAGCGGCTGTTGTCGACCAGACTGTTGATGTTGGCACCGTAGGCCCCTTCGGCATTGCCGAACACCCGCAGCGATGCGGCTTCCAGGTCGCCGCCGTGGGCGCGCTGGTAGGCCAGGGCATGCTTGCGCAGGTAGTTCTGGTCCTCCGGCTCGTCGGCGCTGGCGGCCAGGAAGGCCGCCTCCGCCAGCAGCCGGATCTGCAGGGGCAGCAGGTCGCGGAAGATGCCGGAGAGGGTGATCACCACATCGATGCGGGGTCGGCCCAGCTCCGCCAGTGGAATCAGCTCGGCACCGGCCAGCCGGCCATAGCTGTCCTGCCGCGGCCGGGCCCCCATCAGCGCCAAGGCCTGGGCGATCGGACCGCCCTCGCTCTTGAGGTTGTCGGTGCCCCACAAGACCATCGCAATCGACTCGGGCAATGGGAAGCCGCCCGCCTGATGGCGTTCCAGCAGCCGCTGCGCTTGGCGGGCGCCATCCTTGACCGCATAGGCGCTGGGCAGCCGGAAGGGGTCGAAGCCATGCAGGTTACGGCCGGTCGGCAGGATGGCGGGCGTGCGCAGCAGATCGCCACCGGGCGCGGGACGCAGGAAGCGTCCGTCCAGGGCCTGGACGATGCCATCGAGTTCGTGGTCCTCGGCCATCAGACGGTCCATCTCGACGAGGCGTTCGAGCAGGGCGCGGTCGGGCAGCGGGGCGGGGCCATCGGCGGATCGGGCGGAAGACATCGAAGCGTCAGCCGGCAACCCTTCGGCCACCAGCGCTTCGGCCACGGCCCGGTCCAGCTTCACGCCTTCGGACGCATCCGCAAAGGACATCAGCAGGTCCACCCGCTCCGCCGGGCTGGGCACACGGCCGACCACATGCAGGCCGTGGGGGATCAGCGTGTATTCCAGTTCCAGCACGGCGTCACCCAGGCGTGCGATGGCGGCATCCGCGTTGCCTTCGGCGCCAGGCGCCTGGGACCAGATCGGTTCCGCCTCGGCGAGATCGAGCAGGGCCGCCTGCGCCTGCAGCATCACCGCCAGTTCGGCGCGTTCCTCGATCGCTTCCGGTTCCAGGGCACGATGACGCTCCAGCATCTCCTTCAGCTCGACCAGACCCTTGTACAAGCCCGCTTCCGTCACCGGCGGCGTCATGTAGCTGATGAGCGTGGCGGCGGCGCGTCGCTTGGCGATGCTGCCTTCCGACGGATTGTTGGCCGCGTAGAGATAGAAATTGGGCAGGTCGCCAATCATGCGGTCCGGCCAGCAACGGGCGGACATGCCGGCTTGCTTGCCAGGCATGAATTCGAGTGCGCCGTGGGTGCCATAGTGCAGCACCGCATGGGCGGCGAAGTCCTCCCGCAGCCAGCGGTAGAAGGCGGAGAACGCATGGGTCGGCGCGAACCCTTGCTCGAACAGCAGCCGCATCGGATCGCCTTCATAGCCGGAGGCGGGCTGGATGCCGACAAACACATTGCCGAAGCGCTCGCCAAGGATGTGCAAGTGGCTGCCGTCCGTCTGCTGCTTGCCTGGCGACGGGCCCCATTGCGCCTCGATCTCCTTGAGATGTTTCTCCCGGCGCAGATGCTCATTCGCCGGAATGCGGTGATGCACATTCGCCATGGCCCCGAAGCGCTGGGCATTGCCGTGGATCAGCCGCTCGCGCAGTTCATCGACCGAGCCGGGCACCTCCACCGTGTAGCCTTCCCGCTGCAGGCGCAGCAGCGTGTTGTGGAGGGACTCGAAGACGGAGAGGAATGCGGCGGTGCCGGTGGCGCCAGCATTGGGCGGGAAGTTGAAGATAACGGCGGCGATGCGCCGGCTCGCACGCTCACTGCGACGCAGATCGACCAGCTTGCCCACCCGCGCGGCCAGTGCATCGGCTCGTTCGATGCAACTGTGCATGTCGTGCGCATCGACCACGTTGTCGAAGCGGCAGGCATGGCTGCAGCCGGTGCAGGCGATGCGAGTGCCGTTGGCGCGGCCGCCAAACACCATGGCGCCGGTGGCGCCGTCCAGTTCCGGAATGGCCACCATGATGGTGGACTCCACCGGTAGCAGGCCCCGGGGCGAGCCGCCCCACTGGTCCAGCGTCTGGAACTCCACCGGATGCACCGCCAGGTAGGGCACGTCCAGGGCGGCGAGCACATCTTCGGCGGCTTTGGCGTCGTTGTAGGCGGGTCCGCCGACCAGCGAGAACCCGGTCAGCGACACCAGGGCATCGATGCGTGTATGCCCGTGTTCATCCTGGAAGTAGGCGCTGATGGCGGGTCGCTGATCCAGCCCGGTGGCAAATGCCGGGATCACCCGCAGGCCCCGCGCTTCCAGAGCGGTGATGACGCCGTTGTAGTGGTCGGCATTGCCGGCCAGCAGGTAGGAGCGCATCAGCAGCAGGCCCACCGTGCCGCGGGCACCGGTGGTGGCCATCAAGGGCAGTGCGTCCAGCGACGTCGCCAGCCGGCCGGCGGCGCCGGCATGACGCATCTGCGGATGGTAGAGCCCCACCTCCGGATAGCTGATCGGCTGCTGCGGCCGGGCGGTGGCTCGCAGCGCCTGGCGAGGGCCCTCGGCATACCGCTCCACCAGCAGCCGCACCATGTTGGCGATGTTGTCCTGCGAGCCGGCGAGCCAGTATTGCAGGGTCAGGAAATAGGCCCGCACATCCTGGGCGGTGCCGGGAATGAAGCGCAGGATCTTGGGCAGCATGCGCAGCGTCTTCATCTGCTGCGCGCCCGCGCTGGCGCCACGGCCGTCCTTGCCGGGAGGCTTGCCACGCAGCCGCTTCAGGAAGGCGAGGGCACCGCTGGCCGGCGCACTCATGTCGAAGCCGCCCATGCGGGTCAGCCGGGTCACTTCGGCCGCAGACATGGCGCAGACCATCGCGTCGCAGTGGTCACGCCGGGCCTGCAGGTCGGCCAGCACCGGCATGAAGTGATCTTCGAGGAACAGCATCGAAGCGATCACGATGTGGGCCGACGCAATGTCCGCCTTGCAGCGGGCGAGTGCCTCGGGCTGGTCGCCCCATTCCGCCGCGGCATGGACCGTCAGCCGCAGTCCTGGCAGGCTTTTCGCCAGCACGGCATGCGCGCGCTCGGCGGCGCTGGCCAGATGGCTGTCCATGGTCACGATGACCACGTTCATGGCCGGGGCCATGATCTCAACGACTGAAGTGCGCCTTGGCGTCATAAAGCGTCTCCAGCGTGATGAGCGGAAGCTGACGGCTGCGAGCGTAGGCTTCGGTGTTGCGGCGGGCCTTGGCGCGGACGAAGAAGGGGATCTTGCGCAGTTCCTGCTCGGCGTCTGCGGCCCAGGGAGCCGTCTCGGGCGCAACGGCAATGGGGGAGGTCGGGTCGATGACAGCCGTGGCTGTGGTCGGGTCACCGGAGGGAAAACTCTTGGCGCTCACCACAGACACTGCAGTCGGAGCAGGAACAGAAGCGGGCACAGGAGCGGGGACGTCAGCAGTTGGAGCGGTCGCGATGAGAGCACCATCGGGGCCTTGCACCGTGATGGGCGCGGTGACGGACATCGGCGTTGGCCGCGCTGCATGACCCAGGTGGGACGGCATCGCGTCCACGTGGAATTCGAAGTCGCCGCGGAACATGCCCAGCAAATGCTCCTCCAGCCCCATCATCAGCGGATGCACCCAGGTGTCGAAGAGCACGTTGGCGCCTTCGAAGCCCATTTGCGGCGCATGCCGGGCAGGGAAGTCCTGCACATGCACCGGTGCGGAGATCACCGCGCACGGCACCCCCAGCCGTTTGGCCATGTGCCGCTCCATCTGTGTGCCCAGCACCAGTTCCGGCGCGGCAGCGGTCAGGGCAGCTTCCACTTCGAGATAGTCGTCGGTGATCAGCGCTTCGATGCCGTATTCCGCCGCGGCGGCACGCAACTCGCGGCCGAACTCGCGGCTGTAGCTGCCCAGGCCCACCAGCTCGAAACCGAACTCCTGCGTCGCCACCCGCGCGGCAGCGATGGCATGGGTCGCGTCGCCGAAGACGAAGACGCGCTTGCCGGTCAGGTAGTTGGCATCCACCGAGCGGGCGTACCAGGGCGAGCGGGAAGCGGCGCGAATCGCGTCGAGCGACGGCCGGGCGTGCGCGGTGGCTGCAGCCGCTGCGTCTGCGGCGGCATCTGGGCCAGCATCCGCAGCGCCATTGGCACTGACACTGGCGTCGGCGGCGCCGTCGTCACCTGCGCGCCCGCAAATCCCTGCCAGCCCGCACACCTCCTGGATGAAGGCCTCGGTCGCCCGTGCGCCGATGGGAATGACCGTGGTGAAGGGCTGTCCCAGCTGACGGCGGAGCCACGCCGCGGCGGTCTGGGCCACTTCCGGATAGAGCACCACATTGAAGTCGGCATCCGCCAGTCGGGCCAGATCGCTGGGCGCAGCCTGCCACGGCGCCACGACGTTGATGGCGATGCCGAGCTGCCCGAGCAGCTGGGTGATCTCCCGCAGATCATCGCGATGCCGGAAACCCAGCGCCGTTGGCCCCAGCACATTGCAGCGCGGCACCGCGCCCCGCTGACGTGGCCCGGCAGGCTTCACCACCAGCGCACGCACCAGCTGATAGAAGGTCTCGGCAGCGCCCCAGTTTTCCTTGCGCTGATAGGCGGGCAGTTCCAGCGGCACCACCGGCACCGGCAGCTCCAGCGCTGCGGCCAGCCCACCCGGATCGTCCTGGATCAGTTCGGCGGTGCAGGAAGCCCCCACCAGCACCGCCTGCGGACGGAAGCGGTGATAGGCCTGCTGCACCGCATCCTTGAACAGTTGCGCCGTGTCGCCGCCGAGGTCGCGGGCCTGGAAGGTGGTGTAGGTCACCGGCGGGCGTTCCTGCCGGCGCTCGATCATGGTGAAGAGCAGGTCCGCATAGGTGTCGCCTTGCGGCGCATGCAGCACGTAGTGCACCTCGCGCATCGCCGTGGCCACGCGCATGGCGCCCACATGGGGCGGTCCTTCGTAGGTCCAGAGCGTGAGCTGCATCGCGGGGTCCTCAGGCAGCCAGCCGTTGTCGGCGCAGCAGCGGTCGGGTGAACAGGGCGGCGAGGTCCGCGGCCTGGTCGAACCCGTGGATGGGGGTGAACACCAGCTCGATGGACCACTTGGTCGTGAGACCCTCCGCCTCGAGCGGATTGGCCAGGCCCAGGCCGCAGACGACCAGGTCCGGACGAGCGGCCCGGCAGCGGTCCAGCTGCCGCTCCACGTCCTGCCCTTCGGAGAGCGCGGTGCTGATGGGCAGCAGCGCCAGTTCCTCGGCCAGATGCGAGCGGTGCAGGTAGGGCGTGCCGACCTCTACCAGTTGCATCCCCAGTTCACGGGACAGGAATCGCGCCAGCGGAATCTCCAGCTGCGAGTCGGGGAAGAGAAACACGCGCTGACCGGCCAGCCGCAGTCGATGCGTTTCCAGTGCACGGCCGGCGCGTTGACGCCAGGGCTCGATGACGTCGGCCGCACGGCGCCGGTCCAGTCCCAGGGCGGCGGCGCCAGCGAGCAGCCAGGCGGTACTGCCTTCCGCGCCGAGCGGGAAAGGCGCCGGCACATGCCGGGCGCCTCGCGCTTCCAGCGCACGGGCGGTGTCGCCCAGAAACGGTTGGGCCAGCAGGAATCGCGTCTGCGGGCCGATGGCCGGCATCGCCGTCGAACTGCGGGACGGGAAGAAGTCCACGCGCTTCACACCCATCGCCTCGAACTGGCGGCGGAATTGGTCTTCCACCACATCCGCCAGCGCGCCCACGATCAGCAGTTCCGCCTCAGGCGCATCGTCCCCTGCTGGCGCCGTCGGCAAGGTGGGCACCAGCGCGGCGAGGCAGGCATCTTCCCCTTGGGTGAAGGTGGTCTCGATGCCGCTGCCGGAATAGTTGAGCACCCGCACCCGCGGCGCATGGCGCTGACTCAGGCGCGCCGCCGCGCGGGACAGGTCCAGCTTGATCACCTCGGACGGGCAGGAGCCCACCAGGAACAGCAGCCGGATATCTGGCCGGCGCTCCAGCAGGCGCTGCACCACCCGGTCCAGTTCGTCCTGGGCATCGGCCAGGCCGGCCAGGTCCCGCTCATCCAGGATGGCGGTGGCAAAACGCGGCTCCGCAAAGATCATCACGCCCGCCGCTGACTGGATCAGATGCGCGCAGGTGCGTGAGCCCACCACCAGGAAGAAGGCGTCCTGCATCTTGCGATGCAGCCAGATGATGCCGGTCAGGCCGCAGAACACCTCGCGCTGCCCCCGCTCGCGCAGCACCCGCGCGTCCTGGCAGCCGCGGTCGGACTGGATGGGGATGACCGCATTCATGCGCCCGCTCCCTGCAATCGCGCCTGGCGCAGCTTGACGATGAACTGCAGCGCATTGACCAGATAGGCGGCATAGGCGGCCAGGGCCAGCAGCATCAGCGGCCGACCGGTCAGCCAGCCGCCGGTCCAGGCCAGCAGATAGGCGGTGTGAAGCGCCAGCACCAGCATGCTGAAGACGTCTTCCCAGAAGAAGGCCGGGGCGAACAGCCAGCGGCCGAAGACCACCTTCTCCCAGATGCAGCCGGTGATCATGATGGTGTAGAGCAGCAGCGTCTTCACCAGCACCGAGGCAGCAGCCAGCATCTCGCCCGCGCCATCAGCCAGGAAGCGCAAGACCAGCCCCAGGCTGATCAGGAACACCAGGAACTGCACCGGTGCGAGCACGCCCTGGACCAGGGTCCAACGGGTGCCATCGCGGCGGGCGCGCTCCTCGGGGGTGTAGAGCTGCACCCGCTCCGACCCTCCCGACCGGGACGCAGACACCGACGGGACGGGGGTGGAGGGCAGGGGCTGCAACATGGGGCCGAATCTAGGCCTGCCCTGTTCGCATGTCAATCCAGATTGACGTAATAAAAAATGTACAAACCGGGCGAGGAGTGGAAATACAGCTTGACGGGAAGGGCCGAGAGCGGGACAGTGCACCAAGGCAGTTCGCACATCGCCCGATCTAAAGCGATGGCCAGGACTCCTTTCTAAAAGACTCAGAGCAGAAGACCTCACCGGTTTGCAGTGGCGATTTCTGACGCTGCCCAGCGCCGAGGGTGGAAGCCAATGACCTTCCACCCCATGGGAACCTCTTGCTGCCGATCCACCCCAGAGGAGACGCGTGGTGGCTGGATGGACATCGAATCGGCAGGCCAGGCGCCCGCTGCAGCGGCGCCGTGCCGAGCTGGACACACAACCGCAGGGCGCGTCGCGCGGCTGCGTGGATGCGTTGACGATCAACACCCTACTGGCGGCCCGGGAGCCGCCGCAGGTGATGCGGCCGAAATCGGGGTCGAAATCCGGGTCCGACTTCGGGCCGGATTCCGCTCCAGGCCCGCTGGACGACGCGGCGGAAGATCAGCTCACCCGCCTGGTCGAAGCGGAAATCATCCCCCGCCTGATGCTGATGCACCGCGTGGAAACACCGAGTGCCGTCCGTCCCGCACCCGCCTTCATTCCCACGGACGCGCATGTGCTGCGGCTCAGCGAGCTGGCGGTGCAGGGCGACGCCGAAGCCGCCCCCGCCTATGTGCGAGGCTTGGTGGCTCAGGGCGCCACCCCGGCACAGCTGTTTGTGGACCTGCTCGCTGCCAGCGCCCGCCACATGGGGCAGGCCTGGGAAGAAGACCGCTACAGCTTCTCGGAAGTCACCATCGGCTTGTGGCGGCTGCAGCGGGTATTGCATGAGCATGCCCGGCGCGATCTGCCGCTGCTGGGTGCCCATGGCCCATCGCGGCGTTGTCTGCTGGCGGCCGAGCCGGGCTCGCAGCACACCTTTGGGCTGAGCATGGTGGCCGAGTTTTTCAGCCGGGGCGGCTGGTCAGTCGATTGCGAACCGGGGGCTAGCTGGTCCGACCTGCGGCGGCAACTCGCCCGTGACCCTTTCGATCTATTTGGACTGTCAATCTCGTCCAGCGAGCACATTCCACAGATTGCGTCTGCTATTCTTGACATGAGAAGAGCCTCCGCCAACGCCCGGCTCTTTGTGATGGTCGGCGGGCCAATGGCGGCCCTGATGCCGGATCTGGCGCAACGCTGCGGAGCGGATGCCGTGGCCAGTGATGCACAGACTGCTGTCAGTCTGGCGGATCGCTGGCTCGCGTCCCTCGTCAGGCACGCTTGACGTCCACCGTCAGGCATGTCCGATGCCGCAAGCGGACCGATGCGGCTGCTGGTGCGATGGCGTACCGGCCGCCCCATTCATCGTCCGGCGGCGGGTCCCTCAGCGTGAATGAGGATCCAGCAAGAGATCCCCATCGTGATTGAATCGTTCGACCGATTGTGTGAGATGGTTTTCGGGGCTCATCCTTTGGGGTGAGTAATCACAGGGAATTTGATGCAGACCCACGGTACAGCGGCCACCCACCAGCGTTTTGAGGCGCCGGAGCGCCACTTCGCGGGAATGAATGCCGACTTTCTGGCCCGGATCGTCGCGGCCGCGTCCGATGTGGCGCTGGTGGTCGACAGTCAGGGCGTCATCCGCGACGTGTCACTCGGCACCTCGGCGGCGGCGGAGCTGTCGGAACTGCGCCAGTGGGTCGGACGCCGCTGGGCGGAAACCGTCACCATCGAAAACCGCGGCAAGGTGCAGGCGATGCTGGCGGCCGGCGCGGCCCAGCCATCACCGACCGGGCTCGGTGCGGCTCCGGTGATGCCGGAACGTCAGGTGACGCATGCGCTGTCCGGCGGCATCGATCTTCCGGTGAGCTACAGCATCGTTCCGCTTGACGCCCAGGGCGGCGTGCTGGCGCTCGGACGCGATCTGCGCGAAGTGGCGGCGGTGCAGCAGCGCCTGGTGGATGCCCAGCAGTCGATGGAGCGGGACTACCTGCGGCTGCGCCACACCGAAGCCCGATACCGACTGCTGTTTGAAGCGGTGGATGAAGCGGTGCTGGTGCTGGATGCCAGCTCGCTCGTGGTGTTTGAACACAATGCAGCCGCCACCGACTTGCTGGGCGACGCCGGCAAGCGGCTGATTGGCCGTAGCCTGCTGGATCTGCTGCAGGCGGACAGCCAGGCCGATGCACAAGCCGCGCTGGCCCAGGCCCGCAGCGGCGGTCGCTGCGAAGACCTGCCAGTGCGTCTGCCGGGACAGGCCGGAGACTGGCATCTCAGCGCCTCCGCCTTCCGCCAGGACAGCACCACCTTGCTGCTCGCCCGGCTGTCGGCGCCGCAGGGGACGGCGTCCGCCAAGAGCGCCGGAAGCGCCAGCGAGACCTCACCGTCCCTGCTCGATGTGGTGAACACCCTGCCGGACGCCTTCGTGCTGACCGACATGCAGGGACGGATCCTCAGCGCCAATCAGGCCTTCGGCGACATGCTGCAGCTGCCGCCCGGCGAATCGGTGCTGGGCCAGCCGCTGGACCGCTGGCTGGGCCGGACTTCGGTGGACATGAGCGTGCTGATCGGCAACCTGCGTCAGCACGGCGTGCTGCGCCTGTTCCCCACCACGCTGCGCAGCGGCTTTGGTGAACAGAGCCCGGTGGAAGTGTCCGCCGTGGCGGTACCGGATGGCCGGCAGGCCTGCCTGGGCTTTGCCATCCGGGATGTGGCCCGACGGCTGCCGGCGGAGTCGCGGCCCTCGCGGCAACTGCCCCGATCGGTGGAGCAACTCACCGGGCTGGTCGGTCGTTTGCCGCTCAAGGACATCGTGGGTGAGACCACCGACCTGATCGAGAAGCTCTGTATTGAAGCCGCGCTCGAACTGACCCGTGACCATCGGGCCTCGGCGGCGGAGATGCTGGGCCTCTCCCGTCAGAGCCTCTACGTGAAGCTGCGCCGCTACGGCATTCTGGGTGACACCACCCAGGACGATGCGATGTCGTCCGACTGACTCGGGGACTCGTGCTCATTGAGCTGACATCGCTCAATGTAAATCTATATTGACAACCCGCTGCATCGGCACAGAATAGGCCGCATGCAGCGCCCCGCCTTGTCGGCCATCGCCGAACTGCTCAAGCCCATCACCTGGTTTCCGCCCATGTGGGCCTTTGCTTGTGGAGTGGTGGCATCGGGCCTGACGGTGGAAGGCCGCTGGCCGGTGATCGTGGCCGGTGTGCTGCTGGCGGGGCCCTTTGTCTGCGCCACCAGCCAGGCGGTGAATGACTGGTTCGACCGGGAGGTCGATGCCATCAACGAACCCCAGCGTCCCATTCCCTCCGGCCGCATGCCGGGCCACTGGGGTCTGTACATCGCGGTGGTCTGGACCCTGCTGTCTTTGCTGCTGGCGTGGCAGATCGGCGTGGTGGGTTTTCTGGCCGCGGGACTCGGTCTGCTGCTGGCCTGGGCTTACAGCGCGCCCCCGCTGCGCCTCAAGCGCAATGGATGGTGGGGCAACGCGGCCTGCGGGCTTTGTTATGAAGGCCTGGCCTGGGTGACCGGCGCCGCGGTGATGGCGATGGGCCAGTGGCCGGACAGCCGCTCGCTGACGCTGGCGCTTCTCTACAGCCTCGGTGCCCACGGCATCATGACGCTGAACGACTTCAAGTCCATCCCGGGGGACCGGCAGATGGGCATTCGCTCCCTGCCGGTGATGCTCGGCGCCGCCCGTGCGGCGCAGGTGGCCTGCGCGGTGATGGCCGTGCCGCAGCTGGTGGTGATCGGTCTGCTGATGCGCTGGGGTCAGCCCGAGCATGCGCTGGCGGTGGCTGGCCTGCTGGTCGCCCAGGGCCTGCTGATGCATCGATTCCTGGCGGAGCCGCTGTCCCGGGCGCGCTGGTACAGCGGCTTCGGGGTGCCCCTGTTCGTGGCCGGCATGCTGGTCAGTGCCTTTGCCTTGCGAGGGGTGGTGACATGAGCGGATTCATGGGTTGGACGGGAGTGATCCGTCTGGGACTGGTGCAATCGGCCCTCGGCGCCATCGTCGTGTTGACGACCTCCACGTTGAACCGGGTGATGGTGGTGGAGATGGCCCTGCCGGCGCTGCTGCCCGGCCTGCTGCTGGGTTGGCATTACGTGGTGCAGGTGGCGCGGCCGCGCATGGGGCATGGGGCCGATCAGGGCCGACGCTGCACGCCATGGATCCTCGGCGGCATGGTTACTCTGGCGGCGGGAGGCTGGCTGGCCGCGCTGGCCACGGTGCTGATGGGACTGCATCTGGCCAGCGGCATCGCGCTCGCGGTGCTGGCCTATGGACTGATCGGGCTGGGCGTGGCTGCCAGTGGCACCTCCCTGCTGACCTTGCTGGCCAAGCGGGTGGCACCGGAGCGTCGCGCGGCAGCGGCCACGACCGTGTGGATGCTGATGATCGTCGGCTTCGTCGTGACGGCGGGCGTGTCCGGTCGGCTGCTCGATCCGTTCTCGCCGCATCGTCTGCTGATGGTGGCGGGCGGGGTGGCGGTGTCGGCGGTGGTGGTGGCCGCGCTGGCGCTCTATCGGCTGGAGGGCCGCGGCGCGGTGGGCATGCCGATGGCGCCGACCGTTGCCGTCCCCTTTGGACAGGCACTGCGCGATACCTGGGCGGATCCGCGGGCGCGCCGGTTCACCATCTTCGTCTTCATCTCGATGCTGGCCTACAGCATGCAGGACCTGATCCTGGAGCCATTCGCCGGTCTGGTGTTCGGCCTGACCCCGGGCGCGACCACGCAGCTCTCCGGCACCCAGCATGCAGGCGCGCTGGTGGGCATGCTGCTCGCCGCGGGTGCAGGCAGCCGCTGGGCGGGCGGGCGTTGGGGCAGCCTGCGCATGTGGACGGTCTGGGGATGTGTCGCTTCTGCCCTGGCCCTGGCGGGACTGGTGGGCGCGGGCTTGGTCGGCACCGGGGCCGGTGGGCCCAGCGGTCGCGGCTGGCCGCTCGCCGCCAATGTGTTCGTGCTGGGCGTGTGCACAGGCGCGTTCTCCATTGCAGCCATCGGCTCGATGATGGGATTGGCCGGTGCGCAAGGACCCGGCAACGAAGGCGTGCGCATGGGCCTGTGGGGTGCGGCGCAGGCCCAGGCCTTCGCGCTAGGCGGTCTGGTGGGGACGGCGGCCAGCGACCTGGCGCGATGGCTGCTGCATTCGACCGGGCCGGCTTATGCCCTGGTGTTCCTCGCCAATGCGCTGATGTTCCTGCTGGCTGCGTGGCTGGCGGCGCATGTGGAACCGCGGCCGGCGGCTGCGCGGCCTGTGTTCATCGGACATCTGCGGAGGGCGCCATGATCAAATCGACGCATCAAGTGGCCGCCATCACCGCTGCGGACATGGCTACCAACCCTGCGATGCTGCCGGAGATGGACGCCGTCATCATCGGCGGCGGTCCGGCTGGAGCCACGGCGGCGGATGATCTTGCACGGCAAGGTTTTCGGGTGCTGCTGCTCGATCGCGCTGGCCGCATCAAACCCTGTGGTGGTGCCATTCCTCCCCGCCTGATCCAGGACTTCGCCATCCCCGACGAACTGCTGGTGGCGCGCGCCACCGCCGCGCGGATGGTCTCACCGCAATCGGTCCAGGTGGACATCCCCATTGAAGGCGGCTTTGTCGGCATGGTGGACCGCGAGTACTTCGACGAATGGTTGCGCGCCCGCGCCACCTCGCATGGCGCCGTCCGTCGGGTCGGATTGTTTGACCGCATCAGCCGGGAAGACGACGGCTCGTGCATCGTCCACTTCCAGACCGCACAAGGGCCGCAGCAGGTGCGCACCCGGGCGGTGATCGGGGCCGACGGCGCACGGTCCCGAGTGGCAGAGCAAGAAGTGCGCGGAGCCGACCGAGGGCGCTTCGTGTTCGCCTATCACGAGATCATCGCCGTGCCTGAGACGCGGCCCCCGGGCTATGCGCCCGGCCGCTGCGAGGTGCACTACCGCGGCGGTGTCTCACCGGACTTCTATGGCTGGGTCTTCCCCCACGGCGCCAGCGTGAGCGTCGGCACCGGCAGCGCTGACAAGGGCTTCTCCCTGCGCCGCGGCGTCATGCAACTGCGGGACACCGCCGGCCTCACACAGGCCAGGACACTGCGCCGCGAAGGCGCGCCGATCCCGATGAAGCCGCTGCCCCGCTGGGACAACGGCCGCGATGTGGTGCTGGCCGGTGATGCTGCCGGCGTCGTGGCGCCTGCGTCGGGAGAGGGCATCTACTACGCAATGCTTGGGGGCCGCCTGGCTGCAGACGCCGTCGCGGAGTTGCTGCGTACCGGGCAGCCGCGTGCCCTGTCCACCGCCCGCCGTCGCTTCATGCGGGAGCATGGCCGTGTGTTCTGGGTGCTGGGGATGATGCAGCACTTCTGGTATCGCAACGACCGGCGCCGTGAGCGCTTCGTCAGCATCTGCCGCGACCGTGACGTGCAGCAACTGACCTTCGACGCCTACATGCACAAGCGCCTGGTGCGCGCCAGGCCGATGGCCCATGTGCGCATCTTCCTCAAGGACATGGCCCATCTGTTGGGGCTGGCGCGTGTGTCATGACCGATGACGCGCTTTTGTTGCGGCTTTGTGAGGCGGTGCTGGCCACAAGCCTGATTGAACTGCTCTGGCTTTTGACCCGGGGTCGAGCAGGGCCACCGGGGCTGGTGCCCAATCTACTCGCCGGGATCAGCCTGGCGCTGGCCTTGCGGCTGGGCCTGGGCGGTGCCGGTGTGCTCTGGGTGGCTGCCTGCCTGGTGGCGGCCGGAGTGAATCATGTCCTCGACCTTCGGGCCCGCTGGCGCCGACCGGTCGCTCCTCCACCCTTGCGTCGCCAGCGATCATGAAAGGCTCACACCATGAACAGCCGTCGCCAGTTCATCCGTCTTGTCCCTCTGGCCGGAGCCGGGCTCCTGGTCGGTCCGGCCTGGTCTCAGACCATGGTCGACGAGAAGGATCCAACGGCCGTGTCCCTCGGCTATCACGCCGATGCGTCCAAGGTCGACAAGGCCAAGCAGCCCAAGTATGTGCCCGGCTCGGCCTGCGGCAATTGCTCGCTGTTCCAGGGCAAGGCCGGTGCAGCCTCCGGACCCTGCCCGATCTTCGCGGGCAAGCACGTCTCCGCCAAGGGGTGGTGCTCGGCCTATGTGAAGAAGGCCTGACGGACGCGGGCCTGATCGATGCGGGCTTGATCGATGCGGCCCCTATCCAGGCGGGCCGCCTTGAAGCAGGCCTGATCGGCAGCGGTCGACATCATCGGGGCTTGGCTCCCGATGATCGCAGGCCGAGACGCCGTGCCGGGAGCCCGCCATGAGGCTGCTGCCGGCCGACCTCCCGGAGCGCGCCGCGCTCGCGATGGAGATCCACGCCCGCCCACCGGAGCCTTTGCTGGCGCCTGGGCGGGCGAGTTATATCGCGGTGCTGGTGGATGCCGATGAACGGGAGCGCGAACTGGCGCACCTGGGCCGTCTGTGTCGTCAGCATGCACAGCTAGGGCCGGGCGCCGATGCCGTCCACTGGAGCGGCACCCTGGGCACACTGCGGCTGAAGTGGGAGCGGCACGGCGAGTTTTCCAGTTATACGCTGTTGATGCCGTCGGCCGGTACGGTGCCGTTTGTGGAGACGGCTGCGGGCGAGCTGCCCTCGGGCTGGCTGGCCGGCGTTCCTGGTCTGACGGTGTACGCCGGCCATGCGGAGCTGCTCTCGCCAGCGGAAGGCCAGGAACTGGGCGACCTGCTGCGCCAGTCCTTTGGCGACCGCACGGTGGTGGGCAGTGCGCTCGGCGACGGGGCAGGGCTGGTCTACTCCGATTTCCTGATCCATGCCGATGGCTTCGGTCGGCTCCTGATGATTGACCAGGGGTTCACGCCGCTGGTGGCGGGCCGCATGCTGCAGCGGCTGTTTGAGATCGAGGCCTACCGGATGATGGCCTTGCTGGCGTTCCCGGTGGCGCGGCGACTGTCGCCCCGGTTGCTGGCCATCGAGCGGTCGCTGGCGTCGCTGGCAGACAGCATTGCGGCGGGTCCGGCTGGCACGACGGGTCGCGCACGCGAGTCTGCCAAGGACGAGCAGCTGCTGCAGGAACTGACCCGGCTCGCCGCCGAGATCGAAAGCGGCCTGGCCGCCAGCCAGTTCCGCTTTGCCGCCTGCCGCGCCTATGCCGAGCTGGTGCGCACCCGCATCGACGAACTGCGGGAGCGGCGCCTCGCTGGATTGCAGACCATCGATGAATTCATGAGCCGCCGCTTCACGCCGGCGGTCGCCACCTGCGCCACCGTGTCCCGGCGGATGCACGACCTCTCCGAGCGGGTGGCGCAGGCCAGCCATCTGCTCTCCACCCGGGTGGACATCGTGCGGGAACAGCAGAACCTGGCGCTGCTGGCGTCCATGGACCGACGCGCCAAGCTGCAGCTGCGACTGCAGCAGACGGTGGAAGGCCTGTCGATCGCGGCCATCGTGTATTACATGGCGGGGGTCGTCGGGTATGTGGCCAAGGGCGGACGGTCGCTTGGCCTGAAACTGGATGTAGACCTGTTCGTCGGCCTGAGCGTGCCGCTGCTGGCACTGCTGGCATTCCAGGCGGTGCGTCGCGCCCGGCGCCACGCCAGCGAGCAGGATTCGAAGGAAGGGCATTGAGATGAGCATTCCCTATCCCTTCTCCGCCCTGGTCGGCCAGGACGAGATGAAGCGCGCCATTCTGATCGCCGCCGTGGAGCCCGCCATCGGCGGGCTGCTGGTGCTGGGCGACCGAGGCACTGGCAAGTCGACCGCGGTGCGCGGCCTGGCCGCCTTGCTGCCGAAGATGCGGGCGGTGCACGGCTGCCGCTATCACTGCGATCCGGACACCGATGCGGTCTGTGAAGACTGTGCGCGGCTCAAGGCTGCAGGGCGAGTCAAGACCGATCAGTGGCCGGTGCCAGTGGTGGACCTGCCGCTGGGCGCCAGTGAGGACCGGGTGCTGGGCGCGCTCGATCTGGAGCGGGCCTTGTCGCAGGGGGTGAAGGTGTTCGAGCCGGGTCTGCTGGCGCGGGCCCATCGCGGCTTCCTCTACATCGACGAGGTGAATCTGCTGGAGGACCATCTGGTGGATCTGCTGATCGATGTGGCGGCCTCCGGCGAAAACGTCATCGAGCGGGACGGGCTGAGCCTGCGCCATCCGGCGCGGTTTGTCCTGATCGGCAGTGGCAATCCCGAGGAAGGTGAACTGCGACCGCAGTTGCAGGACCGCTTCGGTCTGTCGGTGGAAGTGACCACGCCTCGGGAGATCGATGCGCGGGTGGAGGTGGTGCGCCGACGCGATGCGTATGAGCGCGATCCGGCCGCCTTCGCGGCGCAATGGAGCAAGGCGGATGCGCAGGTGCGACGGCAGATCCTGCAGGCGCGGGACCGGGTGGGCTGTCTGGCGGTGGAAGAGCCGGTGCTGCGACGGGCCGCGGAGCTGTGCGTGGCCGTGGGCAGCGATGGGCTGCGCGGGGAACTGACGCTGATGCGTGCGGCGCGGGCGATGGCGGCGCTGGACGCATCGACGGAAGTGACGCTGGAGCATCTGCGTGCCGTGGCGGTGATGGCGCTGCGGCATCGGCTGCGGCGCAATCCGCTCGATGACACGGCGTCGGGGGAGCGCATCGAGCGCGCGGTGGCGGAGCTGTGGGGATGATGCGGCTTCGGCCTGCGGTGTGGCAGGCCCTCCGCGTCATGGCTGTCGACCCGGTGGGTGTCGGCGGGTTGATCCTGCGCGGCGGCGCCGGGCCCGAACGCGACCTGGTGCTGCGGGCGCTTCAGGCGTTGCTACCGGCCCAAACGCCCTGGCGGCGGTTGCCGGTGAATGTGGATGAGCATCGGCTGTCCGGCGGTGTGGATCTGGGGCTGAGTCTGGCGGCAGGACGTCCGGTGAGGACGGCGGGTCTGCTGGCGGAGACGGCGGGCGGTGTGCTGGTGGTGCCAATGGCCGAGCGTCTGGAGATTGGGGTGGCCGCGCGCCTGGCCTTGGCGATGGAGGCAGCAGGCGATGACAACAGCCGTTCGACAGGTCGCGGCTTGACGATCGTGGCGCTAGACGAAGGCCAGTCGGACGATGAGCTGCTTCCTTCGTCGCTGCGGGAGCGGCTCGGGTTGATGGTGGCGCTCTGCGGTTACATTGAGCGCGGCGACATCTGCGAAGCGCAGATGCTGCAGCCGGTCCCCGCCCTCACAACAGAGCACGCCCAGAGGATGCTGCAGGCTCGTCGAAGCCGACCGTCGAAGGCTGCCTCCGGACATTGCGCTCCTTCATCGAGTGCTGAAGCTTCCATTGGCGCTGGGACGTCTGACCCCGCCGAGGACATCGCGGCGGCTCGCAAGCGACTTGTTCATATCGCCTTTGACTACAACGTCATCCACGCTTTGTGCGCCACGGCGGCAGCGCTGGGCCTGGACTCGATGAGGACAGTCTTGCAGGCATGGGCGGTGGCCCGGGCTTCTGCTGCCCTGGCGGGGCGGGGTCAGGTGGCCCAGGAGGATGCGGAGGTCGCGGCGCGACTGGTGCTGGCCCCTCGTGCTCGAGCGATCCCCTCCACCCCCGACGGGCAGGAGGCGCCCGGCGATCCCTCGGCGTTGAATCAAAACCCGGAAGACGACGCGGCTGACCCCCATCGAGGCGGCCAAAGCCACGACGGCAAGAGCCAAGACGGTCGCAGCCAAGACGGGCAGAGCAAAGACAATCCTAGCCAAGACGGTCTCAGCCAAGACGGCCGCTGCGAAGGGAACGTTGATGGCACGGCGGACCTCCACCCGAGTCCGAACCAGCCAGATGCGCAGTCCTCCACCGACAGCCCGTTGGACACGGACGCAGATCCCTCCACCATCACCAGCGCAGCCGAACTCCAATCCCAGACGCTCGCCGCTGCCAAGGCCGCCATCCCCCTGGGCCTGCTGCAAAGCCTCGCCGGCGCCACACACCCGTCCAGCCGCTCCCCCCGCACCGGCGGCCGCAGCACCGGCCGCGGCGCCGCACCCAAACGCATCCACACCAGCGGTCGCCCCCTGACCTCCCGGCGCGGTCCGCTCACGGACGGCCGGCGTCTGGACCTGCTCGCCACCCTGCGTGCCGCCGTGCCGTGGCAGCGCCTGCGCCTGCAGGAGCGTGAGCAGCAGGGCCAGCCCCCCGCCGCCACCCGCCTGCTGCTGCGGCGCGAAGACGTCCATCTCCGGCGCTACCGCCGCCCGCAGGAAACCACCACGCTGTTTGTGGTGGACGCCTCCGGCTCGCAGGCGCTCAACCGGCTGGCGGAAGCCAAGGGCGCGGTTGAGCTGCTGCTGGCCGACTGCTACGTCCGCCGTGATCGTGTGGCCCTGCTCGCCTTCCGCGGCGAGACCGCCGAGTTGCTGCTGTCACCGACCCGTTCACTCGCCCGCGCCCGCCGCGCGCTGGCCAGCCTCCCCGGCGGCGGCGGCACCCCGTTGGCCGCTGGCATCGAAGCGGCCGGGTTGTTGGCGCGTCAGGTGCAGTCGCGGGACGGTGGGCGCGCCGTGCTGGTGTTCCTCACCGATGCGCGGGCCAACGTCGCCCTGGACGGCAGCCCGGGGCGCGACCGGGCGGCGCACGACGCGTTTCTCACCGCCCGCCGTCTGCGCATCGACGGCCTCCAAAGCCTGTGGATCGACACCGCCCCCCGGCCGCAACCCGCCGGCATGCTGCTGGCGCAGGCGATGGGGGCCCGATATGTGCCGCTGCCGCATGGCCAGGCCGCGCAGGTCTATGCAGCGGTGTCCGCCGCCGTGTCGCCCAGAAACTGATCGCGCATCTCCAGCAGCAGGCCGGCGATCTGCTCCGGGGCTTCCTCATGCGCCAGATGCCCCAGGCCGCTCAGCGGAACGAATCGCGCCCGCTTCATCCACCGGGCCAGTTCCAGGGATCGGACCGGCGCGGTCGTGCGGTCGCACAGGCCGGCCGCCAGCCACAACGGCAACTGCAAGGACGGCAACCGTGCCCGCAAGGACTCCAGCCGCCAGTTCGCCAGCATGTCCAGCACACCGCGCACATGGTCCGGCTGGCTCAATAGTTCGCGGTAGTGCGCCACGCCGGAGGCATCCAGGCGAGAGCCGGTCGAATGGATCAGGTTCCGCAGCGCGCGTGGCTGCGAGGCATGGCGGGTCACCCAGTCCGGCAGCAGCGCACTGCGAGACGCCAGCCGCGCTGCCGTCGGTGCCACAAGCCCCATCAGCCCCGGCAACGGCTCCAGTGCGCCGTTGACCGCCAGCACACCGCGCAGTGTCGGCACCTGGCCGTCCAGCGCCAGTTGCACCGCCACCGCGGCGCCCGCCGAATGGCCGGCGACCAGTGCGGGCGCCTCGTCCAGCTCGCGCATCAGCGTCGCAATCGCCTGCGCCATTCGCGGCAGGCTCGCGCATCGATCGGCAAAGGCACTGGTCCCGCCATGACCCGGCAGGTCCGGCACCACCAGCCGGAAGTGCGGAGCCAGGCGCTCGACGCATCCCCGCCAGGAGCCGAGCGACGATCCCGTGCCGTGCAGCAGGAGCAGCAACGGACCGGCCCCGCGCACCGCATCCACGCGCTGCACCCGCCATGTCAGGCCGGCAGCGTGCACGCTGTCAGGGGGGGCAAACTCGGGTGTCATGTCGGTTGTCAACCAAAGTGGACAAGCATAAGATAAATGAATGTTGACACCAAGCCAGGCTTCCGCCGCCGGTGACCCGACCGCCCCGCATGCCGTGATCATCGGCAGCGGATTCGGTGGTCTGGCTGCGGCGGTGCGGCTGGGCGCCCGCGGTTATCGGGTCACCGTCCTGGAGCAGCTGGATGCGCCGGGCGGACGGGGCTATGTTCACCGCCAGGACGGCTTCACCTTCGATGCCGGGCCCACCGTCATCACCGCACCCTTCCTGTTCGAGGAACTGTGGACCCTGTGCGGACGGCGCCTCTGCGATGACATCGACCTTCGACCCGTCTCGCCGTTCTACCGGGTCCGCTTCCATGATGGCACGACCTTCGACTACAGCGGCGACGCAGATGCGATGCGCCGCGAAGTCGCCCGCCTCGCGCCGGCCGATGTGGAGGGCTACGAGCGCTTCCTCCAGGCCAGCGAAGCCATCTACCGGGTCGGTTTCGAGCAGCTCGGCCATGTGTCCTTTGAGCGTTGGACCGACATGGCCCGCGTGCTGCCCGACCTGCTGAAGCTGGAGGGTTACCGCACCGTCTGGGGCCTTGCCTGCAAGCATGTGAAGGACGAGAAGCTGCGCGTGGTGCTGACCTTCCAGTCGCTGCTGGTGGGCGGCAATCCGTTCTCGACCACCTCGGTCTACTGTCTCATCGCGTTTCTGGAGCGGCGCTTTGGCGTGCACTTCGCCATGGGCGGCACCGGTGCCCTGGTGCGCGGCCTCGTGGACCTGATCCAGGGTCAGGGCGGGCGGGTGCGCTGCAAACAGTCGGTGCAGGAGATTCTGGTGGATCGGGGCGCCGCCTGTGGCGTGCGGCTGGCATCCGGTGAAAGGCTGATGGCCGATGTCGTGGTCTCCAATGCCGATGCCGCCTGGACCTACCGGCATCTCCTGCCGGCGGAGCATCGTCGCCACTGGACGGACCGCCGCATCGAGCGGGCGCGATATTCGATGAGCCTGTTCGTCTGGTACTTCGGCACCCGCCGTCAGTATCCCGATGTGGCGCATCACACCATCTCCCTCGGGCCTCGTTATCGCGGCCTGCTGGACGACATCTTCACCCGCAAGCATCTGGCCGACGACTTCAGCCTCTACCTGCATCGCCCCACCGCCACCGATCCGAGCCTGGCCCCCCCCGGCTTCGACACCTTCTATGTGCTGTCCCCGGTGCCGCATCTGGAGGCAGGTGTGGACTGGCAGGCGCGGGCCGAGCCCTATCGGGCCGCCATCGAGCAGCGGCTCTCCGAGACGCTGCTGCCCGGTCTGAAGCAGGCGGTGGTCAGCTCCCTGATGCTCACACCACAAGGCTTCGAGGACCGGCTCAGTGCCTACAAAGGCGCTGCCTTCTCGCTGGAGCCGGTGCTCACCCAGAGCGCCTGGTTCCGGCCGCACAACCGCAGCGAAGAGGTGGACCGGCTCTACCTCGTCGGCGCCGGCACCCATCCGGGCGCCGGGCTGCCGGGAGTGCTGTCGTCCGCGCGGGTGCTCGATGCCATCGTGCCGCATGGTCGCGACCTGCCGCGCCGCATTTCCGATCCGATCCAGGAGGGACTGCCCCATGTCCGACCCGCATGAACTGCAGGAGGCCGACCTGGCCGTCTGCCGCGCCAGCCTCGCCTTCCATTCCAAGACCTTTCATGCGGCCTCGCTGCTGCTGCCGCCATCGGTGCGGGCACCCGCCACGGTGCTGTATGGCTTCTGCCGGCTGGCGGATGACACGGTGGATGTGGAGGGCGGACGCCTGCTGTCCTTGAAGCAGTTGCACCGGCGGTTGGACCAGGTGTTTGCC
Organism: uncultured Roseateles sp.; assembly: GCA_966211495.1. GTDB lineage: Bacteria > Pseudomonadota > Gammaproteobacteria > Burkholderiales > Burkholderiaceae_C > Roseateles. The sequence goes on along the minus strand of CBIHOT010000017.1, from coordinate 40,434 downwards.
GGGCGGCCGCAGCCGGTTGCTGCCGACCGGGCACTGACCGCGGTGGTAACGCGCTACGCCATCCCGCGCCGCCTGCTGGATCTGCTGCTGGAGGGACTGGCCTGGGATGTGGAAGGCCGGGACTATGAGACGCTGGACGATCTGCTGGACTACGCCGCCCGCGTGGCCGGCAGCGTCGGCGCGATGATGAGCCTGCTGATGGGCGCACGCGATGCCTCGGCGCTGGCCCGGGCCTGCGACCTGGGGGTGGCGATGCAGCTTTCCAACATCGCTCGCGATGTCGGCGAGGATGCGCGCATGGGACGGCTCTATCTGCCGCAGCAGTGGATGCGCGACGCCGGGCTGTCACCGGCGCAATGGCGCGCGGATCCGCGTCACAGTCCGGCGCTGGCGTCGGTGGTGCAGCGGCTGGTGAGCGCGGCCGATCCGCTTTACGCCCGCGCTGCGGCCGGCATCCACTGTCTGCCGCTGGGATGCCGTCCCGGCATCAATGCGGCGCGGCTGTTCTATCAGGCGGTCGGGCGGGAGGTGGAAGCGGCCGGCTGTGACGCCGTTCACCGGCGGGCTGTCGTACCGGGGCGTCGCAAGCTGCGTCTGCTGGGACAGGCGGCGCTGAGCCTGCGTCCTTCCACACGCTTGCTGCATGAAGCGCCGCTGCGGGCCTGCGAGCCTTTGCTGGACGCTGTCACGGGGATGGGGGCTGTCACCACGCCCGCGCGGCCGGCAGGCGCGCAAGCGGTCATCGAGCTGTTCACCCGGCTGGAGCAGGAAGACCGGCAGCATCGCCGGGTGCAGGATGAAGTCTGGCGCAGGAGCGCGGCATGACGGTGCTGGCACTCGGACTCAACCACGGCAGCGCGCCGCTGGACTTGCGCGGACGGTTTGCCATCCCGACCGAGGCGCTCGGCCGCAGCATTCAGGGCCTGCGGGACCACCTCTCGCAGGCGCGGCCGGAAGTGGCCATTCTGTCCACCTGCAATCGCACCGAGGTTTATGTCGGCCTGCCGGCCAGTGCATGTCCCCGGCACGCGCTGGCATTGGCCGAACCGGCGATGCAGTGGCTGGCTGAGCGTGGCGGCACGCCGCCTGGCGAGCTACGCCAGCACAGCTATTTTCGTGAAGGGGCGGAGGCGGCGCGGCATGCCTTCCGTGTCGCGGCGGGCCTGGACTCGATGGTGCTCGGCGAGCCGCAGATCCTTGGCCAGATGAAGACGGCGGTGCGCGAGGCCGACAGTGCCGGCGCTCTTGGCACCACCCTGCATCAGATGTTCCAGCGCAGCTTTGCGGTGGCCAAGGAGGTGCGAAGCCGCACCGAGATCGGCAGCCATGCGGTGAGCCTGGCGGCCGCCGCCGTGCGACTGGCCCAGCAGCTGTTTGACGACCTGCCCCGGCGGCGGGTGCTCTTCATCGGTGCCGGCGAAATGATCGACCTGGTGGCGACGCATTTCGCGGCGCAGAAGCCGCTGCAGATGACCGTCGCCAATCGCAGCCCGGAGCGGGCCGAAGCGCTCGCCCGGCGACTGGGCGCTGCGCAGTTGCCGCTGCGCGAGGTGCCGGACCGTCTGGCGGACTTCGACATCGTCATCAGTTGCACCGCCAGCAGCCTGCCCCTGATCGGCCTGGGCGCCGTGGAGCGGGCCCTCAAGCGACGCAAGCATCATCCGATGCTGATGCTGGACCTGGCCGTGCCGCGCGACATCGAGCCGGAAGTCGGACAGGTGGACGACGTTTACCTCTACTCCGTGGACGATCTGGCAAATCAGGTGCAGGTCAATGGCGCCAGGCGTCAGGCGGCGGTGAGCGAGGCGGAGGCCATCGTCAGCGCCGGGGTGGACAGCTTTGCCCAATGGTTGCAGCAGCGGTCCGCCGTGCCGCTGATCCAGGCGCTGCAGACGCAGACCGAGACCTGGCGCCAGGCGGAGTTGCAGAAGGCCCGCAAGGCGCTGGCCCGTGGGCAGGATGTGGAGGCGGTGATGGAAGCGCTCTCCGCCGGGTTGACGCGCAAGATGCTGCACGGCGCGCTGAGTGAGCTGCACAGCAGCGCCGGGGAGGCCCATCAGCAATGGGCGGCGTCGGTCCAGCGGCTGTTCCTGCGCAGCGGGTCATGATCGATGACCGCTTCTACGGGCTGATCGAACTGGTGCTGGTGTTCGGCCTGATCCTGGGCTGGGCGTTCTGGCAGTGGTGGGACTGGTGGCGGTGGAAGCAGCGGCACGAACGGCAGGAGGGTCAGGAGGGGCAGGAAGGGCAGGGCCTTGAGCAGACGCCGGACCGAGGGCCGGGATCTCAGAACACCGAGTGATCGCCACGCTCCGGCAGCGCCGCTTCTCCCCGCGCCAGCGCCTCGTAAAACGCTCCGAGCGTCTGACGGCCGGTGGAGGGCGTCAGCACTGCGTCATACCGGCCGCTGACCGGGTCCAGCACCAGCATCGACTCGGTGGCGTAATAGCGGCCGATGCGGGCCAGCTCCGCCTTGGCCGCCGCGGCCGGCCACACCCGACCCAGCATCGACAGCCCGCCGACGATGGCATCCATCATCCCGAGCGGCACCTCCCGGAATCGAGGCGTGATCCCCAGCGCCGCGAACAGCAGGTCGCCCTGGTCCCTGGCGGTGAGGGCAGGGCCGGGGCCTCCAATCGGCAACACGCGGTTCAGTCGTGAAGGGTCGTCGATGCAGCCGGCCAGGTAGTCAGCCAGATCGTCGTCGCTGATGGGCTTGCAGGCCGTTTGCCGACCATCGCCGAAGACCAGGAAAGGCTGACCGCGGCGCACCCGGTCCACCTGGCCGCACAGCGATTTGAAGAAGGCAGTGGGCCGCACGATGGACCAATCCATTCCCGAGGCCTGCAGCGCGGCTTCAGCGGCGAGCTTGGCATGCTGGAAGGGCAGGCGCGGTTTCTGCAGGCAGAGGGCGGAGAGCAGCACCACCTGCCGCACACCGGCCGCCCGGGCCGCTTCGAAGGCGATCTGATGGGCCGCATGGTCCACCGCCCACGCGTCGGCCGGCATGCCGGTGCGGGAGGCGAGGCAGGACACCAGCACATCGAATTGCTCCCCGCGCCAGCCGTCGTGTTGTTGCGAGCGGGCGTCGGTGACGTCTCCGAAACGCAGCTCGACGCCGGGCAGCCGCTGGGCGAGCGCTGTTCCCGCCAGCCGGCCGCCGACGCCGGCCTGCGGCCGCACCAGGGCCACCACCGTGTGACCGCGACGCCGCAGCGCACGGGCGGTCGCCTGACCCAGCGTGCCGGTGGCGCCCAGCAGAAACACCCGCGCCATCATCGGCTCCTGGCCGCCTGGGCGGTGAGAGGGCGGCCCCCACGACGCGGCATGCGGAAAGGGAGCAAGGCCTGCACCCAGCGCTGGTCAAAGCGCTGCAAAGACAGACTCTCATGCATGGCCAGCGCGCCGCTGTCTCCCTCTCGCAGCAGCGAGCGGCAATAGAAGGGACCGCTCTCCAGCGTGGCCAGCAAATGCGGGGGCGTGAGTCCGAGGCTGTGGCGCTCCACCTGCCACCCGCTGCGGGGGATCGGCTGGCGCGGAGGGGGAGTTTGAACGCTCAGACGCCCGTCGGTATCGATGGACAGGGCGATCGCTTCACGCTCGCCGTCGCGCGGCACCACGTCATACAGCAGGGTGGTGCGGCCATCGGGCCGTGTGGTGCGTTGCCACTGCCAGCTGAGGAAGTCACGCGCCAGCGGTCGGCTGCCATGATTGGCGTCCAGGTAGGCGTCTCCCTGCCAGCGACGCCGGGGGGACGCCAGGTCCACTTCGACCCGGGACGCCGGCGAGATCGGCTGCCACTGGTGGCGCGCTTCCGGGTCCAGCGCAAAGGCCCATCCCGGCAGGGCGCCCGGCCGCACGGTGATGCGACCCCGCACCCGTTGCGGCCACGGCACGGTCCATTCGTCCAGATCGATCTGCAGGCGGCCATCCGCCAGCCACTGCAGCGAGCTGGGACCGATGGACAGGTGCTGCGCATCGCGCGACAGGGCATCCTCCCCGCGCTCCGTCATCGTCCACAGCTTCGAAAATCCCCCATCGCCTGGCGCCCGCTGATACAGCGACACATTGACCGCGCAATGCGCCTGCGCGCGAGCCCCGTCATCCCCGAGGCGCCGCCGGGCGCTGGCGTAATACGGCGAGAACACACTGCCGATGAAGATGATCAGCGTGAGCGCCTGCACGCTGCCATCGGATTGCACATCACTCACCGCGTCGACATACCACCAGGCATAACCACCGGCCGGGACCGCGTGGTCGAACGCAGGTCCTCGAGCAGCTGCGCGGCAGCCAACTGGCCCGACAGTGCCGCCATCGGCACGCCGGGCCCCGGGTGCACCGAGCCCCCCGCTAGGAACAACCCGGGCAGTGTCGTCCTGCCGGCTGGACGATCCCGGAAACTCGCCTGCCATCCCCTGCTCGCCGGCCCGTACAGGGCGCCCTGGCTCGCCGGGAATCGCCGCGCGAAATCCTCCGGGCGGGTCCGCAGCGGCGGCCCGGACAAGGTCACCTGCAGCCCTGCGCGGCGCAGCCGCGCCCACATCTGTGTTTCGCATCGTTCGATCTCCTCGGCACTGAGGCTGCGCCCATGGGCATCGGCGGGCGCATTGACCAGACACATGAGCCGCTCGGCCCGTCGCGCGCCGGCCGGCAAGCCGGGACGCAGCCGGTGGGCCTGACCGCTACGGTCCTGCGCACACACATACACGGTGGGCGACTCGGGCAGGCGCCCGGCGGCGATGGCGTCGAACTCGGCGCGGTAGCCATCGGCCGGACCAAACAGGACGTTGTGGTGCGACAGGTCCAGCCCGCCGGTGATGGCCTCGGCATGCCAGGTCAGCGCGGAGAGCGACGGAGCGCCGTGCCGCAGGGGGCCGGGGACATCGGGGCCCAGCAGCCCGTCCGTCAGGGCGCGTGCGTCGCCGTTGAACACCACGGCTTCGGCGGGCACCACCTCACCATCGCTCAGCAGCACGCCGCAGACGCGGCCCCCCGACACCAGCAGCCGCTGGACCTCACAGTGGCAGCGCAGGCGCACGCCCAGCCGCTGACCACACTGCACGAGGGCCTGCGCCAGCCGCGCCATGCCACCTTCAACCTGCCAGACCGCTTCCCGCTCCACATGGGCGACCAGCATCAGGGTGGCGGGCGCATCAAAGGGTGAGCTGCCGCAGTAGGTGGCGTATCGGCCGAAAAGCTGGCGGAGCCGCGGATCGCGGAAGTAACGGCCTAGCTCGCCCCACAGCGTTGTGAAGGGTGAGATGCGCAGCAATTGCCGAAGCCCTGCGGGCCCTTGTTGACGAAGCACCCGCCAGGTCAAGGAGAGCGGCGTCGGCCGGCTGCTGCGCATGAAGCTGCGGTCCAGCGTGTCATGCACCTGCGCGGCCCGTTGGCAGAACGCCCGGTAGCGCGCCGCTTCCGCGGGCCCGCTGAAGGCGGCGATCGCATCGACGCTCTGGGTCAGGTCGGCCAGCAGGTCCAGCCGTTCGGTCTCGCTCCAGGCGTGGCGCGCCAGCACCTCACAACGCCGCAGGTGCAGATGCTGGTCCAGCGAGGTGCCGAGCTGGTCGAAGATCTCGTCCAGCACCCACCGCATCGTCAGCACGGTGGGGCCGCCATCCAGCTGCAAGGCCCCCAGTTCCACCGGCTGCATCTTGCCGCCCGGCGTGCCCGCACGCTCCAGCAGTTGAACGTCCATCCCCTGCCGCGCCAGCAGTGCCGCAGCCGTCATGCCTCCCATGCCGGCGCCCACCACCACCACGCGCGGCGGCTGCAGCGAAGAACGCGGTCGGACACGGTTCATTGACGCGACTTCCGGTTGTGTCTATTCTGATTGACGGAATGTAATGTAATTCCGCAGTGACATGCGGACATCTGGAGTAAAGGCCGCTATGCCCTATGACGACCGGATCGAACGCGCCCTGCGGGCCAGCCTGCTCCCGACTCTTCAGCCGGGCCATCCGCCGCAACTGGCTGCGGCCATGCAGCATGCGGTGTTTCCCGGCGGCGCCCGCATCCGGCCCAAACTGACCCTGGCCGTCGCCCAGGCGTGCGGGGAGGATGACGCCGCGCTGACCGATGGCGTGGCCGCGGCGATTGAACTGCTGCATTGCGCCTCCCTCGTGCATGACGATCTCCCCTGCTTTGACGATGCGCAGACGCGACGCGGACGGCCGTCGGTGCATCACGCCTTCGGGGAGCGGCTGGCGGTGCTGGCGGGCGATGCGCTGATCGTTGCCGCCTTCGAGGTGCTGGGGCGCTGTGCGCGGCAGCATCTGTCCCGCCTGCCGGTGCTGCTGCGGTCGGTGACCCAGGGCGTGGGCATGCCGATGGGCATCGTGGCGGGGCAGGCCTGGGAATGCGAGCCGCAGCTGTCGCTGGCGGACTATCAGCAGGCCAAGACCGGTGCGCTGTTTGCAGCCGCCACGATGGCGGGTGCCCAGGCTGCAGGCGCCGATGGCGAGCCCTGGCGCGCACTGGGAGAGCGCCTGGGCCAGACCTATCAGGTGGCCGACGACATCCGCGACGTGGTGCTGGACGCGGAAGTGCTGGGCAAACCCCGGGGGCAGGATGAGGCGCTGGATCGGCCCAGTTATGCCCGCGCATTGGGACTGGAAGGCGCCATGGCGGAATTCCAGCGGCTGGTGCAGGCGACCCTGCTGACGGTGCCGGTGTGCCCCGGCGCGTCACAGTTCCGCCAGCTGATTCGACGGGAGGCCGAACGGCTGGTACCGCAGCAGTTGTGTGTCCGGGCGGCGTCCATTGTCTGAAGGAGCACGGCCATGGCATCGGTCTCTCCGCCGCCCGACCTGCGGGTATCCCCGCCGCACTGGTCCGATGCGCCGCTGGCGTGGCGCGACCGGCTGCTGGCCAGTCCGCGTTTTCGGCGCTGGGCGCAGACCTTTCCGCTGACGCGATGGGTCGCGCGGCGGCGGGCGGCCGGTGTGTTCGATCTCGTCGCGGGCTTCGTGTATTCGCAGGTGCTGCTGGCGTGTGTGCAACTGCGGCTGTTTGAGCTGTTGCTGGCCGAGGGGCCGCAGACCAGCACCGCGCTGGCCGCACGCTGCCAGTTGCCGGTGATGTCGATGGAGCGGCTGCTGCGGGCCGCCGTGGCCCTGCAACTGCTGGAGCGCCGTGCGCAGGACCGGTATGGCCTCGGGCCGCTCGGCGCGCCGCTGGCTCGGGACGAGGGCCTGGCGGCCATGGTGGAGCATCACACCGCGCTGTACCGGGATCTGGCGCAGCCGCTGCATCTACTGCGCAGCGGCGGTGCCGGAAGGAGTGCCATGCCCGGGCGGGCGAGGGTGAGCGGAGAAGCGGCCCTCTGCCCGGAACGTGCCACCCACGACGGTCTGGCCCGCTATTGGCCCTACGCCGGGACCGATCGCCCCGACGCACTCGCGCCGGGCCAGTTGCTCGCTTACTCTGAACTCATGGCCGCATCGCAGCCGCTGATCGCGGATCAGGTGCTGCAGGCGTATTCGCTGGAGGATCACCGCCGCCTGCTGGACGTCGGTGGAGGCACCGGCGCTTTCGCCTGCCGCGCGGCGCAGGTCGCTCCGCAGTTGCAGGTGCAGGTCTTCGATCTGCCGGGCGTGGCCGCGCTGGCCCGTCAGCGATTCGAGCAGGCGGGGCTCAGCGCCCGCTGCAGTGCGGAAGGTGGCGACTTCTTCGAGGATCCGCTGCCGCCCGGCGCCGACCTCGTGACCTTGCTGCGGGTGGTGCACGACCACGACGACGCCCGCATCCTGCGACTGCTTCGCGCCGTCCGCCAGGCCCTCGTCCCCGGCGGTACGCTCCTGCTGGCGGAGCCGTTCGCCGATACCCCCGGTGCCGAACGCATGGGCGACGCCTACTTCGGCATGTACCTGCTGGCCATGGGCCGCGGCGAGCCCCGCTCGGAAGCGCGGCTGCGCGCTTTGCTCGCCAACACAGGCTTCATCGACATCCGCCGGCTCCCCACCGCCTTGCCGCTGCAGGCCAGCGCGCTCCTCGCGAAAACCCCAAGCTGATCCGAGTGTAAATTCAGGTTGACGTTTGGCGGTGTAAGCGTAGGATGACTTTCATGGACACCTTCCTTGCCACCTTGCTTGCGACCTTCCTCGCGACATCTCTCCGGGCGTTCCCATGAACACCCAGGCCGTGGTCATCCAGCAGCCCCAGCGTCTGAGCCTGATGCCGCTGCGGCTGCCTGCGCTGCAAAACGGCGATGTGGTGGTGGACGTGGAATTCAGCGGCATCAGCACCGGCACCGAGCGCCTGATCTGGGACGGCACCATGCCGATGTTCCCGGGCATGGGCTATCCGCTGGTGCCCGGCTATGAAGCGGTCGGCCGCGTGATGGCCGTCGGCCCGGACAGTGCCCACTGGGTGGGACAACGCGTCTTCGTGCCCGGCGCGCGCTGCTTCGGCGAGGTGCGCGGGCTCTTCGGCGCTTCAGCGTCCCGCCTGGTGGTGCCCGAAGCCAAGATCGTGCCGATTGACGAGAAGCTCGGCGAAAGCGCCGTCCTGCTGGCGCTGGCCGCAACGGCCTATCACAGCGTTGCAGGCGGCGGTCAGGGCCAGCCGCACACACCGCCCGACCTGATCGTCGGTCACGGCGTGCTGGGTCGTCTGCTGGCGCGCATGAATGTGGCGGCCGGCATCCAGGACTTCACCGTTTGGGAAACCAACCCGGTCCGTCAGGGCGGTGCCACCGGCTACCGGGTGCTGCACCCGCAGGACGACCCGCGCCGCGATTACCGCGCCATCTACGACGTCAGCGGCGATGCCAACCTGCTGGACAGCCTGATCGGCCGGCTCGGCTTCGGCGGCGAAGTGGTGCTGGCGGGCTTCTACGCCCAGCCGCTGTCTCTGAACTTCGCGCCGGCTTTCATGCGCGAGGCCCGCATCCGCATCGCCGCCGAATGGAAGAAGCCGGACATGTGGGCGGTGAATGCCTTGCTGCATGCCGGCCGGCTGTCACTCGACGGCCTGCTGACCCACACCGAACCGGCCGAGCGCGCCGACGCTGCCTATGCGCAGGCGTTTGGCGATGCCGGCTGCCTGAAGATGGTCCTGGACTGGAGACATCACGCATGAACGATTCCACCGCTGTCGTGGGCCTTCGTGCCTGCGTGAAGGACGCCGCATGAGTACCTCCACCATTCCGGCGCAAGCCCCGGTGCATTTCCAGCGCCATGTGCAGTCCCTGCGCGATGAAGCGTCGGCCGAGCCCGATGCGCCCGCCACCGGGCCGGTGACCAAGACGACCCAGATCATTGCCATCTACGGCAAGGGCGGCATCGGCAAGAGCTTCACCCTGGCCAACCTCAGCTACATGATGGCCCAGCAGGGCAAGAAGGTGCTGCTGATCGGGTGTGATCCGAAGAGCGACACCACCAGCCTGCTCTTCGGTGGCAAGGCCTGCCCCACCATCATCGAGACCAGCAGCCGCAAGAAGCTGGCCGGCGAGGCGGTGGCCATCGGCGACGTCTGCTTCAAGCGCGACGGCGTCTACGCCATGGAGCTGGGCGGTCCCGAGGTGGGACGCGGCTGCGGCGGGCGCGGCATCATCCACGGCTTCGAGACGCTGGAGAAGCTCGGCTTCCACGACTGGGGCTTCGACTACGTTTTGCTCGACTTCCTCGGCGACGTCGTCTGCGGCGGCTTCGGCCTGCCGATTGCGCGGGACATGTGCCAGAAGGTCATCGTGGTGGGCAGCAACGACCTGCAGAGCCTCTACGTGGCCAACAACGTCTGCAGTGCGGTGGAGTACTTCCGCAAGCTGGGTGGCAATGTCGGTGTGGCCGGCATGGTGATCAACAAGGATGACGGCACCGGTGAGGCCGCGGCCTTCGCCCGCAATGCCGGCATCCCGGTGCTGGCTGCGATTCCGGCGCATGAGGACATCCGCCGCAAGAGCGCCAGCTACGAAATCATCGGCAAGCCCGATGGGGAATGGGGCGGGCTCTTTGCAGAGCTGGCGCAGAACGTGGCGGAGGCACCGCCGCAGCGCCCCCGTCCCCAGACGCAGGACGAGCTGCTGGCACTGTTCTCCGCGGAGGTCACCGGCCGGGACTTCCAGATGGAGCCCGCCACGCTGTTCGACATGGTCGGCCGCAGCGAGATCAGCAAGCCGTCGCTGGAAGTCATCTACGACGCCGCCTGACACCGCACCACACCCGCAGCCCGCATCCGACACCGGACATCCAACACGCCACCCGCCGCCATCATGAGCCACTGTCACGCCTCCGTTGAACGGGCCCAGGCCGAAAGCGCCGCCACGCGTGAGACGCTGGCGCGTTATGCGGCCGACTACCCGACCGCGAGCACCGGGCCGCATGACCAGCCGCAGAGCATGTGCCCGGCCTTCGGATCCTTGCGGGTGGGGCTGCGCATGCGCCGCACCGCCACCATCCTGAGCGGCTCGGCCTGCTGCGTCTACGGCCTGACCTTCACCTCGCACTTCTACGGCGCCAAGCGCAGTGTGGGCTATGTGCCGTTCAACAGTGAGAGCCTGGTCACCGGCAAGCTCTTCGAGGACATCCGCGAAGCGGTGCATGCCCAGGCCGATCCGGCCCTGCTGGATGCGCTGGTGGTCATCAATCTCTGCGTGCCCACCGCCAGTGGCGTGCCGCTGCAACTGCTGCCGAAGGTGATCAACGGCGTGCGCATCATCGGCATCGACGTGCCCGGCTTCGGCGTGCCGACGCATGCGGAAGCCAAGGATGTGCTGGCGGGCGCCATGCTGCAGCGCGCCCGCAGCGAGGCGGAAGCCGGACCGGTGTCGGCGCCGCGCGGATGGAAAGAGCAGGGCCTGGATCAGGCCCGCACGGTGAGCCTGCTCGGTGAGCTGTTTCCGGCCGATCCGATGGTGATCGGCGGTCTGCTGGCACCGCTGGGTCTGAAGGTGGGGCCGACCGTGCCGACGCGCGAGTGGCGCGAGCTTTATGCCGCACTCGATTGCAGCGTGGTGGCGGCCACCCATCCCTTCTACACCGCCTGCGTGCGGGAGCTTCAGGCGGCAGGGCGCCCGGTGGTCGGATCGGCCCCGGTAGGCGCGGAAGGCACCGCCGCATGGCTGCGCGCCATCGGCGAGGCCGCGGAAGTGCCGACCGCCCAGGTGGAAGCGGCAGTCGCCGCCGTGGTGCCCATCATCCAGGGCGCGCTGGCGCGCTGCCCGACGACCGCCCGCGTCACCGTCAGCGGCTATGAAGGCTCCGAGCTGCTCGTGGCCCGGCTGCTGATCGAAAGCGGCGCGACGGTCCCCTACGTGGGCACGGCCTGTCCACACACGCCCTGGTCGGAGCCGGACCGGGCCTGGCTGGAAGCGCATGGCTGCGAGGTGCAATACCGCGCCTCGCTGCAGCAGGACCTCCAGGCCGTGAGTCGCTACCGTCCGCAACTGGCCATCGGCACCACGCCGCTGGTGCAGGCCTGCAAGGAGCGAGGGCTGCCGGCGCTGTACTTCACCAACCTGATTTCCGCGCGGCCGCTGATGGGCCCCGCGGGCGCGGGTTCGCTCGCGCAGGTGATCAACGCGGCCATCGCCAACCAACCGCGCTTCGACGCGATGCGCGACTTCTTCGGCGACGTCGGCACCGGCGACCAGGCCGGCATCTGGTCTGACACGCCGGTGCTGCATCCAGGTTTCAGGGAAGACACCCGGCGCCAGGTCATCAAGGTGATGAAGCGTCGCCAGTCGGAGCAGATGCTGTGAGCTTCGTCCTCGACCACGACCGGGCCGGCGGCTATTGGGGCGCGGTGTATGTCTTCACCGCCATCAAGGGGCTGCAGGTGGTCATCGACGGGCCGGTGGGCTGCGAGAACCTGCCGGTGACCTCGGTGCTGCACTACACCGACGCCTTGCCACCGCATGAGCTTCCCATCGTGGTGACCGGTCTGGCGGAAGAGCAGCTGGGCCGCGAAGGCACCGAGGGCAGCATGCGCCGCGCCCATGCCGCGCTCGACCCGGACCTGCCCAGCGTGGTGGTGACCGGCTCGATTGCCGAGATGATCGGCGGCGGCGTGACGCCCGAAGGCACGACCATCGCCCGATTCCTGCCGCGCACCATCGACGAAGACCAGTGGCAATGCGCCAATCGCGCGATGTTCTGGCTCTGGACCGAATATGGCTCGCGCCATGTGCCGGCCCGCACGCCGTTGGAGCAGCGGCCGGCCGGCGAGAAGCCGCGGGTCAATCTGATCGGCCCCTGCTACGGCCAGTTCAACAGCGCCAGCGACATCCATGAGATCCGCCGCCTGGTGGAAGGCATCGGTGCCGAGATCAACATGAGCTTCCCGCTGGGCAGCCATCTGGCCGATGTGCCGCAGCTGGCGCAGGCGGATGTGAACGTCTGCCTCTACCGCGAATTCGGCCAGTTGCTGTGCGAGCACCTGGACCGTCCGTGGCTGCAGGCACCGATCGGCCTGCACAGCACCACCGCCTTCCTCCGTGAACTGGGCCGGCTGCTGCATCTGGACCCGGAGCCCTTCATCGAACGCGAGAAGCACACCACCATCAAGCCACTGTGGGACTTGTGGCGTTCGGTGACGCAGGACTTCTTTGCCACCGCCAGCTTCGCCATCGTCGCCAGCGAGACCTACACCCGCGGCGTGCGGCATTTCCTCGAAGACGAACTGGGCCTGCCCTGCCAGTTTGCCGTGGCCCGCAAGCCGGGCGAGAAGACACAGAACGCGCAGGTCCGCGCGCTGGTGCATCAGAAGCCGCCGCTGGTCCTGTACGGCAGCTTCAACGAACGCATGTACCTCGCCGAAGCCGCAATAGCAGGTCCGATGAGGCCGACCTTCATCCCCGCCTCCTTCCCCGGCGCCATCGTTCGACGCGCCACCGGCACCCCTTTCATGGGCTATGCCGGCGCGACGTACCTGGTGCAGGAATTCTGCAACGCGCTGTTCGACGCCCTGTTCCACATCCTGCCGCTGGGCACCGAGCTGGACCGCATCGACCCCACGCCCGCCCGCGCCCTGGCCGAGCTGCCGTGGAGCGACGACGCCCGTGCCCTGCTGGAGGAATTGCTCGAGGCCCAGCCGCTGCTGGTGCGCATCTCCGCGGCCAAGCGGCTGAGGGACCAGGCGGAGGCCGCCGCGCGTGCCCGTCAGGCGGCCGCGGTGGAGGTCGAGGATCTGGAGCGCCAGTCCCGGCAGCTCGCCGCCGCGGCGCTGGGAGCGGTGGCATGAACACAAGGCTTGCCGTGGGCCTGTTGCCCTGGAAGTCCCTGCCGCGCGGGAGCTGCGCGGTGCGGGTCGCGAGGCCCATCTGAGGAGTGATCGATATGGCTGAAAACAGATCAGGCTCGTTATCCGGGCTGACTGAGACGGAAGCCCGGGAGTTCCACGGCATCTTCATGACCAGCTTCATCGGCTTCACGGCAATTGCCGTGGTGGCCCATGTGCTGGTGTGGATGTGGCGTCCGTGGCTGTAAGCCCGGGCTGAGTACGCACTGAAAGAGAGGTCCGCCATGGCGCAGATCACGAACCTTCCAGCGGGCAGTCCTGCCGTGCCGGAGACCAGGACCGACGAGGCCTTGTTCCTCGTGAGCTTCATCTTCGTGCTCCTGATCGCGCTGGCCGCGCAGGTGCTGTTTCTGGACTGGCGCACGTGGTTGCCCGGGGCGGAGGGCGAGAAATCGCTGATCAAGGGTGTGCGGGCAGGGGTCTACACCTTCATGTCCCACCTCAATTAGGAGATCCAAGCATGTGGAAGATCTGGTTGTTATTCGACCCGCGCAGAGCGCTGGTCGCGCTGTTCGCCTTCTTGTTCGTCCTGGCGCTGGTGATTCACTTCATCCTGCTCAGCACCAACAAGTACAACTGGCTCGACGGTCCGAACACCAAGCCGGTGGTTCAGAACTCGGCGATGCCGGCCGCGGCGCCAGCGCCGAAGTAGTCCTCGCGTCCGCGCTGCTGACGGTGCGGGGCAGCGCCTCGCACCGTCTTTTGCGACTGCACAGGGCCCCGGCGTCTGGCGGGTGGCCCTCTACCTGAGGTGGCAAACATGGCCATGCTGAACTTCGAGAGGAAGTACCGCGTCCGCGGCGGAACCCTGCTGGGGGGCGATCTGTTCGACTTCTGGGTGGGGCCGTTCTATGTAGGCTTCTTCGGTGTCACCACGATGTTCTTCACCCTCGTGGGCACGGCGCTGATCGTCTGGGGCGCGTCCCAGGGCGGCACCTGGAACCTCTGGCGGATCAGCATTGCGCCCCCCGACCTCAAATACGGTCTGGGCATGGCACCGCTGATGGAAGGCGGGCTGTGGCAGCTCATCACCGTCTGTGCCATCGGGGCGTTCGTGTCCTGGATGCTGCGAGAGGTGGAGATCTGCCGAAAACTCGGCATGGGCTATCACGTGCCGTTTGCCTTCGGGGTGGCCATCTTTGCGTATGTGACGCTGGTGGTGATCCGACCGGTTCTGCTGGGCGCCTGGGGGCATGGCTTCCCCTACGGCATCATCAGCCATCTGGACTGGGTGTCCAACACCGGCTACCAGTACCTGCACTTCCACTACAACCCGGCGCACATGCTGGCGGTGAGCTTCTTCTTCGCCACCACCTTCGCGCTGAGTCTGCACGGGGCCCTGATCCTGTCGGCGACCAATCCGGCGCCTGGCGAAGTGGTCAAGACCGCCGAGCATGAGAACACCTTTTTCCGCGATGCCATCGGCTACTCCATCGGCACGCTGGGCATTCACCGCCTGGGCCTGTTCCTGGCGCTGTCGGCCGGCTTCTGGAGCGCGGTGTGCATCGTGATCAGCGGGCCGTTCTGGACCCGCGGCTGGCCGGAATGGTGGAGCTGGTGGCTCAACCTGCCGGTGTGGAAGTGAAGTGATGTGGTGCCCCTACGTCCGGCGTTGCCGGCCCCTTGACCTCTGTGGCCGGACCGCGCGGGAAACGCGGGCGACCGAGGAGTTCCGACATGGCTGAATATCAGAACCTCTTCACCAGCGTGCAGGTGACTGCGCCGTCGTACCCCGGCGTGCCGCTGGGGCGGGACGACTATCAGCGCGTCGGGGGCAGCGCGCATGTGCACTGGCTGGGCCGGCTGGGGGATGCCCAGATCGGGCCGATCTACCTGGGCTGGCTGGGGCTGTGCTCGCTGATCTGCGGCTTCATCGCCATCGAGATCATCGGGCTGAACATGTTCGCTTCGGTGGGCTGGGATCCGGTGCAGTTCGTGCGGCAGTTGCCGTGGCTGGCGCTGGAGCCGCCGCCGCCCGGTTATGGGCTGCATCTGCCGCCCCTGAACCAGGGCGGATGGTGGCTGCTGGCGGGGCTGTTCCTCACCACCTCGATCCTGCTGTGGTGGGTGCGCATGTACCGCCGCGCCCGCAAGCTGGGCATGGGCACGCATGTGGCCTGGGCCTTTGCGGCGGCCATCTGGCTCTACCTGGTGCTGGGGATCATCCGGCCGGTGCTGATGGGCAGCTTCGGCGAGGCGGTGCCCTTCGGGATCTTTCCGCATCTGGACTGGACGGCGGCGTTTTCGCTGCGGTATGGGAATCTGTTCTACAACCCGTTCCACATGCTCAGCATCGTGTTCCTGTACGGCAGCACGCTGCTGTTTGCGATGCACGGCGCGACCATCCTGGCGGTGAGCCGGTTCGGCGGTGAGCGGGAGATCGAGCAGATCACCGACCGCGGCACGGCCAGCGAGCGCGCAGCACTGTTCTGGCGCTGGACCATGGGCTTCAATGCCACGATGGAATCGATCCACCGCTGGGCCTGGTGGTTTGCGGTGCTGTGCCCGCTGACCGGCGGCATCGGCATTCTGCTCACCGGCACCGTGGTGGACAACTGGTACCTGTGGGGCCTCAAGCACGGCATTGCGCCGATGTATCCCGCGGTGTTCCCGCCGGTGGCGGATCCGTCGCTGATCGTGCCGGGGGTGCAGCCATGAGCGCGGACGTGAGAGCGGCCATCAGTGCGGCCACGAATGCGGCCATCATTGCGGCCCGTCGTGATGGCGATCGCGGGGCGTCCGGGTCGGAGCGGTCACCGACACGCTGGCGCCAGCAGGTGGGACACCGCCTGTGGTCGGCCCTGTGCGAGACCGGCGCCACCGTCGCACTGCAGCACGGCATCACGATGGTGGTGCCGCCGACCGTTCACAGAAGCTCGGCCCACCGGGCAGGGGAGGCATCATGACGCAGACTCACGCATTCCGGCGGGGCCCTGCGCGGGCGCTGATGCTGGTGTCCACCCTGGTCCTGGGCCTCTTGGCCGGCTGCGAGCGGCCGCCGGTGGAGACGGTGCAACGCGGCTATCGCGGCACCGGCATGGAGCAGGTCTACAACCCTCGCATCCTGGCCGAGCAGGCGCCGAACAACGAGGCGCCTGCGCCGCTGGAGGCCGCATCGCCGGACGGGCCGAAGGCGGGGCAGATCTATCAGAACGTGAAGGTGCTGGGGCATCTGAGCGTCGGTGAGTTCAACCGCACCATGGCCGCGATGACCGCCTGGGTCGCGCCCAAGCAAGGCTGCGTGCACTGCCACAACGTGCAGAACTTCGCCGACGATTCGCTCTATCCCAAGCTGGTCGCGCGGCGCATGCTGCAGATGACGCAGGCCATCAATGCTGACTGGCAGCGCCATGTGGGCAAGGTCGGGGTCACCTGCTACACCTGCCACCGCGGGGAGCCAGTGCCGAAGGAGGTCTGGTTCCAGCCGCTGACGCCCAAGGGCACCAACACCTTCGCTGGCAACAAGGCGGGTCAGAACATGCCGGCGCCTAGCGTCGGGCTGGCGTCACTGCCCTACGACCCGTTCACGCCCTTCCTGCTGGAGGGCGACAACATCCGGGTCGCCGGGACCCAGGCGCTGCCGGCGGGCAATCGCTCGTCCATCAAGCAGGCGGAATGGACCTACGGGCTGATGATGCACATGTCCAAGTCGCTGGGGGTGAACTGCACGCAGTGCCACAACACCCGCTCGCTCGGCTCGTGGGAGAACAGCTCGCCGCCGCGGGTCACCGCCTGGCATGGCATCCGCATGGTGCGGCAGTTGAATGTGGACTATCTCGTGCCGCTGACGCAGACCTTCCCCGCCACCCGGCTCGGGCCGATGGGGGACGTGGCCAAGGTCAATTGCGCCACCTGTCACCAGGGTGCGCACAAGCCGTTGTATGGCGCGGAAATGGCCAAGTTCCATCCGGAGCTGCTGACCAAGTCGCCGCTGGCACCCGCGGCGGCGTCCAGCCCGGCGTCCGATCCGGCGATGGTGACGGCGGAAGATCTGCAGATGCTGCGGGCGCTGACGCCCGAAGGTGCCAAGCCCGGCGCACCGGGCTGACGATCCACGCTGCGGCCGGTGCTCGTCCGTCGAGGAGGCGGGCGACCGGCCGGGTGCGCGGTTGGGGAGGGTCGCCATCAGAGCGGCCCGGTACAGGATGAATCGCCACAAGCCCCGACGCCGTCTTGTGCGGCGTCGGCCCCTCATCCCATCGACCTGGAGCCGTGACGGTGACCAGCCCCTCCGAACCCGACCTCAGTGCGTTCGCTTCGCTGGCGCATGAGCTGGCGATGACGCTCGCGCGTGTGGTGGGCGATCTTGCCATCGTGGTGGATGCCCAGGGCGTGATCCTGGCGGTGGAGGAGGGCGCGTCGGTGCCGGTGGCGGGCTGCGCGTCCTGGGTGGGGCAGCGATGGGCCGACACGGTGTGTGCGGGCAGCCAGGCCAAGCTCAGTGCATTGCTGGCGGATGTGGAGCGGTCCGGTGCGGTGACGCATGGACGGGAGCTGATGCATCCGTTGCCGCAGGGTGGGCAGGTGCCGGTGGCATGGTCGGCGATCCGGCTCGGGCCGCTGGGACCGGTGCTGGCGGTGGGGCGTGATCTGGGTGCGGTGACGGCGATGCAGCAGCGATTCGTGGAAGTGCAGCAGGAGATGGAGCGCCACTACTGGCGGTATCGGCAGGTGCAGAGCCGGTACAAGCAGCTCCATCAGGTGGCGCACGACGCGGTGATGGTGCTGGATGCCGCAAGCCTGGCCGTGCTGCAGGCGAATGAGGCCAGCGCAATGCTCATGGGGCGGACGCTGACGGAGATGCTGCACCAGCCGTTGACGGATGGCCTGGCCGAAGGGTTGCGGGGCGAGGTGCTGGAGCTGCTGGTGGCGGTACGCAGCGGGGGCAAGGCGGTGGCGAGGCGGAGCCTGAGCGGGGATGCCGGGAAGACCTGGGAGATGGCGGCGGCGCCGCTGTCGGTGGACGGGCGACGGCAGCTGCTGATGCGTGTGAGGGATGGCGGCCGGGATGGCGAGGCTGACGAGGCGGTGGCGCTTTCGCGGATGGCGAGCTTCGTGGAGTCGACGGCCGATGCGTTGGCGATCACCGAAGCGGATGGCATGGTGCGACTGGCCGGGCCGGCGTTCATGGCCTTGGCGGGACAGACGGACGAAGGGGCGCTGCGGAGTCGGACGCTGGCGGACTGGTTGGGCGAGGGCAATGGGGCCTGGGAAGCGCTAACGGCGCAGGTGAGGCGGGTGGGGATGGTGGCGGGGCGACCGATGACGGCCGTCGGTGCGACCCAGGGGCGGCGGCATGTGGTCGTCGCTGCGGCCTTGCTGGCGGAGGCGGAGCCTGCGGGGATCGGATGGGTGATACAGCTGGGTGATGGGGTTACGTGATGCCGCTATGTGATGCGGCTGGGTGATGCGGCTGGGTGATGCGGCTGGGTGATGGGGGGCGGGCGGCGTTCGCATCCGTTGGCCGGAATCGCTGAGAGGCTGCCGTTAAAATCATCCGCTGGGTGCTGCAGGGAATCCTCCCTGAGCAGGTTGACGCGAATGGCAGGGGCGCCTCGCGGGTCTTTTGCTGCCTGCTCCCTGCATTCATGAACCCCACGACCATCCAGCTGGTGGGCGCCGCACTCTTCGCGGTCGCCCTGATCCACACCTTCTCCACCAAATTCTTCGAGCGACTGGCGCATTCGCAGCCGCGTCATGCGGGACTGTGGCACCTGCTGGGTGAGGTGGAAATCGTCTTCGGCTTTTGGGCCATGGTGCTGATGCTGTTCATGTTCGGCATCGAAGGCAAAGCCAGCGCGACCCGCTACCTCGACACCCGCAACTTCACCGAGCCGATGTTCGTCTTCGCCATCATGGTGATCGCGGGGACACGGCCGATTCTGCAACTGGCCGGCTCGGCGGTGCGTCTGGCCGCCAGCTTCACGCCGCTGCCGCGGGGCATGGCCATGTATTTCATGGTGCTGGCGCTGGTGCCGCTGCTGGGGTCGTTCATCACCGAGCCGGCCGCGATGACGCTGGCGGCGCTGATGCTGCGCGACACGCTGTTCTCCCAGCCGGTGAGCCGCAAGCTGATGTACACGACGGTGGGCGTGCTGTTTGTCAACGTGTCCATCGGCGGGACGCTGACCCCGTTTGCTGCGCCGCCGGTGTTGATGGTGGCGAGCGCCTGGGGCTGGGATGTGAGCTACATGCTGACCCACTTCGGATGGAAGGCGGCGTTGGCGGTGAGTGTGAATGCGGCGTCGGCGGCCTTGCTGTTCAGGAAGGAGCTTGGGCACATGGGGCGGGACGCAATGGGGGAGGCCGCTGGTGCCGGTGCGCCGGAGGGGCGGTCGGCGAAGGTGCCGATGAGCATCATCGTTGTGCAGTTGCTGTTCCTGGTGGGCGTCGTGGTGTTCGCGCACCACCCTGCGGTGTTCATGGGGCTGTTCCTGTTCTTCATGGGCTTTGCGACGGCCTACAGCGCGCATCAGGATCGGCTGATCCTGCGTGAGGCCCTGCTGGTGGCGTTCTTCCTCGCCGGGCTGGTGGTGCTGGGTGGACAGCAGCAGTGGTGGCTGCAGCCGGTGCTGTTGGCGATGGATGCGGATGCGGTGTACTTTGGCGCCACGGCGCTGACGGCGATCACGGATAACGCGGCGCTGACTTACCTCGGCTCATTGGTGCCGGGGCTGAGCGAGGAATTCAAGTTGGCGCTGGTCGCCGGTGCGGTGACGGGCGGCGGGTTGACGGTGATTGCGAATGCGCCGAATCCGGCCGGGGTGGCGATCCTGCGGGGGCGGTTTGAGGATCAGACGGTGAATCCGCTGGGGCTGCTGGTGGCGGCGTTGCCGCCGACGCTGGTGGCGGTGGTGGCGTTTCGGGTGTTGTGAGCGGCAGATCTGGCAGCCAGTCGGAAGCGATGGACGAGCCTCGCGCAGAATGGTGAGCGAGAGGGGCTGACATCGGCCCCTCGTCATGGAGATCGAATGGCAAGCGAAGACATTTCTTCTGTCTACTACCTGGATGGCGTGGTTGTCGCCCCTGACTTCGTTTTTGTGGCGACGCAACTGACTTCCCTGGATCCACGCGAGACGGCGCACACCCGCTGTTCGACCTACAACCCCGCGGAGCAGGACGTCCCATTCGGCTACTTTGACCTTGAGGACAACATCGTCTCGGTCCATGCCTACCGACAACTGCCGGAAGACAAAAAGCGCTTTGCTTGCGTCGGGTCCCAGGGCGCGGTGCATTTTGTGCGCGGCAGCACCCGAGAAGTTCGAACCGAGCGCTTGCCTGGCGCGGGCCTGGTGGAGGGCAACTTCGGCGGCCTGATGATGAACCTCCGAGACATCGGGGGCCAGCTCTGGGCGTGCGGGCAGCACGGTCAGGTCTATCGTCGCTTTGGGGTGGATGACTGGCGAAGGGCGGATGAGGGTATTCGCGTGACGATCGACCCCGCTGAGTACGGGCCCGACCGCATTGATGAGATGTTGTCGGTGATGTCCTCGGCGCCGATGCTCAATTGCATCGACGGGACCTCCAACGCTGACGTGTATGTCGTCGGAATGCAGGGCTTTCTGGCGCACTTTGACGGGGCCACATGGCGGAAGATCGAACTGCCCGTCAGCGAGCACCTGGATTGGGTGCGATGTGCCGACGACGAGGTATGGATTTGTGGCCATCGCGGAACGCTTCTACGAGGCAATGCCAGGTCGGGATTCGTGCGCGTCAGCGGAGGGGATGACCAGCACACGTTCGTCTGTCTTGCCAAGTTCAACGACGCGGTCTATCTGAGTGCCGAGGAAGGCCTCTTCGTGTATGACGGGGTGAGCGTCTTACCGGTGACTTCGAAGCTTAAGCCAGAGATTCAGGACGCTTGGCGGCTTGATCATGCCGACGGGGTGATGTGGAGCATCGGCGTGACGGATCTGGTGCGGTTCGACGGCAAAACATGGACGCGGGTGCACCATCCCGACAATGAGCCGATTGGCGAATGAACGTGAGTTGATCCCCATGTCGAAAACCACTGCTTCTGTTTATTGTCTGGATGCCGTCTGCGTCGATCCCGACTGGCTCTATCTGGCCACGCAACTGGACAGCCTGGACCCCGAAGAGACTTTGCACACGCGCATGAGCGTGCTCGACCTGACTCAATCAAGCCGATGGCGCTACCACGACTACGAGGACAACATCGTCTCGGTGCATGCCTACCGCATGGGGAAGGAAGACCTGCCTGATGGGAGTCGCTACGCCGCTCTGGGTCAGCATGGAACCGTCCACTTCAATGAACGCAATGAGGCGACATTCAAGGAGGTCATTCCTGGCGCTGGAATGACGGATGGAAATTTCGGCGGGCTGATGACGCATCTGAGGCTGATTGACGGCCAGCTGTGGGCGTGTGGTCAGCATGGGCAGGTGTATCTGCGCTGGGGGCGGGATGATTGGCGGCGTGCCGATGAAGGGATTCGGGTTGTTTTGAATCCGGCTGAGCATGCGCAGGATGTGGGCGGCCTGTTGGACAAGATGAGTGGGGCGCCGATGCTCAGTTGCATCGATGGTTCATCGAGTGCTGACGTTTATGTGGTCGGGATGAGCGGGTACATGGCGCATTTCGACGGGGCGGCTTGGAAGCGGATCGAATTGCCCGTTGATGAGCATCTGGAGTGGGTGCGCTGCTATGGGCCCGATGAAGTGTGGGTGTGCGGGTTCAACGGGACGGTCCTGCGGGGGAGTGCGCGGGAGGGCTTCAAGCGCATCAGCGGCTTTGATGACCATCAGACGTTTGTTTGCCTGACGCGGTTCAATGAGTCGGTCTTCCTGTGCGCGGAGGAAGGGCTGTTTGTTTGGGACGGCAAGTCCATTGGGCCGGTGAAGACGGGGCTCAAGCCGGAGCTACAGAACGCGTGGCGGGTGGACCAGGTGGGAGGCGTTCTGTGGAGTGTCGGGGTGACGGACATCGCGCGGTTTGATGGCAGCGCGTGGGAGCGGGTTGAGCATCCCGACAATAATGCCATTGGGCAGTGAGCGAACGTGTGAGGGCGCTGTTGTGCGCCAGAGCGGATTCACGACATGGTTCCGCGTAAGTCCTGAATCTGCGCGGGCACTTCACAAGAGAACTGGTGAGAAGGCCGATCCCGCTGGCTTACTGCCGACTCGCAAGTTGGTCCGCGGCGCCTTGCAGACCTTCAAAGATGCTGTCTGCGATGTGCTCCGGAAAGCCCTCGGGCAGCGCCGCACGCAATGCGCCGATGACCCCGGGCGTGCGTGCCACGACATCGTCAATCAGAAGCTCGACTTGGCGACCATCCTCAGTGAGGATGCCGTGCCGCGCCCCTAGCGCGACCCAGTGACGGCGCAGGATCTCGCGCATCTTCCAGTGTGCATTCTTGGAGCGCACGGCCATGGCCATCTTGACCTTGTGCGGAGACATCTTTGCCGGCCCTCCGCCGAGCACCGGGTAGGCGGACAGCACGTCGTACAGCGGGGTCAATTGGTAACGACCGCCGGGGCGCAGGAACAGGCTGAAGTTCTTGGCGTGGCCGTCGGTGGCGCAGAGCATCCAGAACAGCAGTTGCGCCGTGAAGAACTCGCGTCGGTCCTGCTCGCGGGTCATGGAGCCATCGAGCAGGTCGAGGATGCGGTCGATGCCCGGTCCGCCATCAGCCTCGTACTTGGCCTCTGGTGATACCCCTGTAGCCTGGCACATGTCCTCCTGCGGCAGCCGGATGAGGCGGGCGTCGCCATTGGGGGACGCCCACCAGGCGCGGTCGAAGCGCTCGACGACCAGGGCGCTGACATCTTCGAACTGCATGGGCTGGCAGGCTGCGACGGGCAGGCCGAACTCTTTCAGGATCAAGGAGCACAGCCACTCGTTCTCGACCGAGTCGCGCATGTCCAGCTTCATGCCGCCGATCAGGCCGAGTGGGAGCTTGAAGATGTGCGTGGTGGGCGTGCTGCCCCGTGGCACGCTCCAGAGGCCGTCGCGCAGCAACAGAGCCGTCTTCTCCTGGGCGCCTGCAATGGAGATGCGGAACTCGTTATCCTCGTCTCCCCGGCCCAGGAGGCTGGGGTTTGTTGTTCCGCGTAGCAACTGGGCGACTTGGGCTTCGCTCAGTGGTTCGGCCTGCAAGGGGGCGGCGCCTGCGGAGACCTGGCCCTCGGGCAGTATTTCGAGCGCCCCCACGCAATCGCGGCCGATCTCGGTGAGCAATTCGAAAGCTTCGGTCGAGCCTGTCCTGAAGCGTCGCGCCAGGCGCTCGCGGATGTCCTTGCTGTCGGGTAGCAGGTTCTCGAAGTAAGCGTGGACTTTTTCGCCGTGGTGGGGCGCGTTGCCGGGCGTGAAAGGCAATGACAGGGACAAGGGCCGCCCCTGTTCCGATTGGGTCCAGGCCGGGTCGTACTGGAGCCTGTCCGGGGCATTCGGCGCCAGGGTCCAGTGGCCGACATAGGCCCCGTTCATCCAGAGATGGAGCGTTCGGGAATGTGAGCGGCGTCCCATGCGTCACCAACTTGGCTGGTCTGAAGGGGGGGGCGTCTGCCCCGAGCCCCTGACAGGAACTGCATTGGCGTTTGGTTTGCCCAGAACCAATTCAACGCCGAGGATGTTCAGCAGTTTCAGCAGTCTGGCGGCGCCAACCGTGTCTGCGTTGCGCTCCAGTGCTGAGTACGTCTGCTGGGTGACTCCAAGGCGCAAGGCTACCTCGCGTTGGGTCAGGCCAGCCTCCTTGCGAAAGGCCTGCAAGAGCGTGGGTAGCTGGTCGGCGGTGCGGACGGTGAATTGTGAGGTCATACAGCCTATGGGCTGTAAATATAATTTACAGCATTTGATATGTACTTCGAGAATACCGATTAAATGCTGTAAGGGCAATAACGCCCACGGAGCGATCTGCAAGAGGCGGCAGATCGGGCTCACTCCTCAAGATCCGGGGCGATTCACTGCTGGGGTTCGGTTGCCAAGTTTTGGCGGCTGCTGCGCGTCCGCAATTCGTCTTCATCGATAACATCATCCCGAGATCCACCCCCTATGTGGCCGCGAATCGCGCGCCCCAGGTCGGATGGATGTTTGTCACCCAAGGAGTTCTTCAGCATGTCGAAGGCAAGCGCCTCGGTCTACTTTCTGGATGCGGTCTGCGTTGATCCGGATTGGCTCTATTTGGCCACCCAGCTTGAGAGTCTGGATCCCGATGAGACCTTGCACACGCGCATGAGCGTGCTTGACCTCACTCAAACGGCGCAGTGGGCCTGCCATGACTACGAAGACAACATCGTGTCGGTGCATGCCTACCGTATGGGGAAGGAAGACCTGCCCGATGGGAGTCGCTATGCCGCGTTAGGGCAGCAAGGAACTGTCCACTTCAATGAACGCAATGAGCCGACGTTCAAGGAAGTCATTCCTGGCGCTGGAATGACGGATGGGAACTTCGGCGGGCTGATGACGCATCTGAGGCTGATCGACGGCCAGCTGTGGGCGTGTGGTCAGCATGGGCAGGTGTATCGGCGGTGGGGGCGGGATGATTGGCGGCGCGCCGATGAAGGGATTCGGGTTGTTTTGAATCCGGCTGAGCATGCGCAGGATGTGGGCGGCCTGTTGGACAAGATGAGTGGGGCGCCGATGCTCAGTTGCATCGATGGTTCATCGAGTGCTGACGTTTATGTGGTCGGGATGAGCGGCTACATGGCGCGTTTCGACGGGGCGGCTTGGACCCGGGTCGAGTTACCCGTTGATGAGCACCTGGAGTGGGTGCGCTGCTATGGGCCCGATGAAGTGTGGGTGTGTGGGTTCAACGGGACGCTCCTGCGGGGGAGTGCGCGGAAGGGCTTCAAGCGCGTCAGCGGCGTTGATGACCACCAGACGTTTGTTTGCCTGAGCCGGTTCAATGAGTGGGTCTACCTGTGCGCGGAGGAAGGGCTGTTTGTTTGGGACGGCAAGGCCATTACGCCGGTGAAGACGGGGCTCGAGCCGGAGTTGCAGGATGCGTGGCGGGTGGATCAGGTGGGAGGCGTTCTGTGGAGTGTTGGGGTGACCGACATCGCGCGGTTTGATGGCAGCGCGTGGGAGCGGGTGGGGCATCCGGACAATAATCCAATTGGGCAGTGAGTGAGCGTGTGAGGACGCTGTGTTGTGCGCCAGAGCCAGTGGCGGTTACCAATCAATGAAAGTTGAAAACACCATGGACATCTTCAATTGGTTCGAAGAGTTCCGCTGCCCGGTTTGCCAGCCCGAAGGCGGGGTGGGCGGATTCACGACATGGTTCCGGGTACGTCCTGAATCTGCGCAGGCACTTCACAAGAGAACTGGTGAGAAGGCCAAATATGAGAAGGCTATCCGTGCCGAAATCGCCAAAAACGGATTCCAGATGACCTGGGACCACTCCGGCAAGGCATACCCGCTGAACACATTCGATCCTGCCAATGTGTATGGCAAGCGTAAGCCCGGGGAGCCCCCGCGTCAGCGCGATGTCTGCGTTGGATTGCTCTTCGGATTGACGCCCAACTGCCTGGACAAGGATTTGGACAACATGTCCAAGCTCTTCCTTGATGCGCTGAAGGGGGACGATAGTCTCCTCCACGACGACAAGGCGGTGGTTCATCTCGACGTGCTGAAGCGCGTATTGACACCCTCGGTCAGCGTAGAAGACAACTATCTCGTCGGGGTCCGAATTGCCCTGGTCCAGTCAGCGGTCAAAAGGACGGTTAATTTCAGTTGGAAGGGCGGCACCCCACCCATCATCATCTGATGTTATCTGCCCCCTCCCGCCGTACCAGCGTTAAGGCTGTGAAGTTCGTCAACTTGGAGAATGACGGACATGAAGAAGGGCAGATTCACCGATGAGCAGATCCTTGGCTCCTCAGACAAGCCGAAGCAGGCATGCCGGTCGAGGAGCTTTGCCGGCAGGGCGGGTTTAGCGATGCCACCGTATACAAGTGGTGCTCGAACGTTAGCGGCCTGCAAGCCGCCGAGCCACGACGTTCAACGACGGACCTCAGACTTGTAGAAGAAGTCTTCGACCATCAAGCGAGCCCGGTCTGACGTCGTGGCATCAGGGATGGAGTTGCGGAGGTATACGTAGTGCCGACACTGCGGATCATGCCGCTTGCTCCAGTCAAAGACTGGCTGCACCTTCGCCCGAAACTCTTGGAATGTGAGCGGGCCTGCCATCAGCTCAGCGACTCCCGGGAGACCCTTCGCGTCCGCTTCTCTCGTTGAGGGCCAAGTCGCCGTCACCGTGACAGCGTCTGGACGCAGGTCTACGTTGAACAGGAACTGGATGTTCCCTTGCTCGTCCGCCCAACATGGCGGCCAATCTCGACCGCCCCGCGCGTCGAGCCGATTCTTCAGGTAAGCAACCTGACCTCGTAGGTCGGCGTTCTCCTTCTGTACCGAGTCGAATCCCCGCCCACCCTTGCTGGAGTCGCCAAACGCCTTCGCCACGCGGACGAGGTCTTTGATTGCTTCCTCCTCGCCTCCGGGCTTCACGTGGACGCCCAACTGCTCTCTAGCCTGCTGAACGAGTGCTGCCTGAGTTCTCAGCGCCTGCGGAACGGTTTTCGCAATCTCGCTATCGAGCTTCTCCTTGGCTCGCGCGGTCAACGGTGGCATGGCTGGCGTCGTAGGAAATGCTGACGAGCTCGCGCTCGAGGCAGGCGAAGCTGACGTCGCCTGCTTGGCGTTCGAAACCGCCGACGGCGCCTGCTCTGCGCTGGAGGCGGCCTGAGCTGCCGCGTTCACCTCTTGCATCGCTCGGCGTATCTTGTCTTGAAGGACCAACGCGCGTCCGACCTCCGCGCTAACGCCGTCCTCGTTCGCGCCACCTCCGGCCGCCTTGACCACGTCCTGCAGCGCAGTCAAGGCTCGAAGCTTGTCGTCTAGGTCTTCGACCTGACGTTTCAGCCGATCCCGCTCGGACTTCACGTCCTCAGCCTGCAGCATCGTCTTGATAACCTCATCGGGCTTGGCCGCACCACCTGACTGCAGTGCAACAGCGAGTTCGCCCTTCGCCTTCTCCAAGGAAGCCGTTGCCGTCTCCAATCCCTGGACCTGCTTGAGCGCGTCTTCAGCTGCTTTGCGTTCGGCTTCTTCCTTGAACACTACGTATCCGAGCAGCAACAGCAATAGGAAAACGACTGTGAACGCGATCTCAGTCAGCGACAGTTGAAAGACCTGGTCGTTTCGTTGCGCCACTTAGTACCCTTAGCTCGACTTCACTGGACTGGCTTGCTGTCGCCATCTGTGGTGCTCGACGTGGCCACACCTGTACTTGTCCACGCGGCTGACGATTCGCCGGGCGAGGGCAGGCGAATCGGCGATGGCTGCCCGGCACTGTCCAGTTGAACACTGCGGGTCACCGCACGCTCAGTGGCGTGCAAATCACTCAGCATCGGACCTACGCTCTGTTGGATCGTCGCGGTGTCAGAAGAGCCCGACGGCGTTCCAAGCGCGGTGGACGGAAGGCCTCCGGGGAAATGAAGGTCTGTAGGCGGTGGCATTGGCCGCAGGCCATCGCCTCTGTCTGCGCCATTGGCCTCGAGCACGCGCAGTTGGGCGGAAACTGCTTGCAGCTGGTCGACTGCTGTTTGCATGCGTTCGAGAATCCTGCCCGCATCACTGCTGAGCGTCTGCAGCACACCCGTTGAAGCCCGCTCGGCCTTGGTCGCCTCGTCGAGCTGGCTCGTCAAACGAATCGCAGCATTGGCGTTGGTCTGCAGGCCAACCAGCACGGCATCGGAAGTGCCAGCACCGTGGGCGAGCCTGTCGGCCACGAGTGCGGTGGCCCTGGTGTGGCTTTCCATCTGGTCGATGACCGTTCCAAGAGACGCATGGAGCGAATCTCGGGTGGTCTGCGCTTCAACGACTACTCGTTTGACGTGCGCAAGCACCTCTGCTGAGACATTCGTCGAAGCCTGGAGCTGCGTGGTCACACGCTCAACAAGCGAGTCGAACCGAGCCATGCCGGCAGCAACTCGCTCCAGTGCCTCTAACTGCCCCTTCGCCGCATCCAGGACTGCGTGTTGTTGGCCTGCAAGGCGAAGGACGCCTTCCATAGCTCCATCGGTTGCCGCGGCCTTGTCGCTCAGCTTGCGAAGGGCCGTGCCCAAGATCCTGGAGGCATCTCCGACCATACTCGATACATGCTTGACCTCATCCGACAACGCCAAGGCTTCATGCCTAAACTGCTCCATTGGCGCAGCAAGTTGTTGCACGAAGAAGTCGTCCGGGAAGGTGGTGTTCCGGAGACGGCTCGAAACAGCAGCCGCAAACGCCTCAACCTTCGCGTCGATGCTGGTGAGGTTGGACCGCATCCCTTCGGAGTATCCATCCACAGCCTTTGAAAGCCGCATGGTGGCCGCTCTTACCTCGGTGAGAGATTCAGTGAAGGCCGCCTGGTTGCGTGACGTGAGGTCTGTGAAGAAGTCAGTGAGCTTGTCGGCGTGGCTCTTCGACATCTGCTCAACCTGGGCCTGCACGCGCTCGACTGTTTCCTTCGATGCCGTGTCTACCGCCGAGTGGAAGTCTCTGAGCCGCTCGTTGGCAATGACCAGGTGCTCGCGGAATCTCTGGGACGCGTCTACGACCGCTTCTTCGGCGTCCTTGATGGCATCGGCTCCGTCCTTCCTAAAGCTGACTAGATAGACTCGCACCACCAAGCCAGCAACAGTGCTCACCATGGCAGCGCCAAACCGAACCGCAATCTCCTGAAGCTTCGTGCCAATGTTCGGAAGGTCGAAGAGGCTGAAGATGATTGACGTGATCGTGAAGATGAAGCCGAGGTAGTAGCAGGTGTCTGCGAACTTCTCGTCAGAGACGTCACGGTCACGCCGCTTCAGGCCGAGCATGATGTAGGCCATCATGAAGCCCAGGGGCACGATGAAGCCGAAGCTCCACTGCATTTGGAAGCGCCAGCCAATGAATGACGATAGGACCTTGAGAATGATGGTGACCAGAAAGAGCTTCTGAACGCGAATATCGAGCAAGCTCTGCATGGTTATCCTTCCAGGGGCCGAACGGCCACAACGCGCGCGCCTGCGGCATCGAAATAGGCTTCCCAAAACCCCGCTAGCCGCCGGGTTTGCAGCTGAGGACTATTGATGAGAATATTCAGCTCTACCTTGACACCGGGCATCTGTAGCGCCACCTTGCGGCCGTAGTCGGTCCCGGCAAAGCTTCCGAAGTCAACTGGTCCGCGGTACATGGTGAACGGCGGCGTGTTGTGGAGCATGTCTGATACCACGATGAGCCTTTTTTCGCCCTTTACATCGTGACGACGGAAGGCGTTGATGCTCACCAGTTGAAGCATCTCGAAGATGGGCGACTGCTTGGCCGCCGCGGTCGAAACTAGAGACTCTGTCTGCTTTGCTAGCGGCTGGAGGAACCGATCCTCGTACTGGCGACGCAGCTTGCGGAGATTTGACGTGTACTCGCTCTTGTCTTCGCCGGTCCCAGGGTTGCAGAGTTCGATGACCGGGCTGGCTGTCTCTTTGAAGTCCTCGCCAAGAACGAAGACGGTAAGCAGATAGCCTTCGGGAGTTCGCCTCTCTAAGACTTCATGGAGCAGCTCTGTGAAGGCTTGCTTCTGCGTGAAGTTCAGCGGGTCGGTCTTGTCAACCAGCAATACGAAGTGACCTGCAGGCCCAGATGCAGGGCACAAGGTCACAGGGTCGACGCTGGGAGTTTGCTGCGCCCTAAAGTAAAGGCCAGCGGACACTGCGCCAATGACGAATAGCAGGATGGCTATCCCTCCAAAAATCTGCAGGGTGCGCCGCTGCGCGGCTCTACGGCCGAGGCGAGCCATTAAGAAGCTCCTTCAGTAGGAAAGTGGGCGTCGAGTGGGTTGATTCGGTCGAACTGCTTGTTGAAAGCAGCCTGTATACCCGCGCGGATTGACTGGGACTCTGAGAGCAACGATGCGACCAAGCCGCGCTGTTCGCTCAACGCTTGCTCGTCAGCCGACGTGTCGAAGCTGGGAAGCGTGAGGCTACGGAGTTGCGGAAACGTGTCGAAGTATTGAGGACGCTTGGTCCCACCGCGATGAAGCTCGTTCTCAGTCCGGAAGAGCTGCAGTAGCGCCTCGAGCGAGTTGTCCGCATCAGTGACGGCTTGTTGAAGTCGGAGCCCCGCGGACGACTTGTCGCGAATCGTTGACTCAAACGCCGCGACGGCTGCTTGTGCGTCCTCAAGGACTCGGTCGAGCGCCTTCAGCTCCAACTCTTTGAGGCTCTCCAGGTCCGCACGGATCTCGGTCAGATGGTCCTGGTAGTCCATCACGGCTTCTTCCGCACGTCTGGAAACCGCGCCGTAGCCTGGATATATTTCGTCGTAGAGCGCGCCGTCCAACAGCGCTAGCACTCCGCAAAAAATGCTGACCGCGAAGAGAAACCACGACGATCCTGGCTTGAGCCCAAAAGGGTCAGAAAGCAGGGCTTGATGGGCGACCGTCGCAGCATTGGAAGCCTCGGAAGTAAGTGCGTCACGGTAGTGAGAGATGCCCAGTCCCACAACGCAGATGGCGGCCAACGCTGCAAGCGAACCTATCAAACCCACAACCTTCCAGGCCGGTTGGGCGTGGACGAGGCGAGGGACAGCGAGCCGCCCGAAAGCGAACGCGACGAACACATTGAAAGCCGCAGCCATGCCCGCCTCGAAGAATCCCCCCAGTAACCCGCTATCTAAGCCTGTGGCGAAGAACGAGGCGTTGAAGACGCCGTCACCCAAGATAAGCAAGATCAGGACGCAAAGGCCAAAAAACCGAGTCGTCCCCGTGCGCTCGGCTGCCTCGCGAGCAAGACCATGTCTGCTCTTGAAGCTGGCCAACTCCTCTTTTTTGCTGCGGGCAACTTCAGCGAGCCGCCGAAGCAGCGCGTCGTGTTCGCTGAGCAGCGAACTGGCTTTGCGCTCAAATTCCTCGTCCGCTTGACGCGCACGATTCACCTCTGCGGTGATGTTCCATCGACTGAGGTCGTGGCTCAGGATGTTGAGCCGAAGACTTGCCCAATCTACATACTCTTGCCTCTTGCGCTCGACTCGCTGAACGATGGCGGCCTCTGGGCCGGAGAGCCCCGACTGCTCATCTGAAGGAAGACCCGCCTCACCGAGGCTCCTTGCCTTACCTTCAAGGTCAAGCTCCTTCGCCAGCTTGGCGACGTCAATCGGGTTGAGGTCGGGATGTGCCTTCCTGTGCGCCCCACCGGTTGACGAGGTCAGCCATGCATAAAACTGCGCGAATACCCCCATGTATCCCCCGCCTTGGCGGCCCCCCATTGTTTTAACGTCTTGTTAGCATTTTGCACTGTGTACGAACTCAGATCGCTGCAAACCACTCGGGTGGGTGGCTGGTATTGCCTGCCACAACATCTCGGCGCGCTTGACCCATTCGTTCAGCGTCTGCGGTGCGCGGCCTATCTTGGGCGCGATGGACTCGATGGCCGCCGACAGCGACGGGTATTCCCCTCGGTGCTCCTGCGCCAACCTCACCCCGCGCTCACGCACCTCGGCGTGAGAACTTGTTGAATTTGCTCATGGCTCAATCCTCTCGGAGTGTTCAGCCTCAGCGAAATGCGGGTTGATTCAGTATTGGTCAGGAGAGGGAATGCACACGCAAGGGGCCGCGCGCTATTGCCGAGCCGCACCCCCTGACCCTGAACGTGCGCGCAGTGCCTCATACAGCTGCGCCGGGCCCAGCAAGATGTCCTTCAGTCCATCGCGTACACGCTCCGAGCCCAAAGCCTGCGAGCTCATGGTCTGGTGGGCCTCGAAGGCGTCGATGATGGCATCCATCAAGGCCTTGCCCAGGTCGGGCGAGTTGGCAAACTGCTCTTTGGTGTTGCTGGCCGCCTGCTGCATCAGCGTGTCGTTCTCCAGCAGCTTGCCCCGGAGCACGCCGTTCACATAGACGAGCTGGTCGTCGTCGCTCAGTTCGCCCTCAAACAGTCCGTTCACCTTCTGAATGATGTCAGTTAGGTAGGCCTGTTGCTTTTCCTGCACCGAGCCACTGCCCACCGCGTCCATCGGAGGAAGCTTGTAGCTGCCGTCGGCATTCAGGCTCAGCGTCTGCTTGCCAGTGTTCTTCAACGTGTGGTGCGTCAGTACGACCTTGCTCAGGTCCACCGTGTCGCGCTCGCGGCCGAAATCCAGCAACGGGATGAGTCGCTTGTAGAACAGAAAGCGCTTCTCGATGTCGGTGTTGCCGTAGTCGAAGATTTGGCTCAGGAAGGCATAGAGCCGCACGTAGGCGCCCATGTCGTTCTTGAACAGCAAGAGCGCGTCGAGCGTATCCTTGGCCGTCTGACAGGCCTTGCCGTCCTGCTCTGTGTCGGCTGCGGCCTTGTCCTGTTGGGCGGCCTTGTAGCGCTTGAGCAGCCGGTCGGCCACCGGAGCAATCGCCGCATCGAGCGCTTTCTGGGTGCCCTTGGGGTCCAGGTCTACCTTGGCTACACGCTCGACCTCAAAGTCGTCATAGTTGCCGCTGGCATCAAGCTTGGCGCGCAGGTCGTAGACCAGATGCGGGTCGGTCGTGGCTTCCAGCTCTGCCGTCTCGTGGTAGGTCTTGAAGGCCTTGAGGATGTCGGCCGGCTCGTTGACGAAGTCGAGGATGTATGTGCAGTCCTTCTTCACGCCGCCCGACTCATAAGCGCGGTTCAGGCGCGAGAGTGTCTGGACCGCCTGAATGCCGCCCAGCATCTTGTCCACGTACATGCCACAAAGCAGGGGTTGATCGAAGCCAGTCTGGAACTTGTTGGCCACCAGCAGCAGGTGGTAGTCGGGCTCGGCAAAGGCATCGCGGATGTCGCGGCCCTTCAGTCCCGGATTCAGGTCCTTGCTCGTCTCGGTGACGGCCTGCGGGTAGCTCTCCGGGTCATTCACCTCGCCCGAGAAGGCCACCATCACGCCCAGCGAATAGTTCTGCTTCTGGATGTAGGCGCGAATGGCCTTCTGCCAGCGCACGGCTTCCTTGCGGCTGCCCACAACCACCATGGCCTTGGCGCGGCCCTGCAGCAGCGGCTGGACGTTCTCACGGTAATGCTCGACAACCACCTGCACCTTGCTGGCGATGTTGTACGGGTGCAGCCGGACCCACTGCATGATGCCCTTCATCGCAGCGCTGCGTTCGACTTGGCTCTCATCGTACTCCTGGCCGTTGTGCGCCAGCTTGAAAGCTAGCTTGTAGCTGGTGTAGTTCTTGAGGACATCGAGGATGAAGCCCTCCTCGATGGCCTGGCGCATCGAGTACACGTGAAACGGTTGCGGCAGACCATCGGCGCCAGGCCGGCCGAATAGCTCCAAGGTCTTCTGCTTGGGCGTGGCGGTGAAGGCCACGTAGGTCAGGCCTTTGGCGCCGGCGCTGTCGCCGCTGCGCGCCGCCATCTGTGCCGCCAGCAGCGCCTCGGTATCGACCTCGCCGCCGTCCTGCAGCTCGGCCCATTCCTGCGGAGACAAGAGCTGCTTGAGCTTGGCGGCGGCCTCGCCTGTCTGCGAGCTGTGGGCTTCGTCGGCAATCACGGCGAAGCGCTTGCCCTCGGTGGCCGCCAGTTCCTGCACCGCTTGCAGCGCGAAGGGGAACGTCTGGATGGTGCAAACGATGATCTTCTTGCCTTCCTTCAGCGCCTGCGAGAGTTGGGCGCTCTTGCTGCCCGACTCGTTCGTGATACTGGCCACCACGCCAGTGGTGCGCTCGAAGTCGAAGATGGCTTCCTGCAACTGCGCGTCCAGCACATTGCGGTCGCTGACCACCAGCACGCTGTCGAACATCTTCTTGTACGCGGCATCGTGCAGGTCGGCTAGGAAGTGAGCGGCCCAGGCAATCGAGTTGGTCTTGCCCGAGCCGGCCGAGTGCTGAATCAGGTAGCGCTGGCCAGCGCCATTCGCTAACACATCGGCTACGAGGCGGCGCGTCGCATCGAGCTGGTGATAGCGCGGAAAGATGACGCTCTTGAGCTGCTTCTTGTCGTCGCGCTTGCCAATGAGATAGCGATGCAGGATGTCCAGCCAATTCTCACGCGCCCAGACCTCTTCCCACAGATACGCCGTCGCAAAGCCCTCGGGGTTCGGCGCGTTGCCGGCACCTCCGGCATTGCCCCGGTTGAAGGGCAGAAAGTGCGTCGCCGGCCCGGCCAGCCGGGTCGTCATCATCACTTCGCTCTGGCTCACCGCGAAGTGCACCAGCGCTCCGCCCGGGAACCCCAGCAGCGGCTCCATCACGCCGCCCTTGGGCTGGGGATACCGGTCGAAGCGGTACTGGTCCACCGCATCGCCCACGCTCTGCGTGAAGTCGCTCTTGAGCTCCGCCGTGGCAACGGGAATGCCATTCAGGAACAACACCAGGTCCAGCTCGGCCTTGGGGTTGTTTGGTGAGTGGCAGACCTGGCGCACCACGCGTAGCCGGTTCGCCGCGTAGTTGGCCTGTGTGGCGGGGTTGATGGCCAGGGCAGGCTTGAACTGCGCCAGCATCAGTGGCTCCTTCAGACCCAGCATCTCCACGCCGCGCCGCAGCACATCCAGTGTGCCACGGTCGGGCAGGTTCAGGCTCTTGCGCACTCGCTCGGCCAGCACCTGGGGCAAGGCGGCGCCATGTGTCTTGGTCAGGCGCTGCCAACTGTCGGGCTGCGTGGCCTCGACCCAGGCCAGCACGTCAGGCATGAAGAGGCCGTTGGCTCGGTCGAACAGGGCGGCATCGCCCTCGGCATACTGCCAGCCGTTCGAGGCTAGGTGGGCGCAGATTTCCAATTCGAAGTGATGTTCTTGGTGGAGGCTCATGCTTGCTTCGCCTCGTCCAACTCGTCTTCTTCATCGTTGGCAGCCTCTGATGCCGAGGAGACTGCTTCTGGGGTCTGCAAGGCTTTGCCCATCGCCTGACCAATTAGCGCCAGCAGTGCTTCTTTCCGCGCTGCGTAGAAACCGTGGAAGTCGTCCCGACGCAGCAGTTCGGGTTCGATAGCGTGGCTTTCCAGGATGCCGTCCATGGCAGCGTCATCCGTCTTCACCTGTTCGTGCTTCTGCAGCTTGGCGAGGTACACAGAGGGGGCAACGCCGCCAATCATGCGATTGGCCTTGTAGGACAGCGGCGTCTTGTTAACGACTGTGTTGTAGAGCTTCCTGCCGATGCCCTGCTTCTCGCACCAGTCCTGCGGAAAGATGTGGTGAATGTCCAGCGCCACATCCTCAGCATCAAGTTCGGTGATGGTGCCCTTCCAGAAAAAGTCCTGCGCCTTGCTGCGTAGCAGCAGCACGTTGAGGCCCTTGTAGGCCGCGCTCAGACGAGATGTCATGCGGTCCAGGCGGTCGGGTCGGAAGGCTGCGTCGTGGATGGTCCGCGGCTCCGCTGCGGCGTCGGAATCAATCCATGCGAGCAGGTCTTCGGTGTCGTTGGCGATGCGCGTTTCGACTGCACCGCCGTACAACTCGCCCAGCACGCCGCACCAATACCAACGCGCCAGCTTGTCGTAGATGCGCGGCTCCTTCCAGCGCTCTTCCAGAACGGCCAGCACGGCCGCGAGTGGTGCGAGCTGCGTGCGGTAAGGAAGGTCGCGCACGTCGCGCACGCACTCGCGCCTAAGGAACTTGGCCGCGCGCACGAAGCCGCCCTCAGCAGCGTCTGCCCATTCCTGGTAAGCCGCCAGTGGCATGTCAAGAATGGTGGCGCGCTTGGCACTCACCGGCGTGACCTGCTTGCCCGTCTTGCCCTCGGCCAAGTCAGCCTTGCGACGCTTCAGCGTGTGCAGCATCGCAATCGCCTGCAGGAAATCCGTGGACTCGAGCGCGGTCAGCACGGACTCCTTGGCCAGTCGCTTCTGGCGCGACTCCACTTTGCGCGCCGCGCTGCCAAACCAGTCGTCGCGAAGGTTGTAGCCATCGGCCGCGTAGGTCGCTGTGACCAGCTCGAACACGTTTAACGGTACGCCGCCGGTGTTCACCTTCTCGAACACCAAGCACACTGCCTCCTTGCTGGTGGACCGGTGCAACTGGATTACCGGCAACTGGTAGCCGCGGAACGCCTGCAAGACCTGCTTGCGGAACCTCATGTATAGGCCGAACTGCTCGGGACACGCTTCCTGCAGGCCCTCCTCCCAGGCGTCCGAGTTAAGCGTCTGCCTGCATGGGAAGTAGAGCTGCTGGTACTCCTTCTCCGGGGTCGTGAGGTCCAGCTTGATGACGCGGCCGAAGTTTTCGCGCAGGCATTTGTCCGCCTCTACGGCGACCACGGCATCTTCCAGCGACTCCACTCCGTCAAGCGCGCGCTTGATGTCCCAGTAGTAGTAGCGCTCAATAGCGCGGCCCTTTTCGTTGCGCGTCGCCACTGGCCCGTCGATGGCGAGTACTTGGGTCAAGGTAGTCAGCCTTTGCTGGCCGTCCAATATCAGCAGCTCAGCGGCCGGGGCATTTGTTGGCAGCTTCACTCCCTCCACCGGCCGAATCTGGAAGCGCGTCTCGCCGCCGGTCTCCAGGAGCATCACCGCGCCGACGGGGAAAGAGCGCGCGATGCTCACCAGCAGGCTGCGTACGTGACTGTCGTCCCAGACCCAGCCCCGCTGAAAGTCCGGCAACTGAATCTTGCCAATGCTGACGTCCTTGAGCACGTCTTCCAGTGAGCGTTTGGTGCTGTCAAACTGGCTCATCTACTTCTCCCTGTTGGTTTACGCTTTGTCGGTTTTGCGAATTTATGCGTTGCGTACGTCTATTTGGCCGGTGACGGCGGCGGCGATGAGGGCGGAGCGGCGCTCCTTGAGCAGAGTGATAGCTCTTTCCGAATCAGACTTGAGCTTGTCCAGCTTGGATGTTTCATCGTCAAGGAACGACGCAATCGCGAGCTGCTCGGTCAGCGCTGGAGCTGGAATTCGCAGATTGCCAAGTTGCTCACAGGTGATGGCGCCTTTGGTGCTTCCCGCACTATCGCTCTCGGTACGCAAGTGCAGGTACGCAGCTTCGAGGACCCGAAGCAGGTAGGGCTCGGTCAGCCTTGCCTCAATCGGCTTGATGTACGCGAGGTGCTGGTTCACGGTCGCAGTAAACGCGAGACGAGTCGCCATGCCGCGTGTCTTTCCTTGTCCCGTGATGCCTATGAGCACGGCCGGCGGTTCGACGATGGGAAG
Organism: uncultured Roseateles sp.; assembly: GCA_966211495.1. GTDB lineage: Bacteria > Pseudomonadota > Gammaproteobacteria > Burkholderiales > Burkholderiaceae_C > Roseateles. The sequence continues at coordinate 3,129 of CBIHOT010000017.1, read as the reverse complement.
GTGACATTCCTCGAGCGCCAATGCAGTGACGAAGCGCTCTGCCTCCGAGACCTCCTCCTGATTCACCACGGAGCTGTTGAGCCAAGGAAACCCCTCATCGGCCCAGTAGTTCGGGTTGTCGCGATTTGGGGTCGAGCCGTTTCCGATGCGCGCCGACATTTTGAGTGGACAGGCGACCCAATGCGCCGGCACATCCCCCAGCCACGCCACGCCGGAATCCTTCATCGGTGCGTTGGGGTTGAGGCCCTTGGTGACAGCGTGGGAGATGGTTGCCTGTCGCTTTTCGGCCAGCAGGGCGATGAGCCTTTCCTGCTCGGCAATCAGCGCGTCGATTTTGGCGGTTTCGCGGTCGAGGAAGTCTGCGATAGCGGTCTGCTCTGGCTCCGACGGGATGGCCATGGGCATCCGCTTCAAGTCAGAGAACTTCATCGACTGCCGCAGCCCGCCGCCCATCGAGTAGAAGACTTTGCTGAGGTCGTAGGCCCTGAACAGGTAAGCCAGAAACGCCGACGATGCTCCCTTTGGCTCAAGGGCTAGGTAGGCCGACGTGATGATGCCGCGCTCCTGAACCTGCGCGCTCCGGAGGCTACGCTTGTCGTTCTGAAGGTCCGTCAGGCGCAGGACGATGTCCCCCTGCTGAACGACTTGATAAGTCTCAAAGGACTCGGGAAGTAGGCCATCGTTTGAGTCGATGTCCTTTCGGACGATTCGGCCATAGCTGAGCGACAGGAGGTTGCTTTCCTGCATGCCAGCATTCGACTCCGAGCGCTCCCTTGCCACGCCCATCAGCGGCAAAACGTTCCAATGTGCGGGCAAGGTGCCGACCCATGGAATGCCGCTGTCCCGGTAGCTCCCATACCTCGGCAAACTCATTCCGCCAACTCCTCCAGCATCTTCATGATGCTGGCTGTGACGGACTTCAGTTCTTCGTCGATAACGTGCAGGCTGCGCGGCGGTTCGAAGACGTAGAAGTGCCGGTTGAACGGAATCTCGTAGCCGACCTTGCTCTTCTCTTCGTCAATCCAGGCATCCTGCGCGTGCGGCAGTACCTCGCGCTTGAAATAGGCCTGGATGTCTTCGCCCAGCGGCACGTTCTCGGTGTCGCGCAGCGCGCTGTCGGCCTGGGGCTTGCCCTTCTGCTTTCCCTTGAGGCCCAGCACTACCTGACCCTGTTCGTCCCGCAGCGGGCGCTCCACCGTGATGGTGGTGTAGCCGAAGTCCTGGTTCTTGAAGATGCGCGAGATAGGCACGCGCTTGAGCTTGCCGCCCTCGGGCGCGGTGGGCGGGGTATCGGTGCCTGTGACCAGCAGCGGCTCGCCTACGGCCTTGCCGGCGGCGTCGAAGACGGTGACCAGCTCGGCCTCGGTGAAGTCGCCGAACAGGCGTGTGACCGTGGCGATGTGCGCCTCGCTCATCTCCTTTCGCTTGGACCCGAGGCTCTTGCGCATCTTTTGCCAGAAGCCGCTCGCGTCGATGAGCTGCACGAACCCCTTGCGGTCGGCCGGCTTCTTGTTGGACAGAATCCAGACGTAGGTGGCGATGCCGGTGTTGTAGAACATGTCGGTGGGCAGGCCGACGATGGCCTCCACCAGGTCGTTCTCCAGCACATAGCGGCGGATTTCGCTCTCGCCGCTGCCGGCGCCGCCGGTGAACAGGGGCGAGCCGTTCAGCACGATGCCGAAGCGACTGCCACCGTCCTTGGCCGGGCGCATCTTGGACAGCAGGTGCATCAGGAACAACATCGAGCCGTCGCTGACGCGAGGCAGGCCGGGGCCGAAACGGCCGTCGAAGCCCTTTTGCTCATGCTCCTGGCGCACGGTCTTCTCAACCTTCTTCCATTCCACGCCGAAGGGTGGGTTGGAGAGCATGTAGTCGAACTTGGTGTGGGCATGGCCGTCGTCGCTGAGCGTGTTGCCGACGACGATGTTCTCCACCGGCTGGCCCTTGATGAGCATGTCCGCCTTGCAGATGGCGTAGCTTTCGTCGTTCAGCTCCTGACCGTACATGGTCAGCCGTGCCTGCGGGTTGTGCTCCAGCAGGTACTCGCCCGCCACCGACAACATGCCACCGGTGCCGGCCGTCGGGTCGTAGATGGTGCGTACCACGGCATTGCCGGGCGAGAGCACGTCATCGTCTTCGATGAAGAGCAAGTCCACCATCAGGCGGATGACCTCGCGGGGCGTGAAGTGCTCACCAGCGGTTTCGTTGCTGATTTCGGCGAACTTGCGAATCAGCTCCTCGAACACCGCGCCCATGCTGGCGTTGTCCACGACCTCGGGGTGCAGGTCGATGTTGGCGAACTTCTCGACGACCAGGTAGAGCAGGTTGGCCTTGGCCAGGCGCTCGACCTGGGTGTAGAAGTCAAAGCGCTCGAAGATGTCGCGAGCGGCCGGTGAGAAGGCCTGGACGTAGGCGTATAGGTTCTGCCGAATGTGGTCCTGGTCGCCCAACAGCTTGACTAGGTCCAGCGGCGAGCTGTTGTAGAAGCTCTGGCCGGCCTTGCGCAGCAGAAAGGGGTCGGGGTTCAATCCCGCCTTGGTCTTGGCTTCGAACTCGGCCAAGACGGCTGGTTTGGTGGCTTCCAGCACGCAGTCCAACCGGCGTAGGACGGTAAAGGGCAGGATGACGCGGCCGTATTCGGATTGCTTGTAGTCGCCACGCAGAAGGTCGGCGACGGACCAGATGAAGGACGACAGCGCTTGGTGATTCATGGGCTCCCTAGGTATCCAGAGGCTATGGCCTCCACAACCGGTGGATTTTCACCGCAAACCTTGCGGTCGCACGGTGCGGATATCCCAGACGCTCAAGCTTGCAGGCGGTCCGGCCCCAGGAGCTCAATCGCCAACTGAAAGCGCCTTAGTAGCCGCCGTTCGGCGTCTCGACTGCGGCCAGTCCCCGGGAGGTGCGCTTGGCTGCTCAGACGCAGGCTCCATCTCACGAGACAGGAGAAGGTCGGAAGCGTCTTGCATTAACGGTCCGACCTGAGCATGATTGACTGGGTCAATACAGACCGGTCAAATTCCCAAACGCAAAAAAGCCCAAGCACTCTCGCACTTGGGCTTTCCTGAAAAATTCCTGGTCGGGGTGAGAGGATTCGAACCTCCGGCCTCTACGTCCCGAACGTAGCGC